>CAVOIX010000053.1:0-65210 GCA_963695945.1 uncultured Acidobacteriota bacterium | reverse complement strand
GGACCGTTTACTCTGCTCGATTTCGTCGGCCTGGATACCACGTACTACATCACCCACGTCATGTTCGACGAATTCAAGGAAAAGCGATTTTCGTCTCCGTCCTTGCTGAAGCGAATGGTGATGGCCGGATGGTACGGAAAGAAAAACGGCAAAGGCTTTTATGACTGGTCAAATCCAGAAAGCCCGGTGCCGCAAGACGCTGCGCTGCGAGGCATTGCAAGGGAGTAGCGGCTGCCTCAAAATCCTAAGGCTGCCCCTCTGCGTCCGGTTGCGCCACCAGCAACAGAATGATCCCGACAACGGTAAACATGCGGAACGCGGGATCCTGGCCATTCCACAATTTTGATTGCCAGAACAGGAACCATTCGCCTCCCACGGAAAGAAAAGCGATGAGCCACTTCAGCAAGCTAAGCGCCAGTGCGCTGATGGCCACGCGCTTGGAAAGATCGAATGCCGCGGGAGTTCCGTGAATTTCCCGCGCCATGGCCACGCCGCCCCACCCGCTGAGCACCGTGATGACCATTTCCCAAACGATGATCGACCAGTAGAACGCCGTGAACCACAACGGGGAATGGATGGCCCGCCACATGCCGTGGTTCCCCGGAAACGTAGTGTCCATGGTCAACGTGTGCTGCACGAAGAAATAGTTGGACTCGTAATCCGTAAGATTGTTAAAAACCACCAGGGAATAATAAAATGCCACGCCAAAGACGAGAAGCATTTTGAAGGTTCGCAGGGTCATGGTTTTTCAGGTGGAGAAAAAGTGCTGAAGTACGCGGTCAAGAGTGTTCAGGGTCGCGTCATCGTATGCGGGATTTCCGGGCATCTGCGCCCGAGGATTTTTTGCATGTGGATCGCGAATATAGGCGGCGAATTCCCCGGGCGCCTTCGCCGCAAATGCGCCGAGAGCCTGCCATGAGTTTCCGACTCCTGTTCTCCGCCCTCGCTTCCCGTGTTGTGGCAGCGAAAGCAATTTTGCTGGGCGATGCGGAATCCGTCCCGCACGCGGCGATCCTGCGCGCGAACTCCGCGGGGCTCAATGGCGCCCAATACCAACTTCTCTTCGCGGAATTCAATGCGCACAACGCCCCACGGAATCTGCGCTTCGTCAGTGTGTGAGAGAATTCTGAAGCTGGGCGTGAATCTGGGATTGGAGATCATGTAGGGACCCATGCGGGAACCGGAGTCTTCGGCGGCTTTGGGCCAGCCCGCTGGCCCCTGTCCATTGACCTCTAGCACCAGCACAGGATGATGCGCCGCGAGATAATTGTGAGGATAAATCGCACGATAGCCGTCATCGCAGATTGCCACCACCAGATTCGCCGCAGGCGATGCGCCGAACCGCATCGCAAGATCTTCGAGCTTCACTCCGCCAATCTTGGTTGGACCCGTGAAGTTCATGTCATCCGTAACCGTAAAGCTTGCCTGCGGCATGGCCAGAAGTTCGTCGCGTGAGATGTAACGGGTCGCCTCGGGCGGCAAACCCGCAAGCGCGCCGCTCACCTCGAGGTCTGATGAAGATCGCCTTTTTTCGTGCAGCACGGAAAGAGATGGAGTGTTTACGGCAAAAACGAAAAGGGATGTCAAAACAAGGATCTGGGACCAAAGAGGTCGCATGGCACATCGTAGCGCACCGTTGCCGTGATGCAAGCGGAAATCCGCGCCAACTCACACGGATTCAGCGGCCGCCCATCGCTCGCTATTCTCCCCGCGAAATATTTGGGTCGCTCCGCGCGAAGCTTGTTATGCCTTCTCGTATTTCGTTGAACAATCGCGAATCGTTTAATGCGCGATCACTTGTCCAGGCTTGCCGGATGACGAGCCCGCCGGTCGGCACTTCATCGTACCAGTCTGTGCCGCTGCCTGCCCGAAGCGAGCAAGAAGAAAAGAAACCCCAGCACCGCGATGAAGAGCCACAGCGCTGATCTTGACCCATACAGAAGTTGACGAACCGCTCGGGGTCATGCTGGAAGGCGTATTCATGGAAGTAAGCTCCCTGAAAAATAGGATCGTTGCTGGCCAATTTCGGGGGGACCGCACTGGCTTCAGCCCTTTACTGCCGCCTGGATTTTTGGCGTTCCTGCGATGGCGGCCTTCACCGCGCTGTCGCCGTCAAGGATGCCGATCAATGCCTGCGCCAGCCGGGCATCCGTTTCGGATGCTTGGGCTAATGGGACCGGATACCGAACGATAAGCGCCATGCCATCGCCGTTGAGCTGAAACTTCCCCTCGGGCACGGGAGCTTTGAGGACGATTTCGCCGCCATCGCCAATCGTTCCCTGTTGGCGCTCCATGACATCACGATATTCCTGATATACCGAATTCACTGCGGCAAGGACTCGGTCGTAAGCGGCCTTGTGATCGCCACCTGGAGCAATCGCAATGGACACTTCGTGCCACGCATAATGCGTCCCGGGCACTTGCTTGAAGAGCGGAGTGGACGGCTGGAAAAGTACGGAGTTCGAAAAGACGGCGATGCGTCCCGTGGGATACAGATCCACTCCGGTACCTGCAAGCTCCATGATATAGAGCCGGACAAGCCCCACGTCCACGACGTCGCCCGTCACGCCTGCGACGCTGATCCGGTCACCAATGCGGATTCCATAGCGGCCCACCACGAAAAAATATGCGGCCACCGACAATAGAACCGTCTGCAGCCCAACGGCGATGCCCGCCGTAACGAAACCGGCATAGGTGGCCAACGAACCAAATTCGCTGACGAATCCCATCACGATGACCAGCGTAAAGAAAAAACCCATGACGAAACGGCGCAACACCAGAAATTGCCGGCGGCGGCGCGCGTCGGCACGTAGCGAAACGTCAGCCTTCCCAAACTTCTGACAAGCCCCATATGATCGCGAGCGCAACGGCAATTCCGATTACGCAACAGCACGGCGATCAGATCATGTTCCGATTCGCTTGAAATCGAGCTGCGCCACTCTTGAAGGTTCGAGCGGGTTTGATCCAGCACCATGATTTCCTGAGTCAGCGGCACAAGGGCGTCAGATAGTTGCGTGAATTGCTTGGTGATCTTGGAGAAATCCTGCGGTGGCTGTGCGCCGTTTGGAGGTCCCGCCTGCGGTTGATTTTGCCGGGTCTGAGTGATGATTGTCCGGAGCGACGCGCGCAGAGGCTCGCGGAGATTGTTGGCAGTCTGCGAAACGCGCGCATTTTCCGTGAGCAGGCGATTGAACGCCCGCATGCTTGAACTTGATCGTAGAGGGTAACAAGCTGGCCGATAATTCCGGCAGACTTTTTGGTTTGGGTGATACGGTTTGTCCGGGCTTTTGCGTTCCCTTCTCGCCAGTGGAGATCTCCGGACAGAATCCACCAGTTCTTTAATGCTGGCCTCGAATCCCTGATTGCCGGACGTATTGAGCTCGACAAATTGAGACATTTTCTGGATGGTTTCGAGCCTCGCGCGATCCAACTGAATCTGGCCATTCAGTGCATCTCGCTGCCCGAGCAGAACTTTTCGCTTCGTCCCCGGCGAAGATGCAATTTGCTTGTTCAGGTTGTCGAGCTTGGACTGATTGTCGGCGATGCCAGCCGAAATCCGGGCTTGCGCCTCGCTATAGTCCTGCGGCGGAGTGGTGTTATCGCCGGTTGAACTGCTTGATTCACCGAGCAGCGCGGCTTCCGCGCGAGCCCATTGGAAGGCAAGCTGCACGGCCTGTGCCGCCAGGGTGCGCACATTCTGCTGGAAAATCGCGTCGCTTGGCAATTCGCCCGGCTGAACGTTCGAAACCGAATCGCGATACCAACTTATGATTGCGTTCAAATGGTTCAGAACTGAGTTGCGGTCTGGCTGATCGTCCGCCGCACGGACGATTCCGGTGAGAAGCGCCACGGCAATTAAGATCGCAAAGGAAATGCGGCACACGACCGATGTCCAAGTGACCTTGCGCCCGAAGCTGTGATTGGTCTTTGGAAGCACCGGCAACCCCTAATCCTTATCCGGATCCGGCAAAAATTAAACGATACGAGTTTTAAGGTTTGCTCCAGATAGGTTGAAGTCTGTAATTTGCAGGGGAAAATTCCCCTATGGCCCTCGGGCCTGAGCCCTTAATGTGAGACGAGAACTTCGGAGAGGTTTGTCGCGGTTTGCTTGCCCCAAGCAATGAATAGCTTATTCGAATTCCTGAAGAAGTAAGTTCTCTTGCCCTCCATTCGACCATTTTTGCGCGGGTTTCCTCGAAACAAATACACGTATTGCCCATTTTTATGTCGCTCGACGACTCTAAACGCGTCAAAGGTCTGCGCCTTGGGCAGAAAAACCACGTCAAAATCACCGTGATCGGTCAGGTAGAGCGCGCCGCCCCTCGTGCCCGGGACGAAATTTTCCAGCTTCGACATGGCAATGCACTTCACCGCAAATCCGTAGCCACTGAGAGTAAGAGCGAGTTCCATAACCTCGGAATATGCACGGTAATTTGTCTGAACGAGTTCAGGGGCGCCCGGAGCCGGGCATTTTAGTGTTCGCGCCGCCAAATTGGAGTGAGAGAGGACGAGCAACTCCAGGAGCGTCAATCCAACCCTCAATGCTACACGTCGCTTGGGCATCGGCTCGCCTGTCCGCCAAGCCTACGCTCGTTCGCCGATCTCGGCAACGACCGACCGCCAAAATTCTGACGATCAAATGTCTATGCTAAACTAACCGATTCTTTGGATGGAGGCAGCTGGCATTTATGGCGGCGAGGATTGAAACGAAGCTGAAGGAGCTGGGCATTGTTCTTCCCGCATTGCCTGCGCCGGGCGGCAATTATCTTCCGGCGCGGACCGTTGGGCAGATGGTTTACATGGCTGGCGTCATCTCCATCCATGACGGCGAGGTGGTCACCGGAACAGCCGGAGAGGGCCGCACAATTGAGGAAGGTTACGCCGCGGCACGCGACTGCGCGCTGATCCAATTGGCGGGACATAGACCGCCCACCTCGGTTCGCTCGACAAGATAAAGAACATTGTCACCGTAAACGGCTATGTGAACGCCGTTCCCGGATTTCCAGACTCGCCGAAAGTAATCAACGGCGCGTCCGATTTGTTTGTTGAAATTTTTGGAGAGGCGGGACGCCACGTTCGCGCGGCGATTGGTGTTCCGGCCTTGCCGCGCAATGCGCTCGTTGAATTGCAAATGACAGTGGAGGTCTAGGCGGTCCCATGGCTCTATATTCTCAAATGGGAACCCACCCATTCCCGCTGGAACCGGGCGCTAACGCCGCGGCTGCGAGTCGCCTCCGGCGATTCGGTGCGCATGGAGTGCGTGGATTCCAGCGGCGCGCAATGCAATCCGTCGATGACGCTCGCCGAATATCTCAAAATTGACCGCGACAAGATTCACGCGCTTACGGGGCCGATTTACATCGATGGCGCCGAACCCGGCGACGTTCTTCAGGTCGACGTCGTCGAAGTGGCGCACAAAGGCTGGGGCTGGACCAGCGTGGTCAGCGGCCTCGGCTTTCTCAAGCAGCGCTTTACCGATCCCTTTTTCTTTGTCTGGAAATTGGAAGGAGAAATCAGCCGGTCGATTTCGCCGGCCATCGTGCCCTTGCGTCCCTTTTGCGGCGTGATGGGGGTCGCGCCCGCGGGAGACGGCGAATTTCGCACCCGTCCGCCCGGAGTTTTCGGCGGCAACATGGATGTGCGCGAACTCTGCACGGGCGCCACGCTTTATTTGCCGGTGCTCAACAAAGGCGCGCTTTTTTCCGCGGGCGATGCTCATGCCGCGCAGGGAGATGGCGAGGTGTGCATCAACGGAATCGAGTGCCCGGCCGAAGCAACGCTACGCTTTCAGGTGCATAAGCAGCGCGCGCTGCAGGGACCGATGCTCGAGACTTCCGCCTCGAGAAAATTGGAAACAGATTCGCAAGGCGGCGAATGGATTGTTGTGGAGTCGGCTCCCGATGCCACCGCCGCCGCCCATGCAGCGACGTCACGTATGATTGACTTTCTCTGCGAGCGCTGGGGCTTTACTCCGGTTCACGCTTACCTGCTGTGCAGCGTGGCAATGAATCTGCGGTTCA
This sequence comes from uncultured Acidobacteriota bacterium, assembly GCA_963695945.1. Taxonomy (GTDB): domain Bacteria; phylum Acidobacteriota; class Terriglobia; order Acidiferrales; family UBA7541; genus Palsa-360. Next base: position 59,190 of record CAVOIX010000053.1, on the reverse strand, counting down.
GCCAGGTGGTCAACGAACCGATTTATACGGTGTCGGCGGCGATCTCCAAGCAGTATTCTGCCGGCAAGGAAACTATTCTAAAAAGTGGGACCGGCTTCAGCCTGTCCGGTTTCAGTTCCAGCTAGGACAAAAATCCACAGACTGAAGTCTGTCCTACGAAATCGACGCTCCCATGCTAATCAACGATCCGAAACCGTCGCGGAATTGCGGGCGCTCTATCCAAAGTACGAAGCGGCGCTAATGGCCAACGATGCGGACACGCTGACACAAATGTTCTGGGCCTCTCCGCAAGCCATGCGCTTTGGAGTGACGGAGAATCTTTACGGTATCGAGGAGATTGAAGCCTTCCGCAAAGGCCGCTCGCCCGCAAATCTGGCGCGACAGCTTCGCCGCCTGGATATCGTAACGTTCGGGCGCGATTTCGGGAGCGTAACCCTGGAGTTCGAGCGAACCGTGAACGGACAAACAACTTCCGGGCGGCAAAGTCAGGTCTGGGTGCGTTTACCGGAAGGCTGGCGGATCGTCTCCGCGCACGCATCCGTCCTCAAGTAGCACAAACTTCAGTCTGTGGGGTTTCGTCCCGGCAAGACCACCATTCCAGACACTGAAATTCGCAGCGCTATCCTGCGCTGACGGTAACCGCAAGCGTTTCCACCGGCGCAGAGTGAAACGCATCCTGAAACTGTTTCGCCGAAGAAAAGTGCTTTCCTTCCACTCGGCGCGCTGGAAACTGGAAGCTGATCATCCGGTCTGAGAACGGATACGGCTCCAGGACGAAGCGGCGAGTGCCGATGGAGCGCACTTTGATCTGCGAGCCTTTGCCGTCGCTCGTCGGCAGCACGTGCAGTAACTCCACCGGCTTCTGATAGTCCACGCAGGTGAGGAGCGAGAGGTAATCGTTGGCTTGCAGCAATCGAAAGTGATCTAAAATTGCCGCGTCGCTTTTCTGCTCCGGCTTCACTTTCGGATTTGATGCAATTCGACCGCGCAAGGAATTCTGCAACGCCTTCTGCCCTTCCAGGAACTGGTCGAACAGCGGTAACTGCGCCGGCAGAATGGTGGCCCGGTCGGCATGATCGTTCAACAAGCTATAGGTATGCATGGAAATGAGGATCGCAGCATAGGGATCTTCCTCCGCGATCAAACGGACGGCGCGATCGCGCACCGCTAAGTAATCGGGCAGATCAATTTCCTCGAACCCCGAATATTTGCCGACCAGCTCCGTTGAAAATGCGCTGGGTTTTCCCTGCCGAGTGATCTGGGGAGCGGCGTCGCGCGCGGCCCAGCCGTCGTCATGGCGCGTGATGCCGCGCAGAACATGCTCGCGCGGTTCCGGCGAAACGAAAAGATCGTTGCCCCAGCGCTCGGCAAACTGTCCGGCCAGGCGTGCGTGGTCGGGATGAGTGACGAGCCACCATCCGGTTTCAGTTTCCAGTCGCAACATCTGTCGTTCACCTCTCTCGATTCAATGTAATATCAGCGCTTTCCGTCTCACTCTTTTTCCCGCGCCCGCGCGGATTCGTGCCAGCGGTGCAGAAAATACCATTCCAAAAACATTACCAGAAACAGAAAACTGAATCCTAGTACCGTGGCGGCCAGCACCAGCGCAAATAAATAATCGGTCTGCAGCTGGGAAGACGCGTAGAGGATCGAATATCCTAGGCCACCCTCTCCCACCCGCCCCGAGCCCGCGAAAAGCTCTCCGGTAATCGCGCCGATCACCGCAATTCCACTGGCCACGCGGATCCCCACAAAAAGATCCGGCACCGCATGCGGCAAGCGCAGCTTGAAAAGCACCTGACGGCTGGAAGCGTTGTGCATCAGAAAAAGATGCACCAGATTTTCGTCGACGCTGATGAGGCCCTGGGTGGTGTTGGCAATAATCGGCGCGAGCGAAATGATGAAGGCGATGAGAGTCACCGCCGCAATTCCCGCGCCCATCCACATAATGATCAATGGCGCGATCGCGATGATCGGCACGGTCTGCAGCAGCAGCGTATACGGGTAAAGCATTTTCCGCACCCAACGGGATTGGGCGAAGACGAGCGCGACCAGCACTCCTACAGCGACGCTGGCCGCGAGCCCGCCGGCGGATTCTTCAGCGGTGATGGCCAGCGAATTCAGCAACGAAGGAAAGCGCGCGCCCACAGCCCGCACCACCGCCGACGGCGCCGGGAGCATGAACGGCGGCACGCGGAAGATCCACAGGATCAACTGCCACAGCAGCACGAGCGCCGCAAAAACGGCGAGCGCGTTGAGCGCGGTAATGGCGCGCTGCCTCATTGCCTAATCGTCTCCCGCAAGGTGTGCGCCACGCGTGAGGCGATGGCGTCAAACTCGGGCGTGCTGCGGATTGCGGAAGTCCGCGGCTCAGGCAACTCCACAAGAAACTCGGCGTAAATTCGCCCCGGGTTCGGTGCCAGCACGACAATTCGATCGGAAAGAAAGACGGCTTCGGGAACAGAGTGCGTAACGAACACGGCTGTCCAACTTTGTTCCGAGCGCAAGCGCAGGATTTCTTCGTTCAGACGATCACGGGACATTTCGTCGAGGGCCGCGAAGGGTTCGTCGAGAAGCATCAGCCGCGGATTCGTCGCCAGCGCACGCGCGATGGAGACGCGCATCTTCATCCCACCCGACAGTTCGCGCGGATACGCGGCCGCCACATGTTTCAGCCCAACGAGATCGAGCAGCGCGGCGACCTCTCTTTCGCGGCGAGCATTCGGCATGCGTTCCAGCTCCAGGCCCAGGGCGATGTTCTGGGTCACCGTGCGCCACGGAAGCAGGGTGGCATCCTGAAATACAAACGAAATCGTTTCCCGAGCATTCAGCGGCGTCATTCCATCCACTCGGATCGTGCCGCTTGTAGGCGAGGCGAGACCCGCGATCAATTTCAGGATGGTTGATTTTCCGCAGCCGGACGGGCCGATCAGGCTGATGAATTCCTGTTTGGCTACAACCAGATCGATGGATTCCAAAATCGCCCGAGCGTTCCCAAATTGTTTTTTGACGCCGGCGATCGCAATTTCCGGGATGCCGGCGAGGCCGCTCATTCCCGCGCCTCGGATACCGGCAGATAGAGAGCGGACGGGCACACGCGTCCGTGAAACACAAATTGAGTTGAGCGCCGCCAATCCCACGACGTCGCGCGGCACGACGGCACGTTGCTACCGGGATTGCGATCGAACAGTGGAAATGCGCTGCTGGCGATTTCCAGCCGGACGCGGTCACCCTCGGCGAATCTGCACGAAGTTGGCTCGAGCGGAAAGTTCCATTGGTGAATTTTGTCCGCCGCGTATTTCGTTTCGGCAAACATGCGGGTGGAGCGCGCGATTCCCATGCAAATAAAATCCGCGGAGCCGTTGGACTTCACGCGCACCAGTTTCGCCGTGAAATCCACCGCCGCAGCCGAACTCGAGCAATAGAGAACAACGCGTGGGATTCCAAAAATTCGCAGTGGTTTTTCAAGTGGCTCGGTCGAATACACCAGCAGATTCTTTCCCATTTCCAGAACAGCCTGATCGAATTGTCCGCTGGCCGCGGCGGGCCCGCCCGGAGCAAGGACAGGCACTTCCGGATCGTACACAAAGATGTCGCAAGGCTCGTCGTCGTGCGGACCCACAGTCGAGAGCGTTCCATCTCCCTTGCGCGAATTTGCCCGGCCATCGCTATGCAGAAAAAGCGGGCACTCCGCATTCGTGGGAAAACTTTCCGCCTCGCTCCAGCTATTTTCTCCGAGCACGAAGTGGCGCACGCGGGCCTTTCCGTCAAACGCGCCGGAATCTTTCAGCCAGTGATCGAACCAGCGCAGAAGAATCGTATCCGTATCGACAAGCGCCTCTGGGCCAAAGTCGGCAGCTCCGATTCGATCTCCCCACGGAATATGAACCCAAGGCCCCGCAAGCAGGTATTGATGTTCGCGGGCCAATTCACTTCCCGCCGACTCCCGCAAAGCGAGAAAACCTCCGATGCTGCCGCGCACAAAAATGTCGTACCAGCCGGAAATGTGCAGCGACGGGACAAGTATTTTATCGAGGCGGCGGCTGACGTCGAGCGCCGACCAGTATTCGCCGGGCGCGTCGTGATCCAGCCAGTCCAGCACGTACTGCGGCACTCCCTCTCCGTGCAGCGCGGGATGGGCGCGAATGGGAAGCACGCTGGTCTGCAAAGCGAGCTGCGCCCAGGCTGTTTCCAGCCGGTCGCTGGCTTCGCGTAGTTTTTTGCGGCGCGCATCCTCCTTCAACATCTGCAGTCCCCACCCGAGTGTTGAAGCGAGACGCAGCGCTCCGCCCTGATAGAACCAACCGTGATACAGATCGCACGCAGTCATTCCCGGGGCGATGCACAGGAGGCCCCGAGGCTGCTCCGCCGCGGCCAGAAGCTGCGTTGCGCCCTGATAGGAGAATCCATACATCCCAATGCGGCCGTTGCATTCTTCGCGCGAACGCAGCCACGCAATGGTGTCTGCGCCATCGGCACCCTCGTGCCGAAACGGATAGAACTCGCCATCGGATTCACCGCGCCCGCGAACGTCTTGTATGACGACGTTGTAACCATGGCGCGCGAACCAGGCGGGATGTGCGTAAACAACGGTGGAGGCAATCTCGCGTCCATACGGTTGGCGCATCAAGAGTGTCGGTTGCGGGCCAGACTGGCGCGGATAGTAGTGATCGGAAACCAGTTCCACGCCGTCGCGCATGCGGGCGCGCACGCCGCGTTCCAGGCGCACTCCTTCGCCGCAATCGACCCAGCCGGATTCGTTCATGGCGTGCGCTGATCGGGATAGCGGGCCATCTCTTCCAGCGCGGCAGCCAGCCGCGTGGCCGCCTGTTCCAGCCAGCGCGCACCCTTCTCCGCCGTAGCCGGGCGGGGATCGCCCATCACACCGCTTGCGGCGATGTCTCGCGTGAGCCAGGCAAAAGCGGCCGGCGCGTTTTCCGGCAAGAGCATCGCCGGCTTGGAAATGTCGGCGACATAGTTGTACGTGTACGCCGAGCGATCCACCAATTCCGGCACGCTTGCCAACAGAAATGAGGTCTCCACTTCGCCGGCATGAAATCCGTAGGCGCGCTCTTGCGGATTGAGGCCCTCGAACGAAACTCCAGCGGAACCGTGCATGGCAAACGTTCGAAGGCCGAATTCCGCGCGCAGATCCCGTGCCATCACGTCAATCAACGAGGTATTTCCGCCATGGGTGTTGTAGAGAACCAGCTTTCGAAATCCGGCTTTCGACAAACTTGATCCGAGATCGCGCAACACAGCCATGAACGTGCTGGAGCTGAGTGAAAGCGTTCCCGGAAAACCGATGTGTTCGTTGCTTTTACCGTAATGGACGGGCGGCAACGCGTACACGGGCAGATCGGCGGGCACCTTGCTCAGCGCGTGCCCTAGCAATAGATTGTTGATCAGCGTGTCGGTCGCCAGCGGCAGGTGATGACCGTGCTGCTCGATGGCCGCGGTGGGAAGTACCAGCAGCGTGGATTCGCGCGGAAGTGCGTCCACCTGCTTCCAGTTCAGATAGGCAAAATTCCGCGCGTCCGGAATCCAGGTTTTCATTTCGTTTTAGCTCCGGCTGTTGCGGATTCAGAATGAAACGTGATCATCTTGCCCGGATTCAGCAAGCCCTTGGGGTCGTAGCGCAATTTGGCGAGAAGTTGCACGTTGTCGGCGCGGTAGCGGCCGCCGCCCTCCACGTTATTCACATGCGGATTGGCCACAAACACGCCAATCTCGCGGCAGAAATCGATCATGTCGTTCAGACGTTCCTCGGTGGTGTAGTAGATGATGGGAATCGCGCCGGGAATCACGCGGCCCTCGCCGTTTTTCATGAATTCCATGTGAAAAAGAAATTCCAATCCGAAGCGTTCGCGCAGCTGCCGCATCTGTTCGCGCACGGTATCCGGATTGAAGCCGCATTGCAAGTAGGTGTAAGCCTCGTCCCAGCGCATCGCCCAGAGCGTGGTGTGGTTCCAGGTGTAATCGGAAAGCAACGGTCGCGCGCTCAAACCGGGATATATTCCGCTGTGCGTGACGACGCCACCGTCCCCTCGCGCCGCGAATTCCAGTTCGGCAAGCTGGCTGGACGCGATCAGAAAAAAAATCAGCGTCTTGCCCTGCGGCGCATATTGCTGGATCGGCGTGAAGAAGGACGGAATCGGCCACTCAAACACGGTGACCAGGCGCTTGATCCACGAAGGGCCCACGGCGATTTTTTCGGCGAAGTCAAAAGCCGCTGCAAACGTGTCAAATGCGATGACGCATTGGGCCCAATCCACGGCCGGCGTCAGCGCCAGCCAGATGCGCGTGATGATTCCGTTCGTGCCCCAGGCATGCAGAATTTCATGAATTGCTTCGCCCTCGTGCAGAACGATGCGCGGTTCCGGCTCCATGGTGACAACTTCCAGGGCGCGCACGGTTTGAAAATCGCGCAGGCCTCCGTGAGCGACCGTACCGATTCCTCCGGAACCGCCGCCCAGAAATCCGCCCACCGACGCCTTGATGATCGTCGAGGGATAGCATCGTAGCTCCCATCCTGACCTGCGCGCTTCATTCTCAAGATCGCCGAGACGCACTCCCGGCTGGCACACGGCCACCCCGTCGTCCTGAATTTTCTCAATTCGATCCATGCGCGCGAGGTCCAGCACGACGCCGCCTTGCAAGGGCACGGCTTGACCATAATTGCCGGTGCCCGCTCCTCGCGCGGTGACGGGAAGATTATTTGCGTAACAGAATCGCAATATTCTCTGAATCTCGCCGGCGCTGAGCGGCTGGACCACGACCTCAGCCAGCTTTCCGTCGAGCTGCTTTCGCAGCACCGGAGAATACCAGTAGAAATCGCGCGAGAGCTGCTCGACCATCTGCGGATTTAAAATGACGCGCGAAGGATCGCCAGTCAGCGTGCGGAGTTCCTCGATGTGTTTCGGATCCATGGAAAATGGCTCGCGTCGAATTCCTGAATCAGGATTTGCCGGGCTTGCCCTTGCTCGAACTCCAGGTGCGAAATGCCTTCCGCATGTTCGGATGCGTGAAGAGCGTGTTGCACAGCTGGCGAAGGAGAGGGCCGTCCACGACGCACGGCATATCCGATCGCCGCGCAACTTCCTTCGCGGGAATATGGATCTGTAGGACGTAGCGGTTGGCGTCCTCGATCGTCGCCCCATAAACGACGCGGTCCAGCCGAGCCCACAGCGCGTTGGCCATGCACATCGCGCACGGCTCGCACGTGGAATACATCGTAAAACCGACGAGCGAGGGGCGTTTCAGTTTTTGGCAGGCCAGCCGGACCGTGCGCGTCTCGCCATGCGCGCTGGGATCGCTTTCGCGCAACACCGCGTTCGTGGCGCGCATCAATCGTTCGCCGGTGCGGGTATTCACGATGAGCGCGCCGAATGGAACCGGGCGCGCCGTTTTCAGGGACCGCGCGGTGAACTCAAAAATCTCGCGCATGCGCTGTTCATCGATTGCCTTGGCGCTGGCGCCCGCGGAAGTGGACAAAGCCATGCCGCAATTTAACACAGAGCGTACTGGGCCCGGCAGCCGTCCCCTATTCATTTTTTGCATGGAAACGATTAGATCGCTTTCCGCGAAAAGCCACGTGTTATTCTGAGCCGCACACTAGGGAGTTGCTTCTTCACAATGGCCCAACGCGCGATCCGTCTCTTAGTCGTGCTGGCATTCCTCAGCCTTTCTGCGCTGGGATGCCGGCATGCCTCCAGCGGAAGCGACGGCGGACGGACCAAAATTGTTTTTCAGGCGGACTGGTATCCCCAGCCCGAACACGGAGGCTTCTACACCGCGCTGGCGAAGGGATACTACACAGATGAGGGGCTGGATGTAACGATCCTGCCCGGCGGCCCGTACATCACAGTTGAGAAGCAGGTCTCCGCCGGCAGCGCGCAGTTCGGTATGGGTTCCTCGGACAAGGTTCTGGAATCGAACGCCCAGGGATTGGCTCTAGTCGCTGTGGCCGCGACCATGCAACATGATCCCCAAGGCATCATGGTGCGAAAAAATTCGCCGATCCATTCCTTCGCCGATTTAAACGGGCATTCCGTCGCCATCAAAGTGGGCGAATCCACCTGGTTTGAATTTCTCACCAAACGCTACCAGCTGAATAACGTGCAGGTCATCCCGGCGATGATGAACGTGGCCAACTTCGTCGCGGATCCGAATTACATTCAGCAGGCGTTTGCAACTTCTGAACCGTATTTCGCGCATCAGGCCGGAGTGGAGACACGCGTTCTGCTGGTGAGCGACGCCGGATACAGCCCCTACCGCGTAATGTACACAACCAGGGATTTCGTCCAGCAGCATCCCGAAATTATCGCCAAGTTCGTTCATGCATCCGTGAGAGGTTGGAAGGATTATCTGAATGATCCGTCCGCCGCGCAGGCCATGATTGCCAAGCTCAATCCAGCGCTCAATCCTGACTGGATGCAATTCACGTGGCAGCAATTGCGAGACGGACACTTTGTGGCGGGAGAAGATCCAACGGGAGCGCAGGTTGGCCAGATGGATCCCCAACGCTGGGCCACGATGTACCAACAGCTCGTCGATTTGAAGGTCATCGATAAACCGTTCGATCCGGCAACGGCCTATACTTTGCAGTTTCTGCCAAAGAATTAGGGGATCATGACGACATGACGGGTGTGCCTGAAGCGCATCAAGAAAAAACAGGTTACGGACTGCGGCGCGGGGCGCTCTCCCCCGTGGAGACACTCGCCCAATCCATTTCCACAATTTCGCCCACGGCCACTCCCGTGGCCACGATCCCGCTGGTGGCCGCGCTTGCCGGCAATGGCACCTGGCTTGCCTACGTCCTGGCCACTGCCGCTATTTTTCTGGTGGCATTGTGCGTCAGCAAATTCGCGCGTTACTCCGCTTCTCCCGGCTCGCTGTATTCCTACGCAGCACCCATCCTTCCTCCCTGGGTGGGCGCGGTAGTTGCCTGGAGTTTGCTGCTGGCCTATGTGGAGACGGGAGCGAGCGTGATCGGCGGGTTCTATCATTACGGAAATCTGCTGATCCTGGACGCCGGCAATCATCCCACCTCAGCCATGCTTCTGTCGGTGCTGGTGACGGCGCTTTCGGTGTGGATTGCCTGGCGTGACGTGAAAGTTTCGGCGCGCCTCATGCTGTGGATCGAAGCGGTTTCGGTTTCGCTGATCCTGATTGTGCTGGTGCTGGTCCTTGCGAAATTCCGCCACCATGCGGACTTGCTGCAATTCCATCTTCAGGGAATGACCGGTAGCGGTTTGCGGCTTGGACTGGTGCTGGCGATGTTCAGCTTTGTGGGCTTTGAGAGCGCCACGACTCTGGGCTCCGAAGCGCGCGATCCGCTGAAAACAATTCCCCGAGCGGTGATCCAGAGCGCGCTTTTGTGCGGCGCGATCTTCACGATGTGTGCGTATACCGAGGTGCTTGGAGTCCGCTCAGCGGGCCAGGATTTGGGCACAAGTGCCGCTCCGATGCGGGTTCTCGCCGAAGTCGGCGGAGTCGGATTTCTTGGACTTGTGATCGACATCGGCGCGCTGGTGAGCCTGTTTGCATGCACGCTCGCCTGCATCACGGCGGCGGCGCGGGTACTGTTGCTGATGGCCCACGGGGGATTGACGCATGGAGCGCTTCGCGTGACGCACGCGCGCAATGAAACACCGGGCCGCGCCGTGATTGTCACCGGAATTGCCGCGGTACTTCCCGTGGCGATCTTAGCGGCTCGCGGCGCAAGAGGGCTGGATGTTTACGGGTGGATGGGTTCACTGGGGACGTACGGTTTCATCGTGGCGTATGGATTGACGTGCCTCGCTCTTCCGCAATACCTGCGCAATCACGGCGTCTTTCGTCCGGGAGCGCAGATCATCCCATGGCTGACCTTCGTCGTGATGCTGCTGGCGCTGGCGGGAAATCTTTATCCCGTTCCGGAAGGCGCTTATGGCAAACTTCCACTGATTTTCCTCGGCTATTTGGCGCTCGGGCTCCTCTGGTTTTTTTGGAACAGCAGGCACGACAAGATCGAGAGCGCCAAAGATCCGGCCGAGCGAACTTTCATTGACGGAAGAAAATAGGTTGGAAAAACAAACATGACCACTCGGCGTTACGAACCCGTCGATTCGGGTGTGACACCTCGCTTTGCCGGACACTCCACGTTTATGCGTCTCCCGGTGGTGACGGATCCCCGCGATGTGGATATCGCGATCGTCGGCGTCCCCTGGGACGGCGGTACCACAAATCGTCCCGGGCCCCGGCATGGTCCGCGGCAGGTTCGCGACATGTCCAGCCTGATCAAGCGCGTGCATTCCGTTACGAAAATATCGCCTTACGAGATTTGCGGTGTGGCTGACGTTGGCGATGCGCCCGTGAACCCGATCGACCTGAACCGGTCTCTCGAAGGCATCCATAAATTTTTCAGCCGAATCGTGGAAGCCGGCGCGACTCCTTTAGCGATTGGCGGCGATCACCTCAGCTCGCTTCCTATTCTGCGCGCCGTCGCGGCGGCTCGGCCCGTGGGCATGGTCCACTTCGATGCGCATTCGGATACCGTTGACTCCTATTTCGGCGGCTTGAAATACACACACGGCACGCCGTTCCGGCGAGCGATCGAAGAAGGACTCCTCGATCCCAAAAGAACCGTCCAGATCGGAATCCGCGGCTCGACCTATTCCGCCGACGAGCGCGATTGGCCAGTGCAGCAGGGCATTCGTATAATTTCGATCGAGGAATTTGAAGAGATGGGAGTCGATGCCGTAGTTCGCGAAGCGCGCCGAATCGTCGGAGATGCGCCGACGTACCTCAGTTTTGACATTGACGCGCTCGATCCCGTGTTTGCTCCTGGCACGGGAACGCCCGAATTCGCCGGCATTACGTCGCGTGAAGCCATGCGCCTGCTGCGCGGCCTGCGGAATCTCAACCTGGTGGGCGCGGATGTGGTCGAAGTATCGCCGCCGTTTGATCCATCGGGAGGCACGGCGCTGGCTGCCGCCAATATCGCCTTTGAAACCCTGTGCTTGCTGGCGGAATCGATCGCTGCGCGAAAAACATGAGGGAGAAGTGGGGCAGGCTTCAGCCTGTGGGGGTTAGTCCAGGCATGGTCGACCTTGCTGCGGCCAAAGTTCACCAGCGGAAGTCTGTGCCACTCAAGCCGGTTCGATTTGCCCGCGAATGACGGATATCAACTGATTGCATATTTCCTCAAACAACGCCCGGCCAATCTCCGCGCTGGAAGACGAACTATTTCCCAATACTCCACGATTTGAAAGTCTGGAAGCGTCGATGGGAAATGTATAGATCCCGGCGCGAGGCGGGGTGGGGTTATCCACCCTTTCCGTACCTACAAGATCTTTCCTGAGATGAAGCATCAGCGAAGTCTCACACGCACTGGCATGTTCCGCGTGCCATCCCGTGAAACGATCGCCGAACAGTTGATCGATCAAGGCCTGGGGCACCAGGCTCCACCAGCTCAGCGCTACAATTTTGGCTCCCCCGAGCTTTCCCTCCTCCCGGCAAAGTTCCATCGCCTCGAACAGAAACGCTTCATTTTCGAAGTGCCCGTTGAGAATGACGACGGAACGAAATCCCATTGATGCGTAGCCGGAAATCACATCCTTCAAGTACTCGGTCAGAACGCTGCCGCGAATCCGAATCGTTCCGGGGATCTCCGGGCTGCCGCCGCTTTGCGGCAGCGAACGCGCTCCGTAAAAAATTGCCGGCGCAACAAATCCTTTTATTTTTTCCGCCACAGCGGACGCAATCCTGACGGGAATTTCGATGTCAACCGTCAGCGGGAGATGCGGGCCGTGTTGTTCCACCGTCCCCACTGGCAGCACCAGAATCCCCTGCCCAGCCTTTTCCGCGACGTTTTCGCTATTCAGCCTCTCAAACGCGTTCACAATTTCCTCCGTTGCGATTGCGGTTCGGTTCGCAGTTGAACAGCCATCTTTTCACACTCCGGGATGGTTTGTCCCTTGGTGACTCTAGCCTGAGTTTGGAGCCGCCTACGTTACCGTTTTCCACGCGCAGCGCGCTCCCCAAATGGCAGGTTTCGCCGCAACGGCAGGGAGGACACCACCATCACTGAAAGGAAGCTGGAAGGAAGCTGGAAGGACGAGTTGCCTGCAAGAAGAGCTTGTCGTGGGCAGCCTCGAACCGACTGCCCACGGTGACCGCGCCAACCGATCTGCTACAGCCTGCGTTACTTTCCGTAAACGAGCACGCGGAAGTTACCCGGTTTGGCGGTTGCCAGCGGGTGCGGCTGCTTTTCCGTTGGAGCCTTCGGAGGATTGAAATCCGAAGTCGACAAGAAAACGTTATGGGTCTTCGGATCCACCTGGCAGGTCTTCGCGCCATACTCGGTCTTTACCGCTTCCACTTCACTGAGTTTGTTCGGCGAATCTTCGTGATAAATGTGCAGCATGCCCTCACGAGTGGATACGAACAGCATGCCGGTTCCCGGATCAAAGGCGTTGGCATCCACACCGCCGGAAATCGGATAGGACTGCAGAACCTTACCGGAGTCCGCGTCCATCATGATGACAAACTGCGGCCCGCGGCCTCCCGAGAAGAGCCGGCGATTCTTTTGATCGATGGCCAAGGAAGTTGGGTTTCCCGCGGGGTCGGTCGGCCATCGCGATTTGATCGTGTTGGTGCGGGCATCGATCGCCACGATGTCGTTTTTCTCCGGATTGTTATCGTAGACCATGCCCTTGCCGTCAACGGCCGGAAATTCCACTTTTCCGATCAAGTCAATATTCGTGATCACGACCTGCTTTACTGGATCGATCACAGTGGTGTTATGGCTGTCGCCGTTGAACGTGAATACGTGCTTGGTCACCGGCTCATAGATGATCGCATCGGTATCGAGTTGGCCGGTCGTGACCCTGCCGGTCACCTTCAATGTTTTCAAATCAAAAATGACAACTTCCTGCACTTTGGCGTTTTCATTGGAATCGCCGTCGGTGATGAACCCTTTGCCAAGGTCTTTGGCGATGGTCACTCCGTGGCTCCGCGACAGCCCTTCGATTCTACCCACCACGGAATAATCGTCCGCATTCAAAACCACAACTTCCGCGCCGTGCGATACGTAAACACGGCGCGTCGGCGCGTCCACCGTAATGTAATCGTAGTACTCACCACCACCGGGGGCCGGCGGCAAACTGATGGTTTTAAGCAAGTGATAGCCGGATGCCGCCGGTTTCGGCTGAGCGTAGGAGACCGACAAAAAACAGGCCCCGCACACTGCCAGTGAAATACCTGCTGCGATGCGGCCAAGACTGGAAACCTTCATGTATACGCTCCTTTTTGATTAAGTACGCACGCGATCTGCGAGTGGAGTGCGCCGCGGACTTTCGTTCCGCGCGCGGATTCAAGCGCGCCTCAAAACCGCTGACTCACTCAATTCGCGGGGACTGACGAGCCGAACGCATGCTCGCCATCTCTTATCTCAGAAATTCTTTTCGCGTCACCCGAAACGCGAAAATTGTAGCACCGAACTTGCGTTCCAAGCCCGTCAACCAGGCCGCAGCCTACGGCTTCGTATATGGCGACTTTGCAGCCGCCTATCGACACCGATTCTCTGCGGAGAACCATTGTATTTTGCCTACCTGAGGATCACCTGAAGAGTTTGGCGGGCAGAATTTCGTAGTGGTCGGAGCCCTATTCGGCAACCAGTATCACTGCGTTGGTCTTGCGGATCACGCGATCCAGGGTGGGCGGGATGCCGCGCTTGGCCTCAAATCGATTCTCGCCCCGCAGCCATTCCGAGAGCGGCCGCGTGCCGATTCTGATTTGCGCCCGGCGCAGCATGGAACTGAGAAACTGCACCTCCGCGGCGAGATTTCTCTCCGGATATCCGCGCGCCTCGCGTTTCACGACGATCTGGCCGCGAATGGCCCACAGCAGTCCCCACTTCGCAGGAAGATCTTTTACCTGGATCAAATCCGTCGGACACAAGTAGTAGCGGCGCTGGCCCATGCCGGTGCGGGGATTTTTTCTCGCGGCTTTGGCGGCGTCGCGCAGAAAGTCTGACCGCGTCAACTTGCACTCGATGAGAACGGAACCTGATCCGGTGACCCATCCGATCACGTCCGGATTCTCATCCGCCGCGGTTGCGAATTCATAGAGGACGACGGAGCACTTTCTGCTGAGCCATCGGACACCCATCGCAACTAAGGTCGCATGCTGCATGCCGGTTCGCGATTGTACACAGTGGAGGCCGGATTGTTGGACTCAATCTTTGCGTCCTGTGCGGAATCGAACGCACCCCGGACGTCGGCAGCGTGGGAGGACAATCAAGAAATGAGGAAGGTACTATCAGTACCAGCACTCGCCGAAGCGTGTTTTTTCTTCGAAGATGTTTTGACCGTATTTTTCTTGACTTCAATAAATGTCAAAGGCAGAATCCGTGCGCAACCGCACCGCGCTGTGCGGCCCACGAATCATCACGGCTTTCCGAACGCTTCCGACCGGAGAGATTCTACGATTCATCGCGGTGAGCTGATGTGGCTATTGTCCTCGAGCGCGCACTCGAACCGCATGTTTCAAAATCGCGTTTTTCTTCCCTGTCCGTGTATTTGTGGAACCCGAGGCCGAACCCGGGGAACGCAATTTAAAGTGAACTTTGCGGATTAATGCTGTATGCAATGCGGCTTCCCCACACTTTTTACCAAGGTTCCAGATTGAGTGAACGGCTCGTTGGTTGAGCCGGTGACGGAATGGTCTATAAGGAGACTCAGATGGAAACGCCCACCAGCCCTCTGAAAAAACAGCTCAGTTTCCCCGCGAGCGCTCAAGCCCTGATGCGCTCGGCGCTCGCGCTCGGATTCCTATTGGTATCCGTCCTCGCGCAGAATGGGTCCGCGCAAACTCCCACGCCTCTCAGTTTATCGAACAACTATCTTGTCACCGGCGATTACGTCGTCGGCGGCGTAGGCTTGCGGGGAATGGGCGTCGGCGGTTTCGCCAAGGGAACTATCTCCATTCCCGATCCCAAAGCGTACTCCACTAGCGTTGCGCCCCAGCAGGTGCCAGCTGGCGCTGATATCGTGGCGGCATATCTCTACTGGGCGACGGTGGAAACCCCGGGGGCATTCGCCGGCCAGCACGGATCGTTCGGGCCGGCCACGGGGACCGGCTATCCAATCACGGGAGTGACATTGGGCAACACCAGATTTCCGGTATCCTGGAATTCCGGCGGCTGCTCGGATGATGACTATGGGTCAAAAGCGATTGTGACCTACCGCGCGGATGTGCGTCCGTTTCTGCCGCTCGATGCAAACGGAAACATTCAGCCGAACTCCTCCTACCAGGTGAGCCTGGCCGGTAGCGGTAAATCCGGCAATGCGCCCTTCACTCTGGGTGCCACGCTGGTGATCGTTTACCGGGTGATCTCCACAAGTGCGCCGCTGCCGCTGAACGCCATCGCCATCTACGACGGCACGTTTTCTCCCGACGACGATTCGCCATATACGAGACAGCAGCTGCTGGGCTTCTATCAAGCCGGATATGATCTGAATTCGGGAACTCTCCCGGTGGCCAAACTCACCCAGATTGTCGGCAATGGTCAGAGCAATAAATTTGAAACGGTGAATTTCATCAATGACAAAACAGGCGTCACCACGCCTCTTCCTTCTCTCTATGGCACGCTCCCGCCATTCCCTGGCGCTTATAACGGATCTTGGGACAATCCCACCTGGATCCTCGGCAATCTGCTCGGCTATCCAGTGAAAGCCGGCGATTCTTCGGAGAGCGTTTCGGTGGTCCCCGCTCGTTACAGCAGGGGCTGCGTGTCATGGGGCGCGATGATTCTCAGCACCACGGTTCAGGACTCCGATCTAGACGGCCTGCCGGACGTCTGGAAAACAAGTCAAGGTTACTGCGATGCCGGGGCCAATCGGGGATTGAGCAATCAGGGAAAGTGCCCCACCTCCCCGGTGACGAACGACCCGTCGTGGGTTTCTCTCCCCGGAGCGCAAAGCGGCGAAAAAGATCTCTTCCTTCAAATCGATTCCATGTGCAGCAAATTGAATACTGCCGGCACGGCCTGTGACACGGCCAACGGCGGAATCTCCCTGTTACCGTCAGATCCTTTGGTGTTTGCGAACCTTACCAGCGCTTTCGCCGCCCATGGCGTCTACTTGCACATTGATCCGAATCACCATGTGATTCCGGAGCAAACCTGCATCGATGGCGTAGATAAAAACGGCAATCCGGTGTATTGCTCATTCCCAGGTCAAGCGGGAGTGGTCGGCTGGAAGTCCGGCTTTGAATTCCTGAAAACCCAGCCGCTCAATTATCCGGACGAAACTTCGTGTGAAACCCGCACCCTTTCCGGCGGCAAACCAGGCGCAGGTCCATTCTGCGTCAGGCGTTTCCCGCTCGGACGGAGGAATAGTTACCACGAGGTGATTTTTGGAAATGCTCTGGGGGTTCCAAACTGGAGCTTCCAGGGTGGAAGCCTCACCAGCATTGTGGCGTCGGGCACGACGTTGACGTTCACGACCTCAAGTTCCCACGGCCTTGTTGTTGACCCGCTTGGCCCCAAGGGCCGCGTCACGATTGATGGAGTCGGCTCCAATTTCGCGCTGAATGGGACTTTCCTCATCAGCACAGTTCCTTCCACGACCTCGTTCACAATACAAACATCGACTGCAGCCACTGCGCCGACCCAATCCACCGACCCATATCTCGCGATTGTCCCCGGTACAGCCAGCACCGGTTCCGGCTTTTCTGACCTGGGCGGAGAAGACTCGCTAATCACCCTCGGCCTGTGGGGCGCCGACGGTCAAACCGTACCCGTGCAATCCGGGACCTTGATGCATGAGATTGGTCATTCACTTGGCCTAACTCATGGCGGGTCTTATGCCGACACGGGAGGCAGTTACGCGCTTACCTTTGAGGCCAACTGCAAGCCGAACTACCAAAGCGTGATGAACTACATGTTCCAGGTCGACCTGTTGACCGACCCGGTTTCATTGACTGACAGTGTTCTCGATTTTTCCAACGAGGCTCTACCCCTCCTCAACGAGAACGGACCGCTTTCGAATACTGTGCTGGCGAACGCGCTCATGCACCCTGCCACCAAGTGGTATGCGCCCAACCAAACGTTTGGCAGTCCCGCCACCCAACATTGCGACGGCACGCCGATCTTGTCGACCGACCAGCCCAGGGTCCAGCCGATGTTCCGCGTAGAGGGCCCGACCAGCCTGATTCCTTGGCCCGCGACTCCCCAGGACATTAATTTCGATGGCAAGGTACAAGCGAGCTTGCGTGGCTACAATGATTGGGCCAACGTGGACCCGCGTCAGGTCGGCGCGACCGGCAATGATTTCTGGGCCGGCGGCGCTCCTTTTGGAAGTGGTGGCGCTCCCTTCGGCAGTGGCGGTGCGCCGTTTGGCAGTGGTGGCGCTCCGTTTGGAAGCGGCGGTGCACCCTACGGATCGGGCGGAGCTCCCTTCGGGTCCGGTGGCGCTCCTTTTGGTTCCGGCGGGGCGCCGTTTGGATCGGGCGGCGTTGGCGAAATTACTCCGCAGATCGCCAACTCC
Source organism: uncultured Acidobacteriota bacterium (assembly GCA_963695945.1). Classification (GTDB taxonomy): domain Bacteria; phylum Acidobacteriota; class Terriglobia; order Acidiferrales; family UBA7541; genus Palsa-360. The sequence goes on along the minus strand of CAVOIX010000053.1, from coordinate 41,656 downwards.
GTGGTTCGTGCGCCCTCGAAACTAAGCGACGTACTGACGGCATCGAATTTTGTGGCCCTGAGCTGGACGGCGCCTGCTTTCGGCCAGAGCCAGATCGCGGCGTTCGGCGTGTACCGTGCGGTGAACGGTGGGGCTTTCCCAACGTCCACCTACACCACCGTCACGGTCCCCGCAAACACACCGCTTCCCTTGGGAAGCGCGTTCACTTCGTACACCGACCAAAATGTCGGCTGCGAAACCTACGCGTATTTCATCACGACGATCCTCACCGATAACCGGGGAAGCGGCCCTTCGAATGTGACTCCCCAGATCCAGGTTCCATGCACTTTCATCGGATTCCTGTCGCCGCTGACCACGGCCGGGACGGTCACTGCGCCCAGCTATTCCCCTGGCACGTTCAACGCACGCAAGGTTGTAGCCATCAAATGGCAGCTGACCAATTCCGTGGGGAATCCGATCACGGACTTGAACACGCTTTCGTCCATCAAGGCGTGCCCGAACAGCAACGGTCCGTACGGCGCGCCTGCCGCGAACGCGGTCTGCGTCACACTGTATTCAGCAGGCAAGGCGGCGGGGAAAAGCACTTTCACGTTCACGGCGCCCCAGTTCATTTTCAATTGGGACACTGCCTCGACGATCGGCTCGGCCTGCAACTATTTCACGATTGAATTGCAACTGGCCGACGGGAGTCCCATTAAGGCCACGACGATCAAACTCAAACCGTACGACGACTAGGCTTCAACAGGCGCGGAACCGATTTCGTCGACAAGCCGCGTTTGCGGAGCTGTTACCGGGAAGCTCGCGGAATTCGAGGGCCCGGCTCAGGCAGAATGTTGGAGACATTTTGCCTGGGCCGGGCTCTAAATTTTTTGGATCATTCTCGGATTGAAGGATCGCCGGTCGGCGAAGGTTTGCTGAGCTAGTTGGCGAGGTGACGTCGAATTTCGGGAAGCAGCGGATCTTCGCCGGCTTTGCCGCGAATGTTCAGGTAGTTGCGATACGATTCCGCGAAGCCCGCACTCTTAAGTCCGTCCCGCACCAGTCCCTGGTAGTAATAAACCGGCGGAAAATAGGCGTACGTGGGGACATTATTGATCAGAATCTCCAGAGCTTCTCCGCGCCGCTTGATGCATCGGTCAAATTCCGAATCCGCTTCCACGAAAAGCCCGGCTTGCAGGTCGGCCCGGCCAAGCTCGAAGCGGCCGATCCAGGTGTCGAGCAGGTTGTTGGCGTCCGTGAATGCCTTGATGGCCTGGGGCGCGTCTTTCGTTTTCAGGGCGGATTCACCGGCGATGATTTTGGCATAGGCCTGAGGTTCGGCCTGCACCACGGCAGAGAGTTCCGCGGCAAGTTTCTGCGCCCTGGCAAGTTCTCCTGCTTCCACAAACGTTCGCGCCGCCAGGAATTTAATCTGGATTGCCTGGCTGTTGGCTAAAGCTTTCTCCGCGGCATCGATTGCAGCCGCATGCTGCCCGCGGAGAACTTGCATTTGGGCCAACGCGGTAAATTTATTTGCGGCGCTCTCCGGACTCTTGGCCGCGAGTTCGGCGGATCCAGCTTCCTCCAGAATTCGCACGGCATCCCCGAAGCGGCCTTCATAAGAAGCGATATCCGCGAGGCCCGAAGCGGCAGTCGAAGGTCCTTCGCCTGTGGCACTCAGCTTCTCGAGTTTGTGATAGGTATCGGCGGCTTGCTCCAATTGTCCCAGGCCGACCTGGGATTCAGCCAGAGCGAGATAAGCATCGTGGGACGGAGTCGTTTGTAATACTTTTTGGGCTTCCCGTTCGCCGCCCTGAAAATCCCCGCTGTACGAACTGTAAAATGACAGTGCGATCCGCTGCAGACTTCCCTGCGGAGAGATTTCGACCGCTCGCCGCACCGCCGCAAGGGCATCGGGGAACTTGCGCATCTGCGCATCGCAGCTGGCGAGATTGAAATATCCCAAGTTATCCGACGGATAGTGAACGATCAGGTCGCCGTACTCATCGGCGCACTTCTGCCAGTTATCTGTCAGGATGTAATACACGCCGCGGACGCGGTAGCGTTCGCGTTCGGCCATGCGGTCGACGTGCTCCATTGCCAGCTTGATATATTTCTCGGCGTCCTGCCGGCGTCCCATGTTCCCGGAAGTGCCGGCCATGCCGGCGTAGGCTCGGGCGAAGTTCGGATCGAGCTCCGCGGCTTTTGAAAATGACTGAAACGCCGCCTCCATGTTCCCGGAGAACTGCTGCTCCATCGCCAGGCCATACTGGTGCACGACTTCGAGGGATGCCGCTTGAAACGCTCCGCCCTCTTCGTTCAACTGAACCGACACCGGTGTGGTGTCGCCCAACGCCTTACGTATGGGAGCCGCCAGCTTCGGTATGGCCAGCAGCACCGCGTCTTTATTCGCGGCGGTGACTTCTGTCTTGGCGATGACGTTCCCGCTGACGGTGTCAAGAGCTTCCGCCGTGATGCTGTAGGTTTCGCCGCGCCTGCTCAGCTCGCCGGTGATCACGGCACTGATGCCCTGGCTAACGGCGACCAGCCTGGCCGGCTGCTCGTCAAGCTTGTCGCTGGGATGCGGGAGAGCTTGCGCCAGTTTGCGGGCGTTGCCACGGTTGAAGGCGTTGATGAAGCTGGCCCCCTCCAGCGCGACGTTGACCATCGGTTCCAGGGTGCCGTCGAATATGGGGTCGCCGGTTTGATTGGAGAAATCCGCCACCAGCACGCTCACCGGAGCATGCGTGGCTGATGAAGTTGCAGGGTGCTTCCATCGATACACGACAATGCCTGCGGCGACCAGCAGGCACAGCCCGGTCGCAGCGGCCGCCGAAGCCACCGCGGCGCGATTGCGAAGCGCTCGCCGAAACCAGCGCATGCTGAAAACGCCGATGGGCTTGGTCGCTCCGGTCTTCCAGGCTTCCAGCGCGTCGTAAACTTCCCGCACCGTCTGATAGCGGTCCTCAGGCCGGATCTCCAGACATTTCCCAACGACGTAGCTGAGATACTGCGGGACAGCGGGATTCACCTGGTGGACGGACGCGGCGCGCTCCATGGTGCGCTTGAACATCGACGCCATGGCCGTCTCCGCCTGGTACGGGAGAATTCCAGTGAGAAGTTCCTGAAAAATAACTCCGAGCGTAAAGATGTCGGAACGCGCGTCCGCCGGTTCGCCGCGCACTTGCTCGGGAGACATGTATTCGGGCGTGCCGATCATCGCGCCGGTTTGCGTCATACCGCCAAATTCGAGGGAGCGCGCGATCCCGAAGTCCATCACCGAAGCGCGGCCCTTCTGGTCCATCATGATATTTTGCGGCTTCAGGTCGCGGTGGACCACGCCTTCCGAGTGCGCGGCCTCCAGGGCCAGGCAGACCTGCTGCATGATTTCCACGGCGCGGTCAGGCGCAAGCCTGCGTTCTTTGGCGAGCAGGGATTTCAAATCCTGCCCTTCGATAAATTCCATGGTGATAAATTTAATTCCGGAAGCTTCGCCGAGATCGAAGATGCGAATGACGTTGCGGTGGGTGATCTTTCGCGCCAGAATCAGTTCCTGCTTGAAGCGCTGGAGAATGTCGGGCTGTCCGGCCAATTCCGGACGAATTACCTTCAGCGCTACGATGCGGTCCAGCTCCCGGTCGCGGGCCTGGTACACCGCGCCCATGCCACCCTGGCCTAGAACTTTGATGATTTCGTAGCGGTTTCCGAGCAACGCACCGGGGGCAAGTACGGTGACCGATCTTCGCGCGTCTTCCAGGCTCTGCGTGGACGCCGGCTGAGACCAGGCCGCGGGAATTTGCATGCTCTTGGGGTCAAGACCGGTGGCGGTGGCTTCGGGATCAGGCGCGACGTAGATGCGCACGCCGTCAACGAACGTGACTTCACCGGTGCCGACTGGGGGCGTCAGTTCCGCAACCAACGTGGCGCCTTCAACGAGCGGCGCGCGGCATTTCGAGCAACTTGCAGCCCCTAGCGGATTACTTGTATTGCAGTGGGGGCAATTCATGTCCGACGCAAACTTTCTTTGCCAAAAAACCACAATCAGCCTACGTTTTTCACCTTAGAAAATCAAGCATTTAAGGGTATAAACGGTGTTCGAACTCGCGCCAAAACGCGGCCATGCCAAAAACGACGAGGAGCCCTCTTGCTCGCCAGACTGCTTCGGACCAGGAATGATTGTACGCTGACGCTCATACGAGTGGTCGCCGGCGGCGTGATGTTGCCCCACGGGATGCAAAAGATGTTTGGCTGGTTTGGAGGAGCCGGATTCTCGGCGACGATCCACAACTTTGGCCAGCGGGGATTTCCCGCGCCCCTGGTCTTCCTGGTCATTCTGGCGGAGTTCTTCGGCTCGCTGGGTCTGATTCTTGGCTTTCTGAGCCGGATCGCCGCATTTGGCATCGTGGTGGACATGACCGTTGCCGCCATCACCACCACCAGCCACTTCGGAATGTTCATCAACTGGAGCGGCAAACAGAAAGGCGAAGGAATGGAATATCAGTTCCTGATGATTGCCATGGCGCTGGCGATCCTGTTTGCCGGAGGCGGTGCCCTCTCCGTGGATCGCGTGCTGTCCGGCGGCAAGGACGCGTGATTGAGCCTTCAGTCCGGTATTTCCTCCAAGCATTCGTCCCCATAGATTCCGAGGACCGCCTCGGCGGTACTATCAAAAATAGAAATTCGGGAAAGCTCAGTTCAGGGCGAGAAACACTTCGGTTACATCTTTGGGACCGGCACCGCGGATGCTTCAACGCTCCGGGCAGAGCCTGCTTTTTCCTGTTCCTGGTCGTTCTTCTTCAGCAGTTCATAGAGATGCGTCCGGCTGATGCCTAATATTTCCGCCGCTCGAACTTTGTTTCCACCGGCGTGCGCCAGGACGCGTTGCGCGTGCAAACGGGCCATCTGCTCCATGGAACCGAGTTCCTCGCCCACCTTGTTCTCCACCAGCTTCTGATTCTGGATTCGTTCCGGAAGGTCACGCACATCGATCAGATTAGATTCGGTCATCATGCAGGCATGCCCGATCACGTTTTCGAGTTCCCGGACATTGCCCGGCCAGGAATATCGGGCCAGGAGCGTCTGCGCCCGGCGGGTCATCCCGGCGAACGGCTTTTTGTATTGCCCAGAGAAGTATCTGAGAAAGTGGCGTTGCAGCATCGGCAAATCCTCGAGCCGTTCGGCCAGCGCAGGCAATTTCAATTCGACCATGCACAGGCGGAAGTACAGGTCTTCGCGAAACTTGCCTTGCCGGACCATCTCCGGCAGATCCCTGTTGGTGGCGGCGACGACGCGCACGTCCACATGGCGGAGCACGGGCGATCCGACGCGCTGGATTTCGTGGCTCTGCAAAACGCGTAGAAGCTTCGCCTGCATCGCCAAGGGCATTTCTCCGATTTCGTCGAGCAGGGCCGTGCCGCCATCGGCGTACTCAAACGCTCCCACCTTGTCTTTGTCCGCTCCGGTGAAGGCGCCTTTGACGTGGCCAAATAATTCACTTTCGGCCAGCGTTTCCGAAATCGAAGAACAATTCAACGCCACAAATTGGCCCTTGTGTGCCGGGCTGGCGCGATGCAACGCTCTCGCGGCAAGTTCTTTTCCCGTGCCGGTCGCCCCGGTCACCAGAACGCTGCGAAAATGCGGCGCGATACGCCGAATTTTTGAAAATAGGTCAAGCATTAACGGGCTGTGGCCGATCATGCCCTCGAATTCGAAACTCTCAAGCAGATCATTTTCAAGCTGCAAACTACGCCGGCGCTTTTTTGCGTCCTCCACAAACAGCCGGACTCGCAAACGGAGATCGTCCGGTGAAAATGGTTTTGGAAGGTAATCCGACGCTCCCTTCTGGATCGCCTCCACCGCTGAATCGGTGGAGTAATAACCGGTCATCAGAATCACGTCGATGCCCGGATCAAATTCCAATATCTCCTGCAGCAATTCCATGCCCTCCACACCCGGCATTACCAGATCGAGCAGAACAATTTGCGGGCGGATCTGGCGGATCAGCGTCATTCCATTCTGCGGGTCGCCGGCGGAATGGATTTCCAGCCCTTCGTTGGCCAGAACAAAGCGCGTCAGTTTCAAATTGGCAGGATCGTCGTCAATGACCACGAGTGTGACGTTCAACCCGGATTTCGATCGTCCTGACGGTTCATTGACTTCCTGTAAACCGGTCATTTTTTGCCTTTCCATTACGCTCTCGTAGCCAGAGCTGCGTTGGCAATCTCTCGCGTGAATGAACAAACTTCAGCGAAGCACGCCAAACAATATTTCCTCGACTCGCTGCGTCAGTTCTTCCTTGGTAAAAGGTTTTCGAAGCACTGAAATTCCGTCTTCCAGAATTCCCTGTTTGGCAATCGCTCCGTCCGAATAGCCGGTGATGTAAAGCACCTTCATCTCCGGGCGAAGCGGCGACAGGCTATCAGCCAACGTTCGCCCGCTCATTCCCGGCATGATGACGTCGGTCAAAAGCAGGTCGATCGGCTCTTTTGCGCGCTCGGCGATTTCCAGTGCTTCAAATGCGTCCTTCGCCTGCAGCACGGTGTGTCCCATTTGCTTCAGCGTGGCGCGCGTTAGCTTCAGCAGAGCCGGTTCATCTTCGACCAGCAGAATGGTACGGGGCTCTTGGGTTTCCCGCACTTCCGGCACAGGCTTGACGTCCAAAACATTCGCGCGGGCTTCCGCTGCAAGCGGAAGATAAATTTTGAATGTTGCGCCCTGCCCCGGCTGGCTCTCTACCAGAATGTGGCCGGAGCTTTGCGTAATGACGCCGTAAACCGTGGCCAGCCCAAGTCCCGTGCCCTTCTCTTTGGTGGTAAAGAACGGCTCAAAAATGTGAGCCTGAATTTCAGCGTCCATGCCGCAACCCGTATCGGTCGCTCGCAGCAGGACGTACGACCCGGGAGCGATGGGAGTCGGGCAATTTCGGCTTATATCCTCGCCTATTTCGATGTCCGAGAGTTCGATGGTCAACTTTCCACCGTTGGGCATGGCATCACGCGCGTTGACAGCAAGGTTCAAGATGACGCGTTCAATCTGGGTGCGGTCCGCTTTTATAATCCCGATAGAAGGGGGAGAAATAATCTCCAGCACGACGTCTTCTCCGATCACCCTCTGCAGCATTTTGCCCACTTCACTCACAACCGAATTCAGATTCAGGAGACACGGCTCGAGAACTTGCTTCTTGCTGAACGCCAGCAGGTGCTGGGTCAAAGATGCGGCGCGCTTGCCGGCGTCCCGGATTTCGTCGACTGCCTCGCGGTAGGGATCTTCCGGACCGATTCGCTTCTGCAGCTCTTCGCTGTAGCCGATGATCACCCCGAGCAAATTATTGAAGTCGTGCGCTACGCCGCCGGAAAGTCTTCCGATGGCTTCCAGCTTCTGAGAGAGCAGAACCTGCGCCTCCACCTGTTTTCGTTCGGTGATATCCCGATTCACGATCACCAACTTCTCGACTTCTCCCGACTCATTTCTGACCACGCTCGCGGTGGATTCCAGAGTCAGCCAATGGCCATCCTTGTGCAAAATGCGATATTCGACGCGGCGGCCCTGGCCGGTGCGCTTGGCTTCAGCTGCCGCTTCCAACATCCTCTGCCGATCATCCGGATGAATTTGCTCAAAACCGGAAGTACCTTTTAAGTCTGGCACCGAATAGCCCAGCAGCTTTTGATACGACGGGCTGTTATAAAGTCTCCGTCCATTCACATCGACGACGGCAATCAGGTCGGCGGCATTTTCGCTGATCAACCGGAAAAGTTCCTCCCGCTCGGCGATTCCTTTGCGGACCCGGTACAGCTGATGCTGCTGAAACACCACATACAGATCAAACAACAGCACCAGGCCCACCAGTCCATGCACCGCGAGACTGGTGTCGATCGAGTAGTACCCGTTCAGGCCGGGGATGAATGCGGGAAGCACAAAAGAGACAATTCCCGCGGTCAAGAGAAGGGAAACAATAATTCCAGTGGACGAAAGCCATAACTGGCGTGCCTCTATGTTCTGCCAGTTCGAGGAAATAGTAGCCGGGGCTGAGCCATTTTTGGACATCCGCAGTTTCATGCCAGGTTCTCTCTGCGCCGTTGTAAAGCTGCAAATCGATACACGTAATTCTGCACCAGTAACCCGGACGTTCATGTCCGGATTCTCCGCGGCGTGCCGTCGGAGTTATCAACCGAATCCCAGCGCACCTCGTGGCAAGCTTGGGAGCAGTTGAGAATGCCGACGGCAGCGCGAAGAAAGGTCAGGGGAGAAGATTCGCGTGGGCCAACGCCGGAAGACAAACCAGGGATCGCAGCACGGAAGGTAGTGTGGAAGGCTGGAATTTAGAATTTGCGAACTTCAGCGGTGCAGGCAACGTTGCATTCGAGGCGCTGCACCAGCTGGGCTGCGGCGTATCGCGCGCAGGTCACCATCTCGCGTTCCGCCCAGCCGGCAGCCGCCGGGATGGTCCGCCCCAGCGTTTCAATCACCAAATAGTAGGCTTGAATCGCGCGAAATCCGCCGTTCGAACCGCGCAGCGTGGGAGCCATTTTGGACAGGCTCATCAGCGCCCGGAAATCGCGCGGCTTCACGTCCGAGGAGGTAATTCCAAGCGCGGCCCAGGCGCGATCGGAGACCGTCTCTGCAGCGACGGTTGCAATCATCGCCCTCCAATAATGGACACCGAACTGGCAGACACCGGCGACAGAGCAAAAGAAGATGATGACGGCGATCACGCGGCACCAACCTCTACCACATGGTTGGCTGACTGGTGCGGGGCTACGCTCCCGCCCTCATCAACCCGATTCCGCGATTGTCCGACTTCGATCATGCACAGATACGATGCACGCCTGGGGCCGTTTGGCAGTTTCCTGAACGCTACAAAGCATCCTAGAATCAGTGGGATGCGGAGGGGGAAAACAGCATCCTGCGGACCGTGTTCGCCACAAGGATTGAGTGTGCGCGTTGACTACGACTGCGGTCGAAACGACCCATGGCGAATATCAGCCCGCAAGCCGGGATATCGCCGGCGTTTTGCTCATCAAATGCTTGCGGCAACCACAGCTTTGCCAGGACTGTACACTCGGCAGATGGGGTGTACGCGAAAACTACAGTCTGGACGTCAGCGCAGGCCCAACTCCGGAACCCGGCCGACCGCTCGAGGATTTCAAATCGCATGCAAGTAGTTTTAATACAGCATTTTAGAGGGAAACTGCACAGAACAATTCCCCCGGCATGAGAACGGCTATTCGCTTGCTTTATTTCAACCGTACGCGAAAAACGAACTCAAAATTTGTCGGAGGAAAAAGGAAACATGCGAACGAAACAAAAGGGTTTCTCGTTAATTGAGTTGCTGATCGTGGTCGCGATCATCCTGATCATCGCGGCGATCGCGATTCCGAACTTGCTGCGCTCCAAGATGGCCGCCAATGAAGCGTCGGCGGTGGCCTCACTGCGCACTTACAATACTTGCATCGTGGCTTACGAGACGACGTACAGCACAGCTCCCTCAACGTCGTTCGCCCAACTCGGTCCCGTCGCTTCCGGCGTGCTGCCCAGCGCGTCCGCGGCTGACCTGGTCGACAGCTTGCTCGGCGCCACAGGCAGCCCGGCCAAGAGCGGCTACACCTTCACTTACGCACCAACCGCTGCCGCGAGCGGCACCACGGCCATCACACAATACACGATTATCGCTGTGCCCCAGTCAACCTCGACCGGTCAGCGGAAGTTCTTCACCGACCAGAGCGGTGTGATTCGCCAGACGACGGACGGTTCGACTCCAAGCGCTAGCAGCACCCCGATCGGCGGCTGAGTTTCATCACACCTGACGATCCTGGGGGAGAAGCCGAAGGGCTTCTCCCCCTTTTCATTTGGAATCCGCATCTCCCGGCAGCCGTCACCGATTGTTGAACGGTTTGTACAGGTCCTGACGGAGTCGAATCCAAAAGAACCGCATTGCAATCACGTTTTCAACAGACTAATCCCGCAATCATTTTCGCCGGAGAAAGCTGAAAACAGTTCTCGCAATGCCGCGTCTTACGGAACTTCCCGGATCGTTGTACATTAGTCGGTAACGATCTCAATTTGCGAGGTAACCTTTTGATGCCGGCGTCCGGAGAAAGCTTGCGTACCATGGTGGAGGAGCGCCGCGGATTGCTGGTCCCCGGCGCCGCAAACGCGCTTGCGGCGCGCATCATAGAAGAGCTCGGATTTGAAGCCGTTTATCTGAGCGGCGCCGGCCTGACGAATACACTGCTGGGCGTGCCCGATCTCGGATTCATCAGCCTGCCTGAAATTGCGCAACATACAACCGCCATTCGCGAAGCGGTAGAAATCCCGGTGATTGTCGACGCGGATACCGGTTTCGGCAACGCCCTGAACGTTCGCCAATCCGTGCGATTACTGGAACGCGCCGGCGCGAATGCCATTCAACTGGAAGATCAAACGGCTCCTAAAAAATGCGGGCACTTTGAAAATAAATCCGTGATCGCCGCCGAAGAGATGGCCGGAAAGGTGAAAGCGGCGGTGGATGCCCGAACGAGCCAGGACCTGCTGATCATCGCTCGATCGGATGCGCTGGCCGTCGAAGGATTCGATCGCACAATCGAGCGAGTGCAGCGATACGTCGAGGCTGGAGCAGATGTAACTTTCGTCGAGGCTCCAAGAAACGTGGACGAGATTCGCAAAATTCCGCAGCGCCTTCCGGTGCCGCAAGTGGTAAATCTCGTGGTAGGGGGTAAGACCCCTGTCCTTGCCCAGGCCGAACTGGCCACAATGGGTTACGGGCTTGTGCTTTATGCCAACGTTGCGTTGCAGGGCGCAATTGCAGGAATGCAGGCGGCATTGAAAGAGCTCAAGTCGATGGGCCGCATGGACGAGGCGAGTACCACGGTTGCGAAGTTCGCGGAGCGCCAGCGGCTGGTCAAAAAACCTTTTTTCGATGCCCTGGAACGCAAATATTCTGAAGGCGACTGATTTTAAGATCTCCAAAATGCAAACTCATCGAGTAAAAGTTTATCCGTCTTCGGCGAAGCTTCCGCGCGAAGAACAGCTCGCCTGGAAAATTGCCAGTGTTGCTGCGGACGATGTCCCCGTCGAACCGGAAGTGACCGAAACCATTATCGACCGCGTCATTGATGATGCCGCGGTGGCCATCTCCGCGATCAACCGCGATCCGGCGATTGCCGCGCGGCAAATGGCTCTGGGACACCGGCGACCCGCAGGAGCAACCGTATTCGGCGTACCTTCTCGCGAACGGTTTAGTCCGGAGTGGGCCGCGTGGGCCAACGGCACTGCGGTGCGCGAGCTCGACATGCACGATACATTTCTAGCCGCCGATTATTCGCATCCCGGAGACAATATTCCGCCCATCCTCGCGGTAGCCCAGGCGATGGGGAAGACTGGAAAGGATCTGATCCGGGGGATCGCGGCCGGCTACGAAGTCCAAATCAATCTGGTGAGGTCGATCTGTCTACACCGGCACAAGATTGACCACATTGCCCACCTGTCCCCGGCGCAAGCCGCGGGAATCGGCGCCATGCTTGGTCTGCGGACAACGGCGATCTATCAGGCTGTCCAGCAGGCCGTCCACGTCAGCTTCACCACCCGGCAGTCGCGCAAAGGCGCGATCAGCAGTTGGAAGGCGTTCGCTCCGGCGCATTCCGGTAAATTGGCGATCGAGGCGATCGATCGCGCGATGCGCGGCGAGGAATCGCCCAGCCCAATTTATGAGGGAGAGGACAGCGTCATCGCCTGGATGCTTGATGGTCCTGACGCTCAATACGATGTGACGCTTCCCGGACCGGGCGAAGCGAAGCGCGCCATCCTGGAGAGCTTCACGAAGGAGCACAGCGCGGAGTACCAAGCCCAGGCCCTGATCGACCTGGCGTTCCGCATGAGAATGCAAATCGCCGACTTCTCACAGATCGAGAAAGTGGTGATTCACACCAGCCATCATACGCATAGCGTGATCGGCACAGGAGCAAACGATCCTCAGAAATTTGACCCCCATGCCAGCCGCGAGACGCTGGATCATTCCATCATGTATATCTTCGCGGTGGCGCTTCAAGATGGCGGCTGGCATCACGTCAACAGTTATACAAAGGATCGCGCCAGTCGCCCGGACACCGTGCAACTATGGCGCAGCATCGAAACCAGGGAAGACCCGGAGTGGACGCGCCGCTATCACCAGACCGATCCCGCCGCGAAAGCCTTCGGTGGACGAGTCGAGATTTTGTTTCGAAATGGGTCGCGCATCGTGGATGAAATGGCTGTCGCCAATGCCCACCCACTCGGCGCCAAACCATTTACCCGTCGTGACTTTATTCACAAGTTTAAAATCCTCACGGACGGAATTATTTCGACAGGCGAATCCGAAAGATTCCTCGATACTGTGCAGAGGCTCAGCGATCTGCGGGCCATTGATTTACACGAACTGAACGTTGAACTTCCGGAAAACGAGCTGAAAAAGGGCCGCCCGGGATTTTCAGCCGGAAACGATCTGAAGATTCACGCCGCGCTGAAATCCTGATCCCGCCGGTTGACCCAGTTTCATGATTCAATTTTCAGCGCAAAGAAAAAGGGCTCCCTCGCTATAGCCGGGAGCCCTTTTAATCCGTTTTGGCGGGCTCAGAATACGACTTTCAGAGCGAACTGAATTTGCCGCTCCGGGGTGGTTGTCCTGACCAAGGCTCCGGCTGTTCCTCCGGGTCCACCTAGCGATGCCCCGGTCGGATCAAAAATGTCGGTATTGCCATCGCCCGGTCCTGGAGGACCAAAGTTCGGGTGGTTGAGAAGATTGAACATTTCCAGACGGAATTGCACGTTGAACGTCTCCGAAATTCTCTTGATTTCGTTGTTCTTGAAGACCGAAAAATCCAGGTTGGTGACGCCGGGGCCGATCAGAATATTGCGGCCCGCATTTCCCCGCAGGTTGAAGCAGCTCAAATCGCCCGCCGGTAGCGGTCCGCCAAGACTTGGCGGAGCGGGAGAGCAGTTGGCATTCCAGAATGCGGCATTGGGGGCTGTTGGAACCGCGAAGCATTCCGTTTTTATATAATTGGAGGGATTGCCCGGATTGATGAGAGACTTGCATCCGGCTCCGCCAAGCCTGTTCGGGTAAGCAAAATCGTCGCTGCTCAGGGTGTTGGCCGGATCGCCTCCCGTACCCCATGTGGCGGTGAATGGTACGCCGTCGCTGGCGGTAAAGATCATCCCAAGTTCCCATCCGTCGGCCGCCCAGTGGGCGGCACCGGACAGCGACTTCGGCGATGGAACATCCCAGGTGGCGTTTAGAACGAGAGTGCGCCCGACGTTGTAATCCGAAAGGCCTCGGGTGAGAGACATGTCGAACCAGTTCAGGCTGGAAATGGAATTGCCAAATGCGTCGCCGGCCAATGTCGCGGAGCTGGTATCCATGCTCTTGCCCCAGGTGAAGGTTCCCTGGGCCTGGAAACCATGACTCATGCGCTTGGCCAGCTGGAGTTCAAGGGCGTTGTAGTATGACCGTCCCTGATAAAACATTCCGCGGACCGAGCCAAAGTTTGGGTTGATGGTGTTGGGTGGCGCGCACTGCCCAGGGTCGGAGCCGTTTGGATCCGTCTGATTGCACTGCGGGGAATAGAGATTCCCCAGCACATCGACTTGCGGCCAGAGATATCCGGCCGAGGTTTTCGTGGGAATCACCAGATCGGCCTCATCCACCCGAAACGGTTGATGCACTCCGCGCGAACCCACGTAGGCAACCATGGCCGCGAGGCTAGGAGTGAGCTGATATTGCAGATTGAGATTCCACTGCGCCACGTAACTACGCTTGGGATTGTCCTCGACGTAGGCTGCACGATTTTTGTTTGAGGTGATCAAACAAGGATCCACGAGCGGAAACGTCAGAGTTGTTCCCGCGGGGCAAGTCGCTGGGGATGGAGCCGACCCGTTGATCGCCGTGTACTGGAAAAAGGGAGCGGTCTGGGTTGTTAGAAGGATGTACTGATATGGTAATGGAAGCACATCGAATAACCCCGCACCGCCCCGTACCGCCATTTTCCCGTTTCCGAGTGGATCCCAGGCAAATCCTAACCGCGGCTCAAAATTCCTGGTGGTGGGATTTTTGAAAAACGGATTGCCCAAATGGGGGCTGGCATCCGAGAGGTTGATCAGATTCGAAAGCTGGTTCTTGAGTTCCGTGGGGACCGTGGTCATCTCATAGCGCAAACCAAGATTCACGGTTAGGTTCTTTTTCAACCGCCAATCGTCCTGGATGTAGCCTCCTACCAGGGACTGCCGCAGGTCACGGGGCGTCAGCGAACTGACTATCCCACCCTGAAATCTGGACGGAGTGTTCGAAAGGAAATTCTGCAGGTTGCCAAAAAACCACACGCCGTTGGGATCGGTAAAGGCGGTGACGTTGAGCAGCATGCGTTCCACGGCCACACCGAATTTGATCGAATGCGTTCCATGCGTCCAGAACGCATCGTCATAGACCTGAAACGAATTCCAGCGATACAGGTAGGTCGGAAGTCCGCCAACGCCGCCCGGGAGCTGAGTAATTCCTCCACCAATGTTCACGGTAGCGGCGTCGCGGCCCGCAAAAGCCGCCAGCGTGGTGTCGCGGGCCGCCGGGTTGAGGGCTGTCACGCTAGAGTTGTTATTGACAGTTTCATGGTTGTATCCGAATCGCACGGCGTTGACGAAGCTGGGGGTAAACGTGTGGGTTTCTTCCACTGCGACGATCTGCCTGGACGATAGAGATTGCAGGCCAACGTTGCCGAACGAGTCCGGCGAACTGTACGGCGTCTTATCGTACAGGTAGGTCCCGAACACACTGTCTTTGTCGGAAAATTTGTGGTCCACGCGGGTTGTAAAGAAATTTTCGTTCACCACCTGCTGGCCATTGAAAATGAGAGTGCACACGTCGCTTCCGCAGCTGGCGGGTATCGGAAAAAGCTTGAGATATTGCTGCGCCGCGGGACTGACCGTCGGATCAGCATGAACTTCGGGCGACGGCACGTGATTCACATTGGCAATTCCCTTGGACTGCCGAATGCCTTCGTAATCCGCAAAGAAAAACGTGCGATTTTTGATGATTGGACCACCAATCGCGCCGCCAAACTGGTTCCGTTTGAACGAAGCTTTCGGGAAGGTGGGATCTTCGAAGTAGTTCCGCGCATCCAGAGCGCTGTTCCGCAGGAACTCGTACGCACTTCCATGAAAGGAGTTGGTTCCCGAGCGGGTGATAGCGTTGACTACGCCCCCCGAGGTCTTCCCGTATTCGGCTGAGTAGTTGCTCGTAAGTACGGAGAACTCCTGGATTGCATCCACTCCCAGATTTCCGCCGAGCACACTGCCGGGCGCGCCATTTGCGTAGTCATTCAGGCTGACGCCATCGAGGCGATAATTATTCTGCTGCGGCCGGGCTCCGGAGATCGTCAGTTGCTGGCCGAAACCGCGATTTCCGCGGTCCGCCCCCGAGGCAAAACTCGGTTGGGTCTGGATGGTGGACACGCCAGGCTGCAACGCCGCTAGATCCGTCCAGCTGCGGCCATTCAATGGCAATTCGCGAACCGTGGTGGCACTGACGGTGGCGCCGATATCCGAACTTGTGAGTTGCACGGTAGGCGCATCGGTGGTCACATCAACGGTGTTTGAAACCGTGCCGATCTGCAAAGCCATGTTAAAGACCGGTTGCGCTCCAACATTGATGGTAATGCCTGACTTGACCCCAGTGTTGAATCCCGCGGCGGATATCGCAACTTCGTAGTCGCCCGGCAACAGGTTGGCGGCGGAATAGAAGCCGTCCGCGTTGGTTGTAAGGGCCCGGATCACTCCCGTGGCCGTGTTCTTGATGTCCACCTTGGCATTGGGAACAGCCCCGCCGGACGGATCGGTGACCGTACCGGAAAGCGTCCCTCCAGCCACCTGCGCTGGCAAAGCGCGCGCTGACAGGATAGCGAACACATATATACCCACAAGCAAGAAACACTTCACCCATTTGGAATTCATTCCTGCACGCCCCCTCCGAAAAGCCACAATCCTGATAAGAGGTGTCTACACGTCTGACTTACAACATGTCAAGGCAAAAATAGCGGTGGTGAGCGTCTGACCGTGTACAGCAGATGTCAGGCAATTTGCAAATAGCTCGCGGAGCCTCTCCAGTGGCGTCCAAATGGGCCTCGCCACTCCCGCTCGCGGACAATTGGTATGCATTGTGATATTTATGTACTGTACCAATCTCTCTTTGCCATCCGCGCCTCTGGGCATCGCTGCGAAGACAGCGCTCTTTTATTGTCAACACGTTGCGCTAGAATACCTGGCAGGAGGAAAGCCAATCCATGCATGCGCAGGACGAAGTAACAAGCAGGCCATCGAGAAAATTGCGCCGCCTTCTGGCCGAGCCCGGCCTGATCAAGGGTGTGAACATCTATGACCCGCTGACCGCGCGAATCGCCCAGGATCTGGGATTCAAATTCATTGCCATGGGTGGCTGGCAGGTGGGAGCGCAACTTTGCGTGACCGAACCTCTGCTGACGATGACGGAAACGATCGAGTGCGCGCGACTGGTCACCAAGGCCGTTGACATACCCCTGAAGGTGGATTGCGCGGGAGGATTCGGCGAACCCATTCACGTTGCCCGCACCGTTCGGGAGGCCGAGGCGGCCAACATCGCGTGCATCCATCTTGAGGATCAGCTTGTCCCGAAACGCGCTTCCTATCATCGAGGCGTGGAGGAAGTCATTCCGCTCGGCGCCATGCTCGACAAAATAAAAATTGCCGTGGAAACCCGGCGCGATCAGGATCTCGTCCTGGTGGGACGCACGGATTCCCTGCTGACCCACGGCCTTGCCGAGGCCGTCAAACGCGGAAATGCTTTTTTGGAAGCAGGTTGTGACGTGGTGGAAGTCTTTCCGAATAGCGTGGAGGAGGCCCGTCAGATCGCCAAAGAAGTTCACGGCCCTCTTCTGCACGTAAATGTTTCCGGCGATCACGGCGATCTCGGACGCCCCAACTTCAGATGGAGCGAACTTGAAGACATGGGATTTAAGATCTGCATCGACGCGACGACCGTAATTCTGCTGGCCATGCGGGCGGTCCGCAGCGGGCTCGCGCACTATCTGAAAAACGGGTTTCCGCCGGAGGACGTCGCGCGGGACAAGGAAACGATGAAATACATCGAGCGGGTTATTGGTTTGCCGCGACTCTATGAGATTGAGTCCAAGACCGTATTTCGTTCCTAATATCAGCCATGTGGACGGTTTCAGCGGCGGTCATTGCACTCCGACTTTCCCTCTGGCTTTCTTTATCCTGGCGATGGGCCGCAAGGAAGACTGCCTCTCACTGATCGGGTCAGCCTTCAGGCGCTTGATTAAATTCAAACGCCCGTCGCGATTGTGTTTGCGCATGAGGGTTTCCGCGCGGTCGCCATCATGCGCGGCGATGGCTTCCACAATCCTGCGATGCTCCTGCTTGGCTTCCTCAGACCGGTGGGCGAGATCCGACGAAGAGTAACGGTAGGCGCGCAATAGCCCGTACAGATCCTTGCACAACATTTCTTCCAGCCAGCGGTTCTTGCTGGCCCGCGCAATCAAATGGTGAATCCCAATTTCGGGAGTCTTCGGCGCGAACGAAAGAGAGGAGTTGCGCCGGCGTCCGCTGCGCACAAACTGCTTGAGCGCCGCCAGTTCACGGTCCGAAATATTTTCCGCCGCGGCCCGCGCCGCAGCTCCCTCCAGTACTTCGCGAACCACCAGGAGTTGCTCAAGATCTTTAATCGAAAGATCGACCAGGCGAATTCCGTGAAACGCGGTCCGCTCGAACAGCCTCCGAGCCTCAAGCTTGCGGATGGCCTCGCGAAGCGGTCCCCGGCTCACCTTCAGAGCAGACGAAAGGGCGAGCTCGGAAATCTTCTTTCCCGGCAGCAATTCTCCATTGTGAATCGCGGCCTCGAGTGCTTCCACTATTTTGTCAACCAACTCACCGTGATCTGCTGGCATTTTTCTTCAATCCTGCGCCGGTAGGCCAATCAATCCGATCCATTTTCAAGCACGTGAATTCATACTTCAAGGCTTAACCATATTGCCGCAGGCAGCGGATGTCAAACCGGAGCCTGAGCGGAACGACATTTTCTCTTGACAGAAGTTGATTAGTGTAGACATCTTATGTCTTCAGTAGAGGGCTCGTTGTGCGTCGCGAGTCGAAGAGAGGGTGCTTGGCGGGGCAGCGACGAACGTACATCCAGTTTCAGACCCTCGCTTTGCTGACTGCGATCATGCTGGTCACCGCCTTCGGCCGCCTGAATCTGGCCATCGCCGGGAAATATCTACAGGACGAATTCCAGTTCCCGACACAAACAATGGGCTGGATCTTGGGCGGGTTCGCCTTCGGATACGCCCTATTCCAGATTCCGTGGGGATGGGCGGGCGACCGTTACGGCCCGCGAGCGACCCTTACCGTGGCGCTGCTGTTGTGGTCCACCTTCACCATTTTGATGACTTGCGTTCCTCTAATCAGTCAGAGCCGCTGGTGGAACTATGCCTTGGTTTTTGCCGTGATCCGCTTCCTGACGGGAGTCGGCGAGGCTGCCAGCTATCCCAACGCCAATAAGATCGTAGCGGCTTGGACCACCAAAACACAAAGGGGAATCGGAAGCAGCCTGCTTCTTGGAGGCGTGGGAGCAGGCGGCGTGATTTCCCCAATTTTGTTTGCGGCAACGATGCAGCGGTGGGGCTGGCGCTCGGCTTTTGTGCTTTCCGGAGTATTGGCTATCGTGATCGCCATTCTCTGGTTTGCGTGGACTACGGACAGTCCCGGGGAGCATCCGCGCATCAACGCTGTTGAACTGACAATCCTCGATTCCAGTCCACAAGGACGCGCAAACCATTCATTCAGGGTGTGCGGAACTCCCTGGCGCAAAATTTTCTCGAACCGTTCTGTATGGGCGTTGATCCTGAGTTATTTGTGCCATGGCTACACACCGTACATTTACTTTACCTGGTTCTTCATTTACCTCACGCGCGTGAGGGGTTTTACCTTGATGAAAGGCGGCCTTTGGGGGGCCACGCCTTTCATCGCGACTACATTGATGGCGCCCCTCGGTGGATGGATTTCCGACAAAGCCGTAGTGAACATCGGGCTCCGGCGAGGGCGGCAGATTACCGTCTGGATCGGAATGACATTTTCGGCATTGCTGCTCCTCGCCGGCAGCCATGCCGCAAATAATGTTTCCGCCGTCGTTTTACTGGCATTCTCCGCCGGGCTCAGCCAGTTCGCGGCGCCCAGTTGGTGGGCCGGCTGCATTGACCTGGCCCCCACTTACTCCGGATCTTTGTCCGGGTTGATGAACACGTGCGCCAACCTTGCGGGGGGAACCGCGCCGATTTTGACCGGCTATCTGGCCACGCGATATGGCTGGGCGACGGCCCTGGATTTCGCCGCGAGCGTGACGTTTGCGGCCGGCTTGATCTGGATTTTTGTGAATGTGGAAAACGGCCTGGAACCCGGAATTTAGCCGCTGCGCAAGCGATCAGGAACGGTACGCCGGGAAGCGACGCACAGCAGCAAGACTTGATGTGACGAAATGGTGCGGCAAGCATTGCGAATATTGTTTCTCGATCATTGGACCAAGAGGGGGAACCTGTGAAGACTATGGGATCGGTGTTCCGTGAGATGCTCCGGAGCCCCGGAATAATTCACGCGCCAATCGCCTACGATCCGCTGACTGCAAGAATCGCCGAGCAGGCCGGATTCCGGTGCCTGGATATCGGTGGTTACGCTCTCGGCGCAAGCTCCTGCGTTCCCGAACCGCTTCTGAGTCTGGAAGAGGTGGCGATGACGACGCGGCGCATTGCCGCAGCCGTAAAAATTCCGCTCATGATTGACGCCGGCGCGGGATATGGCGATCCCACGCACGTGATCCGGACGGTGCAGCAGCTGGAACGCACGGGAGCTGCGGCCGTGCACATCGAGGATCAGGTGTATCCGAAACGCATTCACTACCACAAGGGGATCGAGCACGTCATCTCCGCCGACGAGATGTGCGAAAAGATTCGCTATGCCGTTCGCGCCCGGAGAGATCCGGACTTCGTAATCGCCGCACGGACCGACGCCATGCGCACCGACGGTTTCGCCGAGGGCGTCCGCCGAGCCAACCTTTACGCCCAGGCCGGCGCGGACATGATCATGATCTTTCCGAACACCGTCGAGGAAATGCGCCTGGCGCCAAGGGAAATCCATTCTCCTTTGATCTACGTCAATAGCGAGGGAAACCGGCTCAACCGGCCGATCCTTTCGATTCAGGAGCTGGAAGACGCCGGATACAAGATGGTCAACGACGCCATCAGCGCCATCGCCGTCACCTACCAGGGTGTGAAGGAATTGTTTGTAAGACTTAAGCGAACGGGCAGCACAGGACTCGATCCGCAAACCGCCCGGACGATACGGAAGGAGATTGAGGACGCGATGGGACTGGATGAATACTATCGCATCGAGGAAGAGACGGTAGAGGCCAAACGATAGGTTGGAACCTAGACGTTCCGTATCATCAAATTCTATGGAGAGTGAGAAAATGACAAAATTCATTGAATCGTTGCGAGTCGCACTCGTCGTGATGTTCGCGATTACAGCATCCGCGCAGAGCAAGCCTCCGCTTAAATTCTTGCAGGATATCCCGTTGCCTGGCATCGAGAATGGCGACTTCGACCATTTTGCAATCGATCTCGCCGGCAACCACTTGTTTCTCACCGGCGAGAAACAAAATTCCGTGTTCGTGATGGACACCAAGACCAACACACTCATCCACACGATCAAGAACGTTGATGAACCGCATTCGATGCTCGTCCTGCCCGAATCGCAGCAACTATGGGTCGTGGCCGGAGGAGACGGCACCATCAGAATCTTTAACAGTAAGACCTACGCGCCGATCGAAACGCTGAAAGCGACCGAGGGTGCGGACTCCTCGTCGTATGACGCCGCGAAGCACCTCTTCTACGTGGTCGCGGGCGGCGATGATGCCAAGCTGGATTATTCGCTGATCAGCATCTTCGATACCACCACGCGCAAACACGTCGGCGACATCAAAATCGATTCCAAGAACATCGAAGCGCTGGCGCTGGAGAAGACGGTCCAAGGATTTTCGCCAACATCCGAGACAAAAGTCTAGTCGGCGTAGTGGATCGAGAAACTAAGACTCTGCTTTCCACATGGCCCCTCGGCGACATGAAGGGAAATACGCCGATCACCTATGACGATGCTAACCGCCGCGTGTTCGTAGTTGGGAGAAAGCCGGCGTCACTTGACGTTCTAGACGCGGACACCGGCAAAATCGTGGCCTCCCTGCCGACGACCGAAAACACGGACGACATGGCATTCGATCGCGCCAGCAAACGAATTTATGTAGTCTGCAGTCTATTCACCGTGGTTTATCAACAGAAGGATGCCGATCACTACGAGGAGCTGGCCGAGAATTCCAACCGGCTTCCGCGCCAAGACCGCGATCCTGGTGCCCCAGCTTAAACGCTTTTACGTTTGCGGCGCCGGGTCATGAAACGACCGTGGCCGCAGTAAAAGTATACGAGGTTCAATAAGGTTGATTGGAAGATGCGGGAATGCGGGCGCGTCTACTCGATGACGCGCCCGCGTCGATGAAGAACCAGGCCAGGCCGCTCACCATGGTGACCAGCGCGGCGAAATCGAGGGCATTGCTCCATCCAAACTTAGTAGCAATGAAAACGGTCAAACTGGCGATGCCGCGCCGCCCAGGCTCGAACGTAGCCATAATTCCTGAGACCGAACCGGAACTTTTCGTCGAAATATCCGTGCATGCGGTGTAGAGAATCGCGGAGGCCGCGAAATTGAGTCCCGCGGCAATCGCCAGTTGCAGAAGCGCCGCCGTATTGTTCGGAGTGTGGCTTCCGGAAAAAAGAAGCAGCGCCGAACCCAGAATTCCCACCCAGGCTGCAAAACGGCGTCCTCTGCCTTTCCCGAATTTTTGAGCAGCGCGGTCGGAGAGCCATCCTGAGAGCGGCAACAAGAAAACATTGGCGACAAAAGGGCGCAGAGCCCCAGAAGCTGGCTTTCGAAACCGTTACGCCGCGCACCTTCACAAAGATAAATGAAAAACCACGTAAAGAAAATATAGAGCGGGTACACCAGGCAGAAGTGCGAGACCATCAGCGCCCACATAGAACGGCTGGAAAAAATTTTGCGCCAACGTACGCCTTTTCCTCGCCAAGGCTCCTGGACGGCCGTCGGAATCCTTTGGGAACCGGCGATCAGAGCAAGTTCCGCAGCATTTACCCGGCGATTTTCTTCGGGACGGTCGGTAACGTAAATGTAGCAGGCCAATGCCGAGAACATTCCGACGACCCCCAACACTAAAAATGGCGATCTCCAACCGTACGCAATCGCCATTCGCGTAATCAGGACCGGGGGCAATGATTCCCGCAACACCAACTCCTACCAGAAAACTGTCCAGCGCGCCTCGATTCGGTCCGAGCCAACGCCCCATCATTTTATTTCCCACGGGAATGGCCGCGGATTCTCCCACGCCCATCAGGAACCGGACGATCGCGAACGACCATGCGGCGCCGAGCCAGTGCACTAGAGGCAATCCCGGAGCAATCGTGGTGAGCGCCGTAAACGCGGAGAACCACAAAATCGCGGCCGCCAAAATGCGGCGTGCCCCGAATCGATCGGCGAGCCAGCCGCCCGGCACATGGAACCATGCATAACCCAGGCTGAACGAACCGAGGATCCAGCCCATCGTTTGCGGGGTGAAGTTGAACTCCTCCTGAAAATTCTTCGCCACGATTCCCAGGTTGAGCCGATCCATGTAGGTGAGGCCGGTGACGAACGCCACCAGGGCGACGATGCTCCATCGGATTCGTGTGGGAGCCACAGTCGCTTCGGCGATCGCGGTATCTTTCAGTGGTGAAGAGTCCGAAACCAAGGGCATGGCTCTCCCTTTCGATTGCAGCGCTCGGACAAGGCCCTGCGCGGGTGCGGAACAGCACTTAGGATATTTTGATCGGCAATTGAACGAGTGGTCCGTGAAATTGACCGCCATAAACATCCGTATCACCGACGTCTCCTGAAAAAACAGGCCGCGGAATCGAGATCTTTACGGTCAGCAGCGGTTCGATCACGAAGAATTTCACCTGCTTCACCTCGGTTTTGTAAAGCGTTGAAATCAGCTCAGGGAAAGCTTTCCGCTGTCCATCACGGCCCGAAAAGAATTTTCATCCTTAAACATAATGTCAAACGTGAGCTCGAACGGACCGGCGTTCTTGCTGCGGATCAGCTTGGTGAATTGCCAGAGCTCACGCATGCGTCCATCCGCTTCCCGCGAGTCTCACAACTCCTCCATGCTAATGCGAAACGGCATACACGGATCATCCAGCTGCCACACGTGATTTGCGCAAAAGCGGTAAACGGGTCCCATGTCAGTTCCCGGAGGCGAGAATGGGAATGAAAAATTGCTGATAAGTCCCTCATACTCTGGAATCGGATGATGCAGCCCGGTATGCCAAACGATCGGCAAAATGTCCGCGGCCAGCGATTGAGATGAGGCCACGACATCCATGATCAGTCCCACTTCGTGGCCTTCCACTTGACTGCAGGGCTCAAGATTTCCCATTGTCCCATTAGCGCCGTAAACGCGAAATTGCAGACGGTATTCCTGCGGGCGCAGTTTCAGACTGTCCTCGATTTTACGTTCGAGCACGACGCGAAGACCTGAGAGAAATTTATCCAACTGACGCAGCACGAGAGGGTCCCGTATGCCGGCGACCACGATGGAGCGGTAGCCCGCCAAAGCCGCGCCCTCGAGTTTTACCGTGTATTTCGGAGCCGGCAGGAATCGCGAACCAGTAACCCGAACCGCGCGATCATTGACTGCTGTGTAGTCGGCCGAAGCGGTGTCCACCGTGCCGCCCGACTCGACTAAGCGAAACGGGTCTGAATTCTCATATAAGGTGTGCGCCGCGACGCTCTGCGGGGTGCAGCGAAACGCGGGATTTGGCGGGTCTACGGTAAATCCGTCCTGATCGAGTTCGGCGGCCATGCAATCCGGATAGTAGCGTCGCGAGACAGCCGCGGACCCGCATTCCAGGATTTTCCCGGCGTGAAACGCCACGTGCTTGGGTATCCCCGCTGCTACCGGCAAAGCCGCGTAGATCGCCACATCGCTGCATCGTCCCGCGATCACAACCTGTGCACCGGACCGCAAGGCCGCCTGAATCGGCTCGATTCCCATCATTGCCACGAATCGCGTGGACTGCCGAATCAAATTCGCGTCAAGCTGCGGCGCGGGACAAAGCGGAGTGATGCGTCCCTTTTCAAATTCGTCAGCGAGGAGTTCTCTGGGAATTTCGCTGTCAATGGCCGCCAGTTTAAAGTGCCATTCATTCTCCTGCGCGAGTTCCCGAACGATGTCCAATGTCCAATTGAGATGCTGGCGCGCCGCCGGCATGTCCGGCAGACCCGATGATTACGGGTATGTCCGCCTTCAAAGCCTCGCGAATTATGAGCTGAAGATTGTGTTTGGTTGCGTCGCGGGGCCCGCGCGCCGTTCCTGAGCCGAGGTAATACGGTCCCGAGTCCGTGGTGCCGGCGTCACAACCTACGAACGCGGCCCCCTGCTCGACCGCGCGAACCAGAGTCTCCTCACGAAAACCGGTACTCAGGTTGCCAGAAGCCGCCACCGCACGTATTTTTTTCAAGTGAAAACCCCGGTCGGTTCTATCAGATGCCTGAAGGCGAAATCCAGGCAAATCTTCGAAGTGTCTTCACGGAATTGTTTGTGAGGAGCAAAACAATCGTGATGCACGGAATGTTTTGCCCCTCACCAATTCAATCGTCGTGTGTTTCTGGTTCGCCCAAAGCCCAGACTTAATTAAGACAAACTTTCATCGCCATGCGATTGCGCCGGAACGCGACGCGCAAAACTTAATTCTCATTCCTTAGGGCAGGACGTCGTAAACCTGTACCGCCATGACGGCGTCCGGCTTGCCCTTGCCCGACACCGCCACGTAGAGCCGCTTCAATTGCGGCACCAGCAGCGAAGTCTTGGCTCGATAGCCTGTCGGAATATCGGTGATCCGTGTGTAGTGATCCGCGTCCTTTTGCTCTAAAACCGAAAGCGTCTCGGTTCCGGTCACAAAAATCCGCTTGTGCGAAACGTCGAACCACATGTCGTCGTTCATATTTGCGCAATCCATTGAAGTCACGACTTTTCCGGAGTCAATATCATAGACAAAGAATTTCGCCGGCTTGCGTGTAGCAATGAACAGGCGGCGATTGGGCTCATCGAGGACCATGGCGTTGGGAACCTCGGCGTTGGGGATGGGCCAGCGGGCAATCAGCTTTCGCGTTTTCAGGTCCACCACCCCGACTTCCTTCGGGGTCGACAGATTGACGTAAAGCTTCTTTCCATCATGGTCGATAGCCATGGCTTCGGAATGGTCCCCAGGGAGTTCGATGGCGCCGACAACTTTGAAAGCTTTTGGGTCAATGATGTTGATCTTGTGGGTCTTCCCACCCGTCTCATCTCCGCCGCTCTCCACGTAGTAATTCTCGTCGACCGGGTTGTAAATTGCGCCATCCACATCGTTCGGCAGCTTGATCTTGTCGAGGATTTTGTAATCCTCGCCATTGACCAATTCCACGAATCCATTTTTCTCATTGCCGTCCGTCACGATGAGCCGGTTGGTGTCCGGCACGAAGAGCATCGCGTGCGGCGCGGCAAAGCCAGTGATGCTGTGGACGCGTTTGCCGTCAAGGTCGAAGACCTCGACGGTCTGATGATCCTCGGCCGTAAGAAAGAGGCGTTTTCCTTTCAGGTCAATGGTGAAATGGTCGAAGTCTCCCGTGAAACCTGGCAGTGGTGTAGTGGCCACCAACTTGAGAAATTGCTTGTCCTGAGCCTTGGTTTTAACCGCGAATGCAACCAGCATGATCAGAAGCAGGGAGCAAATTCTTTTCATTTCTTTCCTCCATGTGTGGAAGCGATCGTTTACGGGCAGATTTGCCGCACCGAGATCCCTCAGAGCCGGCGTCGTATCGGCAACCATGTCCGCCTCAATTCACGAGCTTCGTCAGTAACGACTCAACTACCAAGATCAGGATTCGCACCGATGACTGGCTATCAGCAAACCATAACAACCTGAAAATAGGATGAAACAGCGGGTTGTTCTAGAAGGGGCTGAATGCATGCAGGGAATTGGTGATCAGTGCGAGATTGGAACCTTTGCCTCAAATGTTCGGTGGGCTCGGAATAACTGGGCTGGGATCCCGGTCTTGTTTGACGAAGGAGTCTTGCCAAAGGGATGTCGATGTGTACCCGCATCGGTCTTGGGTCCAGAACTTGCCAAGCCTATTTGCCCCGCCATTCGACGGCCATATTGTCGTCCGTGACGACCGTACGGCCCGACCAACGCGACCGCAAACTCGCCTCCAGTTCGAAGTACGCGCTCCTATTCACCGCAACATTTGACGCGTTCGATGCAAGCTGCGCATCGTTTACCACCTCGTCCAGGAAGGCCCGATCTTTGGGACGCGAGACATCCAGCAGCGGGTTACCGTCGATCCGGTAGGCTTCCATGATCTGTTGCCAATGGTCAGGATGAAAACGCAGAGGAGCGTCGCTCACGGCGATGAAGTTGGAGATCCGCGCCGCATATGGAAAAACAGAAACGGCGGTGAACTGAGCCTCCGGCGAGCCAGTTGTGTTGTAGAAATGGGCGCCGCCCGGCTCCAGATGACGCCGGATGAGCTCCAGGAATTCGCGCGACAGCAGATTCGTCGAGTTGGCGCGCCAAAAAAATGTGGTATTCATCACCACCAGATCGAACTTCGCCGCGGGATTTCGGAGAAGCCAGCGGTGCCCGTCGTCAATCACAATGTTCACCTTCGGATTGCGCAACAGGCTGGCAACCTCGGGATGTTCTGGTATCAGTTTCAGGTAGCCTGGGTTGATTTCAACGATGGTGAGGCTTTCGACTTCAGGATGGTTGGCGACAACCTGCGCCCACGAACCGGTGGAAAGGCCGACCATGAGCACGCGCTTGGGGGTGCGCGATAAAAGCCCAAAAAGACTGTAACAGCGCTTGATGCCGTTGTCGTTGCGCAACGGGTCAAGGTTGAATTTTCCGTCGTAAGCTCCGCCCCCGATCATGGTGTTGTTGTCATTTTCAACCGCAACCACACCATGGCGATTCTCCACCACCCGGGCGAAGGGCACGCCCGCGCAGAAATTGTCCGTGGAGCAAAGCGTTTCGTACGGCTGTGTCGGTGAGAAAACAAGCACCACGACCAGCGCGACCCCTGCCAGGACATTCATGGACGCATGAAGCCGGGTGGCGGAGCCGCCGGATCGAAGCATCAGGCTGAAACCGACCGCCATGCCAGCGGTCACCAGGAAGACGCCGATGAGAGAATCCGAGAACATCTGCGCAAGGACGTATCCCGTTACAAAAGTACCGCCGAGCACACCTGCTAGATAAGCGAGATTGAGAAAACCTTGAGTTTTCTTTGTGGAACGATCATCCGTCGACTGCCCCCCACCCGCAACGATCTGGCGCAGCAGCGGAAACGTAGTCCCAACCAGGGCTGCAGCGCAGCCCACCCAGACGAACGCGATCCACTGTACGTGGCTGCGGAACGCGAAGCTGAAAATCGAGGGAGTCAGCACCGCCATCAGGCTGCCGGCGACCAGCAGAAATCCGGTTAACCAAAGCGCACTCGATGCGGGGCGGGCCGTGCGCCGGCGAAACTCGATGGCCACCGCGCCCAGCGCCAATCCCGCCAGACACGATCCAATTAAAACAAGGACGCTTCGCCCTACGCCACCCGCCGACGAAAAGACAAGGTTCCACCACATCGCGTATGCGAGCGCAATGAAACCGCTAAATGCGGCCAGCACCAGTTCGGCGAAAGGAGAGAGAATGCGCACCGACACGCCCGCTTCGGAGGACCGGCTGCGAATACCAGATTTACGCATCAGAAAAAAGCCCAGGACGAGACCGGCCGTTGCTAATAACGCTGTGATGACCGAGAGAGGGAAAACCTCCGTAAGGACGTAGCCCGTAACGAAGCTTCCGGCTGCGGAACCAACTATATTACTGAGATAGAGAAAACTCAGGCCTTCTCCGGCGGTGTCGTTTGGCCGTACCGAGAGGTGGCAGACCATTGGGAAGGTTGTGCCGAGCAGACTTGCGGAGCAGGCCACCCAGACCATGCCGATTGTTTGCGAGTAACTTCGAGGCACAATGGCGAGCAACAATGGAAATCCTACGGCAAGCAGATTGCCGCCGACGATCATGGCACCGGTAAACCACAGATGGTTCGTCGCCGGACGCACCGAACAGCAGCGTCGCTGAGCCCACAACGAGCCTAGCGCTAATCCCGCCAGATACGATCCCAGCAGGCACGCGAAGGTCTTCGGGTTGGTGGCACTGGCCCACGAAAACAGGCGGTACCAAACGATTTCGTACCCGAGTGCAATGAAACCGCTGAATCCGGCCAGCGCCATGCCAGCAGAAAAAGGAAGAACGCGCATGGCGTGGGCCGGTTCGCCGAGGTACTGATCGCGAGGCGCAGCGGTACGCGAGCCCTGTCGAGTCGCAAGCCAGGCCGCCAAGGCGCCGATGCCCACCACGGCATTGATGGCTGCCGCGAGGCGCACGGACCCAGACATTCCCAGCAGGCGCATGGTAAATCGGCCGGCAACAAAGCACGCCGTGGACGAGCCAAGCGTATTGACAAAATACAGCAGGCCGGTGGCTCTGCCCATATTCGGTACTTCTTTGACCAGGTACGACAGAAGGATGGGCAGCGTTGAGCCCATCAAAATGGTGGGAACCACGACAAGGGCGAATGCACACAATCCGGTCAGCAACGTCGACGCTCCCGCAGTCATCTGAGCCGTTTCGTGAAAAAGACGCAGCGACACGATCCCATAGAGTGACGTGCACAGCTCGATGCCGGCAAATGCCGGGATCAGCGACCAGCGCGATCGCGATATTCGCCCCCCCACCAGACTGCCCAGTCCCAATCCCAGCATAAATGCCGTGACCACGACGGTTACGGATTCAACGTTGACGCCGTAGACGATGAACAAGGCGCGTTGCCAAACAATCTGATAAATCAGCGCGGGGAAGCCGGATAGAAAAAATAATACGTACAGCCAGTACTGGTGTGGATGTGGTGCCGGCGGCTTTTTCCTGATGACTTCCGAAGGCGTAAGCACACTCGCAAGAGACACGCAGCGCTCCTTGAGATCGTTCACCGGGTCGATACTTTCAGCATATCGCAGGAGGTTATTTCAATGTTTTTCGAGAGAATTCTCCGTACCTTAAGTCAAAACCCCTCATCGGCGGGTGGCGCACGCCTTGAGGCGGTTTTGAACTTCGGGTGGCCGACCCTCTTGCATTTGGAGGGTCGGGGTTTTGACTTCTCTCTATTTCTTCAATTTAGTTAACGGGATCAACTCGGGTTTTCTGATCTTAGTTCATTCATCGCTCCCCCTGCCAGCTAATCCCTTGAGGGTCAATTGATTCCTTCACACGCAAAAAGTCAAAAGCCCGCCCTTCCAACAACGAAGGACGGGGCACCCGAAGTTCAACACCGATCAAAGCCCGAGCCACCCGACAAATTAAGACCACCAAAATGATTTTTGACATTTATCTTGACAGAGCGATTTGGTCATAGTAGTAAACGCCCATACATTCATTCGTCGGCTCTTGCACCAAGGCTTCTCTCGCTATTTAAAATTTTTGGCAAACGCACAATTCTCTGTCAGCGGACGGCATGATATTCGGCCCGCGTAAACGCGCCATTTTAGCGTTTTAATGGGGAGAGTCACCAATGATGACCCAACAGCGGTCTGCGCGCACTATTTCGCCTTTTTGGAATATGGCGCTGCTCGTTTTACTTTGCTTTGCCGTGTCGTCAACAGGTAAAGATCCCACCGCGCGATCGGGGAGCTTTCTGAGCGGAGTACCGGGCGGCAATTCGAATGGACTACCGGGTCGCAAATGATTTCGATAGACATCGCATCGAAAAATGTCGCGTATATTGCCGTCCTACTTCTCTCGCTCCTTGGGTGTCGCGGAGAGGATAAACAACCTATGACTGACGGCGTGTTAAAACCGTCGAGCGTGCCTATTATAGGCAAACTAAATTTGATTACAGCAGTTCCGCGCGGTGGAAAACCGGAACTCAATTATGAAATCTATGAGATTTCTTCAGACGGACGCGTGGCTCAACACTCAGTGAGTACGCCAGGCGAGCGGTCACCCTTGGGATCACACATGGACGACTGCAAGGAGAAGGTCCCCTCACCTGACAACAACTTCGTTGTTTCATGCATAACAACCACCCGAAGCCCATTTAGGCCACTTCGCTTCACCGTGAATGACGCCAATGGAAAGCAAATCATGGTGATCCCTGTCGAAGAGCCGGCGCGGATAGATGGGATAGCATGGGCACCTGATTCCAAGTCAATTGCAGTCTTGGTGCAAGGGGAAAAATACGGCAAAGGTCCATTGGACCTTCTTTCCGCGCTGACGGGCCATCCTACACCCTACACAAGTTACAGCGTTCGTGTCTATGCAATGGACTCGACGTTGGTGCTATCGGTGCCAAGCGTTGTCAAAAACCTCGCCCATGGTTGGGGCTCGTTAGAATGGGCCGGGTAATAGTGGAGGGCTGACTAGCCGACGTATCGAGACGAGCGCTTCAGCAGGTGTGATTAGTCAGACTGCGCGTCCGGCGTATGGCACTTCAGGTTGAGGTAATGAGTCGATCAAAATTGATGGGAATCGTTATAATGTTGGTGCTGGCGGCATTGCCCGCCCGCAGCCAGGGCACTTCGCCCGTCCAGTATTTCTATGATGACCTCGGTCGGCTCGGCCGCGTTGTGGACCAGAACGGAAACTCAGCAACCTATCACTATGATGCCGTAGGAAACCTTCTTTCCATTACCCGAACTACAGTGCCCGCGAATAATGGCCTTTCCATCTTGAGCTTCAGCCCGCAACAAGGACCCGCGGGCGTTACCGTAACCATTCAGGGGCAGGGTTTCAGTACGACGGCCAGTGCTGATGCCGTTCAGTTCAACGGCGCGCCTGCCACAGTTACCGCAGCGACTGCGAGCACGCTGACGGGCGGGTGGCGCACGCTTTGAGGCGGTTTTGAACTTCCGGGTGGCCGATCCTCTCGCATTTAGAGGGTCGGGGTTTTGACTTCTCTCTATGCCTTCCATTTAGTGGACGGGATCGACTCGGATCAATCCGCTCTTGAGGTCTGAGTAAAAAGAAAAGCTGCTCCAGGGCCAGTCGCGCGGATGATCGACTAATTTTCTTTTCAGCGGATTCATGTGCATGTAGTGAAGTTTTTCGACTCTCTTCTTCAGACTCCAGACGTTAAAATCGTAGTAGCGGCGCTGCCAGAAGCGGCGGAGCGCATCGCCGCCGCCCGCAAATGGCAAATGAAACTGTTCGGCGGCATTGCGCTTTTTGCGCCGCAGACGGCGCGAAACGCGCTGCTTCAAAACTTGAATCATGGTGGAAGGAGTTCCCTTGGCGGGTTCGCCGATGAGCAAATGAATGTGTTCGGGCATGACGACGTAGCCCACCAGAGAAAATCCGTAGCGGTCACGCGTTTCGTCGAGAATCTGGACGAAGGCGTTTCTGGCGCGAACCGAGCGCAGAAGGGGCAATCGCCGATAGCAAGTGAAGGTGATGAAATGAAGATGTCCGCGTCCGTAATGGCGAATGAGCTTGTGAGCCATGGAAAGAAAGAGAAGTCAACCCCCCGACTCTCCAAGACCGGGAGGGTCGGCCACCCTGAAGTGCGAAAGCCCGGAAAATGCAAACTCCAGAGCCTCGTCGACAACATAAACGGATGATATGGTTCAGCGGTGACAAAATGTCAATCGATAAAGTATCGAAAGGGTGCGCCACCCGCCCTGGTTTCTCTTTAGACGCCGCCGCGAGCCGCTGTGCTGCCTTCGTTGTTTTCCCGGCGTCGGCGCGCTCGATGATTTCCTGCATCCCCTCCGCCGTGATCGCTTCGCCCTTCGCGACCGTGAAGTGCAGGTTGAGCAGGATCGTGCGCAACGCCAGCACTTCGGCCAGCAGCGTCTCCTCGATGACGCTCGGCTTGCGACCGTCCACGTGCTCCAGCATCACGTCACGGCACCACTCGCCTAACGTCTGACCGTGCGCCTGGGCCAACTTCTCCAGTTGCGCGTATTCCTCATCACTCACTTTGGTGCCGATGGATTTGGTCCGAACAGGGGGCTTTACCATAGAGGGTTCTACTCCAAGTCTTCCTCTTTCGATTGAAGAGCGGGATTGCGAAGAACTGCCTCGAAAAATTCCGGCAACGACTTCGGGTTCGGATGCTTGCGAACATGCGCATGGTAGTGCCCGGAGTCTGGCCCCCAGTCGAAATAGACTCCGTACTCCGTATCCTGGAGTTGCTTCGCTGTCTGCTCAGCTACCGACAGACCGGTGACGTAAAGCAGGAGAGGCTGCTTCACACCCACCAGCGACGCATACACTTCGACTTTGTATTCTCCTGGCAGGAACTCGAATTTGGTGCCATCTGCGGGCAGCAAGAAGTGGTGGTTGCAGGTCACGCCGTTTTCCCCAACGTACAGCCCGCTCCCACGGGCCAGCGAGCCTTCTCCGTATACCCAGATATTGAACGTCTGAATGGACTCACCACGGCGCAGTTTCACGAACATGCTCTCGATGATCTGGCCGCGCTTTGCCGTGCTGTAAAGCAGGGTCCGAAGATAGACTTTCGGAGAAGGGCTGGCCGAAGCGTCTGCCCCGAAGTAGATCGTGGTGGGCTGCGTCATCCGCACCGTGCCACGCCGGAACAAGGTCAACCACGCCGTGGCTACCGAAATGGCCAACGCCAGGATCGACACGACGATGCTGATGGTCTGGGGCAAGGCTGGTCCGTGCGTACTAAAAGAGTAACGACACCCAAAGCCTAACAGGACAGGCTTAAAAATCAACAAGTTCGCCTGCGGTAACCTCCCGTTGCCGGGCGGCAACCGGATAGAAGGGATTTTCCTTTAGCGGCTCTGCTTTCAACAAGTTCGCGCACGGTAACTTCGCGTTACCGTGCAGCACCCAACTTGGGGTGACGTGTCATACCCACTCCCGGTGCCGTAGGCACCGCTCCTCGGGCGCTCCACAGCGCACCCGGTTAACCGGCCAGCGAACGGCGCTGATCCGCCAGTTCATGGCTAACTTTGGCAGGCGAGGGGAGACCGGGGCAATGCGGATCGGCGGCTAAAGAAAAAGGTCCCAGGACGAGCTCACCTGCCGTCCAGGACCGCTCCTAACACCAGCCTGGTTCGCACTGGAACGCCGCTAGCCGCTTCTGCCTGGATTCCGCCAGCCCGCACACACGGGTTAGGTAGCATCAAGGTTATAGCTGATGTCGTTCAACCATTCTGCAATGAAGTTTTCGTCTTTCGGGTCTGGCTGGTAAGCATCGTTCAGTAGGAGCATTGTCGCCCAGTACACAAGCTCCCGCTCAGAGATCAGTCCGAGCCGCTTTTGCTCCAGGGCCTTGGAGATGTGGTTGCGAGTAATTACTATGCCCGGTTCCGGCACCTTGAAGTGACCGCTTGCAGTACGCCGCTCGGGTGTTAAATCAAACTCAAAAATTCCGTTCAAAGATTGGCGGACTTCATCGACGCTAGCCTCCATTGAGGCGAAACGCCGTAGCACATCAAGCTGATATGGCGTTAGAGGAGGAAGCTCAGTTCTTGGGGTCATAGTGTACTAGATTCCCAGCGGCGTCATGTGCAGTCTGAACCGTTGAGGAATTTCCTGCCGAATCGATGGTTTTTGTAAACGTTTGCGAGCCATCGAACCCTGCACGTGTTCGCGTGACCGTAAGGGTTCCATCTGCGGACTCCGAGATTGATACGGCTTCACTTCGGGTTGCCGCAGCTATCGCCCTTTTAGCAGATGCTTTTTGCGCTCCATCCGCAAGCCCCTCAACAATGTCTTTTGCAGCCTGCTTGCTCCCGCCGCTGAGTAGAACTTTGGCTCCGCCTTGACCAGCAGTTTCACCGGCGAGTTCGCCAGCCCCTTTTCCCAACATTCCGCCGATCGCACCGGCCAGCTTCCCTAACAGAATCCCTCCGAGCTTTCCTCCTTCGTAGCTCATCACCATACCAGCGCTCTGGTCTTCTAGGAAGCGGCCGACCGAATTTCCCATGATATTCGTCCCAAGCGCTTTGTCCGCGACTCCGCCAATGCTGAATGTTGATGCGTTCTGGGCCATGCACGCATTGAAGCTTTGCTTCGATCCCGGCGTTTGCGGCGATGATGCTCCTCCTGAACACCCGGCAGGTGACCTTCCAGCGGCTAGTTGTCTTTTTACACATGTCTCAGGGCCCGACTTCCCGCACCTGGGGTCCCCTCCACAGTAAATCGGTCCCACGTACCCGTCCCCGTCGCCGGACGATCCTGGTGATGTTGAAGACGATCCACCATCGCCTGCACTCACACACACGGACGTCGCAGTGTCCGGCGGGCAGGGTTCCATTCCGCTCGGGTCGACTACGTCTACGGGATCGTTGAGCACGTAGGCGTAACGATCCCAGGTCTGCGGGTTGCTCGGATCTACCGCATCAAGTCCCGCGGGGTCGGGTGAAGGCCAACGGCCTTGGATGCCGTACTCTCGGGCCGGGAAATCGAATACGTTTGCACTCGTATCTTCATCCATGCCGGTGAACATTGGGTCGTTCGAACCTGAAGCAGCGTACTGCTCACCGAAAGGTGCATATGCGACGTCGCCGTAGACTCCGCGAGCTTGGGTCGTTGATAACCTCGAACTGCCTAGCCAATCTGGATGCCGATAGCGGGGTGGTCCACCCGCCCACACGGCTTCGGCGCCACCCGGCAGAGGCACAAATCCGACATATGCACCGTTTATCCCGCCGGTAATGAGTTGCAATTTCAACCCCGTGGGCGCGTACTGAATTTGAGTGTAACTTCCGCTCCTATTCTGCTCAATCATGCGATCCAATGCATCATACGTAATTCCAACTCCGTTAATCGTCACCGGCCGACCGAAGCTGCTCCATGTATAGGTGTTCAAAAAATCGTTCGTCACATTCCCATCAGCATCGTAGCTCGGAGTCGAGGAGGCTATCTGAGTCATTCGATTCGTTGCCGACGGGTGGCCCACCTTTTCGCATTTTTCTCTTGACGACTTCTCACACTCGGATAATACCACTCTAGCATTTCAACTCTGAGTGAATGGTTTGGCGTTTCAGGGTGCCCAACTCTTTCGGTCTGGGAAAGGGTCGGGGTTTAGACTCCCCCCTTTCCAATGATCGATGGGCCGATTGAAACCAAAACAGAAAACTGGTGGGGCTGGAGGGAGTCGAACCCCCGGCCTAAGGTTTAGGAAACCTCCGCTCTATCCATCTGAGCTACAGCCCCGTGTGTGTTCGGGGCCAGTTTAATATGCATTCAGGAATATCGCGAAGCAATTTACTTCGATCGTCTTTCGGTCCAAACAAAATCGCAACTTCCATTCCGGGATTACTTTTCGCGGGGGCGGCGCACCGGAACCCGAACACTCCCCGGTTCCCCGGTATTGCGCCATGCGGCTTCGATGCTAGCTCCGCAAAGAGTCGCTTGCTCGTGAAAGAATAGAATGCTATACACCACGGCCAGCTTCGGACATCCAGTCTTAACTTTGTCATCTTTACTGAGTATCACCAAAGAGCTGTTTACCCGGGAGGTCAAGTTATGCGCGTTACCTACGTTCGGTCGGCGCTGTTTGCCTGTTTGATTGCGCTGAGCACGGCGGTTTTTGCGGCATCGGCATATGGCTCTACCCTGAACGGCACTGTTTCCGACTCATCCGGAAAAGTAATACCGGGAGCAAGCGTCACTGCCACCAACTCAGCGACCGGCGTCAAATCCGCCACCGCGGCGGACAAGGCCGGTCTGTTTGTAATTCCTAACCTCACACCGGGCGTTTATGAATTGAATGTTCAGCAGGACGGCTTCAAGAGCGTGGTCAAGAAGGATGTCGTACTGCACGCTGAAGAAAACGTTGAAGTCAATATTGCGATGGAAGTCGGCTCCCTCACGCAAAGCATTACGGTGGAATCCGGCGCGCCGGTCGTGCAACTGACTTCCGCGACGCTCACCAATACGGTGACGGAAACCGCGGTCGTCGAATTGCCGGTCAATGGCAGATCGTGGACCGACCTGGCGGTGTTGCAGCCCGGAATCACCAGCATTCGCGCCATGCCCGACGTGTCCACTCCGGACCGCATCGGGCGCGGGCTTGGCAATCAGTTGACGATTTCCGGCGCCCGCCCGCAGCAAAACAATTATCTGATCAACGGCATCAGTATGAATGACTACACCAATGGCGCGCCGGGCAGCCTGCAGGGCGGCAACCTGGGCGTGGACGCCATTCAGGAATTTACGGTTCTGACGGCGAATTATTCGGCCGAGTACGGCCGCACGTCTGGCGGGGTGATCAGCGCTATCACGCGCTCCGGATCAAATGCTTTTCACGGCAGCGCCTACGAGTTCATCCGCAACAGCGCGCTCGATGCGCGAAATTTTTTCGACGGACCAACCATCCCGCCATTCCGCCGAAATCAGTTCGGGGCTTCCAGCGGTGGCCGCCTTCAGAAAGACAAAACGTTCTGGTTCGGGGATTTCGAGGGTTTGCGGCAGGCCTTGGGGCTCAGTCAGTTAGTTACAGTGCCATCGCAAGCCGCACGCAACGGAATTCTCTGCGCGTCGGATGATTGCTCTCAAACGACGCAAATCACCGTGGATCCGGCGGTTAAGCCGTACCTGAATTTCTTTCCTCTTCCGAATGGCGCTCTGCTCTGCAACGCGTTTCCCGCGCCGTGTCAGGGCGGTGACACCGGGAACTATCAATTCGCGGGTTCGCAGAACTCCAGCGAAAACTTTTTTACAGTCCGGCTGGATCATACCTTCTCAGCGCAAGACAATCTGTTCGGTACTTATTCCTTCGATGCTTCCACGCTCAACCAGACCGACGAATTCGATAACAAGATCATCAACGCCAGAACCCGCCGCCAGATTGTGACCATCCAGGAAAACCATATTTTTCGGCAGAATCTGGTGAATTCCGTTCGCGTAGGATACAACCGGTCCTTCGGCGCTTCTCCCTTAAGCGCCACCGCGGTGAATCCTCTCGCTGCGGACACGTCGTTGGGTTTCGTGCCCGGGGACACCGCCGGCACTCTGGACATTCCTGGGGTTACGTCTTTTTCCGGGGGCTTGAGCACGCAGACGCCGCAGAGCTGGGTTTGGAATTCGTGGCAGGTGTTTGACGATTTGTCGCTTACGAAAGGAATTCATTCCTTCAAGTTCGGCGCGAACGTCGAGCACATTCAGGACAACAGCTTCTCTCCATCGCGACCGGGCGGCGGCTTCGTTTACAACTCACTTTCCGATTTCCTCACGAATCAGGCGGCTCAGAGTTTCCGAGCGGATATTCCCGGGTTGTTGAATCCACGCTATCTTCGGCAAAACATAGTCGGCGCATATGCGCAGGATGACATGCGCATTTTTCCTAACCTGACGATCAATGTCGGATTGCGCTACGAGATGGCCACAGTTCCGACAGAAAAGGATGGCAAGCTCGCGAGTCTGCCTAGCTTAACATCCACGCAGATTCACACCGGCAATCCCTTCTTTTCCAATCCAACGCTTCATAACTTTGAACCGCGCGTTGGATTCGCGTGGGATCCTTTCCGCAACGGCAAGACCTCGGTTCGCGGTGGCTTCGGCATGTTCGATGTATTGCCGCTACCGATCGAATTGAGGGGCGCGGTGTTTGCCGTGTTTCCCTTTTTCGATTCGGCCAGTGTGACGAATTCCAGCACTGGACCGCTAGGCGCACTCAGTGCCGGCGATTTCCCGACGAATGGCTTCAATCGCCTGACGACAGATGAAACTTCAGCTCGCGTCGATTTTTTTCAACCGAACCCGCCGCGCAATTACGTGATGCAGTGGAGCTTGAGCGTTCAGCGGGAAGTATTGCCGAATACCGCTCTTATGATCGCCTATGTCGGCTCCCGAGCTATCCACAACGCCTTGCAGACGGATGACAGCAACATCGTCCTGCCGACTCTTACCAGTTCCGGTTACCTGTGGCCCATCAATGGCGCGCTTTTGAACCCGAATGTGGCGCGCATCTCCTCCACTTTCTTCAATTCGGATGCCGTCTACCACGCGCTCCAGGTCCAGGTTGTGAAGAGGTTGTCCCACGGATTCCAGATTCAAGGCTCATATACCTGGGCCAGGAGCATCGACACAAGTTCGGGCTCAACGGATGGCGATCAGTTCCTGAACGGAATTTCGAGCCTGCTTTTCTTCGATCGAAAGCTTCGGCGTGGTCCTTCTGATTTCAATGTCGACCAGAATCTTGTCGTGAACTATGTTTGGAGCATTCCGACCCCGCGATCCCTGCATGGCGCGCTCGCGTGGCCAGTAAGCGGCTGGGAATGGAACGGTATCTTGACGCTCACTGGAGGCGTTCCGTTCACAGCCCTGATTGGCGGCGATCCACTCGGCGAAGGCAATACCGATCCGTTCGGTTATCCGAATCGATTGACGGGAGGAGGCTGCAGCTCTCCCGTGAATCCCGGAAATCCCAATAACTACATCAAGCTCAATTGTTTTTCACTGCCAACCGCCCCGGTCTCGATGTCGGCACAATGTGTGGATTTTCCTGGAGCCGCGCAACCGGCTCCCAGCGGCCAGGTTTATTGCGCGAATCTGCTTGGTAACGAAAGCAGAAATGCACTGATCGGCCCGGGACTGGCAAATTTCGACACCTCGTTCTTCAAGAACAATCCAATCAAAAAGATTTCGGATTCGTTCAATGTTCAATTTCGCGCCGAAATTTTCAACATCCTCAACCACCCAAATTTCGTGCCCCCTACCGACAACGAGACCATCCTCAATCAGGACGGGTCGCAAGTGCCCGGGGCCGGACAAATCACCCGAACTTCCACGACCTCCAGGCAGATTCAATTTGCGCTAAAATTCATCTGGTGACGCGCGGCGCGGCCGGCAAGGATTCTGTAGCATAAGTGGGGAAACCAATGGAGAGGTCGATCGTGAATTTTGTTTACAGGGTATTTTTTCTCTCGTTTCTGTCGTGTCTTTTGATCTCCTCCATGGCGGCTCAGAAATCCGATGCTCCGGCGCAACAGGACGCGGCAACGGTTCCACCGCCCTGGGCCTACGGTTTGGAGTCAACCACCGGCGCGCCGCCCCCCGACCGTCCGGACTCCACCGCGCGCGGCGGCGCGGATGACGGAACGCTCCGTCACCTGCCGGCGAGCAAGTTTTCCTTTACGCTCACGCAGCTTCGCAACATCTACGCGCCGGCCGATTGGTATCCTGAGGACCATCCGGCCATGCCGGACATCGTTGCCCACGGTCACAAGCCGGACGTCACCGCCTGCTCGTTCTGCCATTACCCGAATGGCAAAGGACGTCCCGTGAATACGAATCTCGCGGGTCTTCCCTACGACTACATCTTGCATGCCTTGGATGAATTCAAGATGGGCGAACGGGGCAGCGCGGACACTCGAAAATCCAACACCAACCAGATGATCAAGTTCGCGACCATGATGACCGACGATGAAAAAAAAGATGCCGCTCACTACTTCAGTTCGATGAAGTGGACCCCGTGGATTCGCGTCGTGGAGTCCAACACGATTCCCAAGATGCTGATCGCCAATGGCATCTATCTGCGGGCGCCGGGAGATGAAAAGCAGCCACTCGGCAACCGCATCATCGAAACGCCGGAAAACGTGGAAGCCACTGAGGTGCTGCGCGACGACCGGTCTGGCTTTATCGCGTACGTGCCCGATGGCAGCATTAAAAAGGGTGAGGCTCTCGTCATGACCGGCGCGGCTGGGAAGACTATTGCCTGCAAGACCTGCCACGGCGAGGATCTGATGGGCATGGATCCGGTGCCGGGACTGGCGGGGCGCTCTCCCAGCTACCTGGTGCGCCAGATGTATGACATGCAGCACGGGTTTCGCAAGGGCGAGTGGGCCATGCAGATGAAGCCGGTGGTAGCCAAGTTGAGCGCCGATGACATGATGGCGATTGCCGCCTATCTTTCTTCGCGCAGCGTCTCACCGGCGACGGCGGCGAACGCTCAAAAATAGCGGCGCGCCGCCGCCCGGCAACCGGGCAAGACGGCGAGCCAATAGTCGATGCGAGTTCCGTGCCCGCGGTGCGACCTTTCCGGCGATTCCAAGACCCTCCCTTTGCTATTGACTGCACGGTTAAGGTTGCGGCTGACGCCCAATAATCCATCCGATATCGGATTGTGATATGCTTCCTTCCACTTCGATGGTCAGGAGGCGATTACCATGAAAAAAATGATTCTGGGTGTTGCGGTTTCCATGCTCCTCAGTTTGCCTGTCTTGGCTGCTCTCAAAATGGGCGATATGGCTCCCGATTTCTCTGCCCACGGTTCGCTCGGAGGAAAAGAATTTGATTTTTCGTTGCAGCAGGCGCTGAAGAAGGGACCGGTGGTGGTCTACTTCTTCCCGTCCGCCTATACCAAAGGTTGCGATCTCGAAGCCCATACTTTTTCCCAGGAAATCGACAAATTCACGGCCGCCGGAGCCACGGTCATCGGCGTATCAGCGGACAGTATCGCCCGCCTGAACCGCTTTGCGGCGGACCCGGAATTTTGCGCTGGGAAATTTCCCGTCGCTTCCGACACGGACAAGAAAATCGCCACCTCCTATAATCTCAATACCAACGCCGTAAAGCCCGGCCAGATGGATGTGAAGGGCGACGCGATTGATCACGACTTTATCGAACGCGTGACCTTCGTCATTGGCAAGGATCACAAGATCGTCGCCGCGTTCTCCTCCAAGGACGACGGCATTTCGCCCGATCAGCACGTGGCCAAAGCGTTGGAGATCGTGCAGAAGCTCAAGTAGCCGCGGCGGCACAGACTTCAGTCCGTGGGGTTTTGTACTTGCAAGGAACAAAATCCACAAACGGAAGTCTGTGCTTCCAAACCCTTTCCTGACATTCGCGGTCCGTCCATTCGTCTGCTCCACGCCCGAAACGGCCAGCGAGCCGCTGGTTGTCTCCGGAGCCCTTCTCAGGCAATTGCCGCGAAAACATGGTAAAACATTAAGGCAACACATCCGATATACATCGGTAGGAACGGCTGCGCCACGCGCCGGATTCGATTTCTATCTTCTTTGATTGGGGCGGAACAGACATGGCCATTGCAACGATTAATCCCGCGACGGGACAGACGATAAAGACTTTCGACGCGCTCTCACGGATGCGCAGGTCGATCAGAAAATTCAGAAAGCAACGGAGACGTTTCAGTCCTTCCGCAAGCTCGCCTTCGCCGATCGCGCGCGAATGATGAACCGTGCCGCAGAGTTGCTGGAGAGTGAGAAGGACACGCTGGCCCATCTCATGACTTTGGAAATGGGCAAGACGCTTCGTTCGGCGGTGGACGAAGCCGTGAAATGCACCTGGGTTTGCCGCTACTATGCCGAAAACGCCGAGAAATTTCTCGCCGATGAAGCGGTGGAGACTACCACAAGCCGCAGCTTCATTCGCTATCAACCCATGGGCGTCGTTCTCGTGATCATGCCTTGGAATTATCCTTTCGC
>CAVOIX010000052.1:0-58261 GCA_963695945.1 uncultured Acidobacteriota bacterium | reverse complement strand
GGCGCAATGAAAGAATCGCCGGTTTGTGCTGATCGTGGGCACCAATGAAAGGGCGATCCAGTTCGCCGCGGAAGTCACCGAACGCCGGGAGTTTGGCTATGACATTGTCGGATTTGTCGATGACGAATCGGGCGCGGATGGACACATTTGAAGCAACGGGCCATAAGTGATGCTGCACATTTGCCGGCTTGCCGGAGTTTCTCCGGCACAATGTTGTGGATGAAGCCGCGATCTATTTGCCCTTGCGATCGTATTACGAGCACGCCTCTCAGCTGGTGTCGCAGTGCAGAAACAACATGATTGAGAAATCCTTATTCGTTATGATCCGCAGATATTCAATCTGAGATGCCTGCGATCCGGCGATCAGGATTCTTCGCAGTCCCGCGTCACAAATCCCGGTCTTTCCGCTGAAAACGGCCAGGCCCTCGCCAAGCGGTTCATCGATCTGACTTTCTCAACCACGCTCCTGCTTTTATTCGCACCGCTCTTCATTGTTGTGGCTGCTTTCGTCAAGCTCACCATCACCGGGCCCCATATTTTTTAGCCAGGCGCGCGTGGGCCTGAATAAGCGGCAATTCCAGATGTACAAATTCCGGACCATGATCGCCAATGCGGAAAAACTGCAGGAACAGCTGGCGGTATTGAACGAAATGAGCAGACCGGTTTTCAAAATCAAACATGACCCCAGAATCACGCCCCTCGGAAGAGCTCTGCGCAAGAGCAGCATCGACGAACTACCTCAGCTGTTCAACGTGCTGGTGGGCGATATCAGCCTGGTCGGACCTCGGGCCATGTCCATGCGGGATTACAAACTTTTTTACCAGGATTGGCAGCGGCGCCGAATCAGCATTAAGCCTGCATTACCTGCCTCTGGCAGGTGAACGGGCGCAGCCCACTGCCTTTTGATAAATGGATGGAGCTGGACATGCAATACATCGACAAATGGTCGTTGTGGCTCGATGTGAAAATTCTACTGCAAACGGTGCCGGCGGTTCTGCGGGGCACGGGAACGGCTTGATTTCAAGCTCGCGATGCGCCACCACGCCTATCGAAGCCGCGCAAATAATTGGAGCCCTGCACGATCGGCCGTAAGGAACTCGATATGAATGAATATAGGCAAATCATGAGACCCCTTCCCCGCGAGCTGGCTGCGGCTTGGACTGCGCAGGCAGAAGCCCGAGCTTCAACCGCGCAGCAACTTTCCGTAGCGGAAATTGGGCGAACCATTATCAAGCGCAAGTTTCCGATCTTCAGCCTGGCCGCCATCGTCTTTCTATTTGTCGGGGTTTTTTCCTATCTGAAAGTCCCGATGTATGAGGGAGTGGCGCGACTGCAAATTGACCCCAACCGCCCTTCTGATCTGAACTTGAATGAACGGGAAAAGCTGCAGAATCGGACGTCGATAGCCGTGTAAAAACCGAAGTGGAAATCATTCACAGTAATGCGGTGATCCTGAAAGTCATACAGTCGCTGCGACTGTATGCGAATCCGGCGTTCGCGGACCGCGATGCGTCAATGTTGCGAGTCCCGCGGATCTGTCACCTACTGTCCGCAGGCGGCTGCTCGATAAATTTGAGTCGAATCTGCACGGTCAAAGTAGTTCCCAACACGCAGGTGGTGGAAGTCCGGTTTCGCAGTCCTAATCCCCAATTGGCGGGCGACACAGCGAATTCCATTGTTGACGAATATATGCAACGAACTTTTCAAACACGCGTGGATGGCAGCACGCAGGTGTCGCAATGGCTGTCCAGGCAAATGGAAGAAATCAGGGCGAAGACCGTCGACGCCCACAAAAATTGGCGACTTTCCAGCAGGAGAACAACCTGCTGGGCAGCGATGAAAAAGATAACCTCGTGAATGACCGGTTGAAAAAACTGAACCTGGAACTGACCGAAGCCGAGGCCGATCGAATCGTCAAGGAGGGCCGCTACCGGCTGTCGCTTTCGGGCGATCCCGAGCTGATGTCGTCCATCGCGCCCAGCACCACGCTGCAGATTCTCCGAACGCAGCAGGCCAATCTGCAGGGCCAGTACGCGCAACTCAACGCCAAATTTGGCGAGGGCTATCCCAAGCTGGCTGAACTGCAAGCGCAGCTAGACCACGTAAAGTCCGCGATCCGCGATGAAGACAACAATGTGGAGACGCGCCTGGCGAATGAATTTGACGCCGCGGCAAAATCCGAAGCCATGATCCGCTCCGATTTTGAAAAACAAAAATCGGAAGCCTACCGGCTGAACGAACATGTGGCGCAGTACGCGATCTTAAGGCACGACGTGGAATCGGGCCAGCAGCTCTATGACACCCTTCAACTCAAGGTAAAGGAAGCGGGCGTCACGTCGGGATTGGCGTCGTCTTATGTAAGCGTCATCGAT
Organism: uncultured Acidobacteriota bacterium; assembly: GCA_963695945.1. Taxonomy (GTDB): domain Bacteria; phylum Acidobacteriota; class Terriglobia; order Acidiferrales; family UBA7541; genus Palsa-360. The sequence continues at coordinate 55,889 of CAVOIX010000052.1, read as the reverse complement.
CGCGCGCAACTTCCCGACACTCCGGTGGAACCGCGCAGAAAATTGTATCTGGCGTTTGGATTGGGAGGCGGGCTTTTCGCGGGAATGCTTCTGGGATTTGCATTGGAATCTTTCGACGACACGTTCCAGACTTCGGAGGAAGTTGAAACGATCACTGGCCTTCCCGAGCTGGGGATTCGTTCCTTTCCTCCCGGCGTTGGTCACGGAGCGAAGTAAATTCTCGCGCGCCCCTAAATTAAATATGGTCGTTGAATCGCCTGGACGCCCCATTTCACTCGCCGATCCAACGGCTGCGGAAGCTTATCGCGCGTTATCCAGTGTGATCCTGCTGTCATCGGAAAATTCTCTAAAGGTCCTCGTGGTGACCAGCGCCATGGCCGGTGACGGAAAAACCACGACAACTTGTAACTTGGCGACCGTACTGGCCCAGCATGGGAAGCGTGTATTGCTGGTTGATGCCGACTTGCGGCGCTCGTCCATGCATTCGCATTTCGGCATCAAACCCGGATTGAGCAAGTTGGTTCCCGTAGGCGCGACTTCCTATCGCTGCTATCAGCCCATCTCATCTATCCCCAATCTGTATGTATTGCCTGCGGCGATTCATAAAAACGGTTCGATCGATGCGCTGGCCTCCCATCGCCTGCAGGTGCTGGTTAAGACCTGCCGGGCAGATTACGATTTCATCATCGTGGACACTCCTCCGGCATTGCCGTTTGCGGATGCTCTTGTGCTGTCCGCCTGCGCGGATGGGGTTCTCCTGGTCGCGCGCTCCGGAGTCTCCCGGAATAAAGCGCTGCTGCGCGCAAGAGATGTACTCACACGATCGGGCGCCAACATTCTCGGCTTCGTACTGAACGCAATCCGGCGACCCGCATATTATTATTCCTACCCCTCGCAGTACCGGCACATGGTGAACGGCAATCCGCAAGACATCCCCGACGGGATCCGAAACCATTGAAATCGGAGAAACAATATGTCTAGAGCGTTCGCGCTTTGCTTCTTGCTGTTGGGTGCGTTTCTTCCGCTCTCGGCGCAAAGCGTCATGCCTGTCAGCGTGAGACCCGCGTCCGATGCGACCATGTCTCCAATTGCGCACGCGTTGCAAATTTCCACCGGCGATCTGCTGGATATCGCGGTATTTGACACACCGGATCTTTCATCAAAAGCTCGCGTGGACGAACATGGCGCTGTGACGTTGCCGCTCGCGGGCGCGATTTCCGTTTCTGGATTAACGGCGGAACAAGCGGGCTTGGCGATAGAAACCCAGTTGCGCAGCGCGAATATACTCAGGCAACCGCACGTCTCCGTCACCGTGCTCCAATACTCCACACAGGGAGTTGCGGTTCTGGGAGAAGTGAAAAATCCCGGAGTTTATCCCTTGCTCGGGGCCCACGGCCTGCTGGATCTCGTTTCCGCAGCTGGAGGGATAACGCCGAGTGCCGGAAAAGCGATCACCATAACCCATCGCGACGATCCGAATCATCCGGTCGTCGCGCAACTGGATAACCGCCCGGGTAGCAGCGCGGCTTTGAACGTGGATCTTCGGCCGGGCGACACCATCATGGTTTCGCATGCGGGCATCGTCTACGTTGTGGGCGACGTGGGAAGGCCGGGCGGTTTCCTTATTGAAAACAACGATCGCCTAACTGTCCTCCAGGCGATTGCTCTCGCGCAGGGCACGGGAAAAACCGCGGCGCTCAATAGCGCCAAGCTCATTCGAACAACTGGCACCGATCGCCAGCTATTGCCGGTCCCGCTCAAGAAGATTGTGGCCAATCGGGCGCCCGACCAGACGCTGAAGGACGGTGACATTCTGTTCGTGCCCACCAGCGGCGCCAAAAGTGCCATGCAGAACGTAGAAAATATTTTGCCCAGCGTTGCGGGCGCCGCCATCTTCCGGGTTCCATGACCTGAATTCAGTGTGCAGCCGGTCACGTTCGTGCCTACGCTACTCTCGGGTGAAATCATCAATATGCGCGCAACACGTCGCCAAATCGTAGTGGTCCTGCTGATGTCCCTTGGATATCTGGTTGGACAGCTACTCGTTCACACGAACGTCGTGGTGTCTTTTCTTCTGACGATCGCGATTTTATTCGGCATGCTGGCAATTTTTGCCGGCGGTGGACTGCAATCAGCGTTTGGCTGTTTGAACGCTATTTTAATCAGCAAGTTTCTGCTCATTGGCGTTGCCATCAAGATTCTGGTTCTTGAACCGGCCGATGGCACGCTCTACGCGCCGCTCACCACCTCCGCGGTGATGGCCCTTGGTTTTTTTGGAGTTTTCCTCGGAACAACGGTCCAGTCTTATATTCCCTGCCCTCAAGGTTGGTCGGTGAACAAGCCGTTCAGTGCGCAAATGCTTTTGTCACTCTCGGTCGTTCTCTTCTGCTGCAGCTATGGCGGATATTTCGTGTCCATGATCCCGGCCACTCAAGGAGCTGGATTGCAGACCGGCGGCTGGGTTGGCATCACGCATGTACTGGGAGCGCTCAAGTCGCTCTCGATCGTTCCTCCGATGCTCTATCTGTGGAGAAGGAAAACACGATTGTGGATGACGCATCCGATGATTCTGTTCCTGGTCTTTTGGAGCGCGGCGATCGGAATTTTCAGCACCGGCAAACAGGAAGCGATTGAACCGTTGGTGTTCTACGTATTGCTGGGATTTCTGCGGTATGGCTGGAAAGACATGCGATTGTGGGCGCTCGTTTCGATGGGAGCGCTGTACTACATGGTGATCATTTTCCCCTACTCGCAGTACGTCCGGTCCGCGGGTGGACGCGAAGGCACCTTTGAAGAGCGCGCGCAAGTCACAGCGGACACTTTCTGGCGGATTACGAGTAACGAAGAATTCCGCACAACGGTGACCGACCATGTGAGCAAGGAGTATTACTTCGGTCCATCGCTGGCGGCATTCAGCCGGTTGGCGATGGTCGGCGAGGCGGACCGCCTGATCTACGCAACGCAAAAGCAGCAGGCGTTCACCGGGTGGGAAACGATCACGTGGGGCTTCAAACTGCTTACCCCGAGCATCTTGTATCCGGACAAGCCGGTTTTTGAGGCCGCCAATTACCTGTCGCACATTGCCGGCGAATCGAACGTGACTGACACAACCACGGAAGTGTCCTACGGATTGATGGCCAATTTATACAATGCATTCTCACTGACCGGCGTCTTGATTGGAACACCGCTCTTCTTTGGCTGTTTCTATTATTGGGTTCGCATTTTCCTCGGCGATGCCAGCTGGTCTGGATTGCCAAGTGCTTCCACCCTGTGGTTTGTGTGGTTGGTTGCGTCCTACCAGCACAGCCTGGTTGAATCTTCCTTGTCCGGCCTGATCGCCTCCATTTCATTTCCTTCCGTAATTGTATTGCTGTGTATCCTGGCCAAGTGGCTTCTTCCGTTTTTTCCCGCCGATAATCGCGCGGAGGTGTTCGATCAATTCAGGATGCCGGCCACAAGGAACACTGCGGCGGCCACCAGCGCGCAAAACCGTTTGCGATTATTGGGTTTTTATTCATGATGAAAATACTGCACACCATCAGTTCCGCGAATCCCAGGGGCGGTGGACCGATCGAAGGCATCAACCGACTCGGTACAACTCTGGAATCGCTCGGCCATCGGGTGGAAATCGCATCCTTGGATTCCGCGAACGCGCCATTCCTCAGGCAGAGCCCGCTGACCATCCATGCGCTGGGGCCCGGAATATCGGGATATGGGTTGAGCACACGCTTCATACCCTGGATGCGCGCGAATCACCGGCGCTACGATGCCGTCATCGTAAACGGGATTTGGCAGTTTCACAGTTTGGGAACTTGGCGGGCCCTGCGTAACTCCAGCACGCCCTACGTTGTGTTCACACATGGAATGCTCGATCCATGGTTTAAGAAAAGATATCCCCTGAAGCATATAAAGAAGTGGATGTATTGGCCGTGGGCTGAATATCGCGTGCTGCGGGATGCTGGGGCGGTGCTCTTTACGTGTGAAGAGGAACGCGTGCTGGCTCGCCAATCCTTCTGGCTCTACCGCAGTAACGAAGTAGTTGTTGGCTACGGAACGGCTCGTCCGGCGATCGACTCACGAGCGTGCCGCAAGGAATTCCTGGCTCGATTTCCTGAGTTAGAGGGAAAGCGGCTGGCGTTGTTTCTCGGCCGCATTCATCCGAAGAAGGGCTGCGACCTGCTCATTCGGGCATTCGCGAAAGTTCTAAAGGGCGATACCGCATGGCATCTGGTATTCGCCGGACCGGACCAGACTGGCTGGCAAAAAAAGCTGATTGCCATTGCCGAGTCGCTGGGCGTGGCTTCCCGGATCACTTGGACGGGCATGGTTGCCGGGCAAACAAAGTGGGGAGCCATCGATGCTTCGGAAGTGTTTGTTCTGCCGTCTCACCAGGAAAATTTTGGAATTGCGGTGGCGGAAGCACTGGCCGAAGGGCTGCCGGCCCTGGTGACCAATAAAGTGAACATCTGGCGTGAAATCGAGGCCGGCGGCGCGGGCCTGATCGCGGACGACAACCTGGATGGAATCTGCAGCTTGCTAAGAAACTACACCGAGCTTTCTGCGGAAAGAAAACGGGAGATGCGGCGACGCGCCCAGGAATGTTTCGAAGAGAAATTTGAGATAAAAAAAGCGGCGCAAAGCCTGCACGCGATTCTGTCCTATGTCACTCACCTGCCCCCGGACCCGGATTCGAGGGCCGAACATCCTGGATCGTTGCCGGGAATTCTCCGCAGCCTGTCCCGACCACTCACGCCGCGACGGGACACAAAACACGAATCTTCGAGTGCCTCCGATTAATTTATGCGCATAACAATCGTCCAAGGGGCCTTCATGCCCGTCCCCGCGATCTTTGGAAGTTCGGTGGAAAAAATATGGTTCGCCTTGGGCCAGGAATTCGCCCGGCAAGGCCACACGGTCACCCATGTATCCCGCCAGCATCCCAGTCTGCAGCGGGAGGAAATCGCGGAGGGCGTACATCACATCCGCATTCCCGGATATGACAGCCCTCGCTCGTTGATCCGCTTGAAGTGGCGCGATTTGCTCTACTCCCGGCGCGTTTTAAGCGTGCTGCCGACGGCGGATATTCTGGTGACCAATACTTTCTGGCTGCCCGTCATCGCTCCCGCGACGAAAGCCGGAAAGATCTATGTGCATATTGCCCGCTATCCCAGAGGGCAGATGAAGTTTTACAAGAAAGCTGCGCGCCTTCAGACCGTTTCCACCGTGATCCGCAATGCGGTGTGCCGCGAAGTTCCGCAATTGGAGGCCAGGGTAAAAGTCATTCCGAACTTTGTTTCCCTCAAGAAATCGAATCCCTTGCGCAAGGAACGCAGCAAATCCATTTTGTACGTCGGCAGGATCCATCCGGGAAAAGGCGTCCATTTATTAATCGAGGCATTTACCAAGCTGGTGGCCTCCGGCGTCACGGATTGGAATCTGCGGTTGCTGGGCCCGTGGCAATTCGAGTATGGGGGCGGCGGAGAACAATATCTCCAATCTTTACGCAGCAAATCCTCGGAGGTAGACAAGTATATCGAGTGGGTCGGGCCGGTTTTCGATCCGGGGCGATTAAGCTCGTATTATCAGGAGTCAAGTTTCTTTGTCTATCCTTCGACGGCCGGGCGCGGCGAAGCCTCGCCGCTGGCCCCTCTCGAAGCAATGGCAGAGGGATGCCCTCCGGTGGTTTCATCGCTCGAATGTTTTCGCGATTACATTCAACCGGGAGCGAACGGCTGGACGTTTGATGAGCGAGCGCCGCATCCGCCCTCCGATCTGGCAGCCACTCTGCAAAAAATCGTTGGTGACAGCAATCTTCTGCGCGCAGCACGAAAGGGAGCGTTGCAAACCGCGCAACGATTTGGCCTGTCAAGTATTGCCAACCGCTACCTCAGTGATTTTCAGGAGATCGCCCTCCAATGAACCGCCCTGATCTCGAAGTCCATCCGATTCCGTTTCGCGGGGCGTCCCCATGGTCTTTGCGCGAACGAGTCGCGCTGCTGCTGTGGCACTTCGCGTGGCCCATGCTTTGCCGGTGGACGCCCAAGCCGCTGAACGCGTGGCGATTACTCTGGCTCCGGGTATTCGGCTGCAGGATCAACGGCACGCCGTTTGTTCATCAAGGCGCCCGAATTCAAATTCCATGGCACGTGACCTTGAACGACAGGTCGAACGTTGGAGACCGCACCAATCTCTATTCACTCGGTGAAATTGAACTTGGCTCGAAATGCGTAGTGGCTCAGGAAGCTTATCTTTGCACCGGAACCCATGATTTTCAGGATCCCACCACGCCCCTCGTCACAGCCAAGATCACGGTGGGTACAGATGCATTCGTAGGGGCTCGGGCGTTTGTTCTGCCCGGCGTAACCATTGGAAACGACGCCGTGATTGGAGCCTGCTCCCTCGTGACACGCGATGTGGAGCCGGGAACGGTCGTCGCAGGTTCGCCGGCGCGTTTCTTACGATACAAGGAACCTTCCCCTTCGTTCGAAACGGTAGGAAAGAATTGATCTCCGTCATCGTTCTCACAAAAAACGAAGAACGCGATTTGCCGGGGTGCCTGGAATCGGTGCGCTGGTCGGATGATGTCTATGTCTACGATTCGGGCAGCACCGACCAGACCCTGGAAATCGCAAAATATTATGGGGCAAAAGTTGTCGTTCGCGTGGGCAATGGCGGGAATGAAATATTCGGCGGCAACGAAGCGGAACACAAGAACTGGGCGCTGGCAAATATTCCGTTCAAGTATCCATGGCTGCTCCATCTTGACGCCGACGAGCGCGTTACGGCGGAACTCGTCGAAAGTATGCGGAAAGCAGTACAAGACCAATCGAATTGCGCCGCGTTTCGCATCCGCCGCCGGGATTTTTGGGGAGATCGCTGGCTGAAGCACGTCGTCGCTTCTTCGTATTATCTGCGACTCTTTCGTCCGGACAAGATGCGATATGAACGCCTGATCAATCCCATATCGACTCCGAAGGGGTGCGTGGGAGATGTTCCCGGTTATCTCGATCATCACCCGTTCAGCAAAGGCGTTACCTGCTGGCTGACTCGCCATAATTCCTACAGTTCGCTCGAAGCTTTGCAGATTCGCCGGAACCGTGATGCCAACCAGCCGTTTAGCCTGCAGAATGCTCTCTTTGCCAAGGATCCGAATGAACGCCGGTTCCATCAGAAAGAACTTTTCTACCGGATGCCGTTCCGCCCGGCTCTAAAATTTGCCGCATTTTATTTCGGCAAGCGCGGATTTCTGGATGGAGCGGCGGGCTTCCGGTACGCCATATTGCAATCCTTTTACGAGTACATGATCGTTCTAAAGTCGCGGGAACTCATAAACGCGGATCGCGCAACCCGCCGCGCGGGACAAAGCGAACCAATGCCTCAGACTACCGGACCTATTGTCACCGAGACTCACCGGACCAACTCGACCTCCATTTCACGAACATAACAATACGCGGAGTACGCGCCCGTTTTCCCCCGGCCACTATAGCGAGCAGGGCCCGCCCACTTTCATGCGGCGCACGCGGAGCTTTCATAAACTTATTACAGTGTTGCGATTTCGCTTAACTAATTTCACTTTCGGATTTAAGGCAGCAACCGCGCGTCGATGGAATAAGCATGAAAATCAGATCCCGATGATCACGAGGAAAACAGAATGAATCTCAAGGGCAAGAAAGTTGTGGTTTGTGGGGCAGGAGGATTCATCGGTGGACATCTGGTTAAAAACCTTGAGGCGCGCGGAGTCCGGGAAATCCGCGCAGTCGACGTCAAGCTGCTTGACGAGTGGTACCAGACGAGTCCAGACGCTGAGAACCTGTGTCTTGATTTACAGAATAAGGAGAACTGCTTCCAGGCAGCCGAAGGAGCGGACGCCGTTTTCCAGCTTGCCGCGGACATGGGCGGCATGGGTTTCATTGAGAACAATCGCGCGCTGTGCATGCTGAGCGTCCTGATCAACACCCACATGCTGATGGCTGCCCAGGCGAATAACGTAGAGCGCTTCTTTTATTCCTCGTCGGCCTGCGTTTATAACGGCGAAAAACAAACCAACCCGGATGTCGTCGCGCTAAAGGAGGAAGATGCCTATCCGGCTCTCCCGGAGGACGGCTATGGGTGGGAAAAACTTTTCAGCGAGCGCATGTGCCGCCACTTCGAGGAAGACTTCGGCATCCAGTGCCGCGTGGCGAGATTTCACAACGTCTACGGCCCGCACGGCACCTGGGACGGCGGTCGCGAAAAAGCCCCCGCGGCAATCTGCAGAAAAGTATTGGAAGCAAAGTCATCCTCAAAAAACGAAATAGAAATATGGGGTGACGGCCGCCAAACCCGCAGCTTCATGTACATTGACGACTGCGTTAAAGGCATCCACGCAATCTTTGAAAGTGAAATCCGCGAACCGATCAATCTGGGCAGCAGCGAACTCGTGACCATCAATCAATTGGTCGACGTCGTCGAGGACATCGCCGGAACCAACCTGAGGCGGAAATATAACTTGAGCGCCCCGAAAGGAGTGAACGGCCGCAACAGCGACAATTCCAAAATCAAACAGTATTTAGGTTGGGAGCCGGCGATATCGCTGCGGAATGGAATGGATAAGACCTATCACTGGATCGAAAGCGAAATCCTGCAGTTTGCCGGAAGGTGACCATGGACAACAGCAAGCCAAAACTGGAATTTCGTCAGATTCTGGGCATTCAATTCTTCGTGGGAGAAGCGCAGCGGGCAATCGACTTGCTCCACAACGGCGGGCTCCTGGTCGTGCCGGCCGCACCTGCGCTCAAAAATCTTTCGGAAGACACTGGGTATCGCGAAGCCCTGCTGGGAGCGGACATTGCTATCGCGGACAGCGCACTAATGGTGATGGTCTGGAATTATCTGCAGAAGGACAATATCCGGCGCCTTTCAGGACTCGAATATCTGGTCAAGCTTCTGAAGCAATCAAATTCAATAAAGATTCGGCGCTCGTTCTGGGTGATGGCGAACCCTGAAAGTGCGGGAAGAAATCTTGCCTGGCTGCGCCACCAGGGCATGGAAGTGTCGCCCGAGGATACCTATATGGCTCCGATCTACGGACCGGTTGTGGCGGACGAAACGCTACTCGCGGCGATTCGCGAGCGCCGTCCCACCGACATTATCGTGACGATCGGTGGAGGTACGCAGGAAAGGCTCGGTTACTACCTAAAGCAAAATCTGAATCCGCTGCCCGCGATTCACTGCATCGGCGCGGCCATCGCTTTTCTCAGCGGGGACCAGGTGCACATTCCGATGTGGGCGGATCGCTTTTACCTGGGGTGGCTATTCCGGTGTTTCTCGGAACCGAAGCGCTTCGTGCCGAGGTATTGGTCGGCGCGCAAACTCGTGGGCATGATTGTCCGTTATCGCGGCCACTTGCCGGTTCCATCCGCAAAGACCGGCTAGCGCGCCGAAGTTTTCCATTAGACGAACGAATCTCAGCTTAACTTCAAAAGAAATGAGATACACAAACCTGGGTATAAGCGACGTGCCCGCATCCGTCCTTGGTTTCGGCTGCGCCGGCATAATGGGCCGCGCCGGACGCCGGCAGTCTCTGCGTGCGCTTCATGCGGCCTATGAATGCGGAGTCACTTTTTTCGATACCGCTCGTTCCTACGGGTACGGCGAGTCCGAAAGCGTTGTGGGAGAGTTTTTGCGCGGCCGCCGGAATCGCGTGATCCTGTCCACAAAATTCGGAATCATTCCGACGCGCCAACCACGCTGGAAAAGGGCGCTGATGCCCGCGCTGCGGGCGCTTTTTGATGTTGTGCCGTCGGCGAGAAGCCTGGTTCGCGGACAGGTGCACGCACAATTTCAGGAAAATCAACTAACCGTCGGAATCTTGCGCCGCAGCATGGAAGAAAGTCTCCGCCGGCTCCGCACCGATTACGTGGACATTCTTTTTATTCATTCCGCGCCGCAATCGGCGTTATCACAATTCGATTTGTTGGAGGAGCTTGAGAAATTAGTGGCCGCGGGCAAAGTTCGAATGGCCGGCATTTCCGCGGAACCCGAAGTTATCGCGGCTGCACTCAAAGCCAACATTCCCATGCTGCAAGCGATGCAATTCCCGATGAACTTTTTTGATCTGCGCATCCTGCGAATCATCGTCGCGGCGCAGAACAGGGGCCTGGTGCTGGTGGGTAACCACCCGTTTGGCGGAATCGATCGCGTGGCGGAAAGCAAGGCGCGGCTGCGCCAACTTTCGACGTTACCTTCCATCCCGCCCGGCCTTCGCCGAAAACTGGACTTGTCGGACGACGCGGTGCTCTCCGAGGTGATCCTGAATCTGATCCTCACGGGAACGGGGATCCAGGTTGCCTTGCCGTCCATGATGAACGCACGCCACTTGAAGGCGAATGTGAAAGCCATTTCAAACTGCCGGTTTACGGCCGACGAATTGAATTGGATTCGCCGGCACGTCGGCGGCAACGCCAAGGTGATGGAGATGCATGCGGCTGAAAACAGAGGCGCCCGCGCGAGCTGACAGCGAGGATTGCAAGTTATGCAGATTGATTTGGACGCACTATCGGAAGCCAAGGAGTTCACCAGCGCAGTGTGCGTGATCGGCGCAGGTATCGCCGGTCTTTTGCTGGCGCGGAGTTTGGCCAGTCGCGGCATTCATGTGAATTTAATTGAGGGCGGCGGCGCCACGCTCGAAACACGAAGTCAGCATATGTACGCAGCGGAAATGCAAGGACGGCAGCACGATGGGACGACGCGGGGGAGATTCCGTGTGTTTGGTGGATCATCCACCCGCTGGGGAGGCCAACTCCTTTCTTACACGCCCGATATTTTTACCCCACCGAATGGCGTGCCTTCTGGAAATTGGCCGGTCACGAATCACGATCTGGAACCATATTACTCGGAAGTTCAGGACGTCATGCATGTAGGCCACAATTCTCCGGAGTCGGAACACCCTGATTTGCACTTCCGAAAAAAACAGAAGTCACAGGAGATCAAGATTCGCTTCTCGAAGTGGGCGCCCTTCTCCAAGCGCAACCTGGCGAACACCGTTGGCCGGGAATGCCTGAAAAGCGGTCGAATCACCTGCTTTCTTCATGCCAACGTGACCCGCGTGGAGCCCGGCAATACCAACGGGCGGATCGAAAAGGTGATTGTCAGGAATTACTGCGGGACAACGTTTCAGTTCAGAGCGCAGCAATTCGTCATCTGTACGGGAACGATTGAGAGTTGCCGGCTACTGCTGGCGTCCAATTCCGTGTGGGAACACGGCATCGGAAATACCTCGGACAACGTAGGCCGGTATTTCCACGACCATATCAGCGTGGCTGCGGCGACCATCACGGGCGAGGCGCGTCGACAATTCGTCAAATTGTTCTCGCCTCGGGTGATCGGGGGCACGCCTTCTCACTCCCAAACTCGAAGCTTCCGCGGAACTCCGTTCCAAGCATCGCCTTTTGGCGGTGCTGGCCCACTTTGCGATTGAGGAACCGAGTGGGACCGGCGTGGCTGCCGTGCGCGAAGTTCTGCAAAACATACAGAGGCGGGACAATTCGAGACAACTTATCAAAGCGGTGTCCGCGCTTCCCCGCAATTTAAAAGAGGTTGCGCGATTATTGTGGTTTGCGAACGTGAAAAAGCGCAGAGCCATATCGAAGGAGGCAGCGGTAACACTGCGGCTGGACTGCAACAAAAACCCAACGCGAACAGCCGAATCAGAATTTCGCAGGAGCGCGACATTCTCGGAATGCCTAAGGCCATAGTGGATTGGCACATTTCTTCGGATGAGCAGCGCACCATTCAGTTCTACGCAACCGTCATTGACCGCTTCCTGAACGACGTTGGCGTCGGCCCGCTCCGGTGGGCTCCCGAGCTTTCGAAACCGGATGATTCGTGGTTGCGCCTGACTTCCGACACCTACCACGCGATGGGCGGAACGCGCATGGGGACGGATCCAAAGAGCAGCGTGGTCGATTCCAATCTTCAGGTGCACGGCGTGCCAAATCTTTTCGTAGCGAGTTGTTCTGTTTTTCCCGGCGGCGGAAGCTCAAATCCAACATTTACCCTGATGGCCCTCACCCTGCGACTCGGTGCACATCTCGCAGATATTTGCACGTTGCCAGCCGCATCCGAGCGCGAGCAACTCGCTTCGTAATTCGTTCGCGGTCATTTGAAAGACTCAGAATTTAGTGGAAACCAAGAGCTACAAACATCCGCGAAAAATCGATATGACACTTGAGAGCATTAGAACCGGGACGCGAAGAGTTCTAAACAGCGGTGTGCGCCAAAGACTTATGCGCGGACTGGGAGCGTCCTCCCTCGGACCCGTCGTCACGGCCATGATTCAACTTGGCTCGGTGCCGATACTTCTGCACGTTTGGGGCGTCGCAAGATACGGTGACTGGCTACTACTCTCCGCGATTCCCAGTTATTTGACACTAACGGACCTGGGATTTGGAGACGCATCGGGCAGCGAAATGTCCATGAACGCCGCCGCAAATGACCGAGAGCGCGCGTTAGAAACCTTTCAAAGTTCATGGGTTCTGGTCACCGCCGTTTCGTTCGCCATGCTGCTGCTCGCTACCGCGGTTGTGTGGAGAATTCCGTGGCAACGATGGCTGAAGTTATCTACCGTTTCCAGTCCCCAGGCTGCGGCGGTTATGGTCGCGCTGGCGGCCTACGTGGTGATATCCCAACAAAATGGAATCACCGAAAGTGGATTCCGCGCTGACGGACATTTCGCCGCCGGAACATTCTGGCTGACGATTCTGCGTTTGTCCGAGGCCGTGACTGCGACGCTGGTCGCGTTACTCAGCGGTAGCTTGCTTGCCGTCGCCTGTACTTACCTTGCCGTGCGGTGCGCCGGGACAATCGCTTACATTCTGCGGTTGCGCCGACGTAGCCCTTGGATTCGTTACGGCGTTCATCACGCCCGCTTGGACATCGTCAAGCGAATGGCAGCTCCCGCCTTTGGATTCATGGCATTTCCAGTCGCATACGCAGTCAGTCTCCAAGGATTCACATTGCTAATCGGTGCGATGCTGGGCCCTATCGCCGTGGTGTCCTTCGCCACCCTTCGCTCACTTTCGCGCGTAAGTTTTCAGATCATCAGCGTAATCAAGATTGCGTTGTGGCCAGAGCTGTCCAGGGCCTTTGGAGAAGGAAACATTTCGCTGGCGCGCAAATTGCACCGGCATGCCTGCCAAGCGTCCCTGGGACTGTCAATCGCCGGCGGACTGCTGCTCGCGTTCGTCGGTCCATTTATCTACGGCGCGTGGATTCGTCAAAAAGTGGCCTTTAATGCGCCGTGCTTTTACATTTTGCTGCTGGTAGTCATTACCAATTCGCTGTGGGACACCAGCTCCGTGATTCCCATGTCCGTAAACGGACACTGCCGGATCGCTGTCCTGTACATCGGAGCCGGGCTGCTTTCGTTGGGGCTCGCGAGGATCTTGATACCTCATCTCGGCATAGTGGGCGCAGCGTCAGCGCTTTTGGCCAGCGATGCATTGATGACCGGGTACGTACTGCAAACAGCGCTGCGCCACGTTGAGGATAGCGCGCACGCGTTTGCCGCGGCACTGTGCTCAGTTCCGAGTTTTCGGCAAGCCCTGTCGGTGGCTCCCGATGCCTGAAGAAACTTTGCTCCACGCATCCGCGAATGGTTGTAAGAACGCCGAGGAGCCCGCTCGTCCCGCGCATTCCATCAAGGTGGTCCTCTCGACGATTGGAAAGTTTCACACTTTTGATCTTGCGAGGCAGTTGTACAAGCGCGGCTCCCTCGAAACGATCTTTTCCGGCTATCCTCGCTTCAAATTGAAGAATGAGGGCCTGCCGAAAGAAGCCATCAAGACGTTCCCTTATCTCCACGGGCCGTACATGCGATTCGCTCCGCGCTCGGCCGCGGCCCGCCTTCTGTGGGAATGGCAGGACAAAGTGTGGTTCGATCGCTACGTTGCCAACCACTTTCCGCGGTGCGACGTTTTTTGCGGCCTCTCAGGATCGGCGTTGCGCACCGGCAAGGCCGCCAAATTCGCGGGTGCGAAGTACGTATGCGATCGCGGGTCCTCCCACATTCGCTTTCAAGATCAGATCCTGCGGGAAGAGTACGACCGGCAAGGAATTCCATTTTCAGGCGTTGACCCTCGGGTGATCGACCGCGAAGAGGCAGAGTACGAAGCGGCCGACGCGATTACCGTTCCCTCGACATTCGCGCTGAACACGTTCGTCCGCGCGGGAGTGGCACGCCAAAAGATGCGCCTCGTTCCCTACGGCGTGGATCTCAGCACTTTTCATCCGGTCGCACCGCGAAGCGAGAAAGAATTTAATGTTTTATTCGTCGGAGGCATCACAGTCAGGAAGGGGATCGCTTATTTGTTGCAGGCCTTTGAACGGCTGCAATGCGCCCACAAGCGGCTCACTCTGGCGGGCTCCCTGTCTCCAGAAATGGAAGGCGTCATAAAAAACCTGCGAACGCGCCTGGACATTCAGATGACCGGACACGTTCCGCAGGCCCAGCTGAAATCCATCATGAGCAGCAGCCACGCCATGGTTCTTCCAAGCGTCGAAGAGGGCCTGGCGCTGGTGCAGGCGCAAGCCATGGCGTGTGGCTGCCCGATCATCGCGACCGAGAATACCGGAGCGCGCGATCTCTTCACCGATGGACGCGAAGGCTTTATCGTGCCCATCCGCGATCCTGTCTCCATCACGCGATGTCTGCAGGAGCTGGCAGACCGCCGCGATCTCAGGCAGTCCATGAGCGACGCCGCACTGCAGCGCGTTCAATCCATCGGCGGCTGGAACCAGTATGGGGACACGATCCAGCGAGTCTTTACGGAGCTCACAAACTCATGAGCGGACCTTCCATCCTGTTTATCGGCAGAGACTCCGGCACGGCCCGCCATCGTGCATGTGCATTGCGCCGCCTTGGCTACGAAGTTTTCGTGATTGATCCGTTGTCTCTTTATTCGCACGGCGGCCTTTTGGATAAGTGGACGTGGCATACCGGCGGAATGTTCCTCGAAAAGATGATCCGGCGAAAACTCCTGGCCAGTATTCCTCCGGTCCAGTTCGACTGCGTATATGTCGAGGGCGGCGAACTGGTCGGCCCGTCGCTGGTAAAGGAACTCAAAGCGCTTTTTGGAACGGTAATCAATTACAACATCGACGATCCGTTTGGCGGCCGCGATGGCTTTCGCTGGAGACTCTATCTGCGGTCCGTACCGTTCTATGACTTGGTCGTTGTCCTCAGGAAATGTAACGTACGAGAGGCGATCGCCAAGGGAGCGACCAATGTTCTGCGTGTGTGCATGTCCGCGGACGAGGTTGCTCATTCCCCCAGCCAGCTCAGCGAAGCAGACGCTTATCGATTTTCCAGTGACGTAGCGTTCATCGGAACCTGGATGCCCGAGCGAGGTCCGTTCCTCGCTAGCTTGGCATCCCTGAATGTTCCTCTGTCCATTTATGGTGATCGCTGGCACAAAGCCGCCGAATGGCCGGTGTTGCGCCCATTCTGGCGGGGCCCCGGAATCTACGACGATGGCGAATACGCCAGGCGAGTACAATGCGCAAAAATAAATCTGGGACTGCTTTCGAAAGGCAATCGCGACCTCAGCACTACGCGGTCATTCGAAATTCCTCATTTAGGCGGGATCCTCTGCGCCGAACGAACGCCCGAACATTCCAGCCTTTATGAGGAAAACGAAGAAGCGGTTTTTTGGAGCAGCCCGGAAGAATGCGCGGACAAATGCTTTCAACTTCTCAAGAACCCGGAGTACCGCAAATCGCTGGGGATCAAAGGCCGGAAGCGCTGCCTCAGAAATGGAACGACGAACCAGGTGGTGCTATCCACAATCCTTCAAGCGGCACAAACTGCGATCACGCCTTCAGAAGTGGAAATGCCTCAGCTAGCCAAGTCCCTTCCCTGATGGCGCGCGATTGATTGCCGTGTAGTTGAAACAGCTACAAATTCCAATTTCGAGGAACATCCAATGAAAACTCAAATGAGTGGATTACATGAAAACACCATCGATGCCCAGACAACGCTCCGCCAGTCTATCGACAATCACCTGGATGTGGTTCAACAGCTGGGGCGGCAGCACCAGGTTCTCGATCTAATCGCGAATCGAATGATTGAGACCCTGCATATGGGCGGCACGATCTTCTGGTGCGGCAATGGCGGGAGCGCCGCAGATTGCCAGCATCTGGCGGCCGAATTTGTCGGCAGGTTCCGGCGCGAACGGCAGGGTCTTGCCTCGATCGCGCTGACTACGGACACTTCCGCGATTACGGCGATCGCTAACGATTACGGGTTCGATGAGATTTTTCGGCGCCAGGTGGAGGCGCTGTGCGCTCCCGGGGATGTGGTGGTCGGGATTTCAACCTCCGGAAACAGCCGCAACGTTTGCGTGGCCTTGATGGAGGGAAAAAAACGGGGAGCCTTCACGGTAAGCTTCACCGGCGCCGGCGGCGGACAATTATCGGCGCTTAGTGACGCGGCCTTGCGAATTGCGTCCGAGGAAACCGCCAGAATTCAGGAAGCGCACATTCTGGCCGGACATTTGCTTTGCGAGTTGGTGGAGCAGGCGGTGTGTTCCGCTCAAACGAATCCTGAGGGAGATGAGGAATGACTTCTTATCCCAATCGCGCCATCGAACTGATCGAGAATTTCTGGGAGCAGCGGCGGATTCTGGTCGTCGGCGATGTGATGCTCGATAAGTATGTCTGGGGAACAGTAGAGCGCGTGTCGCCCGAGGCGCCGGTGCCCGTCGTACGAGGCACACAGATCACCCATTGCCCGGGAGGCGCCGCGAACGTCGCAATGAATGTGGCAGGGCTTGGCGCGAAGGCGATCGTGGCCGGACTGGTCGGCGAAGACCAAGACGCCGAATTGCTGCGGCGGGCCTTAGAAGCGGCCGGAGTCGAGACGCGCTTCGTGCCGGTTGCAGATATTCCCACAACTTCGAAGCTACGCATCTTGAGCAGAAATCAGCAGATGCTACGGCTTGATTTTGAGAAAAAATACATCCCGCCCCACGGTGTGTACGAAGAATTAATTCGTCAATCCAGAGAAGCGATCAGCTCATGCTCGGCGGTAATCCTTTCCGATTACGCCAAGGGCGCTTTGAACGACCACGTTTGCGCGGTGATCATCAACGATGCCCGAACACTTGGGATTCCCGTCCTGGTCGATCCTAAGTCCCACACCTTCCAGAAATATCGCAATGCCACAACGATCTGTCCGAATTTGCAGGAGATGGCCCTCGTAACGGGAACGCCGCCGGATGATGTCGAGAGGCTGCTCGAAATGGGCGAGCGATACCTTGAAGAATGCGGACTGGAATTCCTAACCGTGACTCTCGGAGAAAAAGGAATCGCCGTGGTGCAAAAAGGCGCGAGGACGCACGCGCCGGTCGTAGCCCGGCAGGTGCTGGATGTTTCCGGAGCGGGAGACACGGTGATCGCGACGTTGTGTCTTGCGCTCGCCTGCAAACTGGAGATCGGCGATGCGATCAAACTGGCCAATGCCGCGGCGGGAATTGTAGTGGGCAAAGCCGGCACCGTTCCGGTGGATCGCAACGAATTGATTGGCGCGCTGACGCAAGAGATTGCTCTGCACGCCGGCGAGAAGATTCTGTCGCGCGAACGCCTGGTCGCGCGCGTGACCGCGTGGCGCGCGGCGGGACAGCGAATCGTGTTCACCAATGGCTGCTACGATCTGCTTCACATCGGCCATATTGATCTGATCGAGCGCGCGCGCCAGCAAGGCGACAGGCTCATCATTGCCATCAACAGCGATGATTCGGTGCAGCGACTGAAAGGGCCGAGCCGTCCCGTCGTCGGGCAACGGGAGCGCGCCAGAGTGCTGGCGGCGCTATCGGCGTCTGATGCTGTGGTTGTCTTCGATGAAAGCACTCCACTCGAACTGATTCTGGCAATTCGCCCGGACGTCCTGGTAAAGGGTGGCGACTACGCCGACGAAGTCATCGTGGGCGCCTCTGAAGTTCGCTCGTGGGGCGGCCGTGTGTTCCTGGCGCCCCTCGTGGAAGGTTTCAGCACTTCCAAACTGATTGCGATGGCCGGCCGCGCCGGTTCATAGACTGTGCGTCGCGCGAATCGCGGATTCCGCAAACAATCCAACGAATCGAGCAAATCATTTCCCATGGAGAAAGCGGGCAAGATCATTATTTACAGGCTGGGAAGTCTGGGTGACACGGTTGTAGCGCTGCCCTGTTTCCACTTGATTGCTCGAGCATTCAGGGACTATGAGCGCATGCTTCTCACCAACGTACCCGTGCATGCCAAAGCTCCGGCCGCTCCATTGATCCTCGGAGACTCGGGACTGATTCATGGCTATATCACGTATCCGGTCGGTACCCGCAATATTTTGGACTTGGCAAAACTCTGGTGGACAATCCGCGCACTGAAGCCCGCAGCAATTGTTTATCTCACTCCGCCACGTGGCGAAGCCGCGATGCGGCGCGACGAGACATTTTTTCGATCCTGCGGGGTAAAACAAATCGTCGGAGTTCCCCACGGCGATCTGGCGGAAAACCGTTACGATTCGGTTCTCAACCGTTACGAACCTGAGTCCAGCCGTCTGGCGCGTTGCCTGGCAACGATGGGCGATGCCCGTCCGCGCGATCCCGCCAGTTGGGATCCACTGCTAACCGCTGAGGAAAAAGCACGAGCACTCGAAGCATTACGACCACTGAAGGACGTTCCTTTCCTCGCGGTCGGACTGGCGTCCAAGTTACAGGCAACCGACTGGGGAATCGAAAATTGGAAGGCCCTGATGCCCAAACTGTATCGGGAATTCCCTGGCTATTCGATCGTTTTCATCGGTGCAAGAGAAGACCGCGGCAATATTCAAGAGGTCGCCGATCTTTGGCCCCGCCGGTCCCTGAATCTCGGCGGCGAGCTGTCTCCACGACAGTCCGCCGCGGTCCTGCACCATGCCGATCTTTATCTGGGCCTGGACAGCGGTCCCATTCATCTGGCGTCGTGTGTCGGGACGCCTTGCGTTGGAATTTACTCCGCGCGCAATTTGCCCGGCATCTGGTTTCCGTTCGGTGAGCGCAACGAGATCCTGCACAGGCAAACGAATTGTGTTGGATGCCGGCTCGATGTCTGCACGATCGAAAAGAAAAAATGCATTCTGGCGATTACGCCGGACGAAGTTGTGTTGGCAGCCAGAAGAGCAGCAATTCGCAGGCAGAAAGCGAAATTGCAGACGGGCATCAGCCTATAACAGTCACGCACAATCGAGACACGGCATCCATCATGCCCCACTGCTCAGAAGCATCCCGCCAGGAATAAACTTCAGCTCCGTAGAAATGTAAAATCATGCCTCTGCTTGTGGATCATGCGGAAGTGGTGTTTCCGTAATGCCAGGATGGCGTCGATGGTCGTCTTATGCGCGATGTCAGGAAGAAAATCGTGGAACTCAACGCAGATCTGGCCGATATCCAGACTTCGATTCAGGCAATCGTTCAAAACCTGATATTCGAATCCCTCAATATCGAGTTTCAGCAGATCGATTTTTGTGTGGCCGCGTTTCGCCATCTCGCCGGCGATGGTTGTGCAGGTAATCGACCGCGTCCCGGGTTTTTCCGCAACCGCCAGTTGCCACTCGCCCGGCACATTGCTCGGCTCGAAAAGCAATCTCTTGCTCTCGGAAGCCAGGCCAACCGGCATGAACTCAATTCGTCGCATCTCCGGCGCTTGCGAATTTTTCTTGATCGTGTTGAGAGCGATGGGCGACGGGTCAAAAATTACCACGGTAAGTCCGAAACGCCTGACCAGTTCTACTTCAAAGCTGATATCCCCGCCGACCCCGCCGCTGTAAATAACCGAATCGCAATTGAGGGATCCCACCCGAATCGTCCATTGCGCCCCTTGCAGTTCGCCAAGGGTAATTTTATCGGGATAGCTTTTGCAGAAGAGCGAGTCGAGTGTATGTCTCAGGAATCGACGTAAGCCCGGCGCGGGGAAATTTTTTGCAGGCGAGCGGCTGGTCTCCGCCTCCGCTGAATAGAGATCATGGGACTTCGAATCTTCTAATCGCGACACGTTTCCGTCCACCGGGCAAAATTTTTCATCCATACGCACGGCAAACAGCGCCCAAGCTTGCGCACCTGTCTGCGGGCTGGTCCCTGGACAGCGGTCTTTGACAGCCAGCGAGCGCCAATCATTTCGAAAAGCGCCAACGGCATTTGTTGATTCGTTTTTCAAATCCCGATCGGGCGACCTTCCCTGCAAGGCCGTTTTTCGTCCGCCGGACCGATAGAACACCCAACTGCTCGGGCGGCGAGGAAGCATTCCGATCGGATAACTATCGCGGGATCGTTCATTTGGGGACGTATGAGAGTTCCAACCCCGTGGGCTAATCTTAGCCTGTCGCGTAACCGTATCTCAAGGGTTCAGTTCAAGAGGAATGGCGCCGCGCAGCTCAGCGGATTGCACCCGATCGTTGCGACTTGCGCGGAAGATATCGCGGAGCATGAACGCATCGGCTCTGAAATCGGATGACGGCAGACGCTCATGGATACCCGGGCGGCGGGATCGCGCTGAATTTTCAGGTCCGGGACTCAGATTTTTGCAAGGCGCTCAGCACCCGCTCCGGAGTGAGAGGAATGTCCCGGACGCGCGCGCCGGTGGCGTCAAAGACAGCGTTGGCAATGGCCGACGGCACGGGGATGATCGATGCCTCACCGGCGCCTAGAAATCCCAGCTCCGGGCGATCGATCAGGACGATCTCAACTTCCGGTATGTCCTGAAAGCGGATAGTTTGGTAGCTGTTCCAATCCAGATTCGTGACGCCGTTTTCGTCAAAGCGAACTTCTTCGAACAGCGTGCGGCTGACGCCCTGCACCACATTGCCCTCAATCTGATTCTTGAGCCCATCGGGATTGGCGATCAGTCCGCAATCGTGCGCGATCGTCACTCGATTCACTTTTATTTTTCCGGTCGACTTCTCGACCTCCACCTCCGCAACTGCCGCGACAATCGCGCCATCCCGATCCGAGATTGCAATTCCCCGGCCCGCGCACTTGTCGGAATTCCCGCTGGCAGGCGCGGGCGAGGGCCGCTCGACCCAGCCCGCCTGCTTCGCCGCCGCGAGAAGAATCTCGCTCGTTCGCTGTTGATTCCTCGGCGACCGCAAACGAAACTGCACGGCATCGACTCCGGCATGAAACGCGACTTCGTCGATAAACGATTCGCTGGCAAAGGTCCGGCCGACGGCTCCCGGGGCGCGAAGATTGCATGTCCGCAGGTGCGACATCGCATTTTGTATCCACGGAATTACCGGACAATTGATTCTCTGATTTTCGAAGGCGTAGATGTCGCCGCCCCCGGTGGTCCCGTATTCATACCCGTTGCCGGGGAAGCCGGGACTATCCGGCGCGAGTCCGGTTTGCGTGGAAGCCAGTAAGGGTATGCCCGGACCGGCAGTATAGGGAAAATACCGATCCATGAAATCCCAGGCCGTAATATTCCCCTGCGGATCGACTCCGGCGCGAACAGTCATCAACTGCGCGCTACCCTTGGGTTCCCAGGCGTGCTCTTCGTGGCGCATCCATTGAACCCGGACCGGCTTGTTCACCGCGCGGGACATCAGCGCGGCATCCTCGGCAACGTCGTCCGCGCAGAGCCGTCCATAACATCCCGATCCCTCCGCGTACACGATGCGGACATTGTTTTCCGGAACGCGCAAAAGATCGGCAACCGCTTTGCGAGTTCTGTGTGTGCCTTGCGATCCGGCCCACACCGTGGCCTTGCCGTCGCGCACGTCAGCGACCGCGCAGGAGGGGCCGATCATTCCATGCATGTGGAATGGCCAACGATACGTAGCGTCAAAGACGCGGCTGGAACGGGACAGCGCCGCATCGAAGTCTCCTCGATCGGCAACGGTCTGTTCCTTGAACGGTTTCGTATCCTTCAGATAGGAGTACAGATCATCGCGAGTGGCCGGAAGCTTCGGCGCGGACCCAGACCAAACAACTTTCAACACTCGCGCGGCGCGGATCGCGCTCCATTCCGTGGTGGCCACGACGCCCACAAAGTGGTCTTCCTTTACAACTTTGACGATTCCCGGGATATCCTTGATGGAATTCTCATCCACGCTGACTAGCCGGGCAATCGAGTGTTCCGGCCGAATGGCCCGGCCGTGAAGCATGCCCGGAATTCGGACATCCTGCGAGTAGGTGAATTCACCCGTAAATTTTGCCGGAAGATCGATGCGCGGAATCGACCTGCCCACAATTTTATAATCTTTCGGATTTTTAGGCGTTATCTCCGGCGCAACCTTCATCTCCGCGGCTGTTCCGGTCGCCGTGATGGTGATATCGAAGCGTTTGCCGCCAAGTAATTTCCAGTACGAAACGTTCGCGGAAGGATTGTCAATCACGCTCACGACACCGTCATTGACAGTTAGCTTTTCCATCGGGACATCGAGGCGGGTGGATGCAAGTTTCAGGAGCTCGTGCCGTCCCGCGGCCGCCGCCTGCCGCAATTGAGGGCCTGCCTTGTGCAGCGTCCGGCTTCCAGAAGTCTGCGATTGATCAATGGTTTGCGCGGTATCACCGGTGATCATGTGGATCCGCCCAAAGGAGACGTCGAGCTCTTCCGCCATCACCTGTGACAACGCCGTATGTACCCCGGTTCCCAGGTCTACCTTGCTGGTGAAAACCGTGATAATTCCATCAGCGCCGACCACCAGCCACGAGTCGAGCGCGGTGGGTTGGGGGCTGCCGTTGAAGCCGGATTGCTCGCCCAGACTCGCGGAATGCAGGCGCGGACCAAAAAGAGAAAATCCGACGACCAGCCCAGTGGCGCTTTTGACAAAATCTCTGCGGGAAATCTCTTTGCTTCTCATTTTTTAGTTCTTCTTATCGAGCCCAGTGGCATGATGCGCCGCCATCTGCCTACTTCATGGTTACGAATTCAGACTCATGAAAATCAGCGAACATCCATTTTCCACCCTGTTTCACCAACACCCAGGTAAAGATTCCCTTGCGTACGGGATTCACTGAACCGTTCGCGGCCAGCGAACCTTCCAAGGCCCACTCGGCGTCCGCGAACGCGACATCCGGTTTGGCGAAGCGAATGTGCCTCACGGTGACCGTTCGGTGGGCGTTTTTTAGCGGACCCGCGAATAGCTCTGTAAAACGCTCTTCCACCGCAGCTCGACCATGCTTGGTGAGCCCGCCGACGTTAGTGAAGTCACCATCTTCCGAGAAGGGCGCGGCCCAACCGTGGGCGTCGTGCCGGTTAAAAGCCCCAACGAATTCGTCAATGACCTGCCGGATAGCAGCGGAATCGGCATCGGATGCATTGGACTGCGCTCGCGGTCCCGCAACTGGGAACGACAGCGCAAACAACAAAACTAGAGGTAGAGCTATTCCGACCCGAGCTCGATTCATGATTTCACTCCCTGGATGAGATAGGTAGCTTTGGCGATGCGATCCGGAATGGAATGAGTCGCCAGGTCAACCACATTAGAATGCTAAGTGTGGGCCGTGGGACTGTCAATGCTCAAGGAAGCGCCGGCACCTTTCGGCGACTGAACAAACCATTTTAGAGTGTCCCGAAGAATGGGTTAAACTGACACGAATCCAGATCATGAAAACAGGTGGCTGTAAGGCTGCGGCAGCCTCCCAAATCTAATCCGCAGCGAGACCAGGGGACATGAGACGTCATTTACCAGTGCTGTTCGGATTGCTGATTTTGATCCTGATGGCCGACAATCGGCGATTGCAAGCAGGTGAGGCGGTGGGTTTAACCGGGGTGGTAACGTCCGTAGCCGAAGGCCCGATGGAAGGCGTGCTGGTCAGCGCCAAGAGCGTAACTGGAACGATCACCGTGACGGTCGTCAGCGATAGCCGTGGAAGATACAGCTTCCCTGCGGGAAGATTGGCGCCCGGGCAATATCAAATTGCGATTCGGGCCATTGGCTACGATCCCGCCCAGCCTGCAATGACGGTCACATTGGGCAAAGAAACAGCGCAAGCCAACATCACACTGGTTAAGACAAAAGATCTCGCCTCCCAGATGAGCGATATCGAGTGGCTGATGAGCGCACCCGGCCCGCAGGAACAGAAAGAACATCTATTCAGCACCTGCTCGCACTGTCATACCCTGGGGCCGATTTTCGCGAGCGATTACGACGCCGCGGGCTGGATGACGACATTCGCGCGCATGCGCGGATGGGACCAGGTCAGTTCGATCAACAAACCCGTAAAATCCCCGGATCACGGCGGCGCTCCGTTCGGCAATGAGGAGTTCGCAAAGTTTTTGAGTACCATTAATTTGAGTTCTCATCCCACACACGATTTCGAATTAAAAACTCTTCCGCGACCGAAAGGCGCGGATACCAAGGTCATCATCACCGAATACGATCTGCCGCGACCGGATGCCGAGCCCCACGATGTGGCGCCGGACAAGGACGGCATGATTTGGTACCAGGATTTCATGGACGGAATCGTCGGAAGGCTGAATACCAGGACCGGAGAGGTAAAAGAGTGGAAGGATCCGGTCACGAAACCCGGATTTCCATCGGCATTTCAGTGCGTGGAGTGGGATGCGGAGGGCAACTTCTGGGTGGGACGGCACGATTGGAATGGCGTCGCCAAGTTTGATCGCAAGGCCGAGAAGTTCACGAATTACGATCTTCCCGAAGGTGTGAAAGCGGATTTCGTGACCGTCGGTGGTGACGGAAAAGTTTGGGTGAAAGACACCGCCGGACGCGAAGACTACCGAATCGACCCAACTACCGGTGAAATTTCGCCAGTTGACCAATTCCCGCCCGAATTGATGGACAAGAATTATTCCGGCCCGAAGCATCACATTTACGGCATCACGGCCGACGCGAAGGGGAATTTGTATGAGGCGGACATTGAGGGCGGAGATCTTTTCCGCATTGACGCTGCCACACAAAAAGTGAGCACCTTCCCTATTCCGACCAAGGATGCCGGCCCTCGCCGCATGCACATGGATTCGCAGGGCCGGGTGTGGATCGGAGAATACTACGGAAAAAAAATTGCCATGTTTGATCCGGCAACCGGGCAGTTTCGAGAGTGGAACCCGCCACTTCCTTGGTATGGAGCGTATGACGTGGTCCTGGATAAGGACGGCTACGCCTGGACGGGCACGATGACCAGTGAGGTGATTCTCCGGCTGGACCCTAAATCAGGCGAGTTCCGTCAATATTTGCTCCCGCGATTGGGCGTGAATGTCAGGAGAGTGGAAGTGGATAACTCCGGCGCGAAGCCGGCGTTCTGGGTGGGAGAGAATCATCAAGCCAAAATCGCCAAGGTAGAACCGCTGGAATAATTTGGATGATCTGGCGTTCGATATTTACGGCGCTTGTTCGGGACCATTTTGCAGCTGCCGCAGTTTGAGATATACGTTCGGGAACATAGATTTGCCCTAACCGGTGTCGACAACGATCAATCGTTCGACGTTCCACTCACGATTGCGTAACGGCGCCGCTCTCCTGGAAATCAAGATGAAGCTCCATGGTCTTTCGGACAGCTCTGAACAGCTGTACTCCGTCTATTCCACCGACCAGTAGTCATTACTCGTGACCAGAGCCTAGAATCCAAAGATTGAACGATTTATACCCAATCTTCTAGATCCTTCGGAGACGTTTGTCTGATGTCGGCTCCCCGCAACCAAAATGCCCTTAGATGCCTACTGGTGATCGTCATGATGGCTCTATTCATGTCAGGATGCGTGGGGCCCACAAAAGCAAACAATTCGGGTTCTGCTTCATCATCCGGTGTGCCTACTATCACCAGGCAACCGTCGAATGAGACCGTTACCGCCGGCCAGGCGGCCACATTTTCAGTGGCCGCTTCGGGTGCTCCTGTGCTCAATTATCAATGGCAAAAGAATGGAAATACGATCACTGGTGCAACTTCGCCGACGTACACCACACCCCCGACTGCGGCCTCCGATAATGGCAGCCAGTTTAAAGCTTTGGTGAGCAACCCTGCTGGCACGATCGCCAGTAACGCAGCCACCTTGATAACCAGTGCGGCGACCCCAACGGTTAGCGTCAGTTCTAACGCTCTGAATTTTGGAAACGTGAGCCTATCCAACAGCAGCAGTCAGAACGTGACGCTCACCAACACGGGGGGTTCGGAAGTCACGATTTCAAACCTGGACATCGCTGGGGCGGGCTTTAACGTAAGCGGTATCGCGACCGGGTTGATATTGGCTCCCGGACAGACGGCAACTTTCGATGCGACTTTTACCCCCTTCGCGCTCGGGAGCGCCAGTGGAAGCGCTACCATATTTAGTAATGCTTCGCCGAACGTGCTCTCTCTGTCCGGCACAGGCGTCGCCCCGGCCGGACATTCCGTCACTTTTACCTGGAACGACGTCGAAACCGCGGTCGCCGGATACAACGCCTACTCAAGCGGCATTTCAGGCGGTCCCTACACGAGGCTAAATTCCACGCTCAACCCACAAACCAGCTACACCGATTCCACAGTTCAGCCTGGAAACACGTATTTCTATGTGGTGACCGCGGTGGACTCCAACAACATCGAAAGCCTCGTATCCAATGAGGTTTCCGCTACTGTTCCGTAGAGAACTGCGCGATGTCTACGCGCACGAATATCGTGGCGAATTACAATGGGAGAAAAATAAAAAGGAAGGAACCGCTGATCGTGAGGTGATTGGAGAGGATTTCTTGGTGGAGGACCGGCAAAAAAATGACCGGCAACAAACGGAATTTGGATTTAGCGGATAATAAGCAGGTTGAGAGTCTGGCGACTGGGGTTGCGGCTGGCGCCGATTGTCGAAGGAACGGTCGGACAATCGACGTCAAAATCTGGTCTCACAGTGACGACGGAGTCACACGAGCAACTTCCGCATTTGCCTGACAGTGTGAAGGCAAGCCCGCAACTTCTCGGCAAGCACCCCAACATTCGGCTCGTGGAACATCCCCACATGATCCCCAGGAATGTCATGGGTTTCGGACCATCCCGTTAGCAGTTCACGCCAACCGAAATATGGATCTCCCGCAGACAGCATCGGCCAGTCTCTGCAACGAAATATCACCGTGGGGCACGCAAGCGGTTTCGGTTTGTAAGAACTGGTTGCGACGAAAAGCACCTGCTCCAAGTTGGCCAAATGAGACGGGCTCTTGCGAACGTTGAACCGCGCACAATTTCGCCACACTGTCTCGCCCAAAATCATCTTGAAACCTTGCCATCGGCTGCGCGCGTAGCGTAACCTCACGGATCCCTAGCCGACGCAACTCGCGGAATCGAAAACGCGTGCGAAAGGTCAAACGCCTCCATTCATTGACGATTCGAGACCTCGCATTCTGACCGGGCTTGAACGGCTCGAACAGAACAAGCAGCCCGACTTCGTGGCCCTGAGTCATCAACTGCCTGGCGACTTCATATGCAAAAACGCCATGCCGACAAAACCCTCCCAGGTAGTAAGGCCCCGCCGGCTGTTTCTCGCGAATCTCGGACACCATTTGCCCGACCAGATTCTCCAATTGAACCGAGTTGCTCCGAACGTCAATGCAACCGGGGCGCAAACCCATGCTATAGAATGGCTGATCATTTCCGAGCTGAAGCAGCAATGGACGAATCGAGATATTCCCCGTCGCCAGCCAAAGCGCAGGATTCTTTCCCGTGGGTTGGACCGCGACTGCATATGTCAATTGCCCGCCGGGTTCCTCAATGGCCGCGAGTGCTTTAGCCAACTCGGCAATCGTAGCGCTTGGAAATAATGACGTCATGCCTAAGAGCTTTCCGAATTCCTTTTCAATTCTTGAGAGAACTTTGATTGCCGATAAGGAATTTCCGCCCAATTCGAAAAAATCATCGTGGATCCCAATCCGATCGACGGCAAGTTGTTCCGTGAATATGACTGCGAGTTTCTTCTCCGTTTCCGTTTGCGGAGCTACAAATTCACGGGAGCTGAATCTCTGTTTCGAAGTGGGAACCCGTAGAGATTGGCGGTCGATTTTGCCGTTGGGCGAGAGCGGGAAAGAATCGAGAAAAACGAAATGGGCCGGTATCATATGGTCCGGCAGCATTTGCCTCAGAAACTGCCGCAGCTGTTCGCCCTCTATGGATGCGCTCTCGTTTGCGACGATATAGCTGACGAGCTGTTTGTTTCCCGGAGCATCGTCATGCGCCAGCACAATGCAGGAACGGATTCCCGGATAGCTCGCTACAGTCGATTCGATTTCGCCCAGTTCGATACGATGGCCGCGAATCTTCACCTGATCGTCAATGCGGCCACAAAATTCCAGCGTTCCATCTTTCCGATAGCGAACCATGTCTCCGGTTTTGTATAGACGGCCTCCGCTTCGACCGGAAAATGGATCGTCCAAAAATTTGTCGCGCGTCAATTCTGGCCGGTGCAGATACCCACGCGCCACGCCGGCGCCGCCGATATACAGCTCGCCAACCGAACCGCGCGGCACTGGCTGCAGAAGATGGTCAAGGACATAGAGTTGCGCGTTTGCGATCGGGCTGCCGATAGGCACGGGACCATGTTGTGAGTCGTTTGCTTGCACCGCATACGCGCAACAACCGACCGTCCCTTCCGTTGGACCGTACTCGTTAAATAAGAGTGTCTCCGGAGCGTGTTCACGCCACTTGGAAAGGGTGTCGGCCCGCAGCGCTTCCCCAGCCACTACAAGAACTTTGGTCATGCCGGCCATTTCAGCGGGATCAAGCTGTAAGTTCAGGAGTTCGAGGTGAGCCGGAGTGACAACAACTTTGCTTCGATTTTTGGCCTTGCGAAGGGCCGCCAGCAGACTTTGCGCACCGGCTTCTTCCGGTAGTATCTCGATCTGCCCTCCGGCCAGCAACGGCGGGAACAAGCTCGCGACCGTAGAGTCAAAAGCAATTGAAGTGTGAAGGGGAACGGAGCCTGGGCCCTCAGTCGCATAGGCTTTGATGGCCCAGCACAGATAGTTCACCAGGCCGCGGTGCTCAATCATCGCTCCCTTTGGTTTGCCCGTCGATCCCGACGTGTACATTACATAAGCCAGGTTCGACGGCAGCGTTCCAGCTTGAGGATTGCTGGTACTTTCTTTGTAGATTGTTGTGCGTCCGGAATCCAAGCAGATTTCCGCATGGTGAGCGCTCCCGACCAGCTTCCGGAAAGTTTCTCCAGTCAATAAAACTTTGACCCGCGCGTCCCTGGCGATGAAGGTAAGGCGCTCGCGCGGATATTGAGGATCAAGGGGTACGTAGGCCCCGCCAGCTTTCCAAACGGCGAGCAGAGCGATCACCAGTTCCAATGAGCGCTCCAGACAAATGCCCACCAGAATCTCCGGACCAACTCCTCGCTTGCGCAGGTAATGCGCGACTTGATTGGCGCGCTCATTGAGTTCTCGGTATGTCAGCCGTTGTTTCTTGAATGCAACACACAAGGCGTCCGGCGTGCGGACCACTTGCTGCTCAAATAGCTGATGCACGCACAGGTTCGGGGAACTCCGCCCTCGTTTGGTTCCACTCGTGCGGAAAAAGCCCTTGCTCCCGATCGCTTGTTGCCGGTGAGACCGCGACTCTGTGAGCGCGGATACTTCCGTCGCGAGACAGTTGTGAAATACCCTTAGGCAATGAACCCCCCTCTTCAAGGCTTGGCAGTCGGACGGATCACTGGCTGGCGGGAAAGACCGTTCGACAAGGAACGTGAGAGTTTTTTAGGATGAAGCGGGCACGAGATCTTCCTCGGCGCTCAGATCAAGCGGGATGGGCTTGTTCGAGACATTCACCTTTCAGACGGCCGTCGTTTCGCTTAGCAAGTCTGCTATTCATTGAACTTTGACACCATTTATTGTTGGAGTCATGGGCAGCGACGATTTTGCAAGGCATCCCATGGTTACCAAGCCGGCCGGAAGGCTCACATTGCACAACCACAGCGGGAAAAGCGGATCAAATGTCTGTGTGGGAATTGGTTTCTGATAGCCATACGCTGAGGCGGAAATGTTTGTTGGCGCGAAATTGGCAACTACGGTGGACATACAGTTTGCAACGCTTGAGGCGCTTGTGCAGTTTGGAACACCCGGATTCACTGGATTCGCAAAATTGGGACTGGTTCCGAAGTTGTTGTCGGCACCAAAGGAGAACCCGATGCTGCCAGTCGACCCAAAATTATTGCCCGGGGCGCTATACCCATAAGAGGAGTAAACGAGATCCGTCACGTCTCCCTTGTTTACGTAGTAGGCGTAAATCGAATTGCCGGCACAGCCCGTAACTGAGGTAGCTACCGCAATGTTAAGAAACACCTGCGAAGCCAGGCTTTTGTCCAACGCGATTTCTCCACACGAACCCAGATTCTCCTGATGGGTATCGGTGTTGTTTCCGTAGACCGTATTGTGTCGAACATAAATTGCCGCGTGGGCCGAGCCGGCTTGGTTTTCATACGCCTGAATGCCGCGCCCGCCATTAAAAACTGCAATATTATTGTCAATCACAGCTTGCTGCGTGTAGGGCGCCATGCCGGTCTGGTTTCCATCAAAGGTGTCAAAAAATAATCCTTGCCCGTCGGTCGTGGCACCTCCATTGCATGGGCCCTCCACGTTGTTCCACGCAAAATTGCCTGCGAAATAATAATGCGTTCCAGGCAGCGTATCGGATGCGACTGGCTCATAGGCATTAATACCGCTGGTGCAGTTGTTGGAACCGCTTACCGAGTTGTAAGCAATGTTTCCGACAACCGCGAAATAATCCACTCCCCGCGATCCATTTTCAGCGGAACCGAAACCGCCCTGTCCGGCGCCGTTGCAAATGTCATTGGCAAAAATGATATGGTGAATTGTGCTGGTTCCAGAATAGGGATACGCCATGAAACAGACTCCCGAACGTGAAGAGGTCGTTATCTCCCATCCCTGAACGCCCCAATAACTTTGGTCCACGAGCATGCCGTTGGCATAAGGACTGATCGTAGTCACGCTGATTTTGCAGCCATCGAAAGTGGCGCACTTTAGCCACGCCACATTATTTCCACCCGGGCAGGCAACGGTGCCCCATTTTCCATTTGCGAAATTGGCCGCCACGTAAGCCGGGCTGGGCGCGGCGACAATTACGTCTCCACAATTCAACGCGTGGTAGGCCGTGAGCCAGGGAGTGCTTGGGGACGTTCCTTGGTTGGAATCACTGCCCCCTGCGGCCGCCGTGGCGAGATAATATGAGGTTGCCAGCGCGGGAGACGTCAGCAAAAACAATAAGATAACCACCGCCAGTGCGTATTTCGCCATGCTGTTCGACCGGGCACACATATTGGAACGCGACGTCTTGAATACAGAGTACTTGGATACGTGCCGATGTTACTCCCCTTCCTGATTAAGGACCACTGGCCGGGAGAACGGCCGAGGTCCAGCTGTACAACGTTGCGTTCCGGGTCCCCGCGAATCGAAATGCCCTGCGATTCGTCGTTTTCTTAGGCTCGTGACTCTCTTCCGAACTCGGCAATCTGAACGGTCCCCATCACCTGTTTCGATCAATTTTGAAAAAACGTTCGGAACCAGATCTCATTGGTCAGGAGCGTCCAGATCAAATAAGCGTTGTCCTCGATTCCCTGCTTGTCACGAGCGATCAGTCCGGCGACGTATGCCGGATCGTACAAGCCGCGTTTGCGCAGCGAATCCTCGGAAAGCAAGTCGGCGACCATCGTTGACAGCGGTCCGCGAACCCAGGAACGCAACGGCGAATTGAACGGCGACTTCGGACGGTAGATGACATTGTCCGGCAAGTACTTGCGGGCCACTTTCTTCAGCAGATGCTTTTGTGTAGTTCCATGAATGCGCTCTCGCGGGGCCACTGAGAACATGAATTCGACGATTCGGTGATCGATTAAAGGCGGGCGGCTCTCGATACCCGCGGCCATGGATGCCTTGTCGGAGAAAGTCAGGTTGTGTTCCGGCAAAAAGATCAGGGTATCGTTCAGGCACATCTGCGTCAGGTAGGACAGTCCGTTTGGAGTGAAGCGGCCCGACTGTGACTTGAAGAAATGCGTGTCGTAGTACGACATTCGATTGCCAAACATTTTTTGAAATTGGTCCGGCGTCAGGGAAAGATCGGCCATCAACACGCGATCGGTGCGTGGCGCCGATGCAAAAGACAGAAAACGTTTGGCCCATCTGACCTGTTTCAAGCCGCGCCTGGATGTGGCCACGGGAAGCAGTTCGGCTGCGCGCTGCACCATTCGCCGGACCGCGTCCGGCACGATCGCCTGATAACTGTCGGCCATCAAACATGCCAACTGCTTGCGGTATCCGCCGAAAACTTCGTCGCCGCCCATGCCGTTCAACAACACAACAATTCCCAGGTCGCGCGCGGCCCGCGAAATCAAGTAAGTGTTTATCGCCGCCGGCTCGGAGACCGGTTCGTCCAAATGCCACACCATTTGGGGCAGCAGGTCATCGATCTTGGGTTCAATCTCGAATTCGTGATATTTGAATTCAAACTGCTTCGCGACTTGCCGGGCGTAGATCTCATCCGGCGTCATGCGTTCGAATTTCTGATCCGCGGTTGCGAATTTCGTCGTGAAGGAATGCACATCTTGCCGCGTGTTGACCCGCACCAACGCGCTGACGATCGAGGAATCCAGTCCTCCGCTTAGGAACACTCCGACGGGAACATCGGCCCTCATTTGCAGGCGAACCGAATCGGAAAGAAGCCCATCGAGCTTTTCGATCAACTCGGGATCGCTACCGGGCACCTCGGTGGGATGCAGGCTCCAATATTGGCGCACCGAAAGGCGGCCGTCCTGAAGTGACAGGCAGTGTCCCGGAGGCAGTTTCAGGATGTCCTGGAATCCCGTCAATGGCGAAACCTGGAAGCGCGCAGGGGTGTGCAGCGCGCACAGATCGGGTCGCTTAGGCACCAGCGTAGAACTCAGAATCGCTTTGATTTCGGATGCGAAGACGAGACAGCCATTTTTGTAGTGATAATAAAGTGGCTTAATTCCCAAGCGGTCGCGCGCTGCAAACAATTTTTGCCGCCGCTCGTCATAAACTGCAAAGGCAAACATGCCGTTGAGCTTGTTCAAGCACTCTTCGCCCCAGCGTTCATAAGAGTAGAGCAAGGTTTCCGTGTCGCTATGCGATCGGAAACGTACGCCGGCGCTCTCCAGTTCTTCACGAATTTCCGCGTAGTTATAGATCTCGCCGTTAAATGTGATCCATAAGTGGCCCGCTTGATTGCACATCGGTTGATGGCCCGCGGGAGAAAGATCAATGATCGACAGGCGGCGGTGCGCCAAACCTGACGAGGAGTTCGCAAACCATTCCACCCCTTCATCGTCGGGCCCGCGATGGGCGATCGCTGTGTTCATGCAAGCAAGCAGTTGCGCATTTCCGCCGTTCATGATTCCCGCTATTCCGCACATGGGGGTGTTGTCACTCCGTGTTTTCGACTTGTTTGGGAACTCCGAACGATGACCGTTGCCTATGAAGCGGTCGTGCTGACTCGATCCTTGATGCCAGACGTTCCGGGGGAATTCGATTGGAGATTCGCGAGAACGGGAGCGTGCGTATCAGCGGTAGTGCACCCGTGGAGCAGCCGCTGGTATACAGAAATTAACTGCCGCTCGGAGTTCTCCCATGCCAGGACCTTCCGAAAGCGTGCCCGCGCGAACTGCGACATGCTCACTCGACGGTCCTCATCAAGCAGCAACTCCCGAATGGCATCCCCCAGGGCTGCGTCATTATTTCCCTTTACATAGACGGCCGCCGATTCGGCGGAGCGGCGATGCTCCACCAGATCGAACGCCACGATGGGCCGGCCGAACGCCATGTACTCGATGATTTTGTTCATCGTGGAGAGGTTGCTCCACTCAGTGAGAGGATCGGGGTCCGCGCAGACATCGGCTGTTGAAAGATAGGCCCACAATTCTTCGTCCGAAATCCGGCCAGTGAAATGAACCGCCGCTCCGAGGTCCATCTCTTCGGCCATGCGCTTCATTCGCGGCTGATCCGGGCCGCCACCGACGAACGCGAACAGCGTATCGGCGGCGTTTGTTGCCCGGTAATGTTGAATCGCCCGGAGCAGATGGTCGACGCCGTCCTGCTCGCACATCTCGCCCAGGTACACGACCATGTAGCGATATCCCGCTTTCAGTTGCGCGCGCGAGCTGCAAATATTTGCCCAAACCAACGGAGGCCCGCTTCTCACGATCGTAATCGCCGCTTCCGGAATCGCGCCACGACGCAGCGCGATTGCTCTGTGCGATTCGTTCACGGCGATCACTGCATCCGCCGACTTCAACGTCATTTTCTCCAGCAGGATCAGGGCGCGGTACAGGAGCCCCCCACGCGGACGCCCTTTTGCGACATACATTTCCGGGCACAGATCGTGGTGATCAAAAACGAACTTCACACCGATTAGCCGAAACAGCAGCGCGAGAGCGAAATAGGTGTCCGGCGGATTACACGCGTGAATGGCATGGAACGGCCGATGGGCATAAGCCTTTAGTGCCAGCAAAAGCGTTGCCATCCAACAGTACACGAACTCAATGAAGTAGCCCGTCACGCCCTTATCAGCTTCAAAAATTAACGGGTAGCGATAGATGTCCACTCCGTCCTGCCGTTCGTAGCCCGCTGTGTACATCTTTTTTTTAGGGCAGATCACTGCGACTCCAAAGCCGGCGCGCCTCAGGCTTGTGGCTTCCTGCCAAACACGGCGGTCGAACGGCACCGGCAGGTTTTGCACGATAATTAGAATGTTTTTTGTTTTAATGGGCATGACCCGCCGCCACCATAACTTTTTGTTTGGAATGCAGGGCGAAACCCGCGGAGGACAAATCGATGACTTGAGCGCTGGTATTCTTGAGCAAGGCGTCCAAGCCATCGAAATGGTGTCCCACCAGGAGCAGTTCCGCGTCAGCGAGGTCTTCCAGAGAAGTAACCAGAAGTCGTGAAAGATGCGGAATCACCCGGCCAATGTATTCCTTGTTCGTGCCCATCAGTTTTGTCACCAGCACGTTGGGATCGTAAATGCTCAGTTCGCAACCCTTGCCGAGCAATCGCTCGGCTAACTCCACAAAAGGGCTCTCGCGCAAGTCGTCGGTATTCGGTTTGAAGCTTAATCCGATCAGACCGATACGCCTGGCCTCCGTCTCACGAATGGTTTGAAAAGCGCGATCAATAACTGTTTCGTTGCTCGACAGAATTGCGCTCATCAACGGCAGATGAAGGTCATTTTCCTTTCCAGCATAAAGTAGCGCACGCACGTCCTTCGGCAGGCAGGAACCGCCGAACGCAAACCCGGGCATGAGGTAGCGCTGCGATATGTTGAGTTGAGAATCTTTGCAGAAAACATTCATGACTGCCGCCGCCTCCACACCGCTCTGCTGGCAAACCATGCCGATTTCGTTGGCGAAGGCGATCTTCAGAGCGTGAAACGCATTGCTCGCATATTTCAACAGCAACGCTTCCTTTGGTTTCAACGTGAAAATTGGAGCTGATAAGTTCGAATAGACAGAACGCAGCACTTTCAGAGTCTCGTCGCACTCCGCGCCGAGTATGGTGAATGGCGGTTCCTCGAAATCATGGATCGCGCTGCCCTCCCGCAAGAACTCCGGATTGACGCACAGGTGGACTAATTCCGGAGCGAGCGAATCGAAGATATTCGCACAGCGATCAAAAATGGCCGGCAAGATGCTGCTGCGGATAACGACGATCTGTTTTTTGTCCAGCTCGTATAGAGCGTTGGCGATTTGCTCGCACGCTCGAATCAGGTGCGCCGGATCGATTTGCCCATTGAGGCGGCTGGGCGTTGCCACCGAAACAAAACACAAATCCGACTCCCGCAGGGCCTCACGCACATCGCAAGTTGCGCGCAATCGGAGAAGCCGGAGCGCGCAGCGCAAACTTTCTTCCAATCCCGGCTCAATGATTGGCGAGCGGCCATCGTTAATCAGCCGCACCTTATCGGGATTGATGTCCACGCCGCAGATGGAATGGCCATTCCGCGCCAAGCACGCGGCCGAGACCGTGCCCACATAGCCAAGCCCAACGATGCTGATTTTCATGCGATTGCCTCGATATGGATATTGGTTTGAATCGTCGCCGTTCCGTCGATCGGACCGCTGATGCGCAATGAAGGAATGGGCTGCTTCCTGCCGAACGAGCGAGAACGCCAGCCGAGAATTGGGCGTTCGCTTCCTCGCACAACGTCCCAACGCAATCCGTCGTTAGAGGCGTCAAAATTATGCGTCGCCCTCGCCAGTGAGTCTCTGCAAGGCCGTTCTCGATTCGGTGGATGGTGGTGTCCTCATGCAGGTGGAAGAACAGTTCAAACGCATGTCGGTCGTGGCATTCGAACGTGTCGCGGACCGCGATTGTGCCGGTGCGCCGATTGAAATTGACCGACCGCCGATGCAGAACCGGATCGCTCATTCCCGTGTAGCCATCGTGCGCAGCTTCGATCAGAACGACTTCGCCAGTTTCTCGAAAACCCAACAGGTGGGTGTTGGCCTTGCGAGTCCAAAGAAATCGTCCGCCCATCACTGATTGATCTTTGCCGTCGATGCGGGCGGTATTGTGCGCGGCGGTTCCCCGAAAGAAACTGCGCCATTCAGGATGCGAGTGATAGGAGTAGGTTCCGCAGTCCACAATAAAATACTCGTCTTCTATCGCCAGCCAAATCGATAGAGCGTCGGCATGTCCGTGGGCCGCCAGACTCGTGTAGCCCAGTGGACCGAAATCCATTACCAGCTTGATGGCGCCATCCAAAGTCTCTACAACCGCGAGACCGCTGTCCCGAAACAATTCGCTTTTTGATTCTCTCTTTCCCGGATTTTTGTTGAATTCTGTCAAGTTGGACGTGGGAATCAGGGCTCGAACGGCGGGCGTGAGTTCTTTTGGCGATCGTAGAAGCGAAGAGCCGTCAAACAGCAGCGCGCCCAACTGCGTGCAGACTGCGAGCGCGCTGTCTGATTGTGAACAGAGAAATCCGCGGCCATCATCAGAATCGCCATACCACGGCAAATCGCCCGAACGAGTGGCTACCGCATCCACAAAGCGGAGCATGGCCCGCAAACGTTGGTGATATTTCTGGCTAAAGGGTTCTTCCACATTCTTCGAAACGGCGTACGCAAGAAGCAAAAGTTCGAGTGTGAACAGATGATAGGACATCGCCTGTTCGCGGTTTACTCCATCGTCCGAGACCTGGGCCTGGATCTCGCGTTCCAACGACTGGCGCGCTTCCGCGGCCCATCCGGCGGATTCCGGCCACAGCGGAAAACAGACGGCCCCAACGTACAAGCCAACGAGTTCGCCAATCGGATGATTGTTGGCCGAGGAATAGACACTCTGGCGCTGCTGAATTCGCCGCAGGTGCAGGTATAACGAGCCCAGCCACCGCTGCATGAGCGAGGAATCCTGCACGACCGTTTGTTCAATGCGCGGATATAGCAGCGACCACGAAATAACACGCAGCGCGAGCTCCATGCTGCTGGTCCAATTGACGCCGCAAAGATACGGATTCTCCCGCAGCCAGTCATCGAGCGAGCGCACGATATACGGCACACTCTGTTCCCAACCCATTGCGTACGCCAGCGCCGAGAGATGTTGGTGACGATTGATCTCCCAGATGTACTTGATGTCACCAACGGCATCGGGATCGCGAGTGTCGAGTGTGGGGCCGAATTTCTTGGCCGCCTGCTTGTTATGGCGATAATCTCTGTGCCACTCAAATTGGAATCCCGCCGGGAATTCCAAATCAAAGATCGACACTCGATCGACCCGCACGCCCGATGCGTCAGCCTGGAAAGGAAATGGTGTTGGAATTTCATCGATCTTCCCGGGAACCGACGGAGGTCCGCCGGTGTGGAAGCCGATCCAATCGCGAGGCAATTGCGCCGCGGTCTTTACTCGCGACAAAACTTCACCCGCTGGCATGCAGGCCAGGCGCCTCAGGTGCCAGGACAGCATCATATGCCGATTCCTTTCCACAATGCCGCGATGGAGGTGCATTTCCGAGTGCTGGAAATGAACACATTGATACCCGCGGCGTGGGAACGAGACCCCATGAAGCAGTTCTGTGCTTGAAGAAGATTCACAAAGGTTGCCGAGGCCATTGGATCATCTGATTCGCCGACGGATGAAAAATGAAACGCTTTGTCATCGACCGTCCGTTTCGCTCGAAGTCGAGGCCATGGCGCTGATGCGCACGAGTGGCGTGGCCGCCGAACGATTTCGGGATAACTGGATCGCTTTTTGATAGACGGCCATCAGATTGTGGAAATAGGCGCCTTCGGTGTATTGGCGAAGCACTTTTTGTTGGCCGGCCTGTCCCATTTGTTTACCGAGCTCGGGTTTGCTCCACAGGAAACGTATCCGGTTCGCTAGATCTCCCGCGTCTCCCGGTTCGAATAGCGCTCCCGTCACGCCTTCATCCACTACGTGCGGCAGCCCGCCGATCCGCGACGCGATGACGGGGATTCCCAAAGCCATCGCGTCAACCACGACCATGCCAAACAGCTCGAAACATAGGCTGGGAACCACCAGCATTCGGGCCTTTCGATAAAACGGGACAAGGTTTTCGAAATCCAATCGCCCCACAAATTCGACATTCCGCGGAGCGCGCGCAACCATTTCTGCGAGGATCGGTCCGTCTCCGGCAACTTTAAATGGGACATCGGGCATCCGCGATGCCGCGTCAAGCAATAGGTCGACTCCTTTTTCGGGGCTGATACGGCCGGCAAACGCCACATACTTGCCGTCCTGGTGATTGGCGGTTATTTCCTTCACAGAGGATGGATTCGGAACTACCGCAATCTGGTCCTGACGAAATCCGGCGTGCATTAGCTTTTCTTTCGAGAACCGAGTTTGAACAATCAGCAGGCTCAGGTTGTCATGAAACAATCGGAATCGCCTGGCCACGCTGCTTCTCAGCGCATAGGCGGCACTTTCCAGAATATTGTTTCGGCAGTTCTTCAGCACGCACCGATATTCGTGGCCGCCTACGCAATCCTCGCATACACGCCCCTTATAAAGATGGTTCCACGTCGGACAGGTCAGATTATTACTGTGCACGGTC
The DNA here is from genome assembly GCA_963695945.1 of uncultured Acidobacteriota bacterium. Classification (GTDB taxonomy): domain Bacteria; phylum Acidobacteriota; class Terriglobia; order Acidiferrales; family UBA7541; genus Palsa-360. The sequence continues at coordinate 16,887 of CAVOIX010000052.1, read as the reverse complement.
ATAACGATGGGTATTCCAGCGCGGCGAAAGGCCACCAGCACGGAAGGGGAAAACATCGGGTAAACGCTATGAACGTGGACCACGTCGGGCCGGTCCTCCTTCAGAAGCGCCCGCATCTCTTTATAGACGCCGACGTTGTAAACACCGCCCCAGAATGCATTCACACGTTTGATGAGCGATTTTTCCAATACCCGGCTGGACTTCGTCAGCAGCCGCGGCTCGTGCCCCATCTTCTCGAGCAACCGCATAGTCGTGTCGACCACCACAACTTCGCCGCCAAAACGATCACGATGCTCGTTGTAGATCTGAAATATTTTCACGGGATGTCTCGATTGATTTTTAGAAGAATGAAAGAGAGCGGATTAGCGCGGTCATTTCGGTGATCGCGACGCCGGCGTTCAACCACAGACTTTTGGGATGGAGATATCCTGGCGTTTTCCTCGCCGTAACGCGACCGCGATGTACTCCATGGAAAATCGAATAGAGCATTTCCGCCCTAACGCGCTCGCCCGATTGCGTAGCAGGAGCGCGTACGCAAGCCTTGGAACCGTCACGATGAAAAGATGGCCCAACCGGAGTGCGGCGCGCCAGAGTGCTTCCCGGTAGTCGTCGATCTCCGCCTGCGACTTTCCTCCGTCCGTGGCTGTCTGCAGCAGATAGTTTTCTGTCAATCGTCGCAAAGGAACGATGTGGTATACAATCGCGGCCGGCGCAACAGCCAAACGCGCGCCGGCTTTCATCGCTTTCTTAAAAAACTCGCGATCCTCGCCACAACTTCGGTGTGCTGAAAACAGTCCAATCTCATCGAACAGCGCGCGCTTTACGAGCACATTACCCGTTCCGGGAATGGGTTGACTCCTGAGCGGATTCACACCGGCGTCGACGGAACTCCGCTCTTTCATCATCAGCGGCTCTTCGCCCAGAAGACGCCGGATCGTAGGATCCAGTTTGGAGTCACACCCTACCGGCAACCGCAATAGGCATGGTCCGCCGACGCAATCCGCACGCTTTTGCAACGCCTTCTCCGTCAACCGAGCCAGCCAATTCTTTTCCGCAACCTGATCGTCGTCAAAAAATGCGATCCAGTCTCCCTTCGCTTCCGTTACGCCGCGGTTCCGCGCCACGGCCACTCCGGAATGCTCCTGCCTGACATACCGGACGGCCACGGCGCTCGCATCCTGCTGGCGGCTTACTACGCTGGCAGTTGAATCCGTCGATCCGTCATCCACGACTACAATTTCAAACTTGATACCGCGGATTTCCTGGCCGCAAAGACTAACCAGAGCGCTTTGAAGCATCTCTGCCCGGTTGAAGGTACAGACAACAACGCTCACCAATGCCATAGTGAATCCGTGATCGTGCTGGAAAGTATTCGGCGAATGAAGCTGCATTCGATTCGCCCCGCGGCCGGGAGCGACGCTATTCCCGTATTTGATGGGATTTGACAATTCGCGATTTTGGACATTGCTGACGGTCGGTTCAACCTGGTCGACCGGCATCTGAGTGGTCATTGACGGCCGCCTTCCGTTTTCGGCCCTGTCGCCGGACTCTGGAGTTCCGTCCAGAAACCGCTGAATGATCGTCGAACATTGTTCGACACGCTCATCCCAAGTGTTCCGTCGAGCCAATGCCGTTCTGCGGCGAATCAGCTCCGCCGTATTTTTCTCAAGCGATTTCACAATGCCTTGTTCAAAATCGACGTGGGATCGCGACATATGAATCAGATCCCGATATGGCAGCAATTCCTCGGTCCAGGTGGCGACCACCGGTTTTCCCGCGGCGAGGTATTCAAACAGCTTCAGCGAGAATGCGCTCTTGATCCATTCGGTTTGCCTTAAGGGAATCAAGCACACATCCATTCCGGCAAGATATTTCGGAAGCATTTCCATTGGTTGAAAACCAAAAAAGAAAACGTTGGGCAATTGCTGCAAGCGGCGCAAGTCGGGATCGGCGGCCAACTTTTTGCCGACGATTACAAAGCTCCAGCCGGGATGGCGCTCGGCCAGCCACACCATCAGCTCCACGTCAAAACTATGCGGAGTGATCATTCCCACGAAGCCGATGACCGGCCGCTGCAGACCGCTGACTTCCTTCGACGGCTCTACTCGTTGTGACTGGCTAAACAGGTCATAGTCCGCTGCATTGGGAATCAGAAAGGTCGGCTTCCCCGATTTTCCCAGGCGGGATTCCAGTCGCCGCGATGTAGCCAAAATCAGATCGCACCCATGAACAAGTTCCATTTCCCTTTCCCGCACTTTTCCGGCTGGCTGACACCAGCGCCCCGAGGCTGACCAGTCGTCCAGGCAGAAATAAATTTTGGGGCGAGCGTTGATGCTTTGAATCATCGCGCCACTATCCGCCTGAAAAGTAATTATCAATGGATCTTTGTAACCATGTCTCTTGTTGGCCGAATCAAGAGAGTGCAGCAATATTTTCTGAGTCAGGTAATTTGTTAACTTGTGATAGCGAAAAGGAAAAACCGGAGGCGGCGAAACGATGGTCAGGTTCGGTATCTCGCCGGGGCGGTCGGTCTGGCGCCACCTTCGCAGCTGTCGGACCCACGTTCCCTTATGCAATGGCGTGAGCGGCGAAAGCGGTGAGATCGGCAATTCCAGGACCAGCACCCGATTGTACTCGGCGAGTCGCGACATGATTTGCTGAGCGGTTCCCCAGTGATCATCCCAGGCGGTTCCTAAAATGCACAGAATGTCGTGATTGGCGATCAAGGCCTAATTTTCCCGGAGTCTAACCTACGAAGCAGGTCGTGGGCTTTTTCGCAACCCTGGCTCAGTTCGAGAATTCAGCTTTTGCGCGGAATTCGTCCGCTGAGTCTTTAAAAAACGCGAGCGACGCAAGAACTACGAAACAAATAAATGTGGGTAACGTGGGATCGGTGATGATTGCGCTCTCAAGAAACAGGTTGCAGCAGATCCAAACCATGATTGCCGCAGCGAACGCTGCACTCGGATTGCACCAGGCGAGTCGAATTGACTTTTTTAGGGCCAGTAACAAAACCAGTATAAAAGTGATCGCCCCAATGTATCCCAGGCCGAGGAGTGTTCCGATATAACCCGAATGAGCTGACTCCGGCACCCATCCGGCAGCCTTCGTAACTGTCTTCAGGTTCGTTGCATTCAGAAACGCATTGTAGCCGTACCCAAGCAGGGGTCGCTCTCGTGCATAGTTCAATTCTTCGCTCCACAATTCCTGACGGCCCGTAAACGTTCCCAACGTGGAAGCCGCCTCTTCTTCCCGCCCCATGGCGGCGAAAGTGCGGGCGGTTCGACCCAGGTCTCCTTCCATAAGGAACAGCGTGAACCAAATCAAACTCGCGCACACGAGAAGTGCGTAGGTAACCCAAACCGTCAGCTTGCGAGTTTTAGGCGACAGTAAAAGCCCAAGTGAACCAACTGCCAGAACCGTGCTGATCAGCGGCATTCTACTCCGCGTCAAGGCCAGGAACACGAAGGCCACGACCGCAAGGAAAATCAACCTGGCGCGCCTTCGCGGGAAAAGACCGGCTAGCGCCAGCGCGGAAATCGTCAGCAGACCGCAGTTCCAGCCCTGCGGAACCGGATGCAGCATGCCGGAAAAACGCCAGCCCGTGTCGAAAGGATGGAAGTTACCCGACCCGATTTCCGTCGCCACAGATATCAACAACGTCAGGCTACTCGCATAAACGGCGAGGGTCATCGTCTGTACCTGTGAAAACCGCACAACGGCGGCTGAAGCGCCGAGAAAAAGGAGAACCAGAACGCCAACCCGACGAATCGTCAACGGTGATTCTTCCGCCCAGATCGGACTGGCAACGGCCAGTGCGATATAGAAAATTGTCAGCCAGCCTAGTAGGCCGTTCACTTGTAATCGCCAGTGTTTCCGGCTGACGAATGTCACTAAGGCAAATAGTCCGAGGGCTGACAAGGCAATCTCACGCTGCGCGTTACCCTTATCGGAGACTTGCATCGCTTCATCAAGACTCAGGTCCACCGCCGAGCGCGAAGGAACCAGGGGCGTCGCAAAGATAAAGATCGTCAGCAGGAAGAGCGGCCAGCGCCACGGCATTTTGACCGCGGTGGGTTCAAGTGCGGCGGCTGTTAAAGTGCCCATTCCGTATCCTTGAGGATTAATGTTCGACGCGTGAGCTTCAGGAACGCCCCGGCGCGTATCGCCGAAGACACAAAATTTGCCGCCAACAATCCCAGCGCCGCACCAAATGGCCCATCGGCCCGCACCAGCCAAAGCCCGAACGTGACCATCATCAGAAGTGCGGCGAAGTTAACAAGAAAATCGACATTGGCGCGATCGATGGCGAAGAGCGCGCGAGAAAGACAGAACGCAGCGGCCGTCACCAGGAGATTCAGCGCGAGAATCGTGACGACCATCGCATTGCCCGCGTACTGGCGTCCGTACAGCAGGATCAGCAAGCGGCCTCCCCAGATAAACATCGCTGCACAAAGCAGCATCATCGGAATCGCAGTGATCACAGCGATTTTCAGCAGCAATCCCCTTAATGCTGTTGGACCCTTTTCCGCATAAGCGTGAGCGATCTTCGGACCCACAAGGTTTTGAATTCCGATCAGCACCGGATTTCCGACCGATACCACTCCCAGACAGGCTGCCCAAACACCGGTTGACGCAACTCCATGAAATATCGTCAGAATCCACGGATAGAGATTCATGCTAACGGCCCAGACCAGCCCGCTTGCGAACACCCATTTTCCAAGAATCCAATTTTTTTTGAGGTCTACAAGAGATTGTTTCAGCCGAGGGTCGTAGAAACCTCGATCCGACCACAGCCAACCCAGAACCGCGATTCCGCACACAAGTCCAATAACCCAATAGGCGCGACTCGCCGAGAGCCAGCCGAAACGCGCGAGCAGCAACAGTCCGCCGACCTGCCCAACCGCGATGGAAATATCGAAGAGGAACGCCGTTCTCAGTTCCAGGCGGGCAAAGCTTACGCGTCGCGCATGCTCCCGAAGCATGATCAAAGCGATCACTAGAGCCAAGGCCCACAGCACCGGCCCTAATCCTCGCGGCCCGAATCCCTTAGAGACCACTACCGCGCCGCAGATCACACCTATCATCGTGATGAGGCAAAATGCCAGTTGGTGTATTAGCGTGCTGCCCGTATATAAAGCATGGGCGTGACCTTTTAATCGCGGCGCATACACCATATAAGGTGTGGTGATCAGAGAAGTCTGAAAGTCGGTCAGTAACAGAATCAGACTAAAGCCAAGCATGTACAACCCGAGTTCTTCCTTGGAACACGCCCGCGCGATGATGATACCGGTAACGAAATTGGTGGCGCTGGCCGCCGCTTGATCCGCCAATGAAATAATCCCCTGATGTAGTGCGATGTCTGGGGAAAGAACCGGTTTGAAGGGCAGCCACGCACGCCATGAGCTTCGATTTCGAATGAGCGATTCACGATCGGCCGCTTCGATGTCTGCCAAGGGCGTTAGCAATTTTTCAGCTCCCTGTGGCGTGGGCTTGATACCGAGAGGGGCGTTCATGCGGCTCCGGCGCCCTTCAACACGGCTGGAATCGTTTTGGCGAGCAGCTTCACATCCAGCCATAGAGACCAGTGATCGATGTAGTGCAAATCCAACTCCATCCATTCCTTGAACGAGATGGAACTCCTTCCCATCACCTGCCACAGACACGTGATTCCCGGACGGACGCTGAATCTGCGCCGTACCCGGTCTTCATCGAACCCCATAAAATCGCGGATCGGAAGCGGACGCGGCCCCACCAGGCTCATATCCCCGGCTAGAACGTTCAGAAGTTGCGGCAACTCGTCGATGCTGGCTTTGCGTAGAAATTTACCGAGTGAAGTAATCCTTGGATCATTCCTGATTTTGAAGACGGGTCCATCGACCTGGTTCAGAGATTCCAACTCGGATTGCTTCTGCTCTGCGTCCGTCACCATGGTGCGGAATTTATAAATTCGGAAGCGCCGTTTGTTCAGGCCCACGCGATCTTGGGCAAAAAAAACTGGCCCTGCTGAATCTAACTTGATCAGGAGGGAAACAAGCAGAAATAGCGGCGTCAAACAAAGCAGCATGATCGATGAAATAAAGATATCCAGCAGGCGCTTGCAGAGCATCGGCCAGCCTTCGAAATGTGCGGGAGTGAAAGTTGACACGACCATTCCATCGACCTGGCTATCGTTCGTCCATCCTTTTTTGAAGTCAAAGATATTGGTAAGAAGGCGAACGATCACACCGTGTTCCTGGCACGTGGCGACTATGGCAGCGGCTTGCGAATATAACGACTTCATGGGAAGAGCAATTGCCACTTCATCGACGATGCGCTCCCGCAGAAAGTCAGGGAAGTGTTCCAGATCGCTGACGATGGATTTGTCATTCGTCCCAAACTCCCGGTTCCCATTCCACTTCTCGTCCGCGAAACCAATCAGCTGGTAACCCAATTCAGGCCGGCCTTCGATGGCTCGGGCAAACTCTAGAGCGCGGGAGTTCGTGCCGATAATCAGCAAATGACGAAGGTTGCGCCTGTTCATTCGCGCCCAGCTGAGAAATTCCCGAAGAGCCAGGCGAGAAAGGAGGATGGATAATGTGGCGACAGTCCAGAAGATCGATATGAAAGCGGGAGTGATCATTCGCACCTGGAAAAACACCGCGACAAAACCAAGAACCAGCGTCCCCCCAGAAGTGGCTTTGAGGACCACCACCGCTTCCTGGATTCGTCCTCCGAGCCGCCTGGACCCGTACAGATCGAATGCCACGAAAATCGTATGCCAAAAATAGAAGAGGCCCAGGAAAACCAGGATGTTCGATAACTTGATCCGCATGGAGAAAAAAGCGGCGAATGATGTGAACTGAGTGAGATGCCAAACCCGGATAGCAGCCACCAGATAAGAAATGGTGAGCAGGCCCGGGTCAAGGAGCATGAACATCTTCAGTAGAATTTGCCGGCGGAAATTGGTCATTTTACAAAGATTTTTAAAGGTGTTCAGAGGCATGCGGCAGGCAACCAGGCGGGGGCTTGCCGCGCTGGAACCATGTCTTCGGAGGCCCCGTTTTTTAAAGTCTCCGATACAGCTTTTCAGGAATTGGAAAAGTCCGCTGGTCCAGGACTGCGCCGAGAAGGCGTACGTGCGCCGATTCCAGCTGTTCCTTCGCTCGCCGAACCGTTTCGCGTCGGCTGCAATTTGCTTCCACGATGAGCACGACGCCGTCCGCTAATTGTCCGAGAGAAGTGGCATCCGTTTCACGGGAAAACGCCGGCGCGCTAACGAGAATGTGGTCAAACGTTTCGCGCAGTTCATCGAAGCGCTCCCGGTAGTGCTCCATCGCGGGATGATTGCCCGGCCTAACCGCGCCCGATGGAATCAGCCAGAGATTGTCGCCCCCCATGGGTATCGCAAAATCACGGATTGGGCCTTTCCTGCTGAGGGCCTCTGTCAGTCCGAAATGATTGGCGACCGCAAAATGATTGTGCAGCTGCGGGGAGCGAAGGTTGGCATCCACAACACACACGGTTCCGTTGGACTGCTCCGCCAGACCCTCGGCGGATCGTGCGCAAATCCAACTACTCCGGTCATCCCGCGCGATTCCCGAAAATGACACCATCTTCGGTCCAACGATGTCGCTAGTTTGAGAGAACAGCCGTTGAACAAGTTTTGTAATCTCGGCATCGATCTGCGGCGCCTTCCTGAAGGAAGCTTCGTCCGCTTTTTTTTGTGGGAGCCGAACGGGCTCCGCGCGAGCGCTAAAAGATTCAAACTTTCCGGCGCGCTGCAGCAGTTCAAAGTTCTTGCTCATTCGTCTCACTCATTGTGGAAACTGCTCTGAATTCTTTCCGGTGGCACTTCGCTCCGTGCTGGAGGTTGTGAAATTGGCGGGCGCCAGGGACTCGCGGCAAACGGATGATCTGGCCGGCTTCAAGGTGGTCGACGTTGCCGATCTCCGGGTTGAGCCGGCGGATCTGTTGGATCGAATGGCTATCGTACTGCCCGATGGTGCGCAGAATGATTTGGCGCAAAGTATCTCCCCGTTGCACGATCACCGTATCGGCGCCGGGATCATCGTTCAAAGGCTGAGGTTGTACAGCAAGAGATTCGTCAAGTCCCGCGGCCTCAATGGTCGGAGTCAAGGAGGGTGGTACTGCAGCGGACTTCGCTTTGACTAGATCCCGGAAGGATGCTGCCGCATCTCGAATGGGGGACCAAGGAAAAGAGGTCGCATTCCTGGTTCGATCGATTTGGCCGGGGAAAAGAGAGTGTTCCGAGAACAATCGCTACGAGCGTTAGCAGGGTGGCAAGTGCAAATACCGATCCTTTCAAAAAGCGGCTCCTGGGTTTTGCCGAATAAGAGAAAGGCTGGATTGGATTTGTCACGGGCGACACCGCCGGTTGAGTAGCCGTTTTTGGCGTTTGAAGCGTTTGCAGATCCCGGTCCTCAACAACCTCCTTCATCGTTTCAACGTCAATTTGCTTACGGTTCATGGCGCAGCCAAGCGAAAGCGCGCTAAAGCATAGCGCGTTGATCCTGCGCGGAATACCATGCGATTGCTCGGTGATCATGCGCAGCGCCCCATCCGAAAACAACGCGGCACCTTTGTAGCCCGCGACCCTGAGGCGGTGATCAATATAAGAAGATGTGTCTTCAATTCCAAAGGGATCCAATCGGGCAAAGACTGAAATTCGCTGCTGCAACTGTTCGAGTTTGGGCTCAGACAGCTTTTCGGCGAGTTGCGGCTGCCCAATCAGAAGAATTTGCAGCATTTTGTCACGGGAGGTCTCAAAATTCGATAACAGCCGGATCATCTCAAGCGTCTCCGCGCTGAGATTTTGAGCCTCATCAATCGCCAGGATGAATCGGCGGCCTGCCAGCATCTCACGAGTGAGAATCTGATTCAGCCTGTTGTGCATGGAGACCAGTTGCATGCCTTCGGCGTCGACGCCCAGACCATTCAGCAGATAGCGAAGTAATTCCTTTGGGTCGCATTGCGTCTGGAACAGGAACACGGTGCGAGCGGTCGGTTGTAGTTTTTCAAGAAATTGAAACGCCAGAGTGGTTTTGCCAAGCCCTGGTTGAGCAATCAGAGCCACAAATCCCCGATCGGATTCAATGCCGTAGAATAGCGAGGCCAGTGCTTCGCGATGGCTGCTGCCAAGATAGAGATAACGAGGGTCCGGGGTCACGCCAAACGGCTGTTCCTTCAGCTGGTAAAAATCAAGAAACATAGCTGCTCCCTCTTTCTTTCGGGAGCGCCGCCAGCACCGGAATGTGCAGAATTTCACGAACTTCATCCGGCGTTCGTAGAGACGGATCCAGGTAGTCCACGGCAAAAGCGACTCCCGGGCTGATAAGGCATGCCAGCAAAAATCCCAGAAGCAGGGTAATCGCCCAGTGAGGATGGGCAGGGAAAGCGGGCACCGTCGCCGCCTCGGCAATTGCCACATTCAAGATTCTTTGCCGGTCCAGGGCATCGCCGATTCGCGCTTCTTCGCGCTTTTGAACGTAAAGCAAATAATTCCCTTCCGTTTCCTTGACCTCGCGGATCAGATTTTCCTGAGCGGCTCCGTTAAGATCCATTTCCCCCAGATTGGACCGGTATTGGCGTATCACACTCAAGGTTCCCGAAGCTCGGGCATGCAGGGTTGCCAAGTCGGCATTCGACTTGGTGAGTTCCGCGCGCAGCCATTCGTAGGATGGATTTCGATCCGTTGTTTCTTCGCGGTCTGGCGATTTCTCCGCTTTGGTGATGGTATCAATGGTCTGCACGATCTGTTTTTGCAGTTCCTGCAACGGCCGATAGTCGGGTTCAAACTTTTCAAGGAGCGCGGTGCGCTTTAATTCCAGGTCCAGCAGAGTAGTCTTCAGCTGCTGCAGTAGGTAGGGATTGTCCGCCGTACGGACCTGAGACAACGATTGCTGTGGAGTTGATGTCAGTTGTTGTTCAATCGTCTGCGTTCGCTTTTCTGCTTCTCCGATTGAAACACGAGTTGCATTGAAGTTCGCTTCAAATTCAGCCAGCTTTTGAAGGGTGATCTGTTTTTCTGTCTGGGGATCTACAACCCCTTTGTCATGATCAAAGTCCGCAAGCTGCGCTTCCGCGGCATGGAGGTCCTGTTCGTAGTGTTGCGATTGTTTCTGAAAGAATTCAAATGCCCCCGGAGGGCGATGAACTGCCACTGTTTTTTCCAGATAGAGATTTCCGAGCACGGTCAGAACACGAGCGGCGAGTTGCGGGTCCAACGCGTCATACGTCACCTGGATCAAGTCCGTCTTTTTCAGAGGCTCTACTTGCAATTTGTTCGCAAGGGTCTGCACCGCGCGTGAGATTTTTTTCTCGTTCTCTTCCCGACCGGCCTCAACATCGGCCGTAGTGGCTGGGAACAAACGGCTGAGTAGAGAATGCGATTTGGCATTTTGCAAATCACACGCCAGAACCACTTTCTCCAAAAGGTCGCGGCTTTTTAGGAGTTCCACCTCGGAATTCAACTCCTCTTCCGTAACATCGCCGGGGTTGGCTAGCACGGCTTCCCGCCCTGGGGAAACCGCGGTATCTACCCGTTCGCGTTTGACCAGGATTTTCATCGTGGCTTCATAGTCCTTCGGCACCAGGATCAGTCCGAGAACCGCTAATAGTAGAAGAAACAAAAACGTGCTCACAAGCAGCCGGCGATGGCGAAACAGAGGCGTAGCAATGTCGCGAAGCGTGGGAAAATGTTCCGCCCCATTTGCGCCGGTTTGAAAATCTTTACCGTCCATATCAGCTCTTCCTTTCCGGACCTAAAACAGCGGCGGATTGGCGTAGATCCCTGCCGAGGCTGTTGGCAGAAAGGGTTTAATTTTTGACAACGCGTTTTTGGGAACGATCAGCATGTCGCCGGGTTGGAGTCGGGGATCTTCCCGCAGGTCGCGCGAGCTCACCATTTTCTTCACATTGATAATTTTGGCTTCGGTCCATTCATCCGAGACGCGCCGAAAGAGAAGCACTTGTGAATGCTTGGAAGCATCCGTAAATCCGCCGGCCAGGGCAATCGCCTGAGTCACCGTCACGTCTCCACGCCAGTCGATTTTTCCGGGCCTGCCGACTTGCCCTCCAACTGTGACGTAAGGCTTCTCAAAATCTTTTGGATTGATTGAAATCACCGGATCGCGAAGTATCTTGCTGTATGCATTTTTGATCGATTCGGTAAGCTCCGGAAGCGTCTGCCCGGCCACGAGCAGCGTGCCAACGTCGCGAAGCGCGATGTAGCCGTCCGGTTGTACGGTCACCGTTTGGTTGTAGTCGGGAGTCAGGCTGAAAGTTAGTTCCAGGGTGTCGCTGGGATTGATCGTATAACGCCAATTTCGCTTGTGAAGGACCGGAGCGGACTCACCATCGTTCGCGGGTGGAGCGGTCGTAGAAGGTTGGACCCCATTCAGGTATTCGTTTGCATTCTTCCCCTGCAGATTCTTCTGTCCAACAGCGGTGTGCGCCACCACGAAGATCGCCAGCCCGAGCATGACAATTTTTAGCGTTGAGATCCCAGTGTTCATTTCTGATTCCTCATTCCTCACTCGCCCGAGCGGGTAGATATCCATAGGAAACCGGATCGCGGCCCAGGACTTCCAGGTTCTGACTGTGAATTTCGACAGAAATGCTTTTCATGATCAGGTCCAATGTGAGAACCACCCGGGTGTGGTTTCTCTGGCGAACAACAATGCCACGCATTCCTTCGAACGGTCCGCCGCGGATGATCGCTCTTTCTCCAGATTTCAGAAAAGGATGCGGCTCAGCATTCGCCATGCACATTCCTGGCGCAGCTTTTCGATGTCTTCGTACGGCAGCGGAATTCGGCTGGCGCCCTGCCCCAACAATAGAACGCACGCCTGGCAATTCGAGAACCCGCACCCGATCCTTGTATTCCATTTTTACAAAGACATACCCTGGAAAAAGGGGGCTCTCTATCGGCACACGTAATCCATTTTTCCAATAATTCACTTTTCGGTGCACGGGCAGCAGGAAGTCGATATTTCGCGTGGAAAGATGTTGCGCGACGCGCTTCTCGTGGCATGAGGCTGTGTGCGCGGCAAACCACTGCGTCAAAGGAGTTGCGTTTGAATGATCTGGGATCATGTAATGTCGTCCGTGTTGCGTGAGATCAAGGCTTCGCCATTGCCGCTTAGATTGGCCTTCTGATCTAAAGCGGGCCGGTTGGTTCTTTTGAATTTCTTTAATGCGCAAGCACGAGTGCAGGGTATTGAAATTCACCGCCGTAGACTCATGAAAACCGTACGTCTCCCGATTTCAGCGGCGATGCCTTACTCCGTCTCGTCCTCGTTGGCGGCGGATCTCGTCGCCGATCCTCTGATCAGATCGGCAACCACTCTGGATGCCCGCTCCGTAAAGGTTCTTAGCAAGAATCCGTTTCCCATGGCCGAAAACCCACTACGGCTGACGCCATCGATTTCGTGATCGACGCGTAAAACAGTCATGTCCGCTTTCATTCGTGCCTTCGATGCCCCATCCGAAAGCGGAAGAATTACTTCGACATGCACCACCGCATTCTCAGGGGGACAAGTAGCCGTCAAAACAAAGACAGCATCGACACTCATGTCCCGCGTCGAACCCTGCCCTTGAAACGGCTTTTCGTTTGGGCCGTTCCAGCGAAAAATCACCGTGGCACTAATGCGATAGCGCTTGGATCTTCTTCGTTCGGCCCCGTGTGTCGATATTGGTGCGATTTGAGTGGCCTCGCTTTTTCCAGACGATTCACTCATCAGGGCCCGTAGGTTAAGAAAATCTCGGATTGCAAGCAAGTGGCCTTAAGTCACAAATCCTGCGGGCTTTTCTGCCCCTGTTACCGGTCCTGTACGAGGGGGACTGCCCGTTCCCTAAATTTGGGGCAAGTGGACCTCCTCATTTAGGGGCAGGGCCCGATGGACAAAAGGCCCCCAACGAACTGGGCTTCGGATACTTGTTATGAAGCCCCCAGTCGAATTTTGTCAGAATTGCGAAATCTGTATGAGTTTACTGGTAATCGAGTATTGACAGGCATGGATGGGAAAGCTAGTTTGCCAGCGAACGCGATTTTCGAATCGAAACGAACCAGGGATCCGCGCCCGTGCTCTCAGGTTCTTGACATATCGTTAGCCGATACTTTATCCCCTTTCGAATGTGCAGTTGCTTTGCCCAAAGTTGCTGAATTAAAAGCGGATCCCGCGTTTACGGCTGCAGCTTTGTTGGAGAGTTGGAGGGAATCGGGTGGCACATTCATATCGACGGCCCCTAGATCGCATTTCAGTCCTCGTCGTAACGGCTGACAATATGACGAGTGAACTCCTGAGAAACGCGTTCGGGCACGGTCGAAAAGGCTTCGCGGTTGAGACCATGACCGGAAGTTCGCAGAATATCATTGGCGGACTGGCAGCCCACAAACCGGACGTGGTTCTCATCAGCGAGGAACTACAGGACGGTCCGCAAGCTGGGGTGAAAGTTTTACAGACTCTGAACACGTCCCGGACTACTCCGGTCATCATGCTACTGCAAAGTTCGAAACCGGAATGCGTCGTCAACGCTTTCCGCGGCGGAGCTAGAGGGATTTTCTATCGCAACCACTCGTTGAAAGCTCTCTCAAAATGCATTCGAGTTGTACACAGGGGCCAGATCTGGGCGAGCACCGAAGATCTCGAACACCTGATCAACGCCCTGACCCAGACGAGACCAATCCAGATAAATAATTCCGAGGGCATGCCGCTTTTGACCAGGCGTGAGGAAGAAGTGGTCCGCCTGGTCGCTGACGGCCTGAAAAATCGCGAAATTGCCCAGACACTGAGAGTGAAGGAACATTCCATCCGGAACTACGTTTATCGAATCTTCGAGAAGCTGGGGGTTTCAAGCAGGGTCGAACTTATCCTGTATGCATTCAGTCGGCGCGACTAGATTCCTTAACCTTCAAATCCTTCGACGACTCTCCGCGGCCGCGCACGGTTAAACGTGTCCCGAAACTATCCGGTTCTTGAATTTTCTAGTTGGCACTGCACGACTGCGTTTCGGTACATCTCCGAGCCCGGGCAGGCTCACGGCAGTATGGGAACACATCCTTTCGGAGGACAGGAGCAAAGGGAGTCGCAAAAAAGTACAGCATACCAGGGATGGTAAGGTCCCCAACTCACCTGATAGCTTCACTTCACGCCTCATAGAAGGCATCTTTCCACCAACATGAAGCGCCCAAACGCCTGGCTTCCGGTTCTCTGGCTACTGCTGCTCTCACCTTTCCTGATCCCCGAAGTCCATGCACAGAATCCGATCCAGGTGGAAAACGCAAAACCAGGCACCTCAGATTGGCAGCTCACCAATGGTGCGTCGAACCATGAAATAGAAGGCTACGCGTCGCTGACCAGCGTCAACCGGGGCGGACAGATTAAATTCTTCGTAAACACAGTTGATCCAACTTATACGATCGAAGTATTTCGAACCGGCTGGTACGGCGGATTGGGAGGGCGGAGGATGACTTCTGCCGTCCAGCTTACGGGAATTGCTCAACCGCCTCCCAGCAACGACTCGGTTACAGGCCTGATCGAGTGCAACTGGACCAATCCCTACGTTCTCCAAATTCCGAACGATACGGCGGATCCCAGCGATTGGGCCAGTGGAGTCTATCTGGCAAAACTCAGCGGATCGAGTGGCAAGCAGAGCTACATTGTGTTCGTCGTGCGCGATGACGCCCGCCCTTCCGATTACATGTTTCAGACCAGTGTGAACACCTATCAGGCATACAACAACTGGGGCGGAAGATCTCTGTACGCCTACAACAGCGATTTTCAGGCACGCAAAGTTTCTTTCGATCGTCCTTACGTGGATTCAAACGGCGCCGGCCAATTTCTGCACAGCTATGAGTACCCGGCGGTGCGGTTTTTTGAGCGCGAAGGATATGACGTAACTTACGCAACGGATGTGGACTTTCACGAAAATCCGAACCTGCTGCAGTCCAAGAAAGCGGATCTGGTAATTGGCCACGGTGAATACTGGTCCTGGGAAATGCGCACGAACATCGTGGCCGCCCGCGATCAGGGCGTAGGTCTTGCAATTCTTGCCGCCAATACTTGCTATTGGCAGGTGCGTTTTGAACCGAGCGTGGCGAATGGCACGACTGATCGCACCCTGGTGGGCTACAAGGACTTCGCTTTAACCGAAGATCCAGACTATATAAACGGAGATACCTCCAAATATCATCTGGTAACCACGAATTGGCGAGCCTATCCCGTTAATCTTCCTGAAGATGCCTTTATCGGCGTACTGTACGGCAATGTCGTAAGCACCGGAGACATTGTCGTTTTTGATGCCTCGAATTGGGTATTCAACTCCACGGGATTGCAGAATGGTTCCCACCTGCCCGGCCTGATGGGAGTTGAGGTCGATACTCTTGACACTCATACTCCGCCGGGAACAATCCTGTTGTCGCACTCACCGTATCAGTTTCAGGGGACAACCGAATATTCGGATATGACGGTTTACACCGCGACGAGCGGTGCAACCGTTTTTGCAGCTGGGTCGATTCTTTTCAGCTGGGGCCTGGACGCCTTTAACGGCGGTCCAGCCAGCCCCGCTGTGCAGCAGATGACTCGAAATTTGCTGGCCCGATTCATCGGAGATCAGCCTCCAGTTTCCGATCCCGGCGGCCCATACAATGCAACACTCTCGCAGAGCGTGCAATTCGACGGCCGAGGCTCATCCGATCCGGATGGCGCAGTCACGGCCTATCAATGGGATTTTGGAGACGGCACCACAAGCACGCAGGCTTTTGCTCCACATACCTACAGCGCCGTCGGCACATATTCCGTGACTCTGATCGTTACCGATGACAAAGGGTCAAGGAACAGCGCACAGACCACGGCCACGATCACGAATGGCTCATCCGTGTCCATTTCATCGGTGACATTGAATCCCACGAGCGTGACCGGAGGAAGTTCATCGACCGGAACCGTAACGCTCAGCGGGACGGCGCCCAGCGGAGGAGCGACGGTAACGCTGACGAGCAGCAACACAACGGCGGCACAGCTAC
The DNA here is from genome assembly GCA_963695945.1 of uncultured Acidobacteriota bacterium. Lineage (GTDB taxonomy): Bacteria > Acidobacteriota > Terriglobia > Acidiferrales > UBA7541 > Palsa-360. The sequence continues at coordinate 863 of CAVOIX010000052.1, read as the reverse complement.
CGGCGAGCGTCACGGTTGCGTCCGGAGCATCGACCGCTACATTCACGGTGACCACCAGCGCGGTGGCCAGCGTAACGTCAGTCACCATCACCGGATCCTACAACGGAACCAAGACTGCCACGCTGACCGTGAATCCGGTGTCGATGTCAGGGCAAATCGCTTTCGTGCAGCAGAAGACGACAACTTATAGTGCGGCGGCCAGCGTGGTTGCGACTCTGGGTTTTGCCCCGCACCCGGGCAGCGCGCTGGTGCTGTTCTCCGCCAACAGCAGCGTGGGCATTCCCACAGTCAGCGGAGGCGGAGTGACCTGGGTGAAGGGTAGATCGGCAGGAAGCCACTCGGTGGTCGACATCTGGTACGGGCTAAACAGTTCAGGGACCGGGACCGCGATCACGGTGAGCTATACGAATGCCACGGGGAGCGGTGCAGTGAACGTAAGTGAATTCTCCGGGGTAGCCACCTCGAATGCATTGGATGTGGCGCCGGCCAGCAGCACCGGAGTGACCGGGCGCGGATCAGGTGGCGTCAGCGGCTAGATCCGCATAGGCGGGCGCAAACGAGGGGTCCTTCGCGATGGCCTGCTCGAGGAGGCCGATACTTTGGTCGTAGCCCGGGATACCCCTCCGGATCGGAAAGGCGCGCGCGCGAAGATAGAAATCGTAAGCTTCTGTGCTGGTTTCGTAGCGCCGGCGGCCGCCGCCCAGTTTCAACCGCAGGCTATTGACGATACCGCGGGAAATCTCGTCCTGGATGGCGAATACGTCCGTCAGCTCGCGGTCAAATTTACCCGCCCATAACGGAAAATCGTCGCGTACTCGAATTAACTGCGCATTGATTCGTAACTGCTGACCGGCGCGCAGTAC
>CAVOIX010000051.1:0-4990 GCA_963695945.1 uncultured Acidobacteriota bacterium | reverse complement strand
TAGTGATTGAAAACATTTACCGCCATCTCGAAATGGGCGAAGAGCCCGCGGTCGCCGCCGTCAAAGGGAACGAATGAAGTCGCTCTAGCGGTTCTGGCCATCATGCTGGTCGCGGTTGTCGTATTCTTTCCGGTCACGTTTTTGTTTGGCGTGAGCCAGTATTTGTTCGGCGCGCTCGCGCTCGGCGTGGTGCTGGCGCTGTTCGCTTCCTACTTCGATGCTGTGACGGTCGTGCCTCTATTTTGCGCCAACTATTTGAAAGCCATTCATGAACATGGCCAGGGAGCGAAGGCAGAAAAGATCCTGGGGTGAAGAGATTCCATGCCAAGTTTAACGCCAAATTCGAACGTCTGCTGAATTTTTACGAAAAATGGGTCCGACAGCTCTGGAGCGTCCAGTCCAGGTGGTCTGTCGGCTTTCTGGTATTTTTCTGCGCTTTGCTTCCTGCTGTATCCCGTTCATGGGCGTTTCCTTTTTTCCGCGCACCGACGCCGGGCCAATTTGTGATCAACGTGAAGGCGCCCACCGGAACGCGCATTGAATTGACGGACGAATACGTGAAGCGAGTGGAGGACATCGTGCATCAGGTCGTCCCGGCCAACGAACTCGAAACCATCGTTTCCAATATCGGCTTGACGCCTGATCTCTCCTCATTGTTTACACCTAACTCCGGGATGCACACGGCCTTTGTTCAGGTGGGATTGAAGGAAGACCACAAGGCAAGCAGCTTTGTGTACATGGACGAAGTGCGGGCGCGTATCGCCTCACAGATTCCCGAGTTGCGCACCTACTTTCAGTCCGGCGGCCTTGTGGACGCGGTCCTCAACCAGGGCGCTCCGGCGCCGATCGACGTTCAAGTGAGCGGAATGGACCTGAAGGCCGACGATCGCATCGCGCAGGATCTGGCGCGCCAGTTCCGCGCCGTTCCCGGAATTTCCGACGTTTATATTCCCCAGGACATGGACTATCCCGCGCTGCAGGTGAACGTGAACCGCGCCCGCGCCAGCGAACTGGGACTCAATCCCAAGGAAGTGATCGACAATCTCATTACCTCGCTGACTTCCAACGCGATGATTGCTCCCGGCTATTGGGTGGATCCGAGCAGCGGCAACAATTACTTTGTGACCGTGCAGTATCCCGAAAATCAGGTGCACTCGTTCCAGGACCTGAAGGCCATGCCGTTGCGCGGCCTGGGCTTGAAAATTCCCACGTACCTGAACCAAGTCGCGGACGTAAACGTGGTCCAGTCTCCGACGGAAGTGGACCACTACCAGTTGCAGAGGTCGCTGGATATTTATGTGGCGCCGTCAGGGGAAGATTTGGGCAAGCCTGCCTCGGCGATTTCGAAAATCATAGCCGAAACGAAGCTTCCGTCGAATATTCGCATCAATATGCGCGGCCTGGTGGTGACCATGCAGAATTCGTTCCGCAGTTTCGGCATCGGGCTGGTTCTGGCCATTCTGCTGGTTTACCTGATTCTGGTTGCCCAGTTCGCATCCTTCATCGATCCTTTCTTGATCGTGCTGGCGGTTCCCACGGGTCTCGTGGGAGTGATTCTCACACTGGTTTTTACGGGCACCACGCTGAACATTCAGTCGCTGATGGGCATCGTGATGCTGCAAGGCATGGTGGTCTCCAACAGCATTTTGATCGTGGACTTCGCGAATGTGCTTCGCAGTGAGGGACGCAGCGTTGTCGACGCCGTGGCTCACGCCTGCCGCATCCGCTTGCGGCCCATTCTGATGACCTCGCTCGCCACCGTTGTCGGCTTGCTGCCCATGGCCTTCAAACTTGAGACCGGAAGCGAAGCGTACGCGCCGCTTGCGCGCGCCATCATCGGCGGCCTGATTTCTTCCATCCTGCTCACTATTTTTGTGGTGCCGGCCGCCTACCTGCTGATGTACCGGGGTCGCGAAAAGCCGGCTGGCGCTCCGATCATCGAGGAGGCGCGCTAATGTCTGCGATTCGCCGATTCCTGGGGATCCTACTGGTCTGGGGAGTTTTTTGTGTCGCGGGTGTGCAGTGCAACGCTCAAACTCCGCAACAATATGCTGTTCCGCCCGCAGCCCAGCCGCCTCAGAACACTCCGGCCGGACCGCGTCTGACGTTGGCCGATGCGCAAAATATCGCCATTCAAAACCACCCGCAGATTCAAGCCGCAACGCAACTAGCCTCCGCCGCTGCCGCGCAGGTGAAGGAAGTGCAATCGCTTTACTATCCCCAAGCGAACGGCGCTGCCACTGGAACCTACGCGGAAAACAACAGCCGCATTGCCGCCGGATTTCTGAACAGCCCGTCAGTGTTCAATAAATTTGCGGACGGAGTCTCCGTCACCCAGTTGGTAACGGATTTTGGCCGGACTCACCAGCTGTCCAAGAGCTCCCACTTTCATGCGCAGGCCGAACAGGAAAACGTGGTCACTACGCGCGCCGACGTCCTGCTGCGCGTGAATCTGACCTACTTCGGCGTGATGAAAGCGCAGTCCGTGTTGCGCGTCGCCGAGGAAACGGTGAAGGCCCGCCAACTGGTTGCGGACCAAGTCAGCGAACTGGCTAAGAGCAGCCTGAAGTCTGGGCTGGACGTGAGCTTCGCCAATGTGGATCTGGCCCGCGCGCAACTGATGCTGGTGCAGGCGCAGAACGATCTACAATCCTCCTACGCGCAACTTTCCGACGCGCTGGGATTTTCGGACCAGAGAACATTTCAACTCGTCGACGGGCCTTTACCGGGCGCTCCGCCGCCGGATGTCGCGCCGCTCGTCGTTGAGGCCTTGCAGAACCGGCCGGAAATCATCAGCCAGGGTTTTGATGTGCGATCCGCGCAAAGTTACGCCACCGCGGAACGCGATCTGTGGTTCCCCACGATCTCCGCCGCCGGAGTCACGGGGCTGGTTCCGTACCGCCAGGACATTTTGCCCAGCCGCTATGCCGCCGCCGGATTTAACGTCAATATCCCAATATTTAACGGGCGTCTTTTCAATGCCGAGCACACCGAAGCGACCGCGCGAGCGCATGCGCAGGAGCAGAATCTTCGCGGCCTGCAGAATCGCATCGCCGAAGATGTGCGCACCTCATGGCTCAACGTCATCTCGGCCTACCAGCGGCTCTCCCTCACCCAACAATTGCTGGACCAGACGACGCAGGCCTTCGACCTGGCCAAGGGCCGCTACCAACTTGGATTGAGTTCGATCATCGAACTCAGCCAGGCGCAATTGAATTTGACCGAGGCGCAGGTCGAACAAGTCAGCGCGCAGTATGATTACGACAGCCAGACCGCCAATCTGAATTACCAACTCGGCCGCGTGAAATAGGCGCGGGGCGCGGCTCCATGCGAAACGAAAAGCCGTCCGCGCGCGGATCTCTTCGCAATGCGGTACGTCTGCAGGCAGACCCCGTTCCAAACGAAAACTTCCGCTTGCCGTTTGCATCTCCACGCTTGACAACCTAAATTCCCGCGCCCTATGCTGAGGCCCTTGAAAGTAGCCATCGGTTCCGATCACGCCGGATTTCTTTACAAAGAAAAAATAAAGGGACTTTTGTCCTCGTTCGGCCACGAGGTCCAGGATTTCGGTACCAACAGCACCGAGCCTGTGGACTATCCGCTCTATATCCGGCCCACCGCCGAGGCCGTGGCGAGAGGCGCGGCGGATCGCGGGATTGTCCTTGGCGGATCCGGGAACGGCGAAGCAATCGTCGCCAATAAGGTCCGGGGCATTCGCTGCGCGCTGTGCTGGAACCTGGAAACGGCGCGGCTCGCCCGTGAACACAATGACAGCAATGTTCTCTCGCTCGGTGAAAGAATGATTCCCGAGGATCTGGCGCTGGAAATTGTGAGGGTCTGGCTGACTACGCCGTTTGCCGGTGGACGCCACGTGCGCCGCATCGCGGAAATCGAATAAGACAAGCAAGCATTTGCCGAGGCGATGATGATACGGTTTCTCAGGATTTCCCTGGTGGTGGTGTTGTGCCTGTTGGCTGTTGTGGCCGTGGGATCACGCCGACTATTGGCTGGCGCCCCTTCCTCGGCCCGCGCGCCCGCCCGCTGACCAGCCGTGTATTCGAACGAACGCCCGCGCGATGGGCGCGCGGCAAATACCTCGTCGAACATGAGGCGGCCTGCGCGGATTGCCATTCCCCGCACGACTGGGGCAAGCGGGATGCTCCGGTTCCGGACGGCATGGAAGGCGCGGGACAGGATTTGTCGAAGTTGAAGGGCCTGCCAGGCTACGTGGTGGCGCCCAACCTCACACCGGATTCCGAGACGGGATGGGTACATGGAGCGATGACGCCCTGGCCAGAGCGATTCGCGAAGGAATCGGACACGATGGCCGCACGCTGTTTCCGCTATGCCGTACGAATCGTATCGGAGTTTCCCGGACGAAGATCTCGCTTCCATAGTCGTCTATCTGCGTTCGCTGCCCCCGGTTCGAAATTCTTTCCCGAGGACGGAGATGATTTTTCCCGTGAATACCTGATCCGCAGCCGCCCCAGCCCGATCACCGAATCCCGTGGCTGTACCGGACCTTTCCGATCCCGTAAAGCGCGGCGATTATCTGGTGACGATCGCCGGTTGCAAGGATTGCCACACGCCTATGGAGAGAGGCCGGCTCTGCCGAACATGGAGTTGTCCGGCGGGCAAGTGTTTGAGGGTCCCTGGGGAAGGGTGGCCAGCCCGAATTTAACTCCCGATCCTTCTGGCATTCCCTACTACGACGAAACTTTATTCCTGCAGGCGATCCGCACCGGATACGTGAGAGCCCGGCCATTGAATCAAATCATGCCCTGGCGGCATTACGGGGGCATGACCGACGACGACTTAAAAGCCATCTTCGCCTATCTGAAAACGGTCAAGCCGATCCACCACGTGGTGGACAATTCGGAGCCGCCAACAATGTGCGTCATTTGCAACACGCGGCATGGTGGCGGCGAGAAAAACAAGAAGAATTAAAGTTCGTTGGGTTGGCGCAACCATTACCTGACTTTTGGCTCTT
>CAVOIX010000050.1:0-8417 GCA_963695945.1 uncultured Acidobacteriota bacterium | reverse complement strand
TACTTAAACCACGTCGTTTTCTATAGGTGGTTAATTTTGAGCTTGCCATGGCATCTGATCCTATGACTAAAGTAGTTATGAACAATACTAAAATCTTTTTTACTGGCATTGTCCGCAAAAATTTTTTGGTACCAAAAATATTCTTTTTTTAGATTGCGAAAAGATCAATGATCATTGCAAGAGATAGATTATTTTCTTCTGGATCTTAATTGCAATTGCATGCCATCAAAAGCGATTGCAATTTTTGTACCGTATAGCTGTTCAAGTTTTTTTATTTTATTTTTTATAACCGTTGGTTTGCCGCCAACAATTTGTGTGCCGCAATGGGTAAAAATTGCTTTGCTCGTCGGCTGGGCGTGCGTCTTGACGCATCAACAGGAGCAATCACGGAGTGGCTATATCGCGATCCGTCGCGGCCCGTGGAGCGCATGGCTCGCGGCGCCGGATTCAAATTGACCGGGCGAGAAGTGGTTCTGACCGCGCCGTTGACCGAGGCGCAAGTGCGCGCGCTGAAAGTAGGCGATCTGGTGCTCATCAATGGGGAAATGTTTACCGGACGCGACAACGTCCACGCGTATCTGATGAAAAATCCGCCGCCCGTGGACATGAACGGTTCAGTGCTCTACCACTGCGGTCCGGTGATGTTGAAGCAAGGGAATGAATGGGTCGTAAAAGCCGCCGGCCCCACCACCAGTATTCGTGAAGAGCCCTACCAGGCGGATGTAATCAAGAAATATGGCGTGCGCGCGGTAATCGGCAAAGGCGGAATGGGCGCGAAAACATCAGCCGCGCTGAAGGAATTCGGCGCCGTGTATTTAAACGCGATCGGCGGCGCTGCGCAGTATTACGCCCGAGCGGTGGTAAAAGTTCTGGGCGTGGAGCTGATGGAATTTGGCATTCCCGAAGCCATGTGGCATCTGCGGGTGAACAATTTCGCTGCCATCGTCACCATGGACGCCAACGGCAACAGCCTGCACGCCGACATCGAAAAAGCTACCGGGGAAGTGCTGGAAACGCTGGTTTAAGTAGGGCAGGCATTTGTTGAGCCGGACCAACTGTCAGCCGGTCTGGTTTAGAGTCGTGACCGACACACATCTAAACCAGCAGGCCTCGGAGCCTGCGCCGCAGACTACGTTGCAGGCGCCAGATTCGTATCGAGCGAGAGGCCCAGCCGCGCAGCCAGCTCCTGCCGCGCCCGCCACACCGGGCCTTGAGCGTGTTGCGCGAAACGCCCAGCACGTTCGCCGCTTCCTCCGCGGACAACCCTTCAATTTCCCGCAGCCAAAATGCCGTGCGCAAGAGAGGAGAAATCTCCGCGAGTTTCTTGTTCATGCGATCGCCAAGTTCGGTCCCGGCGTAGAGTTGTTCGGGATTCGGCCCGTCGTCGGCGAAGCGATCCGCCAACGGCAGCTCGCCCTCGGAAACCACTCATCCAGAGACACTGCCGGTCGCGAGCGTTTGCTGCGGCGGCGCATCAACGCCGCGTTGATCACAATCCGCGTCAGCCAGGTGGAGAATTGCGATCTCCGCTCAAATCTCGGCAGATTGCGGTACGCCGAAAGCAGGCCTTCCTGCAGGGCTTCTTCCGCGTCCTCGGATTGCCCAGCACGCGAAGCGCGGTTTGATACAGAGTTCGCGTATTCCGCGCAAACAGTGCGTCCAGCGCCCGCGCGTCGCCGTTCAGTCCGCGTTCAATCAGTTGCTCCTCGCTCTGCTCGTCCACTTTGATCTCGGCAACGTTCTCCGATTGGATGATGGCGTTCGTCGTTCATTGTCGTTTGTCCCCCTGCGGAATGTATTGAGTGTATAAAGCGCCAGTTTTCTCAGTCGATCTATTAAGTTAGTGCGAATAAAGATCCCCTCTGACCGTTTAGACGCCTTCCTCGGCGTTTTGTATGCTGCCGCGTCCGGCTCCAAAGCTCCACGGGTGTTACCCCGATAAATCGACATTCCTTTGATCGGCACAATTCAAAAAAGAAACGCCAAAGCTGGATAACATTGCTACGATTGGCCCGTTCCGAACCTGATCAGCGCTCTGGACAACAAGAGCACCCCAAAACCTGCGACTCAATTGGAACCTGGACGCCGTGTGATTTCCTCGATCAAGGCGGTGCTCATGCATCCGCAGCCCTTAATTTGAACCCCGCGATCGTGCATCAGAATAAGCAATTGCTTTCCCGCGGTGTCGACGTAGCTGACTGCTTTCAGGTGCACCTGCAAAGGTGCGCCGCCCGGCGAGGTCCGCTCGTTCCAGCACCGTTCAAGTTCCTTCACCCAGTCGCCACAGAGTTTCCCCTCGAGCTCCCAAGTTTCGGCTGAATCTTCCTGTTTGATCGTAACCTTAAGCATTTCCTGGGCTCTCTGCTCTACAGGGGCGCAGAAAGCGATGGTAGCAGATATGCAGTTCGTTCGCCAATTGTGCCGAAATGGGAACATATTAATTAACCTATTTCCTTACAGCATAATACGGATTATATAGTGGTTTGGATGAGAAAAAAAACAGCGGAAACTATGCCCGGAGTGCCGATATTACGGCATGTGCCTATATACCGGCACTCCACTTTGGCCAGGCTAACTATGGTGCTCTTTTCTTACCCCTAACTTCCGCATTTTCGATTGAAGGGTAGTCCGTTTCATACCCAGGCGTGCCGCGGCGCCTCGAGGGCCGGCAAGCACCCAATCGGTCGCCTCCAAGGCTCGCAGGATATGGTTACGCTCGGCAGCACGAAGCGTGAGGTTGTCTGCGGCCGGCTCGGAAGGAGGCTTTATTTCACTCAGCGGGACGCGAAGAACCGGTCCGGGGGAAACGATGACCGCCCTTTCAATCAGGTTTTCCAGCTCGCGTATATTTCCTGGCCAAGGATACCTCACCAGCAGGTCGAGCGTTTCTGCGGGAATAGTTTCCACCATGCGGTTCATACGCCGGGCATATTTTTCCACGAAGTAGCGCACCAGCGCGGGAATGTCCTCCTGCCGTTCGCGCAGCGGAGGCATGAGCAAAGGAAACACCCGCAGGCGGTAATAGAGGTCGCTGCGAAAAGTGCCGTCGCGGCTACCATCTCGGCGAGGTCGCGATTCGTGGCCGCCACCAGCCGCACATCCACGTGAATGGTTTGCGTGCTTCCCAGCCGTTCGAATTCCTGCTCCTGCAGGACGCGCAGCAGCTTCGGCTGCAGCTCCAGTGGAATATCGCCGACCTCATCGAGAAAAATCGTGCCGCCGTCCGCCAGTTCGAACCTGCCGATGCGCTGCGCGATCGCGCCCGTGAACGCGCCCCGCTCATGGCCGAATAATTCGGATTCCAGCAGGCCGGTGGGAATGGCCGCGCAATTTACTTTGACGAACGTGCGTTCGCGTCGCGGGCTCAGGTTGTGGATCGCCCGCGCGATCAGTTCCTTGCCCGTGCCGGTTTCGCCGGTGATGAGCACGGTCGAATCGGTCGGCGCCACGGTCTCTGCCTGCTTCAGCACGGCGCGCAGAACTGTTCCTTCGCCGACGATTTCCTCGAAATTCATTTCCGAGCGAATTTCGTCTTCGAGGTAAAGTTTTTCCTGCGCCAACTTGTTTCGCAGTTCTCCGATTTCCTGAAACGCCAGGGCATTCTCCACGGCGATGGCCACTTGCCCGGCGACTTGAACGAGCAAATCCACGTCATCCTGCTGGAACGCGCCATCGCGAAGGCTGGCAAGGCTGATGGTACCGAGAACGCGATCATGAGTCGTGAGCGGCATGACGGCCACCGAGCGCACCCCCTCGGCGCGCAGCAGGCGCGAGGTAAGCGAATCGAATGCGCCCATCTCGGCGCGGTCCAGCACCAGCGGCTGGCGCATGCGGAACGCCTTGCCCGACATGGAGCCGTCCAGCGGCACCATCATTTCTTCGCGGATCAGCCCCTTTCCACCGGGAAAATCGAGCGCCAGCATGCGCATCTGGCTGGTCTCGGGATCAAATAAAGCAAGGCTCGTGTATTCATGATGGATCACCCGCCGCAGCGAAGCGGAAATCGCATTCAGTAGAGCGTGCAGATCCAGCTTGGAAACCACGGCGTTGTTCACTTCGAGCAGCACGCGCAGACGGTCGCGTTCCCGAGCCAGTTGCCGCTGGTAGGCCTGGGCCCTCTCGAAATTCAGAGTGTTGTCCACAGCCACGGCAACTTGCCGCGCCACTTGTTGCAGCAACGCGACTTCGCTTTCCGAATGGATGTGTGTGATGCTGCGCCCGAAACTCATCACGCCCAGGCGCCGTTGCGCCGTGGTCAGGGGCAGGGAACAAAGCGCCTTCACGCCGTTCTCCCGCAGATTTTGCAGGCGGCCTGCGAACGGCGTTTCCTTGCCGAGGTCATCCACGATGAAGGGCTGCTGCGTTTCCCAGACCCATCCGGATGGAGTTTCATCCACTTGAAATTCCGTGCCCAGCCCGCGTCTTGCGGGGCATGGTGGATTCGAGAATGTGCAGGCGCATCACGTTGCGCGCGGGATCGTGCAGGATCAGGTTCAGGTAGTCGAAACTGACCACGCGATGCAGGCGTTCGGCAAGGTCGTGGAAAAGTTCGCCCAGGTCGCGGTGCTGGGAGATTGCTTCGGCCACTTCGAGCAGCGCCTGATGCAGCGCTTCCGGAGAGGCGCCCGGCAATTGACGCAGAGGAGCATCGTTCATAGTTCGGAGAATAACATCCTGGTTCGCCGCGGCTCAACTCGTTGCTCATCCACGTGGCGCAGGCTTCAGCCTGTGGAATTCAGAACAAGCAATCACGAAACCCGCGCGCTGAATCCGGCATAAAACGCAGCGCTTCACTCGCGCTGGCTCGAAGCCGAAATGGTTCGAAACGTTACAAAAAAGAATTGACAGGGGTCCGAGCGCACGCGCATAATTATGCAATCGGGTGCATAAAGTTAAGTCGACCATGGCACTGAACGTACACAAGAAATTCCGGCAAGGACAGATTCTGAAATTGGTGACGAGCGAGCCCATCTCGAGCCAGGACGAATTGCGGCGCAGGCTGTCGCATATGAAAGTCCGTGTGACTCAGGGAACGCTTTCGCGGGACATGTCCGAGCTGAAGCTGGTCAAGACCTCCGCCGGGTACAAGCCGCTCAGCAACGGCGATGAGTCCGCGGCGCCGATGCCGCCGCTCGGCCGCGCGCTACGGGATTTTCTGGTGGACCTGCGCCCGGCATTCAACTTGCTGGTGCTGAAGACTCCCCCTTCGGGAGCGCAGCCGCTGGCCGCCGCGCTGGATGCCGAAAAATTCAAGGAAGTGGCCGGAACCATCGCCGGGGATGACACCGTTCTGGTGATCACACCGTCGCAAAAGGCGCGAGCCGCCGTCCAGAAACGTATGGAGGATCTACTCCGATGAACGACCCGCAACGGGTCGCCGTAGTCGGAGCAACGGGCTATGCAGGCTTCGAGCTGGCCCAACTTCTCCTACGGCATCCCAAAATTCAAAAGCCGACTTTCTACTTGCGGGAGAGTTCGGCGCACGTGAAGTGCCTGACCGAAATCTTTCCGCACCTGCGCGGCTGGGGCGAAGCGCCCTGCAAGACGTTTTCGGTCGATGCGATTGCAGCGAGTGGCGCGGGCACCGTTTTCCTCGCGACGCCGCACGAAGCTTCGCTGGAAACCGTTCCGCAACTCCTGGGCGCGGGCCTGCGGGTGGTGGATTTGAGCGGCGCGTTCCGCTTCCACAATCCGGAAACGTTCGCGCAGTGGTACAAATTGCCGGCACCGCCGAAAAATCTGGCGGAAGAAGCCGTGTACGGATTGCCGGAACTCTATGCCGATCAACTGCCAGATGCGCGACTGGTCGCCAATCCGGGCTGCTATCCGACCAGCGTAATTCTCGGGTCTGCGGCCGCTGGTCGAGTCGGGTTGGATCTCCACCGAACGCGGTATCGTCGCCGACTGCAAATCCGGCGCAACGGGAGCAGGCAAGGAACCCAAGCGCGAGATGCAGTTTGTTGAAGTGGACGAAAATTTCCGCGCCTATGGTCTGTTCTCTCACCGGCACACGCCGGAAGTGACCGACCACACCGGCATCGCGGGCGAAGACATTGTTTTTACGACGCATCTGTTGCCCGTAGCGCGCGGCATCCTTTCTACTCTTTACGTGTGGTTTGCCGAACCGCACACGGCGCAGGAAGTGGAATCGCTTTACCGCACTTTTTATGCGGACCGCCCCATGATGCGCATCTGGCCGGCCGGGAAGCTGCCGGAACTGCAGCACGTGGCGCACACCAATTTTTGCGATATCGGGTTTGCGCTGGATCCCGCGGGGCGGCGCCTCGTGGTTGTGAGCTGTCTGGACAATCTGGGGAAGGGCGCCGCAGGCCAGGCCGTACAGAACATGAACTTGATGATGGGAATCGAGGAGGCAACAGGACTCCGATGAGAATGGTCGTTAAAGTTGCGGGAGCATTACTGGATGATGCGGCGGCGATGGAAACGCTGGCGCGTCAGGTGGCGCAGCTTGCTCATCAGGGTCACGAAATTTTGGTGGTGCATGGCGGCGGAAAAATCTTCACCGCCACGCTGAAGCGCATGGGCATCGAGAGCAAGTTTGTCAAAGGGCTGCGCGTGACGGACCGCGAAACCCGCGATGTTGCCGTGATGGTCCTTGGCGGCCTGCTGAATAAGCGCTTGCCGGAGCCATTTCCGCCGCGGGACAGCCTGCGGTCGGCGTTTGCGCATCCGACGCCGGATGCTTTCTGGCCGAGCCCATGATGCATGACGAAGTGATTGGCGGTTTGGGATTTGTCGGCTACTTGACCGGAGTAAACCTGGAAATTCTGGAATCCTTCTGGAAAGCCGGCGTCGTGCCCGTTGCTTCCTGCATGGGATTGGGCGCTGACGGCGAACTCTACAACATTAATGCCGATCACATGGCGGCGGCATGCGCCGAATATATTCACGCGGACCGTCTGATTTATCTCACCGATGTGGCCGGCGTTCTCGACGGCTCAAAAGTAGTGAAAGTTGTTTCCACGGCCGACGCCGAAGACATGATTCGGCAGAACAAAGTTTCAGGCGGCATGATCCTGAAGATCGAAGCGTGCAAGCGCGCCCTGAATGCCGGTGTTTCCGAAGTGCGTATCGTCGGCGGTTCCGTGCCCAAGGATTGCTGGCCGCGGCCAATGGCGCGCGGTTTCCCGGTACCCGCGTCACGTCCGAATTTCCCGCCAGTACCACCGGAGTCGTGCAGTGAAATCGCACTCGAAAAAAGTGAAGAAAACGGTTCCTCGGGCACTGCTGCGTCGAACGTCGCCCTGAAGGATGCCTCGCGGCATCTGATGAACACGTACAAACGCTCCGACATGATTTTCACCCATGGGCGAGGCTGCTACGTGTTCGACCAAAACGGAAAGAAGTATCTCGATTTTCTGGGCGGGATCGCGGTCAACGCGCTGGGATATTCCTATCCGGATCTTGTAAAAACCATCCGGCGCGAAGCGGGCCGCGCGGTACACGTCTCCAACCTTTTTCATAATCCGTTTCAAGGGCCGCTGGCGGCGAAGCTTGCCAAATGGTCAGGAATGGATCGCGTCTTTTTCACCAACAGCGGTTCCGAAGCCGTGGAAGGCGCGCTGAAACTCGCGCGCATCGCCGCCAAGAAGAAACCAGGCGGCGCAACGAAGACGCGCTTTCTGGCGCTGGAGCATTCTTTTCATGGACGCACGTTCGGCGCGCTCTCCATCACGCATCCGGTGAAATACCGCGAGCCGTTTGAGCCGCTCGTTCCCGGCGTGGACTTTGTCCGTTTGAACGATGTCTCAGACCTCGAAGCGAAATTCACGGATGAAGTGTGCGCTATCATCATTGAACCGATTCAGGGCGAGGGCGGAATCTATCCGGTCAGCAAGCAATTCTGGGAGCGGGCCCGCGAACTGGCCACGCAGCACGGCGCCGCGCTGATCGCCGATGAAATTCAATGCGGCCTGGGCCGCACCGGTAAAGAATTCGCCTACCAGCGCCTCGAAGGTTTGCCGGACATCGTCATCGTGGCCAAGCCGCTCGCTGGCGGGCTGCCGCTTGGAGCGTTTTTGGCGCGTGAGGAATTCGCATCCTCCTTCGTGCCTGGCCTTCACGGATCCACCTTCGGCGGTGGGCCGCTGACCTGTGCCACGGGTTTGACATTCCTCAACACGGTGGACGCAAGAAATTGCTGGCGAATGTGCGCGCCCGCGGCGCCGAGTTAAAAACCGGCCTCAAAAAAATGGCCGGAAAATTTATTTCATCCGCGAAGTGCGCGGCGAAGGATTGATGCTGGGCGTCGACCTGGACGTCGAAGGCGCTCCTTACGTGGCCGAGGCGCTGAAGCAGGGCCTGCTGATCAACTGCACTCATGACCACATCCTGCGCCTGCTGCCGCCGTTCATTTTGACGGCGCAACAAGTGAAGGAGGGTCTCTCGAAAATCGA
>CAVOIX010000049.1:0-26951 GCA_963695945.1 uncultured Acidobacteriota bacterium | reverse complement strand
CTCTAGCACCGTCAAACCCATGCAGCGCACCCAACCGCGATGGTTCGTCGCTGGAGATCTCGACGGTTTCTTCGGTTTGTTTTTCAGCGGCTTTCCGGACCTGCTGCTCATCGCCAGCCTCACGCCGCTGTGCGGACTTCCCCAACAACTGGTCACGGGGCGCATTTTGCCGGCTGTAGCATTTTCGATTCTGTTCGGCAATTTGTTTTACGCCTGGCAAGCTCACCGGCTGGCGCTCAGCTCCGGCCGCGACGACGTAACCGCGATTCCCTTTGGGCGTAAATACGCCCACGATTTTCGCGTACATCGCGCTGATTATGCTGCCCGTCTACCAGCGCACGCATGACGCAGAACTCGCATGGCACATGGGCATTTTTGCCAGCCTCGTCAGCGGCATCGTGCAATCGGTCAGCGCATTTTGCATTGACTGGCTGCGCCGCACCACGCCGCTCGCGGCTCTCCTGTGTCCGCTCGCAGGCCTTGCTCTGGCATTTCTTTGCCTGGGATTTATTTTTGGAATTTTTCAAATCCCCGCCGTCGCGTTGCTGCCCGCGGTGATTCTACTGGCAACCTACGCGTCGCGGATGAAATTACCGTGGCGCATTCCGTCCGGACTTCTCGCGATGGTGGTGGGCGGCATCATCGTCGTGGTACTGCGGACTCTTCACCTCTACCATTCGCCGCAGCCGCCGCTTCTGCCTCCGGGAATTTATCTTCCCAGGCCGGTCAACTTGTACCGGATTCTGGTAAGCGCCGAGGGCTGGAGATACGCTTCGATTTTTCTGCCGCTGAGCTTGCTGGATACCATCGTCTCACTGCAGATTCTGGAGAGCGTGAGGCTGGCCGGTGACGACTACCCGACCAATCCCTCGCTGCTGGTCAATGGTTTAGCCACGATTGCGGGCGCGGCGCTAGGGAGCGCGTTCCCGACAACCCTCTACATCGGCCATAATGCTCACAAAGCCAACGGCGCGCGAATCGGATATTCAAATCTCTGGGCGGAATCGCGAGCGCCGTACTTTGTCTCACCGGACTTGTGCCCGCCGTACTGCGCTTAGTTCCACTGGAAGTGGTCGCGTTTGTGGTTGTGTGGTTTGGTTTGGCGATGGTTGGGCAAGCATTTCAAGAGGTCCCGGTGGCCTACACCGTCGCCGTTGCCCTCGGACTGTGCCGATGCTGGCGCAATGGGTTACCCAGATCGTGGACCTGACCGTCCGCAAAGCGGGCTCGGATCTGTTAACAGTGGCACCCCGATTTGGCGGCGAGTTGGCGATTTATGGGATGATTGCCTTGGGCCAGGGAGCGTTGCTGATTTCGATGGTCTGGGGGGCCGCGCTGGTGTGGATTATCGAGCATCGTTTCCTGCGAGCCTCTGCCGGGATGCTCGCCGCGGCGGTGCTGTCCTGCTTCGGCGTGATCCATGCGTTCCAGCTGAGCCCGCAAGGGATCGAAATCACATTGGCTGGTGGGTCGCCCCAGATTTTACACTGAGCTATTTGGGTGCCGCGATCTTTGAGTCGCCGCCCACTTCTATTGCCCAAAAAGCCCGGCGTCATTTGTCACACCCCAGGCTCCGTCGTTGAAGCCATGAGAATCGAATTCGCCACCAGGCTTCGTTCTGGCAGGTACTGATTCTCCACGCGGCGGAGCTTTCTGGGCCGTCGATCTGTATTCGGAAGATTTATCAGATGGGCAAACGTACGGATTCGTGCGCGCTATAAACCGATTACTCGAATCATCCGAATGGTGAATGGAGATTGCTTTTTTAGCTTCGACCGCTGTTTCAGAATTTCAAGAGGTCGCGGTTCGCAATTTACTTCCCCGGCTGCATCCCCGCCGCTTTATAAGCTGCCGTCGCTTCAGGCGAAGAAAGATACTCAAGCAGTGCCTTGGCCGCTGCCGGATTCTTCGAGTGCGTGGAAATAAATCCCACTAACGGCGTCCACGGCAGGACTTCCTTCGGCAGCACTCCGACAATATCAATTCCCGGATCGGTCATTTCGCTCACAAACGTCATGGCGATTTCCGCTTCGCCCTTGGCGACCATGGCCGAAACCATGTTTCCGCCGCCGGCGCCGCCGGGCCCCGCCCCTCGCACGCGCTTAAGGTGCGGTTCAACCTGTTCATCGATGCCCAGGTTCTTCAACATCGCGTTAATGCTGACTCCCGCCGCAGCTCCCGTCGCCGCATCCGGACACACAATGGATTTTGCGGACAGCAACATTTTCTTGACGGCCTCTGGACTGGAGATGTCCGGCTTGGGCGCGCCTTTTTTCACAGCGACGCCCACGGCAACCGAAGCCAGCGGCGTCGCGGTACTTTCCACCACGTTGCCCGAAGCAATCACTTCCGGCAGGGGCGGCTGCACGATCGGCACATCAAACACGTCGCCTTGGATTACTTGCTTCTTGCTCCCTCCGCCTGAACCGAACGTTGGATTCACTTTGTACCCGGTCTTTTTTTCAAAACCGGGAATGAGCTGCTCGATGGGAGCGCGAATTCCGCCTGGCGCGATGAGTGTCACTTCCCCCTGTGCGTGAGCGACGCTACACACCGCGAACAACATCGCGAAGGCAGCGACCAACGAAAGAATTCGTTTCATAGCTGGACTCTCCAATTGTCAAACGATGACTCTCTGCAGATGATTCCGTGAAATGGATGCGAACAAATGCAAAAGATGACGCGGATTGTTGCACAATTCGGCTGCGCGCACAACCTCCGCGAGACGGGCGCCCCTGTTCACGTTCGCCAATCCTTGACCGGGATACATAACAGAACTCAAGGAATTACAATGTTTGCTGTATCCGGGAGCTGTTCGCCCTCGGTTACCATTGAACTCGGTAGTCAATCCCCGAGGCAAGGGTCTTACCTCGGTTCCCCACGGCAAATCCACGACGCACCTCACGTCAGGAGGAAGCGAGCATGAAATCCCTACACGCAGCGATCGCTCTCAACGTCATTCTGCTATCCATCAGCCTGTCCGCGGCTGCTCAGGAATCCGCGGCGGAACAGGGCGTTCCCGTGAAAATGTTGGTGACCGTCGAGCCAAAGCATGGCCATGAGATCCCCATGATCACGCGCCACGACATCATCGTGACCCAGGGGCATGACCATCGCCCGGTCACCGACTGGACGCCTGTAACCGGAGACAAAGCCGGCCTGGCCTTGGCCGTTTTGATCGACGACAGTTCCGGCTTCAGCCTGGGAACCCAACTGAATGACATTCGCGCCTTTATCGCGCAACAACCCGCTAGCGCATTGGTCGCCGTCGGCTACATGCAAAACGGCAGCGTTTCTCTGGCTCAGAATTTCACCGCCGATCATGCCGCCGCTGCCAAATCCATTCGATTGGCGATGGGATTCTTCGGTACTGCGGCGAGTCCGTATCTTTCCTTGTCGGACTTCATCAAACGCTGGCCTGCCGATCCCGCAATTCCCCGCCGCGAAGTTCTCTTCATCACCTCCGGCATCGACTACGTTTACGACGGCACCCTCGACAATCCCTATGTCGACGCGGCGATCCAGGATGCCCAGTGCGCCGGCGTAGTCGTGTACTCCATCTATACCCCTAGCGCCGGGCATTTCGGACACAGCTACTTCCGCACTTATTGGGGCCAAAATTATCTGTCGGAACTTTCTGAACAAACCGGCGGAGAAAACTATTACGTTCTGGGCCCCCAGGCTCCGGTATCGTTTGCGCCGTATCTGAAGGAGTTAAATGATTCGCTTCGCGACCAGTTTATCCTGACATTTTTGGCGAAGCCCGAGAAGAAAGCAGGACCGGCATCTGTAAAGATCAGCAGCGAAATTCATGACGTTGATTTCGTTCACGCGGATAGAGTTTGTGTACCCGCTTCTCCCGGGAGTTGAGGCCAGCAGATGGAGTGCGATGTTGGTCGGCGGCGGCAACGGGAGTTGCAGCTTCAGTAGCCTACGAACTGGTTTGTTTCTGTCACCTACCTAAAGGGATGTGGGTGCGGTTTGTGGCGCGCAACTGCGCGGCTTCGGGCGCTTCGCGCTGCTGTGCCTCGCGCCGATTATGGTAAGGTAGTTGTGCGAATTCCCATACACAGGGAGAGAAACAATGAAGGTTGGCGTAGCAGGGCAGGGCGCGTTCGGCAACAAGCACCTCGAGGGCATCGCCAAAATTCCAGGTATCGAAGTCATTACCCTGACCGGCGGCAATCCGGCCTCCACCGAAGAAGTTGCCAGAAAATTCAATATCCCTCATTGGACCAGTGATCTGGCCGAGAGCCTGAAGCAGCCCGGCTTCGAAGCCATGATCCTGGCAACGCCCACGCAACTCCACGCCAAGCAAGGCGAGCAATGCATGCGCGCCGGAAAGCACGTCCAGATCGAGATCCCCATCGCGGACACATTGGCGGATTCCGCGCGTCTGGTGAAAGTTCAGAAGGAAACCAAGGTCGATCTGCATGGGCGGACACACGCGCCGCTTCAATCCTAGCCATCAGTACATGCATAAAAAAATCCAGGCCGGCGAGCTGCAATCCTGCAGATGAACGTGCAGACGTATTTTTTCCGCCGTACCAACATGAACGCCGCCGGAAAACCGCGTAGCTGGACCGATCACCTGCTCTGGCACCACGCCTGCCACACCGTGGATCTGTTCCAGTATCAGACCGGCCAGATCGGTTTCGGTTGCGAGGCCGTGCAAGGCCCGATGCATCCCGAACTGAAAATCGCCATGGACATGGGCGTCATGATGAAGGTTCCTTCTGGCGCGATCTGTACTCTATCGCTGTCTTTCAACAACAAAGGCCCGATCGGTACATTCTTCCGCTATATCTGCGATAACGGCACGTATATCGCGACTATGACGATCTGCTGGACGGCGATAAAATAAGATTGACATCTCGCAAGTCGACGTTTCGATGAACGGAATCGAGTTGCAGGACCGCGAATTCTTCGCGGCGATCAAAGAAAAACGCGAGCCCAACGCCAGCGTAGCGCAATGCCTGGCAGCCATGGACGTTCTGGACCGCCTGGAACGTTTCCTAAATTCAGCGGCGAAGGCCAGCGCGTGAGGGCGAATATCTCTTAGTGACACTGGCTTCAGTCTGTGGGTGTTGGTTTCCGCAAGTCCAAAACCCCACCGACTGAAGTCTGTGCCACTCAATATCACACCGGGACATCGACCAGCATTTGACCGATGGGGCCTGAATAGAGGAAAGCCATGAGCAGCGGAGTCACCGCAACCAACACCAAAGTCCTGAACTACATCAACGGCAGCTGGCAGGAATCCAAATCCAAAGAGTGGCGCGACGTCATCAATCCCGCCACCGGCGATTCCATTGCGCAAACGCCGCTCTCCACCGCCGCCGAAGTCGATGCCGCCGTGGAAGCCTCCGCCACCGCCTACCGCGAGTGGCGCCGCACGCCGGCTGAAGACCGCATCCAGCCGCTCTTCAAGCTGAAGATGCTGATGGAAGATCACATCGACGAAATCGGCCGCATCATCGCCCAGGAAAACGGCAAAACATTTGCCGAAGGCAAAGCCGAACTCCGCCGCGCCATCGAAAATGTGGAAGTAGCCTGCGGAATCCCCACCATGATGCAGGGCTACAACCTCGAAGACGTAGCCCGCGGCATCGACGAAATGATGATCCGCCAGCCGCTGGGCGTAGTCGCCGCCATCACGCCATTTAATTTTCCGGGCATGATTCCCTTCTGGTTCATGCCCTACGCCATCGCCACCGGCAACACGTTCATCCTGAAACCCTCCGAACGCGTGCCGCTGACGATGATGCGCGTGTATGAACTGATGGAACAAATCGGCCTGCCCAAGGGCGTCATCAGCCTGGTCAATGGCGGCAAAGAAGTCGTGGACGCGCATGCTGGATCACCCGAAAGTGCGCGCCATCAGCTTCGTAGGCTCGACGCCGATTGCAAAACATGTGTATGCCCGCGCCGCAGCCAATGGAAAGCGCGCGCAGTGCCAGGGCGGCGCCAAGAACCACGTCATCGTCCTGCCCGACGCCGAAATGAAAATGGCCACGCAAATCATCAGTGACAGCGCCTTCGGCTGCGCCGGCCAACGTTGCCTGGCGGTTTCGGTAGCCGTCACCATCGGCGAAGCGCAAAAAACTTTCCGCGATTCCATCGCTGAAGCCGCCGCCTCCCTGCGCGTAGGCGATGGCCTCGAAGAAGGCATCCAAATGGGTCCGGTGATTACCGCCCAGAGCAAATCCAGAATCGAATCGCTGATCGCCACCGGCGAAAAAGAAGGCGCAAAAGTCCTGATCGATGGTAGAAATCCCAAAATTCCAAAACACGAACACGGAAATTTCGTGAAGCCCACGATTCTCGATGGCGTCCCTCAATCGAGCGAGCTGACCGACACGGAAATTTTCGGCCCCGTCCTGAGCCTGGTCCATGCGCGCGACATGGACGAAGCCATCTCGTTTCTGGAGCGCAGCCCCTACGGCAACCAAGCTTCCCTGTTCACCTCCAGCGGAGCAGCCGCCCGCCGCTTCCGCTACGAAGCGCCCGCCGGCAACATCGGCATCAACATCGGCGTAGCCGCCCCCATGGCCTATTTCCCCTTTACCGGCTGGAAAGGCAGTTTCTTCGGCGACATGCACGCTCAGGGACGCGACGCCATCGAGTTCTACACGGATAAAAAAGTCGTCATCGAGCGTTGGGGAGAACAACATACGCGGAAGTTCTAAGCGAAAATCGTGTAATTGAGTCTGTAGACAGGCATCGCCCTCGAAGCGTCTCCGTTGAGCGTCACTAATTGTTCCGGGTTTCGCACTTTCGGCGGACTAGAAATGAAGTGTGACAGCGGATGCCCCTACGCTGCGGAAAATCCCAAAGACAGGTCGCCCGCAAAAAAGTCCCGGAGGGACGCCATAACGTAGCCCACCGCGGCAGCGGTGGGAACATGTGTCGAGAGTGACTTAAAAACCCGTAGGGGTGACATACGTTTGAACGCATGACCTCCTTTATAAGAAGATGGCGGAATAACCGAGACTCGCATCCTTGAGAAATTCGAGTGGCACAGCGACTCTTCGCTGTGTGATTTTGTAGGCCACACGTTGCGTCCGGGCTTTATTGCGATTGCAAAACCCACACAGCCAGAAGTGGCTGTGCTACGAAATGCCAGCTTCGGAAATGCCTGCATGCGAATGTTCCCGTGGCGCAGGCTTCAGCCTGTGGGGTTTGGTGCGTGCAAGGACTAAGTTCCACAGGCTGAAGCCTGCGCCACTTGAACTCAGTTACCGCTTCGGCGCAACCACCGCAAAAAACGCGCCCCGCGGATCGAAGCACTGCGCGATCCAGCTCCCTTCGGGAACCTCCACCGGGCCATTGACAACTTTTCCGCCGCCTTCTTTCGCTCGCGCTATGGCCGCATCGGCGGTTTCCACATGAAAATAATAGGTCCAGCAAAGGCACCGGGATCTGTGGCCGCTTGGTCATCATGCCGCCGACGGACACTCCGCCGATGGCAAAGAGCTGGTAGATGCCCATGGGCCCCATGTCCATTGCATCTCCCTTGGTCCCGCCGAAGAGTGCTGTGCCCAATCCCCGCCGCTTTTGCAAGGGCGGGAATTTTGACTTACGATCAACGCTCGCGGTTTGCCCCGTAGCAGGCCGATCGAATTGGAAAGGCCATCATGCCAACACCGCCCAATCTACTCGCCCACAGCGCGATGTTCTCTCCAGTCCGCAAACTCCCTCGTCAGCCGGCGCAAAGAAAAAGATAATCTACGACCAGGACCACCGCGGCCCGCTCTCCACGGACACGGTTGCAACCCTGATGCTGCTGCAAGCGGATAACGTCGATCTGCTCGGCATCTGCACCGTGAGCTGCGACATGTGGGCCAAACAGGAAACCGCCTACGCGCTACGCCTACTGGAACTTATGGGCCGGCCGGAAATTCCGGTGTTCATGGGCGCGCAGGAACCGTTGCTGAACACCAAGGCTGAGGCGCAAAAGCGCTACGGAATGTTTGGCGCGCGGTCCCTGGGCGACGAGGGCTACGTGGGCTGCTTCGCGAAGGATGCACCCGGGCGCGACGAACTGAATCCCCTGCCTCTGCCCTACAACCGCTTCGCGCAAATCAAAGCACAGCCCGAACCGGCCGCCGATTTCATCATTCGCACCATTCGCGCCAATCCCAACGAAGTGACCATGTACTGCGGCGGTCCCATGACCAATCTCGCGCTGGCCATCATGCTTGCGCCGGACATCGTGCCCATCACCAAGGAAGTGATTTTTATGGGCGGAGGCCTGCATCACTCCACCAGTTCAGTGAATGTTTATTTCGATGCCGAAGCCGCCAAGATCGGCTTCCGCGCGCCCTGGCCGAAATTCACCCTGGTCACCACCGACCTCGCCGAACAAGTGCATATGCAGGACGGCGGCAAGGTGGACGCCATCGTCGAGCGCGCGCACTCGCCGATCGCCGACCTCTTCCGCGAGTACGAACAAAAACCGCAGCGCGCCAATCCGCAAAGGCGTTCGTTCCGGATGCCCGATGAAATGATGGCCGCGCACGTCATCGACCCATCGATTTTTACCGGCTACGACGAAATGTTCATTGACATCGTGACCCACAACGATGGCCACTACGGCGACACATCATTCTGGGACGCGAATTGGAAGGACAAAGGCGGCGAACTGGCGGAACAAAACAATCCAAGCGTGAAAGCGGGCCGCGTGCAAGTGCTGAACGGAATCGATAAGAAGCGTTTCAAGGACCTGTTCACAGATTTGATGACCCGGCCAATCCATCGGTCGAAGTCGTAAGCGTCGAGGGAGCCATGTCCTCATAAATTGAAGCTGGCTTCACAGCGCTAGAATTGAACCTGGCTTCACAGCACTGGAATTGGAGCTGAATTCACAGCGCTTCCCGAATCTTTGTAGGGCACGGCTTCAGCCGTGCCCTACAGCGACTGAAATCAGTGCGGCTTTAGCCGCTGGCGATTCAAGCGTGAACGCCAGCGGCTAAAACCGGATCCTTTCCGCAGAGCTTACGGCACGGCTGAAGCCGCGCCCTGAAAAGATTTTCAGAGTACGCACGGGATCTGAACTTCGGCCTGCCCTGAAAAGAAAAGGGGTCCCATGAGCACAACGCGACGCGAATTTATCAAGTCGGTGGGAGCGGCACTCGCGACCTCACAGATTGCACCGAAACCCGTGGCGATCGGCACGCCAGCGGCCGCAAGTCGCACGCCAGACCTCGCCCCGCCGCAGCCCGGCCGCAAACGCAAGGTCATCTATGATCAGGACAACTCCGGCCCGTTTGGCACCGACATTCTGGGAACGCTGATGATGCTGCAGGCCGACAACGTCGATCTATTGGGAATCACTCTGGTGACAGGCGACGCGTGGATGAAGCAGGAGATGGCCTTCACGCTGCGCCTTCTGGAAATGATGGGGCGCACGGAAATTCCGGTGTATGCCGGCGCCGAGTTTCCCATGCTCAACACCAAGGAAGAATGGCAGCTTCGCCAGCAGCTTTACGGCGGTCATCGGCTGGACCCGTGGATGGGCGCGTTCAATCGTACAAGCGGCGGCCCGGAGGAGATTCAGCCGCTGCCGTCGCCTTACGATCGCTTTGCCGCTATCACGGCCCAGCAGGAACACGCCGCGCGCTTTATCGCCACGGCCGTGCGCACAAATCCCGGAGAGGTGACGATCTACGCTGGCGGACCGCTGACGAATCTCGCGCTGGCGATTGCCCTGGCGCCTGACATCGTCGCCATGGTCCCGGAAGTGGTGATCATGGGCACCGGCTTCCACACCTTTACCAACACCTTCAATATGTTTTTTGATCCCGAGTCCGCGCGAAAAGTCCTCCGCGCGGGCTGGCCAAAATGCAGCATCGTTACCGTGGACCTTGCGGAAGAAATTCACCAGGGCGATGAACTTTCTCCAGGCCGCAGGATGATTCAGGAAATCGCGGAGCGCGCCCACAATCCCATTTCCAATCTTTTCCAGGAGCATGCCGTCGAGCCGCTCCAGCGGAATCCCGGAATGCATTTTTTTCGCATGGCCGATGAAATGCTCGCAGCACAGGTGATTGATCCAGGCGTCTTCACGAAATCCGCGGAGATGTACGTGGACATCTGCACGACTCCCGGACCACGCTATGGGGATTCCATGTTCTGGCCAAAAAACTGGCAGCAAGCGCCGGCCGCCGGAAACCTACCGGTCTCCGCGGCAGACCGCCGGGTGTTCGTGAATCCACGCCAGTACTACATGGGCCCGCCGCCGTCCGCGGGCTTGGTGACGGTGCTGCAGGAAATCGACCACGAACGCTTCAAGAAACTTTTTGTAGAGTTAATGACCAAACCAGTTCGCAAAGCCTGATGGTTCCCACCCTTTGAAAATCACAGCGGGCGAACGCGCGCGAGCCAAGTGGCGCAGGCTTTAGCCTGTGGGGGTTCGGCCTAACAAGATGAAAAATCCACAGGCTGAAGCCTGTGCCACGAAAACCGCTCGCCCGCCTTAAAATTTAAGGCCGCGCTCGTGGGCGAATCTGCAGCGCTTCCGCGATGAGCTGGTACGAACGCTGGCGCGCGGCGTAATCGTGCAGCACGGCGATAATCATCAGCTCCTCGACTTGCAAACTCGTCGCCATGCGCTCGAGTTCCCCGCGAACCTGCCCCGGCGCGCCCACAACGTATCTCGGCCAGTCCCCGCGCCCGCGCACCACGGAATCCGTTTCAACCGCGGAATTCGCCAGCTCCGCGATGGACTGCTCAGGGGTTGGCACGGGCAGCCGCTTGCCCTCCAAACGAATGCGCCGGATGTGTAACCGCGTGCTGGTGAACAAGCGCTTCGCTTCGGCTTCCGTATCCGCGCAGATGACTCCCAGCGCGATCAGCGCACGCGGCTGGCTAAGTTGCCTGGATGACTTGAAATTGGAACGATAGAATTCCAGTGCTGCGGGCGTCTCTTCCGGCGTAATGAAATGCGCAAACGCGTACGGCAGTCCCAGCTTCGCCGCGGCGGCCGCGCTCCACGAACTGGACCCGAGCAGCCAGACTTCCGGAGCGCCGGGCATGTCCGGCGAAACCTTGATGCGCGCAAAGGGATGATCGGAGGGAAAGCCGCGATGAAGAAACGCCAGCAATTCCATGAGCTGTTCTTCAAAATCGTCATTCTGCGGGCGGTTGCTGCGTTCGCGCCGCAACGCAAAAGCCTCCAGGCCGCTGCCTCCCGGCGCGCGGCCAATGCCCAGATCGATGCGGCCCGGATACATCGCGTGCAGCATGCGAAACGTTTCCGCAACCTTGAGGGGGCTGTAGTGAGGCAGCAGCACGCCGCCGGATCCGATGCGAATGCCGGAAGTCTCGACGCCAATTCTGGCAATCAGGATTTCGGGAGCCGGGCTCGCCAGCGTCACGATGGCATGATGCTCGGCAATCCAATAGCGTTCGTAGCCGAGTTTGTCGGCGAGGCGCGCGAGTTCGATCGTATTTTGCAGCGCGTCCGCCGATGTGTAACCGTCGGACACCGGTGACTGGTCAAGCACGGAGAGCTTTATCATCGTCTCACTTTTTCCGGCTGAGAATCTGTGGCAATCTGATTTTGCGTTGCCGGCCGGTAAAACTCAAAGGCAGTAGATCGACCTTCATGAAATCCAGAATGCTAGACCGTTGGCACCTCGAACAGTTCGCGGCGCGCCTTCACTTCCGAATCCGTCAGCCGCGCATCGTAAATCGACCGAGGCTCAATGGTACGCGCAACGATCGTGGCCAGGCTCACGGCCAGCAGCAGCGGCAAGAGGAACGACCGATAATGCCCGGTTAATTCCATTAACAGTACAATCGTTGAGATCGGGCCCTGGGTGGTCGCCGCCAGCACTGCGCCCGCACCGATCACGGCAAAAAGACCCGGTGGCACACCGGGCCAGCACCAGGACCACACGTACCCTAAGACGCCGCCCAGCATCGCACCCACGGTCAGCGAAGGCGTGAAGAGTCCCCCGGGCGCCCCGCTTCGCGTGCACAGCACAATAACGGCGGGCTTCAAGAACAGCAATGCGAGAAGCAACAGCGGCGCAACGTGCCCCGTGAACGCCAGATCCGAAATATCCCTGCCGTTACCAAGCAGCTGCGGAAACCAGATGGAAATGACTCCCAGCAGCCCCAGCGCCACCACCGGAGCGATCAGACGTCGCGTGCCATGTGGCTTGCCACGATCCGCCCAACTGACCATCCGTACATAGGACACGGAAACCACGCCCGCGATCGGCCCGGCCAGCAGCGCCCAAACCAGCACAGAAGCCGAACTGGCATACGTCGGGAAAACGTAAGTCGGGGCGTCGGGCAGCGCCAGCCACGCAACCGCTGTGGCGATCAGCGAACTGAAAAGCGCGGGCAACACGTAACTCAGCGCCAGCTTGCCGCGCATCACTTCCAGCGCAAACAGCGCGCCGCCGAGCGGCACGCCGTACGCCGCAGCCATCCCTGCTCCCGCGCCGCAGGCCACCAGGAGCCGGCGCTGTTCGTCGGACAACCGTTCTTTGTCCGAGAAAAAATTGGCAAACACCGCACCCGCCTGCTTCGGAGCGCCCTCGCGACCCAGCGACACTCCCATGCCGACAATCACCACGGAAAGTACCGCGCTACCCAGTGTACGTAGGCGCCGGCATGCGGCCCGCCTGAAACCAAATCGCAGCAGTGGTGTCGATGCCGTTGCCGCTGGAAAGCTGTTTCAATAGAATTTGTCCGGCGCCAGTAACGAACCCCGCGCCAACCAACACCGCGACATGCCGCCACGCCCCGACATGCTGCACCGCGTCCAGCAATTCGGTTCCAGAGCCGCCCCAGCATAATCGCTGCACCGCCTCCAGAAGACGCGTCAGCGCCACGGCTCCGATGCCTGTGCCTATCCCTGTAAGGATAATCGCCAGCCAGAATTGCATCGCGCCCGGATGCAGCAGCGTGGCGGGAATCATGTCGCGGGCGGGCGGCGGTGGAGATGTAGGAGTCGTCAATGCAGATTCCACTTTCGTTCCGCGGCGATGTGGTCCGGTTGCCGAGTTGATAGTTCTTCAGGAGGGCCGAGTTTCAGCTTGGCCTGAAGAGTTCCCAGAGGGTGGGCTTCAGCCGGTGAAGTGTCCGACGAAAGTCCCCACACCCTCAATGAATGTAGTAGCCGTTCTTCGCCAGTATGCTGTAGTCGCGTCCCTTTTTTCCAAAGGAAGGCGCCAGGCGAACCTCCAGTTTGTGCGGCTTCCCCTCAGCCCCATTGGCCATGGTGTAATATCCCAGCGTATATCGCGTCTTGATCCGCTGGATCAGCGCGCTGAACACCGCATCCAGACGCGCCACGTCCTGCACGTCAAATTCTTCCCCGCCCGTAGCTTCCATCACCTTGTGAATGTTCACCAAACCCGGAGTCATGGCCGAGTGCAGCATGGTAGCCGGTGGATTGTACCCGGGAATCTTCAGGTTATACAAAACGGCGTCCGAGGCAATCGCCTCCGTCACAATGTCGCGAGTTCCCTGCCCGCCAGCATCCGTGCCCACGTCATCGCTGATCAGGATGATCACGCGGCGTCCCACCGGCGGCTGCTTCAGAAGATATTCGGCGGCCACAAAAATGCCATCGTTAATGTTGGTGGCTCACGGGCATCAAACGTCGCGATCTGATCGGCAACCTTGTTCTTGTCCTTGGACAGTGGCAGGCGCATCTGCGCATCGGTGGCGAACGTAAACAGGGCCACCTGATCATTCGGCTTGAGAGCGGAGAGGGCGATGGTGGCGGCATCCCGCAGCGGCCCGAGAAAAGGCTCGATGGAGTCGCTCAAATCCAAAACCAGCGCCACATCGATGGGCAGTTCGTCGCGATTGAACACGTCCAGCTTTTGGACCACGCCGTCTTCGCGCACCTCGAAGTCATCCTTCTTCAGGTTGGCCATGATCTGGCCTTCCTTGGTCTTAACGGTTGCGTCCACCAGTACGAGGTTCACCGCGACGCGGATGGTGCCCTGGTCCTGATCCTGTTCCTGCGCGTTGGCGGGACACTCGGGAACCGCCGCGATAAGAATCGTGAAACACAGTACTGCTCGCCAGAATTTAGACATAGTGACTGATCGATACTCCGAGACGCCGATGGTACGATGTGATAAAGTCCGGCGCCATTGGACACCGAAATCCATTGTGCCTGCAAACCATTTGAGCCCAACCTCCGTCTAAACTGTATCGATGCGCGAACCCACACGCAAGTCGCCTGGGGCTGGACCGAAGAATGACGGTGCGCGATTGTGACCAGCCTACCCAATATAAGATGGAGCCTGCCCTGAAAATTCAATACTATCCATGAGGGGTCCCCAGCAACCTATGGCCACAACAACGATCGAACAAGCTCCGCAGGAAAAAAGCAATCATGCGCTGCTCTACGCATCCATCGTAATCGTTGTTGGGGTTCTGGGCACCACACTCGGGCAGCCCCAGGTCCTCGGCCGCATCCCCATTCAGAATCTTTTGAAAAACGAACTGCACGTGGACCGCTCCGCCAACGCCTTCTTTTTCCTGGCAATGGGGCTGGCATGGTATTTCAAACCGATTTTCGGAATCATCACCGACGCCTTCCCGCTCTTCGGCAGCCGGCGCAAGAGTTACATGATCATCGCCGCAACGCTCGGCACCATGGCCTGGGGTGTGCTGTACTTCACGCCTCACCAGTACTATCGGCTGCTATGGGCCTGCGTTGCCATCAACCTTTTTATGATGTGCACCAGCACCGTCGTGGGCGGCTACATGGTGGAGACGGCGCAAGCGGTTTCCGGCTCCGGCCGGCTCACCTCGGTCCGTAATTTCGTCGAGCAATTCAGCTACATCATCACCGGTCCGACCGCCGGATATTTCGGCAGCATCGCTTTCGGCTTTACCGCCATCGCCTGCGGAGGCGTCGTTTTCCTGGTGGTGCCTGCGTCCGTTTGGTTCCTCCATGAACAGCGCAAGAAGACCGATCGCCACGTACTTTTCGACAATGCGGGCAAGCAACTCGTCAAAATCGCCAAGGCCAAAACCATGTGGGCCGCCGCAGGCTTTATGGCTCTGTTCTATACCGCTCCGGGCTTGGCCACCGCCGTGTTTTATAAGCAGCAGAACGATTTGCATCTCAACACGCAAGGCCAGGGATTTCTAACTTTCCTTAGTGGAGTATTCGGCGTGCTGGCGGCAACCTTGTACGGAGTCTACGGCGCCCGTCGATTCACCCTTCGCACGTTGCTTCTGTGGTGCATCGGGTTCGGCGCGGCGGCCAACATCGGGTATCTTTTTTACACCTCGGTGTTGAACGCGCGAATCATCGATAGTTTTAACGGCTTTGGATACACCCTGGCCGAGGTCGCCATGATGGATCTGGCCGTCCGGGCTACGCCGTCCGGGAGCGAAGGCCTGGGCTTTTCGCTGATGATGAGCGTGCGTAATTTTTGTTTGTTTGGAAGCGACTGGATTGGATCCAAGCTGCTCGACAGCTACCATCTTCAGTTCAATACTCTGGTCATCGCCAATACCGTGATGTCGGCGCTGATCGTGCCCCTGGTCCTGCTACTCCCCGCGATCATCGTAATGACAAAGGACGCGCAGGCCGCGAATTCCGACGTCGAACTCGCCGTCGCACCGGCCAAAGCCGTTCAAGAATAAAAAATAGAAGCTCAGGCCCGGCAGTCGAATTCCAGTTGAATGCCGGCAACATCGATGATGTCGCCCGGAATCAGCTTGGTCGGCCGCGGCGAGGGATTGCCGTTGATGACCGGGATCCTGCCGGCCGCGCAAATGTAGAACGAATCCTTGTTGCGGCGCACGATCTGCGCGGCGGCGGCCGGCGCAAACCATCTTCGCAACTTCACCGTCGCCATTTCGGATTTTCCGATGACCGTCAGATTGCTGGTTAGGGTGTAGCGGTCCGCGTTCGTCTTGCCTTTGCGCACGACCAGCGTCGGCAGTTTCAGACGTTCGGGAGCAAGCTGCGAATTTTCACCCTGGGCGGCAAGTTGTTGCAGAAATTCGGCCCGTTCCTTGGTGCCCAGCATTTCCGTCTCTTGAATTTTGGGAGCTTCCGGCATCGGACGGCCGACCCACGACAGCAGGCCCTCCGGTTCCCAGTATTCCAGAACACGAATGGTGTGTTTCCCGATGCCCACGGTATCCGTCAGATTGAGGGACACCGTTTTTACCCTCTGTCCGTTCACGAATGTGCCGTTCAGGCTGCCGAAATCCTCGAGCATCAGGTTGCCGTCGGAGCCGATGAACGCGCGGGCGTGATGATGCGACACCGCTGGATTGTCAATGACTAGGGCGTTGTCCGGCGCGCGCCCGATTTTCACTCCACGCTCGCGCACTTCCACTTCCTTCAACACTGAGTCCCCGAATTGCAGCACTAGTTTAGGCACTTTGCGTTCTCCCTGAAGTTCAGTTTCTGCGTCCGCTGAGCCATCTGCCAAAACGGCTCATGCTTGGAATCGAGCCGGAATCTCCAAGATTCTTTACGGCATGGCGAAGAACGATGGCGGTGATGTTGTCACGCCCTCCGGCTTCGTTGGCCAGCGTAACCAACTGCTCCGCCGCCTCCTGGGCGCTCAACGCGCCGCGCAGCACCCAGCCAATTTCAGCGTCAGGCACTTCGCGCGTAAGCCCATCGGAGCACAGCAGCACGGTATCGCTCTCCATGACGAGTTCGTCGATCACTTCAACATCAACTTCCGGTTCAACGCCCACCGCGCGCGTCAGCAAGTGATGCAGGTTGTGGCTGCGCGCTTTGGATTCGTCGGATTCCTTCAGACTTAACTGGGCGATGAAGGAATGATCTCTCGTCAGTTGCTCGAGATCGTCTCCTCGCAAACGGTACGCGCGGCTATCGCCCACATGCGCCACGCTCATGCATCCATCGATGAAATAAGCGGCCACCACCGTGGCCCCCATCTTCTGCGGAACCGCCGTGTCCAGCGCCATTTTGTAAACGATACGATTTGCCGCACGGATTCCACTCGCCAGGCGGTTGGACGCCTCGCTGGCACCCTCTATCCTGTTTCCCGCGAATTCCTGCAAAGGATTCGTGTCAGCTTCCTTGCAATATTCCAGGACTGTTTCCACAGTCAGGCGGCTGGCAATCTCGCCAGCAGCCATGCCCCCCATTCCATCGGAGAGCACATACAGGTTCAGACCCGGCGCGGTGAGAAAGCTGTCTTCGTTATTTCCGCGAACCCGGCCGACGTCGGTACAAGCTCCCACGTCAAACAGCAGTTCGGCTCCAGCACCGCTTTCGGAAATTCTGGCGGGCCGAAGATCCAGGCTAATGATGTCGTTATCTCGACCCATGACGTTCTCTCCCTAGTCGCCCAACGAAAACGCGCCAGCTACTTTACGGGGTGTGGCTTGAAACCTTCCACAACCAGCTTCTGGCGAGCTTCCTCCAGATCTTTCTGATTCGCGTAAGGACCAACCCGAACCTGATACGACTGCATCCACAAGACATTCTTGCGGTAAGAGATGCTGTGAAGCCCGAGTTGCCGGAGCTTTTCCACTGCGTTATCGGCCCACGTCGAATCCTTAAACGTACCCACTTCGAGATAAAGCGCCTTCGCGGCGGAGAGCCCTGTATCGGCGTCAGATGCCTTGGCGTCCGTGGCCACGCCAAGTAACGTTGACGCTGACGCGAAGCCCGCCGGCTCGCTGCCTTCGTCAGCAACTGCTGGCTTGGCCGCATCGGCGGGTGCCGCCGTTGCAATGGAAGTTACCGGCGCTGGTTGCGGCCGCTGCATGGGCAATGGCAACGCGGCATCGTGAGCGATTGGCTGTGGCTTCAAGCGATGCTTCGTGACGATGACTTTGGACTCGGGCGCTGGCACGGAGGACTTCAGTGCCGCGTCCGTTTTGGTCCAGGAATTGGCGAGGTCATTTTTGGCGGCAACTCCGGAAGTGATACCCAGGTTCACCGGGGAGCTGGTGATCATATGAGTTGCGCTCGCTCCCGCACCATTTCCCGCTTGAACATGAAAGTCCGGTCCAAAGGATGACGTTGATCCGCCCTGCGGATTTACCGCCGCCGTTGCTGAAGCGATGACACTCGGTCCAGTCGCGTGGCTCTTGCGGCTCCCGACGACTGAGAATACGACCAGTGCAGCCAAAAGCGCTGTCGCTCCAATCGCTGCACCAATGGCTGGCTTCGCGGGCAACTTCGCCAATCCGCGCCAATCGCGGCTGCGCAGATATTGCTCGGCCTTCTCAAAATGAGGCTGAATGGCGCGCTTCAGGTCTTGCCCCGCTCCCCGGAAGTCGGCGATAAAAACATCCCACTGGGAGATTGCCGGCTTTCGTGCCGCGTCCCTCCGCAGCGCCACAATCAGTTCATCCACCGTTTGAAATCGTTTCGCGGAATCTTTTCGCAGGCACTTCAGGATGATCTCTTCGGCATGGGCCGGAAGCGTGGCCATGATCTCGCGCGGGCGCGTGGGCTGTTCACGAAGATGCTTCAGCGCAACCGCGATCGGAGTTTCACCGGTGAATGGCTGTTCGCCGGTCACCATTTCATACAACAGCACTCCCAGTGCATAAATATCGGCGCGCGCGTCGACCCGCTTCATCTCTAACTGTTCCGGCGCCATGTACGCGGGTGTACCAACCATCGTGTTGGTCAGTTGTCCAGTGCCCTGGAATTGGCGGGCGATTCCGAAGTCCATCACCTTCACACCGCCAGTGGCGTCCACCATGATGTTCGTGGGCTTCAAGTCACGGTGCACGATCCCTTGCAGGTGGGCTTCGCGCAGCCCCGCGCAGATCTGCAGTGCCGTATTCGCAGCGTCAGCCCAGGAAAACGGGCCAACGCGATGCAGCATGGAGTGCAGGCTCTCGCCCTCGACAAACTCCATCGAAATAAACACCGCGCCGTTGGAGCGGTTGAACTCGTGGATGCGGCAAACATTCTTGTGCGTAACCTTACGTGCCAGACAGACTTCTCTCCTGAGGTTCTCCTGCATCGCCGGATCCTCGGCAACTTCAGGCCTCAGGATTTTTAGCGCAATGATCTCGCCGGTTTCGCGGTCGCGCACCTTATGAACAATGCCCATTCCGCCCTTGCCGACTTCGGATAAGACCTCATACCGCGAAGGGATATTCAACCCAGCGGTTTCACGCCAGGCGACTTCAAAAACTTCCTCATTTTCCGCGCCGCCGCCGGTCTGATTTACCGGAAGCCGGCTGAACTGCAGCGTGGATTGCTTTGAAACTCTTTGATGAGCTTCACTGGATATCAAGATCTGTCCGAAAGCCGCCTTCTTGGTGATGCTCACCACCCCGTTGACCATGGTGCTGAACATTTCGATTCCCGAACCGGGGTCACCCAGGCTATAGATCCCCACTCGCAAGCCGTATGGCTGGGAGTTCGGTTCCTCTGGAATCGCCGCCCCTCGTCGGTGCAATTCCACCGCGCCGCGCACCGCCGTGATCGGACTGTCAAATTCCAAAATAACCGAGCTGCCGATGGTCCTGATCACCCGGCCGCCGTGGCTCTGCATGGTGCTGAGGATGAGCTGGTCCAGCGACCCACCCAGGCCGCGCGCGGTGGCGGCGTCGGCCACCGCCGCACCGCTCGAACCTGCCGTCTCGGCGAAGAGGTACGTCGCGCAGCTTCCGGGCTTTACACTCTGCTGCTCGGTTCCGGTCCGGATGGTCGGATCAAGCTCAGTTAGGGTTGTCGCCATAGGTTCAAGCTCCACAGTTTTGGATCGAGGTGAGAATAGCTTTCGCCCGCGACCATGCCAATGGACTAGGCGCATCAGTACCGCTGGTACATCCGTACTAAGTGTCTGATAGGACCAAGGTTATAGCGAAATGGAGATGGGGGGCTTGCGCGGTATGCCCTGCGGGTATCTTTGGACCGGGCGCACTTCAATTTAAAGACGAACTAAAGCTGGGCGCGCTTCCGTGGCGATTCGGATCGATCCGTTTTGAAACCATCGCCAACAGTCAACGCCGAATCATTTAAATCTTTCTGGCACCTTCATTCAGTGACGCGCCTTCACGTTCGAGACGATCCCACAGCAGCGCCACCTGCTGGGCCAGAATCCTGCTGCGTTCGTTCAGCCGTGAGATCCACACAAACAGCTCGATGACCAGCAGCGTCAGCCCAAAAATTACGATCAGAAAAAGCGCCGAAGGCGGATACGGAATGCCAAACAGTTCCGCGATCTTGAAAATGTAGCGAAATCCCAGCGACGACGTCAGCAGCAGCAGAAACGAAATCGCCATCCATAGAACGGCGAACCGCTCCGTAATCTTGCGCTTCAAGACCAGCCCCATCACCAGCGCGAAGATCGCCAGCGTGAACAAAAATACGATGGTCTGTCCGTGTTCCTGCATCCCGGCGCTCCCTGCCAAACATCTTTGTGGGTCGCAGCTTCAGCCGCAACCATCCGACAACCGAAAAGCAGGGGCTTCAGCCCCTGGCGCCCCGGCGATCTTTCTTAACCGATCACGCATCGCCTGCTTTCTACAGCCGCGCTTCGCTTCTGCGCAGCAAACTCATGAAAATCGCCAGCGGCACCTTCACCATATAAATCAGCGATTTGATGCTGCCAATGCTGGATTTCCCGGCGGTCCGCGCCGACATCTGCACGGCGACTTCGGCAATCTTCAAGCCCGCTCGGTGCGCCACCACCAGCGCCTCAACTTCCGGATAATCTTCCGAGTAACGCAGCGCCAGCAGCTCGATCGCCCGCCGGTTCATGGCGCGAAATCCGGAGGTCGCATCCGTGATGCGCGTCCCGCAAATGCGCGAAAGCGAAGCCGAGAACAAATGAATGGCCATGCGTCGCGCCAGTGTGGATTTAAATCCTCCGGCGTCCCTGAACCGCGAACCAACCACCAAGTCGCACTGCGTTTCGTTCAGTGCCGCTAATAATTTCCCCACTTCTTGCGCAGGATGCTGGCCGTCGCCATCCACCTGCATGGCCACGTCGTAATTCTCGCGCCACGCAATTTGCAGTCCCGTCTGCACCGCCCCGCCGATTCCCAGGTTGCAGGGTAGCGAAACGACTCGAGCCACGCCCGCCAGCACTGCACGTGTGCCGTCGGTTG
Source organism: uncultured Acidobacteriota bacterium (assembly GCA_963695945.1). Classification (GTDB taxonomy): domain Bacteria; phylum Acidobacteriota; class Terriglobia; order Acidiferrales; family UBA7541; genus Palsa-360. The sequence goes on along the minus strand of CAVOIX010000049.1, from coordinate 5,888 downwards.
ACCCGTCGTCAACAACCACTACGTCACAGTCTCCGCAGTGGGAATGTAGAGAAGCGATTAACGCCGGAAGTGACCGAGCCTCATTGAACGCCGGCACGATGATCAGTACGCGCGGCTTGCCTTTGGACGCCGTGGTGACGCCAGCGAGCGTGTCAACTTCCGTCTTCGGATGGCTCGGTAGAGGCATGTTTCGATCTCGGGACGTTCCGCTTCATAGTTTCCGGTTCGCGCTCGAATCGCCGCTGTTCGCAGCGATCCGAGCGCGAATCCATCTGGGCGTGGCGGAATGGCCATTGCCAATCCGCGCGGGGGAAAGCGGTTACTTCTTGGCCTGAGCCATTGGAGCGGCTGCCGGGGCAGTTGCTGGTTGAGCAACAGCAGCCTTCGGTGCTGGCTTCAGGACGAACGTAAGCTTGTCAACGTCGCAATTGTATTTGGTCAGGTCGACCCCAGACGACTTGGCGGCAATGACGCACTCGCTTTCCATCTGCGCTTGCAAGGCCTGGGCGCTCTTGATCGCGTCTTTATACTGATCCTGCAAACCGGCGATTTTCAGCTGCAGCTGTTGCATGTCACGCTGGGCCTTTAACATCTTGACCTGGGAATCCTGCGGCAACGGCTTCGGTTCGTCAGCGGCCATCGCCGGAATCGCAGCCAGCAGGATCGTGGCGAACAATGCTTTCTTCATGAGTGATACGCTCCTCTGTTTGTTGGCGCCCGGATTCTAAGAATTCGGGCGCCCGGTTCAGGACCTGGATATCAGTTCGCCGGCCGTCGTCGCCATGAATTGGTTCAAGATCAAATCGATGTTCGCTGGGCCTGACAACCGTTTCATAATTCTGCGCTTGAAGCGCGAGTCGGTCTATCCATCCACCGCTCTATTTTTGCTGTGCCCGGGGTACTGGAACCGTGCTCGACCAAGCACGACGAAACCTAGGAGGGCTGCTCCATGCGCTCGGTTTGCGCCGCTTTAGGTGTGCCGCAGCAACGGCACGAGGATTCATCGCTATACATGCTCACGCCGCAATGCGTGCAAGGCAGACCCCGGAGGCGCTTCAAAATTCCGTTGATCTTTTTCGGCCCAGGACTGGCGGCAGATGCCGCGTTGCCAGCGCCTTCCTGAGACGGTTTAAAACCGTCCGCGAAACCAGCCTGGTATCCCGCGCGGTACGCGGCCTCGCGTCCAGTGGCGACGCCCGCTTCGTAGGCCGCCTGATAAGAATCCTCGCCCGGCGCTGGAGAATGGCTGTGGCCGTTGCCGTTTTTGCCGGCTTCGACCACCAACTCGGTACCGAATGTGACTTCGTTCATTTTCATGGTTTCTCGTGGCGGCTTCCTAAGTCTTAAGCCGGGAGCCTGGGAGTGGTGTGCGGCTCTCCGGTCTTCCGCCCTGAAATGTGCAATGAGGGTGCCAAAGCGTGACCAAAAACGCACCTGGGCCCGCCTCACAACGTGCACATCACAGACAACTTACAGTCGCGTCACCGACGCATCCAGTCGCCCTGCGCAGAACGTATCCAAAAGAGCTCCACATGTAACGAGAAGGTGTCACTGGCCATGCTGTCACCCAGCCGGTTGGGAGCCGGCATCGTATGGAGCTCGCTTGAATCCAGCACTGCGGCTGTTGCCGAGTAAGCAAGCCGCGCCGATTTTTAAGCCAAGCCGGACTTCGTGGTGTTTCACAATGAGGATCGACCATGCGATGGGCGCGGATTTCAGCCGCGGCCCGATCCGTCGCCTGAGTCCGAAGCCGGTCGGGAGACCTTCAGATGGGAATGTCAACAAGGCTCGCTGGGTTTTGCATGGGCTTGGCCTTGGCCTGCTGTGCGTCGACGTGCGCCCAAACACCCAAAGCCGCCAAAACCGACGACGTAATTGCCAACATCGACGGTCGCACCGTGACCCGCTCCGAGCTCGAACACAAACAAGCCGCGCGCCTGCTGCAGCCCAGCTACGACTATTATCACGCCCAGCGCGAAGCGCTCGATCAACTCATTAACGAAGAGCTGCTGCAAAATGAGGCCGCCCGCCGCAAGCTCACCGTCGATCAACTGCTCGATCAGGAAGTCAATTCCAAGGTAAAAGATCCCACGGAAGACCAGATGGCGGTGTACTACGAGGGTCTGCAAACCGACAAAACATTCGACGAAGTGCGCGCGCTGATCCTGGCCCAGGTGCGGCAATCGCGCGCCGGCAAATTGCGCAAAGCGTATCTCGCTACTCTCCGCGAACAAGCCAAAATTCAGATCCTGCTGCCCTCGCCGCGCATTGACGTGGCCATCGGCGACTCTCCTATCCGCGGAAAAAAAGATGCGCCGGTAATGATTGTGGAATTCGCCGACTTCGAGTGCCCTTTTTGCCAGCAGATGCAGCCGCAAATTGACAAACTTCTAAAAGAGTATGACGGCAAGGTGGCCTTCGTGATGAAGGACATGCCTCTTTCCATCCACCCGCGCGCCGAAAAAGCCGCCGAGGCCGCCCGCTGCGCGAACGACCAGGGCGCATTCTGGCCCTATCATGACATCCTTTTTCATGACCGAAACAATCTGGAGATTCCCCAACTAAAAGAAGCGGCCCGCGGACTCGGCCTCGATGCCGCGCGCTTCAATCAATGCCTGGATTCCGGCCAGCAAGCGGCAGCGATTCAGAAGGATTTCGTGCAGAGCCAACAACTAGGCCTGACCGGTACGCCCAGCTTTTTCATCAATGGCCACTATTTCAGCGGCGTCGTCAGTTATGAAACGCTGCGCGATTTAGTGGATCAGCAATTCCTCGCAGCCAGTTCGCCGCATTAATCGGCTCCGATAACCGTCCGAACCGTTAAAATTTTCCTGACCCTGCGGTCGTTGCGCAGATTTGGCAGAGAATTGTGCACAGCATTTGAACCGGGGCAAAACCAAAATCCAGGCTCGTCGTCATGCGGCAGGATTGGTGCGCGTTGCGTAGCACAGCGACTCTTCGCTGTGCGGTTTTTGCGGACGTCAGTTACGAATGCTGAAGTGGCGGCTGACAAAACCGCACAGCCAGGAGTGGCTGTGCTACTCAGCGCGTTTGGATAAAACTGGCGCAAACAGTTTTCGTATCCGCCGGAAGAGTCCATCAGCTTGTTGCTGGTGCGGTTTGCCAGCCGACGTAGTATGCGGACTAGTTCTCCGACGGCTCGGCCCGGTGCCAGATCATCTTCCCGAAGGGCCCGTCAGAATCCCGGTTCGATCCGACGATCACCTGGCCGATGCGGCCGCCAGGCAAAGTGTAGGTAATAATCAGTTGATAGTTGTCTCCGCTCAGGTTGCAAGTCACCCCGGTGAAAGCGAGAGTCTGGGTGGCCGTCTGCGGATCTAAGTCGAAGCGCAAAAATATCGTGGTATTCGCTGACTGGTCCGCAGCGATCACGGGCATTGGCGTACCCGTGTGCGTTACCCCGGCAGTATCCGCCGTTACGTCTTGGAATCCCAAGGCGCCGCCCAAGGTGGCTTCGTTATTAAGCGCATCGAGAATTTCGATTCCCGCGCTTGTGCCCGTGCCGCAATTCGTGGTTGTGTGGTCGTACCACATCCCCTGTACTTGGGTGACCGTGGCCGCCGCAGGAACTCCCAATAAAGCCCAGGTGAGTGTCCCTCCGCTCCGGAAGTAACCGGACATGCCACCGGCCGGAACGGCGAAACCCGTACCGGATGTCGCGGATGCCTCAATGCATTGGTTGGCGTTAACGTTCAGCGAGGCCGCCGCGCAGTTCGTAGCGTATGCAGCATTGCTCGCACACGACCCCGCCGCGCCGATTCCTCCCGCGGCCTCATTGCAAGCCGTGAAGATCGTGTACGTCCAGTTGTGGGGATTGGGATTCGTGTTATTGAACGGCTGCGTGTAGGTTGCCGTCCCGAGCCGGGCCACGGTCAATACAAAATCCTGAGTCGCATCAGGCGCTACACCGTTAGTGGCGGTGATCGTAATCGGGAAAGTGCCCACCGTGTTCGGCGTTCCGCTCAGCACGCCACCGGAAGTAAACGTGATGCCGTTCGGCAGGTAGCCCGTCTCGCTAAACGTGGGCACCGGGAATCCCGTCGCGGTTACCGTGAACGTCTGTCCCGCCGCATGGAATTGGAATGTGGTGGCACTGCCGCTCGTGATTGTTGGTGACGCCTGCACTCCGAGTGTAGCCGAGGCCGTTCCACCAGTTCCGCCATTGGTCGAGGTCACCGCTTGCGTCGTATTGACGTCCGCGCCGCCGTTGGTTGCCGTTACCACTACATCGACCTCGCAACTGCTGTTGATCGGAATGGTGCCGCCGGCCAAAGTGATGGTGTTGGAGCCACCGCCGGCCGTAAATGTTCCGCCGCACGTATTGTTGGGCGCGCCGGCTACCAACATGTCCCCAGGGAATATGTCGTTAAAGGCCACGCCAGCGAGCGCCGCCGTGTTTGACGCCGGATTGGTGATTGTCACCATCAAGGTCGACGTGCCACCGGAAGCGATCGTAGTCGGATTGAAACTCTTGGCAATCGTCAGGCGGACCGAGAATGCTGATCGTCGTACTGGTTGCCGATGTCAAGCCGCTGGCATTGGCCGTGAGGGTATAGCTGCCCGCAGCGCTGATCTTGCAGGCGGCGAATGGCGTTCCACGCCCCCAACGGCAGCCCTGGGGTTCGCGGTACAGGTAAGTGATCCGCCGCCTACGCCGCCAAGCACCAGCGTGATGGAGGCCGTGCTGCCCGTACCGGTGAGGATCGTATTGCCGTTGGCGTCCTGAACCGTGACCGTCGGCTGCGTGGTGAAATTTGTGCCGGGGGTAGCCGTGGCACTGGGCTCGGTGGTGAACGCCAGTTGCGTCGCGGTTCCCGCGGTGATGTTGAATGTGTTGCTTGCCGTGGCAGTCAACGTAGTGGTGTTATCCGTCGGTGTCAGGCGATATCCAGTGTTCGCCTTGTCAATCGAGAGTCCCACGAAGGAGGCTACTCCGTTGATGGCGCTCACCGTTGTCGTCCCGCTCAGTACGCCCGTACCCGGAGCGGGATTCGTGGAAATCGCCATGGTGATCGAGTCTGTGCTGGTGGTCACCACATCGCCGCCGGCATCTTCCACCGACACTGCGAACGTCGCCATTGTAGAGCCCGCCTGCGTAGTGGCCGGGGGTTGCGGAGTGAATACGAGTTTCGACTCCGGACCCACGGAAACGTTAAACGGTGTGCTGGTTGCGCCCGTGAGTCCGCCCGCCGCCGCCGTCAAGGTGTAGCCGTTGCCCGCGAGTGTGATCGCGCATCCCCCAAATGTATCGACGCCCGCGGTAGCTCGTTTGGGGTTCGTAGTGCAGGACAGCGTGCCGCCGCCCCCGTTCGTACCGATCGCCAAGGTAATTGAGGTGGTGCCCGTACCGGTCAGGTTGCCGCCCGCATCCTCAATCGTGACCTGCGGCTGTGTGGGGAATGCAACGCCGCCTGTGGCGCTACCGTCCGGCTGGATCGTGAACGCCAGCTTAGCCGCGGCGCCCACATTGATCGTGGTGGCCGGGCTACTTACGCCTGGCGTCAAGGCGGTGGTATTGTCCATGGACGTCAGCGTGTAGCCGGTGCCTGCCTTGTCAATGTTGCAGCCCGCGAAAGTGGCCACGCCCGCAACGGCAGTGACGCGGGGCAGCCTGCTGGGTTTGGGTCTCGGCCAGCCTCGGCGGCGCCATGCTGTATCGGGGACTGGGCGGCCACTGCCCCCGGATGCGGCCACCGGCATCAACACGGCCGGCCGCAACTCCGGCAGCGAACTCGTCTACCGCAGGCGCGAGGTCTTTCGTAGGGTAAGTTTGTAACTTGCCCTCCGTAGGGTAAGTTTGTAACTTGCCCTCCGTAGGGTAAGTTTGTAACTTGCCCTACGTAGGGTAAGTTTGTAACTTGCCCTCC
>CAVOIX010000048.1:0-56077 GCA_963695945.1 uncultured Acidobacteriota bacterium | reverse complement strand
TTGTCTCGGCTGGGAAAGGTAAAGCCGGGAAATGGCTGATTCACAGCCGCCTGGAACGGGCCCTGAGGGTCCGGCACACACCGCGGCGTAGCAAGCAGAACGCCCGGCCACATCGGAAAAGCGCCGCGTGGCAGGCTTAGATTTCACGCTAGCATGCGGCAAAATCCGAAGTCAACGAAACGCATTGAAAAGCGTACGTGGCAGTAATCATGGGGGTTACCAGGATGGGCTTCGGCGAGCCTGGTTTAGATTTTCTTAGGTTAAAAAACATGCCTGGACAGTAGCGCGTGACAAATAAAGAGCGGAGCCTGCGGCACTCAGAACTTCAAAGTCGCAGCAAAGCAGACTTTTTTAATCACCAGTGATTCAGCGGCCTGCGCGGCTCTCCGAAAATCCCGCTGCCCAACCGGTTTCGAGCCGGTCTGGATTGGCGCTCATTGCATCGAAGGCCGGCCGGCCGAGTCTGTCCGACTGAAACGCAGAAACGTAATACGAGCCGCGATAGGTTAGTTTTGAGCCGGCAGGGGAGCTGGGCTCGCTAGCGAGATCGACACGCAGAGACCGCCAACCAGGCCGCGCGGTTCCCTCCGACGGGTAAAAGCCGAGCGTGTACTGCGCGCTGATCGCCAGCGCGATGCGCCGGTAAATCTCGTTCAAGTTGCCAACCTCGCGCAGAAAATAAAGCTGGCCGCCGGCGCGTCGTGCCAGCTCCGCCAGATACAGCGTATAGTTCGGCATGTTTTCCTTGCGCGCTTCGGCCGTGACCAGCATTTCGCCGCGATGGGCTTCCAGCCACTCCGGAGTCATCGCACGCGGACGATTCTCGGTGGAAACGATGAACAGCGCGATACCTCGCGCCCAGTTCGCGCGCCACGTCATCAAATGCCAGCCGTGACGCACCTGCGCCCGTGTTCGGCAGGGCGCTGCGAGGATCCACGTTAGGCCCAGGCCGCTGTCCTGTCCGTCGGTCAGCAAAACCAGCGCTTTGCGCCCCGTGCGTCCCTGAAACAATTCGCGCGCCGCCAGAAATACCGATTCATAAATTCGCGACTCCGAGGAATTTTCCACTTTGGCGAGATATTGCGAATCGATGGCCCGCGCCAGCAGCCCGCGATTTTTCGAGAAAGGCAGCAACACATGGGCCTCGGCGGAAAATGAGACGACGCCGATCTCATCGGCCGGCGAAAGATTTTCAGCAAGGGCGCGCGCCGCCCCGCGCATTTCCTCCAGTTGGTGAAAAATGCTGGGGCTGGCATCGATCACCAGCGCTACGCTGGCGGGCGTCGCTGAAGCGTCGAACGAAGCGATTTCCTGCCGGACGCCGTCCTCAAATAGATGGAAATCACTCAGGCTGAGGCCGCGCACCTGCGTTCCATCGGGCGCCGTAACCGTGCAGGGCACCTGCACGAGCGTCACATGGGAACGAATCGTCCCATTCACCGCTGGCGCGGTGGTGCCCGTCGTGACGGCCCGCAGTTCGTTCGAAGCGGCATCGCGTTCAAGCGCTAGGCCGCGACCCAGAGGAACAGGCCGCGGCAGCTTTTCGGATTTTGTCGGGGGTGCCGTTATCTGAGCAGTAGTGCTTTTAAGACCTACGGCAGTCGCGTGCAGAAAGATTGCCGCGGCTAGACAAATGAAAGCGTATCGAAGAGTGAATCGGAACACGCCCGCATTATGACAGATCGGATTCGTGGCGCAGGTTTCCGCCTGTGGGTGTTCGCTAATGATGGACAAAATTCCCCGGGTGGAAGCCCGCGCCACTAGAGATCAAAATCGCGCAGCGGTTTTTCGACGGGCTGATCCTTGGCCTTCTTCAGCGCTTCCTCGAATTTGCGGTTGAGCACGTCTTCCTTCTGGCTTTCGGCCATCCAGGAATCGCGGAACTTATCCTCGCGCTTCTGGGCCTGATCGGCGAGGATGCGCGCGGCGTCGCTGATATCCACGTCGGGGGCGGCTTTCACAGGCGCGGTATGAGCGAGCACAACGGCCAGATCGGTATCCACCGTCAATTTGGCTGCGCAGCATGGGCAGGTTACTTCAATCGTCGGCGCTGGCTTCTTCGGCATGGGCCTATTTTACGCCTAAAATGGGTCGAGTAGCACAGCCTTCGGCCTGTGGGTTTAATGCGTGCGAGTGCTACTTTCCGGAGGTTCAGGACAAACCAGCAGGCGGAAGCCTGGGCTACTGAATTCGTTGTGGAAATCCACTTCCTAGCTTGATTTTCCTACTGCGTCAGTTGCAAAATCCGTGCATGGCTCTGCAATTCACTACATCTTGCTTGAAAGATTCGATCGACCTCCTCCACTATTACAAGCGGCTGGCCGACCGCGCCATCTCCCAGGTTTCCGACGAAGCGCTACCGCCACGATTGACGGCGAATCCAATTCCATCGCCATCATCGTCAAGCACCTCGCCGGCAACATGCGCTCGCGCTGGACCGATTTCCTCAACAGTGATGGAGAAAAGCCGGATCGCGACCGCGACTCTGAATTTGAAGAGCCGCCGAAATCACGGGAAGAACTTCTGGCGCTTTGGGAATCGGGCTGGCAACTGGCTTTTGAGGCGCTCGCGCCGTTGAGCGAAGAGGATCTCACTCGTACCGCCTATATCCGCACCGAGGCGCACTCCGTAATGCAAACCATTCATCGCCAAGTGGCCCACTACGCCTATCACGTGGGGCAAATTGTCTTCATCGCCAAACACTTTGCCGGACCCGACTGGAACGCCCTGACGATTCCGCGTCGCAAATCCGCGGAATTTAACTCCAGGGTCGCTGAAGGCAAAGCCTCGCAGCGCTGATCGGGTTTTCAAACCGCAGATTCGCCGCGAACGCTTACCGCCAGGTGTTCCTGTGCTACCTAAACATTTCATCGTACAATATTGTTTTCGAATGGGTGTATCGCGGATTTGTCATCGTTCTCGGTCTTAGCATAATCTCGCGGTGTGAGCGGCCCGGAACCGCGGGCCGCCGGAGGCATTTCCAACATGGGATGTGGAAGCGGTTTCACGCGGCGTGAAGTGCTGCGCGCAGGCTCTCTTGCGGCGGCAGGTCTACTGGCAGGTGTGCGCCTCGGCGCGCAGGCGAAAAAAGGCATGCGCATCGACATTCACGCGCATCTCTGGACCACCGACTACCTCGATCTTTGCCAGAGCTACGGAAACGTGGACACCGGGACGCAGCGCAACAAGGGCGCGGGCATGGGTCAGGAGGAAATGGACAAGCGCTTCGCCCAAATGGATGACAACGGCGTCGAGATGCAAATCCTCGATATCTGCCGCAGGCCCCGCACTTTGAAAATAAAGAGCACGCCGTGAACGCCGCGCGAAAAGCCAATGACCTGTACGCGGAAGCCGTCAGCCGCTGGCCCAAAAGATTCAAAGCCTTCGCCGCGGTGCCGCTGCCGCACGTTGACGAGGCGCTCAAGGAACTCGAACGCACGCTGACCAACTGAAGTTTGTCGGCGCGACCATCACCACATTTATCGGCAACCGTTCCGTCGCCGATCCCGCCTTCGCTCCGTTCTACGAAGAACTGAATCGCCGCGCCTCGGTGTTGTACATTCACCCGTCGGGAAACGGCCTCGATTCTCCTTTCGTCGTTCCGTTCAACCTCCGCTGGGCCATCGGCGCGCCGATGGAAGATACCGTCTCGATCATGCATCTGATCGAAGCGGGCATCCCGCAGAAATATCCAAAACTGAAAATCGTGAATTCCCACTTGGGCGGAATGATCCCCATGGTGTTTCAGCGCCTGGACAACATTTCCAAGTGGGAGCACCCGCTGCCGGAGCTGCCGACGATCACCGCCAAGCGCATGTGGTACTGCAGCGTGGGCCACGGCCACCCGCCGGCCCTGCGCGCCGCGGTCGATTCGATGGGCGCCGACCGCATCTGCCTGGGCACCGATTTCCCGTATGAAGCGGGAGTCCTTTTCGATCACGCCATCCAATACATCAGCCACTCGGATCTGAAACCCGGGGACGCCGAGAAAATCCTGGACCGCAACGCCGCCTACGTGCTCGGACTCGCGTGAGCACATTCCAAACTCCTGTTCCAGCTGCGGCCAAGCCGAAGCTGACGCCCAATCAGATCCGCAGCTTCTGGGCGGCCTGGGGTGGCTGGAGCATGGACGGAATGGATTCGTTCATTTATTCGCTGGTGCTGGTCCCCGCGCTCACGGAACTCCTGCCTCGCTCCGGAATTCCCGCGACTCCCGCGAACGTCGGCTACTATGGCGGCCTGTTTTTCACGCTTTTTCTGATCGGCTACGGCACCGCGCTGGTGTGGGGACCGATCGCCGACCGCTTCGGCCGCGTGCGCACCATGATGTTCAGCATTTTGTGTTTTTCGCTGTTCACGCTGCTGGCCGCGTTTGCCACCGGCATCTGGAGTCTCGCCGTGTTTCGCTTCATGGCCGGAGTGGGGATCGGCGGCGAATGGTCGATCGGCGCGTCGCTGGTGTCCGAAGACTGGCCGGAGGAGCGGCGCACCATGGGCGCGGCGCTGATGCACACCGGCTACTACATCGGATTTTTTCTGGCCGGCATCGCCAATATTTTTATCGGCAGCCATTACGGATGGCGGGCTATGTTCGCGCTGGGCGGTGTGCCGGCGCTCTTGATCGGACTGATCCGCAACAACGTGCACGAACCTGAGCGCTGGGAAAGCAAAGTGCAGGAACTTGGTGCGAAATTTACGATGCACCGCGCGTTTCTGAAACTTTTTTCTCCGCAATATCGCAAGCGCACGATCGTCAATTCGCTGTACCTGATCGTGTCACTCGCCGGACTATGGGCGGGATCGGTGTACGCGCCCACGGCCATGACCTACATCGCGCAAAGAACCGGGCACACCGCCATGGAGAGCGCGCGCCTCGCCTCGTACTCCACGGCGCTGCTGGGAGTGACCACGGTCCTTGGCGCGCTGATCGTCCCGTTTCTTGCCGACTGGCTGGGCCGTCGCGCGACGCTGGCCATTTTCTACGTGATCATGATGTTCGCCATCTGGCTGGCTTTCGCCCGCGTGTTTTACATGCAACAGAACGCTGTCGCCTGGTTCCTGGTGACTTCCGCACTGCTCGGGTTGGGCGGCGCCAACTTCATCGTCTATTCCTTCTGGCTCCCCGAACAATACGGCACGGAATGCCGCGCCAGCGCCTTCGCTTTCATCACCAACCTCGGCCGCTTCTTCGCCGCCGGCTTCACGTTCCTGGTGGGCGCGGGAATCCGCCATTTCCAGACGTTCGGAATTCCCGTGGCCATGATAGCGCTGGCGTTCGTGGTAGGCCTGGCGCTAGTGCCCCTGGGCGAAGAAACCAAAGGCCAACAACTTCCCGCCTGAGGGTTTCAATAGCACAGACTTCAGTCTGTGGATTTTTGGTTCCGCACTGTAAGCCGCCCGCGACCCTCCCCCGCAGACTGAAGTCTGCGCTGCCCGACGTGAAGTTCCGCCGTTGACCCCCACATGCGAATGTCATATCGTGTGCCGCAAGACACGGCGACGAAGCCAACATTCGCCAGACGGAAAGTGACGCCATGAATCCAGCCAGCTCACAAGAACGCATCGATCCGGGCGTTTCCGAAAGAGCGTCGCAGCCCGCGCGATACGCCGGACAAACAGGAGACAACTCCCTGGGCCGCGCGCTCGGCTACTTCGTGCTGCGCCTGTCGCTGGGCGTCGACATGCTCATGCACTACGTCGTGAGGACCTGGGGCATCAGCAAGGATTTCGTACCGGTCACGGAAAAAATGTTCGAAGGCAATCTCCTGCCAATGTCATGGGTGCATCTCTTCCTGACGGTCCTCCCTTATTTTGAGGGCTTACTGGGAATTCTGCTGATACTGGGCCTGCTGTCGCGGTGGGCGCTGTTCGCGGAGGGATTGCTGGTCACCGTCCTGCTCTTCGGCACGGCGCTGCGGTCGGACTGGACTGTCGTCTCTCACCAGATGATTTACCTGCTTTTCGTTTTCATCCTGCTTACCGTGGAACAGTCCAACTATTTTTCAGTCGACGCTTTCATGGCGAGAAGTTCCAAGTAGGACCAGCTTCGGCCTGACCGCTTTTGATTTTCGCCGGCGGATCGAAAACATCTCTCGCCGGTTCAAAATTTAAAACCCGACAGGCTGAAGGCTATCCGACTTAGATCTGCGAATCCTTCTCTTTCTCCGCGGGCAGCATCCACAGGCCGGCCACTTTTCCGGCAGGGTCGAAAGCGACTCGGATGATCATCGGCCCGTTTTCAAACTCGCAGCGCACGTTGACGAGGTCAGACTCGGGATCTTTCCGCGCTGAGCGAATGCTCTTGAACGGGCCGAGGTGCGTCATGATGTGGGTCCACGAGCCTTGCAGACGGTCCGTGGGCATCGTCTCTTTCATGCGCTGGTTGAATTTGGAATCTACTTCCTCGAAATGTTCCTGCCGCAGAAGGTCCGCGATGGTTTTGGCCGCGGTTTCCATGCTTTCCTGGCTGAGGTCAGAGACGGGCGCGATCCGCAAATCGGTGATGTGATTGGCGTCGTCAAACGTCAGCTTCATTTCCACTTTGAACTGTTCGAACTGGCTTTTCGAAACGTAGATCGGCTCGCCCTGTACGGTCCTTGTAGATTGTGAAATTTGCGACTGAAACGCCCCGGCTGCCTCGATCAATTTTTCGCGAGCGGATTTCAAATCGTCCTCGGTCACGGAATCTTTCAGGTCATCGCTGAAGCGCTGCCGGACAGACGCGAGTTCGCCATGCGCGAAATCAGTGGTGACGTCCCGGGTGATGGCAAGACGCTGCTCGTCGGAGGACTGCGCGAGCGCAATTCCCTGGGTGATCAGAATGAGAGTAACTAGCAGCAGGGAATTCCGCAGCGGGCGCATGGTGACCTCCAGCTTTGTAAGGAGAGGCAACTACGCGGACAGTAGCACAGTTCAGGCGGGCGGGACTACCGTGGCACAGGTTTCAGCCTGCGGGGTTTGGCCGCGGCACGATGGATCGTGCTTGGAGCAACCTGCAATCCAACCCCACGGCCTGAAGTCTGTGCTACTTACGCCGTAAACAGCGGACGCAAGTCACGCACGTCGCGTACATCTTCCAGCGCGTTCACCCGCTCGATGAGTTTCGCGGTGCGCTCGGCGCCCAGAACGGGGGCCATCAGGTCGCGCACCTTGGCGTTCAGGCCTTCGGTGCTCAGCGGATTTTCTTTTGTTCCCGGCGCAAATTTCGTGAAATGCGTCACCGTGCGGCCGTCCTTCAGCGTCACTTCCACCAGGCCGCTGCGCGGCGCTGCGGGATCCACCAGCTTGGGATCGGCGATCAGTTTCACGCGCTCCTTCACGGCGCGAACCTTGGGATCGGCCATGCGTTGGCGTGAGTGGCTGTCTGCGAACGAAATCTCGCCGTCAATCAGCGCGACGGCGATCACGTATTGCAGGTTGACGTCGGGCATGGCGCTGTTATCCACAATCCCCGCGGCGTCCGCCGGCAACCGGACGACGATATGGTCCACATTCTCCGGACTTAGAGAATTTTCGCGCCGTAGCGTGAGGAATGCGTCGAGGGCGGGCTGAATGGGATAGCCCACGGAGTACGTTTTAATCGATGTTTCGGCGATCCAGTAGCGGCTCCCGAGGCCGGAGAGCAATTCATCGCGCTGCGGTTTGCTGGACAGCGCTTCGAGTACGTTGTGTTCGCAGTCAAATACATTGTGCACCCCGGTGAATCCAGCCTGCACCATGATGGCGGCCGTCACGCCGTTGCGCGCGCCCATGCCCGCGAAATCAAAGGCCTTCTCCACGTGGTCCTCGTCCGACGTCCAGCTCCATAATCCGGAAACTTGCTGGGCCGCGTAGGACAATGCGTAACGCATTCCCGTTTCGTCCAGCCGGGCGAGCGATGCGGCGGTAGCCACGGCGGACATCGTTGCGCCCACACCTTCCGCGCTGCGGTGCGTGCCGCGCACGATTTCCTGTCCGCCGAGCGCCAGAAGAAACCGCGCGCAAACGTCATACCCGAGCACGACGGCGCGAAGAAGTTCCATTCCCGATCGGCCTTCGCGCTCCGCCATGGCCAGCGCGGCGGCCACGGAAGAAATTCCCGGATGCGTCTTGGTGACCAGTTCGACGTCATCGGTTTCGTCGCCATGCCCGCACATGCCGTTGGCCAGGGCGGCATTGATTGCCGTGGTTCTAATGTTGGAGGCGATCACCGAAGCTTCGGCGGTTCCGCCTTGCGTGCGAACGAAGGCCGTGGCCATTTCGCCGGCCTTGAGGCGGCTGCCGGAAACCATGGCGCCGAGCGTATCGAGGATGTGATGCTTGCCTTCGAGCGTAACTTTTGCTGGAAGCGCTCGGTCGCGCGCCTGGACCATGTAGCGTGCCAGTTGACCGGTAAGATCGGTGGCCGCGGCGTGTGGCTTCGAAGAATCCTGCGGGAATGAGGGTGTTGCGCCGGCCAGACGTCCCGCCGGCAGCGCCGCGGCTGCCAACAATCCGCCCGCGCTCTGGAGCATGCGCCGCCGCGTCAGTAGTGAGGCGGCTGTTGCCGGACGGTGATCCTCGCGATTCCGTTTCACGTTGTTCTCCGTAATCCGAATGAGATTTGCGGCGGTGATTCTTGTTAGCCAAACACTTTACAATTTTCGAACTGCGGATTCTAGTGGCGTAGGCTTCAGCCTGTGGGTTTTGGGCTGAGATGCTTCCTGCCCCAGCGAACCGCCACAGGCTAAGCCTGTGCCACCAGAATCATGCGGCCATATTTCCAAAGCATTCGTTGTTTGATATAAACAACCGGTATTCTGGGTGTGAGCTGGGCGGGCGAAATCAACCTATTCATAAAAAGCGGGGAATCGGATTTCGTCCAGGAGGCAGCCAGTGAAATTTATGATTGTGCTTGCGCTGAGTGTCACATCGGCTCTGGTTCTTGCACCCGCGCGGATTTCCGCGCATCACGGTTCATCGAATTACGACATGTCGAAGTCCGTTTCGGTTAAGGGCACCGTTACCCAATTTGCATTCATTAATCCGCATTCCGCGATTCATCTCGAAGCGAAAGACGACAAGGGCAACTCCGAACTGTGGCTGATCGAGGCCGATAGTCCCAACAATCTTTCCAGAACCGGATGGACTCGGGAGTCACTCAAACCCGGAGACGCGGTCACGATCGTTGGCAACCAATTGAAGGACGGTTCCAAAGTGATGCGCCTGCAAAAAGTGATTTTCTCCGATGGCCATGAACTGAAACCGCGCGAAGGCGACGCATACTAATCTTCGATTAGGTTTCGGGCGCGAAGCGATTATGAAGATGGCTTGAAAATCGGGAAGGAGTCCGCAGGATGCGAAACGGCTCAACGGGTTTAGGCTTGGCGCTGTTGGTGACGATCTCGTTCCCATGCTTCGCGCAGGGGCAGCTTGGCCATCCTTCCGCCGCCGAAAAAGCTCCAGCCATCGCTTTACCGGGAGCGGATTTGACTGGAGTCTGGACACAGTTCCCGCGCATCGGTGGACGCAGCGCGGGAGAAGGCGGCTTTGTATTCAGCAAAGAAGAACCTCCGATGACGCCGTGGGCCGCTGCAAAATTGAAAGCCACCAAGGCGCCGCACACGGGCGGTTACACCGGCGAATCGGACGATACAACGTTGAAATGCTATCCTCCCGGCGTACCGCGAATTTATCTGTTTAATTTTCCGATGGAAATTTTTGTGGTGCCGGGCCGCGTGCTGATCGTCCACGAGTTTGGCCATTTCATCCGCCAGATTTGGACCGAAGGGCGCCCCCATCCCAAGGATCCCAATCCCAGCTGGATGGGCGACTCGATCGGGAAATGGGAGGGTGACACCCTGGTCGTCGATACCATCGGATTCAACGACAAGACCTGGATCGATCAGGTCGGCCACCCGCATTCCGACGCGCTGCACCTCACGGAGCGCTTCCGGCGCATCGCTCCGGACATGCTGCAAATCGATTTTACGTTTGACGATCCGAAGGCTTACACCAAGCCATGGACCGGGACCAAACAATTCAAGCTGCGTCCCGACTGGCACATCTCGGAATATGTTTGCGAGGAAAATTTCGACAACAAGGAAATCGACGAAATCAGCAAGTAGCCGGTAGCACGGGCTTCAGCCTGTGGTTTTTTCTGGCTGCAAGGACTACACCCACGGGCTGAAACCCGCGCCACTCAATCCATCATTTCGCGGCATTCGCCGCGGGTTTCTCCGGCGCGTATTTTACCGTCGTTCCGCCCTCTGATTCGTAGACCTGCGCGCCAATCGCGCCGGCAATCTTGAATCCCTTACTCGCCAGCAGGTCCGCCGCAATTCCGGCACGGTGCGCGTGATTGGATACCACGATCAGCTGCTTCTCCTTGGGAATCTCGGCGAGATGTTTTTCGAGGTCCGCCGCCTGAATGTTGAGGTAAACGGGAAAGCCGCCGTTCTGCGCAATTTCCGTTGGCCGCCGCACATCGATCAGCATCACGCGCCCGGGCGACGCGAGGAGCGCGTCAAATTCCGCGCGAGTGAGGATTTTCGACTTGGTCGCTTGCTCGGCGCCCGGTTGTTGCGCGAAACTCACGGCCGCGGCAAGCAGAACCATCAACATTAGTTTTTTCATCGGCGTGCTCTCCATGGATTCGATAAATAGGGAACAAATGGCGTTGCCGCGACATTGTTACACGTCACAGGGAATCTGAAAAGCCAGTTCGCGCATCACGCGCGGCTGGACGGTGCCCGGCACTGGCCGAACCGCGATTCTCTCAAGGCAGCGAAATCATCTCTCGCAAACTGGATCCCGACGAATCTGCTGAATTCGCGCTGTAAAGATATCCCTCATTGCTCAAATAATGATAATCGCTGAAGTTGTTGAGCCTGTACTGCGTTCCAGTGTCCGGGTCCACAACGTCAAACGTTCCGAGAATGGAACTCTGCAGCTTGCGATCGATCTGATCGTAAGCCCTCTGGCGCTGCACGGAACTCCGCGCGATCATGTCGGAAATCTGCCGCTGGTCCTCAACGATGGCTTCCTGTGCGCGCTCGCGAATTTCCTGTGTGCGCGCATTGTCCGGTTGCACGGCGGGAGCTGCCGCATCCTTCTGTGCCGCTTGCCACTCCGGACTGAGCCTCCAGCTTTGAATCATCTGCATGAGAACGTTCTCGCCGTCCTGCTCGCGCCCGGTGGACGCGATATACCCGAACAGGCGATAGACAAACCATAGGGGCGACACGTTGGGCGCCATGCGAATCGTGGCCGCGATCAGCTTGCCCTTCACCGGCCTGCCGTCCAAATTGCAGGTGAAGGAAACATCGCCGGCGGTCAGCAGCGCGTCGACGAAACCCTCATTCGCGGCGGACTGGCCGAAGTTCGCAGCCATGTCCTCACGCGTGTTGTTGGAAACGATTTGCGGCTTGCTGCATTGCCGCGATACAAGTGTCTCAACGTAAGAGCGCGCGAACTGCTGTCCGGAAAGGTATCGCAGAACTTCGACGCGCGTCCCATCCGTTAACGTCTGATAGCCGCCCTCGCGCAGTCCGGTGGCCGCCAAAGCCTGCGTGGGTTGGGTGAAGGCGCCAACCACTGAGTCGCCGATGGATGCGCGAACTTGGCCGTCAGGCGATTCCAGTACCACTCCATAGCGCACATCTTCCGTGCTCAGTCGATACGTTCCGCCAATTACCTGCCACCCTTGAGGGACAGACACTGTAAACGCGCCCTCGTGCGGATCACTCCACTTTACGAAACTCATTTTCGTGTTCGCCGATCCGCTGGCGCCGGCCGGCAGCGATTTCAGCGATGGATCCTGCACCACTTGAAAGCTCTTCATGACGGCGGCAAAAGAATCTACCGATTGGCTGTAAAGATCGCCGGGAGCCTCCGCGGCATAAAAATAAACCGAAGCGCCGCTCGGATTGTTGGCCCAGCTCAAAACGGCCGCGGCGCTGCGCTGCGCACCCAGTCCGATCACCCGCGCGGAATTGTGCGCGGTTTGCACCGAGCCCCAGGGCATCAGAACGTCGAACTTGCGGGCCAGTTCCTGGATCAGTGACGATGCGCCCCGCGCGTCCAGTTCCGGCTGCTTCAGCCGCAGCGGCCAGATCATCACTTCTTCGCCGTGCATTCCGCGCACCACGATCTGTCCAGTCGCGCGCACCTTGCTGACATTCCAGATTGACGGAAGATCGACTCGAAACCCGGCCGGATCCATGTCCGTGGTCCATGATTTGGGCAGAGGTTCGGACGTGGGTGCCGGCTCGGATTTTGCGATGACCACATCCGTGGCACTCAGTGGTGGTGTTTCGGGCTCAGGATTCGCGTTTCGTGCTGGCTCGGGAGCCAGCGGAGCCGCTGATAAAGTAACGGGAGGCGTGAGCGCGGCGGTCGGCGCGGCAGAATTGGGCGGCGCGGGCGAAGGAGCCGCAGTGTTCGAAGGCGCTACGGGTACAGGCTCGCCGTTGAGTTCCCTCTTTTTGCGATCGTATTCGTCCTGGTTCAGCACGCCGTCCGCCAGCGCCTGATCCAGGGCCTTGAGCCTTGCAGTATTGTCCGGCTGCGGATGCGCGGCCGCATAAAGCGCGCTTTTTTTGGCCTGATATTCTTCGTTCGAAAGAACTCCGTCCTTCAGAGCAGCATCCAGCGCGGCAAGTTTTTTCTGATCCTCCGAAGGAAGATCCATTCCAGGGTTTCCGGACGCCGGAGTTGCCGCGATTACGGGCACGGGTGCGGGAGGCAAAGATGGAGGCGGCGCTTTGGCCGGGGCCGGCGCATTGGCGGTCTTCGTGGGCGAAGCGGCCACGCCCTTCACGGTCAAGGACTGGATCATTTGCTGCGACACGTCATAATCCGGCATGTCCTTGCCCGCGGCGATCTTCCCCGAGGACGACGCGATGATGGCGTACGAGTAACCGTTGGCCGAAAAAGTTTCCAAATACACGCGGGTGCGAGGCACGGTGGGTGTTTCCGCCGATTCGCCTACGATGTACATCCGCGATTCACCCGCCACATCACGTAGTCCCCGATCCGAAACCCGGTAACCGGGATGTGAGGTCTGAATGCCGTTGTTCAGGGCTTTCAGAAAACTGGCAGGGTCGATCCCCTTTTGCAGAAAGATCTGCACGTAGGCGCTCTCGCCGTGAGCGATGGTAACGCCCGATACGCCGCCGGTGTTAAAGGGTTTGGCCACCCAACCGGCTGGCACGCGAATGGTGAATCGCTGCTGGGAATCGACATATACGTTACGGGATTGCGCCTGCGCGAATAACAGGCAGCTAAACAGCAAAGAGCACACCGCTCCTGCGAGCGATGTGCAAGAGAATCGTTTCAATGCCCCCGCCCGTTTAGGAATGTTCATGACCCTTCAGCAGCGCCCTCAGCCGCGTCCGGCTCTAGAATAGCAGCCTTTTTTTAAGGTTACCCTCAACCGGCGGGAGCCGCAAGTTTCACGGACTCGAGTGACACAGACTTCAGTCTGGGGAGGTAGCGTTTGCAAGGCCAAAGCCCCCCAGACTGAAGTCTGTGCCACTCAGAACGGCATTGATGTTCCCCGCGGGACGTTATAGTCTGCCGCCATGCCACGGCACATTGGGAGCGCGACACGAAGAATCTTCCTCAGTGTTGGAATTTGCGCCGCAATCCTTGCGATAGGAACACGCAGGTTGATGCCCATCGTCCAGGCTCAAGGATGGGAACCTGCGATCCGTGCTTTTGAAAAACAGGATAAAGGGCATCCGCCCAAACCCGGCTGCATCGTTTTCGCCGGCAGCTCCAGCTTTCGCTTCTGGGACACGCTCGTTCTGGACATGAAGCCGCTCGACGTGATCAATCGCGGATTTGGCGGCTCGGAGTTTTCCGATCTGGATGAATATGCGAATCGCATCGTGGTCGCCTACCATCCGCGCGCCGTGGTGGTCTACGAAGGTGACAACGATCTTGCCGAGGGCTCGGGCAAAACACCGGAAATAGTGGCTGCTGACTTCCGGAAATTCGTGCAGATCGTTCACGGCGCGCTCCCGGACACCTGGATATACATTCTGGCGATCAAGCCTTCCAAGTTGCGCTGGAACCAATGGCCGGCGATGAAATCAGCGAACAAAATGATGCAGGACTACGCCGCAACGCAGGAACGCGTGCAGTACATTGACATTGCCACGCCGATGTTCGATGCGAATGGGAATCTACCGGGCGATCTTTTCAAGGCCGATGGCTTGCACCCGACTGCGAAGCTTTACGCGATGTGGACCGCGGCGATCAAACCGATTCTTCTTCAGAAGTTCGGACCATGAAAATAAATTTGCGCTAAAGTGGCGCAGGCTTCGGCCGGTGGAGTTTCGGTCTTGCGAGTGCCAAAATCCTCAGGCTAATCCTGCGCCGCTCAACTCGAACTCCTCGGCAACTGTTTGCCCATCCTGCTAGAATAAATATTGAATTCCGACGCCGATCGTAAGGACCGAACCCGATGTTTGAGAATCTGACAGACAAGCTGCAGCGAGTCTTCAAAAACCTGCGTGGGCAGGGAAAACTGACGCAGGAGCATGTCGATGAAGCGCTCGCGGGCATCCGTGAAGCCCTGCTCGAAGGCGACGTCAACGTTGGCGTGATCGATGAATTGCTGGCGCACATT
The DNA here is from genome assembly GCA_963695945.1 of uncultured Acidobacteriota bacterium. GTDB lineage: Bacteria > Acidobacteriota > Terriglobia > Acidiferrales > UBA7541 > Palsa-360. Next base: position 41,484 of record CAVOIX010000048.1, on the reverse strand, counting down.
CGCGCGAAAGCGTTGGGCTCCGAAGTCCTGCTGCAACTTTCGCCCGACCAGCAGGTCATCAAAATTGTGCGCGACGAGCTTGCGCAGTTGCTTGGCAAGCACGCCAAGCCGATTTTCTCTTCGCGCCCGCCTTCGGTGTGGATGATCGTTGGCTTGCAAGGTTCCGGGAAAACCACCACTACCGGCAAACTGGCCAAATGGATTTCCGCGCACGGCCACCGGCCCATCGTGGTCTCCACCGACGTCTACCGCCCGGCAGCCCGCGAACAGCTCGCGCAGGTCGCCAAAGCCGTTCACGTTCCGGTCTGGCCGGGCACGGGGACCGACAAGCCGCTGGAAATTGTGCGCGGCGCGATTCGCGAAGCCAAACTTTCCGCGCACGACGTGATCCTGGTGGATACCGCGGGACGCCTGCACATCGATGACACGTTGATGGAAGAGTTGGGGACATTGAAGCGCGAGCTGACGCCCGCGGAAATCCTGTTCGTGGCGGACGCCATGATCGGGCAGGACGCGGTGCGTTCCGCCGGGGAATTTCACAAAAGGCTCGGACTCACGGGTGTGGTCCTGACGAAGTTGGACGGTGACGCGCGAGGCGGCGCGGCGCTTTCCATCGGCAAAGTGACGGGCGCGCCAGTGAAGTTCGTGGGTACGGGCGAAAAGTATGACGCCCTGGACGCGTTCTATCCGGAGCGCATCGTCTCGCGCATTCTGGGCATGGGCGACGTGCTTTCGCTGATCGAGCGCGTAGAACAATCCGTCGACGCCAAACAGGTAGCCGAACTCGAAAGAAAGCTGCGCCGCAGCGAATTCACCCTGGAGGATTTCCGCGACCAGTTGCGGCAGATCCGCAAGATGGGCCCTCTCGAACAGGTGCTGGGAATGCTTCCCAAAGTAGGTCCTCTGGCGAAAGTCCCCAAGGACGTGCAGGTAGACGAATCGCAACTCAAACGCATCGAAGCGATCATCAATTCCATGACCAATTCCGAGCGCGACGATCACAACCTGATCGACGGCAAGCGCCGCAAACGCATCGCGCGAGGCAGCGGAACTTCCGTGCAGGAAGTGAACCAGGTGCTCAAGCAATACCTGCAGATGCGCCAGATGATGAAGCAGTACGGCGCCCTCGCCGCCCAGGGCCGCCTCAAGGGCCTCGGCAAACTCAGCGGCATGTCGTAGGGCCGGCAGAACCGGTTGTGCGGCGGCATGCCCCACACAAACCTTCACCTCGCTGGCCGCATCTCTGTATATGGGGTAAATCAGGGGTTTTAAAGCTTTGCGGGGTATCGCAAACAGACGGAAACAGCTATAATCTGTGGCCAGGAGGAGTAAACGTGCTGGCAATCCGCTTGGCTAGAATTGGCAAGAAGAAGCAACCCTTTTATCGCATTGTGGTACTCGACAAGCGCAAACCCCGCAATGGCAGGACCGTTGAGGTCGTAGGTACCTATGACCCACTCAAGAATCCGGCGATCATTCAGCTGGATGCCGAGCGCGTAAAGTATTGGCTGTCCTGCGGTGCGCAACCGAGCGATACCGTCCGCAGTTTTTTGACGGCGCAAAAGATCGTTTGAATCGTCAGCTTTAAATACTCGGTGGTTCAAGACTTAAAATAGGTTCCCCTGGCCCTCGGAACCTGTACACGTGAAAACTCGAATTCGACCCGCGAATGCGAATGGTGGAGGGCCCCATGAAGGACCTGGTGGAAGCGATTGCGAAGGCTCTGGTAGATCACCCCGAACAAGTTCAAGTACGGTCGGTGGATGGTGAACAAGTCACCGTGCTTGAATTGCGCGTACATCCCGAAGACCTGGGTAAAGTGATCGGACGGCAGGGACGGACGGCGAAATCCATCCGCACCATCCTGGGCGCCGCCGGAATGAAAATTCGGAAGCGCCTGACCCTTGAAATCCTCGAATAGCGGGCCTGCGGAAAAATTCACGGGCGTGACGCTCGCGAAAATTCTGCGTCCTCGAGGCTTGCGCGGCGAAGTAGTCGCCGCAATCCTCACCGATTTCCCCGACCGTTTAACTAAACTGCGACAGGTGTGGCTTTCCGATGGTCGAAACCCGCCCCGGAAGATTCGCTTGCAGCGCTGCTGGCTTTCCACGAGCCGCGGCGGCCAGGCCGTCTTTCACTTTATTGATGTTAACAGCGTCGAGGAAGCGGAAACCTTGCGTGGATTGGAAGTGCAGGTGCCAATCGAGGAGCGCGCGCGGCTTGAGGCCGGAAATTATTTTGTCAGCGATCTGGTTGGCTGCGAAATTTGGGAAGCGGGCGCTGCGGCGGCGCTCGGTTCGGTGCGAGATGTGGAATTTACCGGTGGCGCGGCGCCGTTGCTGGCAATCGACACCCTGGGAGGCGAAATTCTGGTACCGCTAGCGGCCGAATTTTGTACCCGTATTGACGTGAAAGCAAAGCGCATCGATGTGACCCTTCCCGAAGGGCTGCGCGATCTGAACCGCCGTTAAACACCAAGTGGCGCAGGCTTCAGCCTGTGGAATTTTCCAGCCCCGCGTTACACTGTCCGAGCCATGCAGTTTGACATCATCACCATTTTCCCGGAATTTTTTGCCGGTCCGCTGGATTACGGCATCGTGCGACGCGCACGCGAAGCGCGCCTCATCGATGTACGGATACATGACCTGCGCGCCTTCACGCATGACCGCCATCGCACCGTCGATGACCGTCCCTTCGGCGGCGGCGAGGGCATGGTGCTGAAACCGGAGCCACTGTTTGAAGCGGTGGAATCACTCGCGAGCGCCGATCCCGCCGCGAATCCGCACACCGCGGTGGTGCTTCTCTCGGCCTCAGGCAAATTATTTCGCCAGGACACGGCCCGTCGTTTCGCGAAACTCGATCGCATCATCCTGATCTGTGGGCGCTATGAAGGTGTCGATGAACGCGTCGCGGAACATCTCGCCACGGACGAACTCTCGATTGGAGACTTTGTGCTTTCGGGCGGCGAACTGGGAGCGGCGTTGATTATGGACGCCGCCACACGGCTGGTCCCCGGCGCATTAGGCAACGAAGATTCCATAGTGAACGAATCTTTCAGTGCCCGAGCGGATTCAGGCGAGAACGCCGGTATCGTCGCGGGACACCTCTCACCCTTCTCTGGCGTTCAGGGCGAGGGAGAGTCGAATCATGTGCTTCTGGACTTTCCCCACTACACACGCCCCGCGGAATTCCGCGGCTGGGGGGTGCCGGAAGTTCTACTGGGCGGAAATCACGAGGAAATCCGGCGCTGGCGGGAACAGCGGGCGCTGGAAAAAACCAGGAGGAACCGCCCCGATCTGATGGCCGGTAACCCGTGCGGCCCGACCCGCGCAACCTAACCGCACCCGTTTGATTTACGGTTAGAGATCGTTTGAAAAAGACTTGGCAGCACCGGGTGAACCGGTGTAGATTTTCTTGACCTTCCACGACGTTGGTCGTGCGGCGGCGAAACGTTGGCCAGTCCCCAACGCCTTTGAAGCCGGCGATGGAATAAAAATCCATAAGCCTTGCAGGATGAAAAGTACCAGGTCAACTGCCGACGACTGTCGGGAATGGATAAGTTACTTTTGACGCCAACCATCGATCCAGGCACATCTACTCTGGAAGCGGCATTCGAGCTTTCAAGCTCCCAATCGCAGCCGGTCGATTCCAGCATCATCGCCGCGCTCTGGACGATTCTATCCGCGGCGCTGGCCGCAGGCATGCTCGTTTGTGTCGCCTGCTATAACGGGTATCCTACGTTCTTCTCGGACACCGGCGGTTACCTCGTGACCGGCGCATTCCATGTGGCGCTCGCGCCGTTTCGCGCGCCGGGATACGCTGCGTTCACTCGCGTCGCGAGCCTGGGTGCCAGCGCCTGGTTCATCGCGGCCGCGCAGGGCATGCTGGCGGTGTACGTGCTGCGCGAATGCTGTGAGTATCTGATCGGCGGCGGCCGTAAGTTTGTCGATCAATGCCTGCTCGCCGCTGTCGGAGCTTTGACCGCTCTGACCAGTCTGCCGTGGTTTGCTTCGCTGCTCATGCCTGACATTTTTGCCGGAATCGCATTTCCCTGTGCGTTCCTGCTGGCGTTCCACGGCGAATTGCCCCGCATTCGTCGGATGATCCTTGCCGCGATACTTACGGTTTCCGTGGCGGCGCACACTTCGCTCTTCCCGACGGCAGCCCTATTCTTGGTCGGATTGCTGGTTCTGCGAGTCGTTACTCGAGGGGATGATTCGCGGCCAGCTGCACGATCCGTCGTGGCGTGGCTGCTCGTGCCGATTCTAGCGGCGGCACTATGGACGGCGAATCAGAACCAGGAAATGGGTCTGGGATTTAAGCTGTCGCCATCCGGAAACGAATTCCTGCTTGGCCGGCTGTTTGGCGACGGCCTTGCTCCACAATTCCTTCATGCAAATTGCGCACAGCGGCACTTTATATCCTGCCGCTACCTCTCTGATTTGCCCAAGGACGAAGTTGATTTCCTGTTCCGCCACCCGTTGCTCGGCGAACTGAAAGGCCACGACCGGGAGATGCAAGCCATCGTGCGCGGAACGATCTCCGCCTACCCGTTGCGGTTCGCAATCAGCAGTGTCAAACAGACGTTGCTTCAATTTGCCGCCGTGCGCACGGGAGACGAAATCCGCTCCTACTCCGCGGAATACTGGAACAACAACGCCATGCGGCGGGTCTTTCCGGCGGAACTGCGCGAATTCCAGAACACCCGGCAGTATCGCGATCGCCTGCTTCCCATCGCCGATGCCGCTTCGGCCATCGACACCACGGTATTCTGGCTGAGCTTCGCGGGCTGCCTGATTTTTGCGCGGACCCGGCGATTTCCGCGAATCAACTATTTTTTTGCAGCGGCCATCGTCTTCCTAGTGATCAACGCCGCGGTTTGCGGTGCGCTCGCTGGCGTCTATAATCGCTACGAAAGCCGTGTGGCCTGGCTTGTGCCGTTCTGTTTCCTCGCGGATTTGTGCTGCCTTGTGAAGGAGTCCAAAGGCGCCACCTCGCCCGCGGATTCCGCCGTTCCTGAACTCACTTAACGCCGGCGCTCCACGGTTCATTTTCCTCCGCCAACTTTTTTACAAGCTTTTTTTTACAAGGCGCATCATTTCTGCGCAGCGTTGGCAGGGGTCTATGGTCGTTACTAATGCCGGGTGGCAGGGATCATTTCGTTTTGCCTGATTGCCTACATCTGCTGCCTGACCGAAGAGCGGAAATCCGGAGCTGCTGGCCCGGTTCTACTGCTTGGGAGCTGACTTGTTTTCGTACGGTGTCACACTCTCATCGTCCACGTCGGGTTCATAGACCCACACATCGCGATTCCTGAAATAATTGAGCAAAGGGCTCAGGTCCATTCCGGGGATCTCGCGTGCCCACACTGTCTTCGCGTGATCGATGTCGGCCGCGTTATACACATACTCCTCACCGACGTTGTGATCCTTCGAATAGCGCACCAGCACCAGGTGCGCACCTGGTAGCGCGGCCAGTTGATCTTCGACCGGCTTTCGAAATGGCTCGGCGTCATCATCCACGTAAGGAAAGGCATCCACGTAAAGATTTTTCTGAATGTTGCAGAGTTGAAGCAATATGCAAACGAGCAGCAAAAGTTCGGGCCATGCGCTTACCCGTGCCTGCGTCCTGCCGGTGGAGCGCGTCAACACCCACAGCACCAGCCTCAGCAGCGCCAGGGCCAGGAGCAGGAGCAGCAATGGCAGTACGCTGTGGCGTTGCAGCCAGCCAAACACTGAGCTTAGTCGCGGAACCACAGCCTGCGCAAAATAGATGGGCCCGATGAGCAAGCTGAATAGAACTATCAGCCGCGACAAGGTCACTCCCACGGGTCTGCCCAACAAGCGCAACCGTCGCAACGCGCGCAGACATAGCATCAGCAACAGAGCAACGGTGGCCATGAGCGGCGCGGCATAATGCGCGTGGTAATACACGATCACCCAGAGGCCAACGGCCGAGAGTATTGCCTGAGCCAGCAGCAACCGGTTGCGCGGTTCCTTCAGAATCCACGGCAGTGCGATAAAGGGAATGGACAGCGCCGGCCCCAGGAAAAACTCCCAGAAATCCGTGGATTTGTACCACCACTGCCCCACGGCGGCGGGCCAACTGGTCTGGTAGAGGCTGGGCAGAAAATTGTGATAGAAATCGGCAAACTGCGGATTCGTGTACGAGAGGGGCGGCCTGTCATGCTGCCACAGGAAAATCGCCGTGGTGATTTCCTTCTGCTCGATGAAGTGCGGAAACACCACCGGGCTGCCAGTCACTCGCCAGTTGTAGAAGCCAATAAATCCAGCCGTGCAAATCCAGAATTGCGGCACGCCGGCAGGATGAGGCGTTTGCTTGCGGCTCCGCGTGCGGAAATATTCTGCCGCATCGCCCACCAGATCAGCGCTACGCCAAACGGGATGAAAAAAATAGCTCCTTCGAGAGGCCGGCTGACCGCCAGAATCGCGCCGCCCAATCCAAAGACAATGGCGTCCCGCGGCCGCTGGCGATCCCAGATTCTGGCGATCGCTCCGAGCACCAAAGCGGCCCCGGTTGCGGCGATCGCGCCTCCCCAGTAGCTGTTCATCCAGTAGCTGAACACGCCAAGGCGCGCCCATACCAGCAATCCTCCGAGCAGCGCCCATTCCGCGGACATCCATCCCTGCAGCATCCAGGTGAACGCCATACACATGACGGCAACGCTCAACAACACCCCGAGCCACGGCTGGCCCAGCAGTTCACCGCCAGCCAGCGCCATTCCCTGCGCCGGCGGATACATGGACGCGTACGTCGGGTGCTGGATGATGTGAAAGGTGTCGAAGAAAATCCACAGTGGGTGCGGCGGATTGGCCAGCCTGCCGTGAGCAAAAGTATCCGCGGCCAGCAGGTAGCTGAACTCGTCATGCACCTTGGGCTGCGGCACCGGCAGCCACGGCAAGAGGGCCACCCGCGCGAGAATCGTGAGCGCGCCGATCGTTACAATGGCCAGCCGTTTCTTTTGCGCGAACGCAGCGAATTGGCGTTCGAACCAGCTGAAAGCAGGTTCGCCGAGTGCCGGTCGAGCCCAGACCAGCAACAGACAAACGGCAAGAATAATCCAATTTATGTTGATGAATCGCACGGAGGGTTCAATCACATTCCGCAGCAGATGCACAGCGAGCGCCGGTGATGTTCATCACCACGATCCCGTAAGTGCGTGCATCACCAGTGTGCGGCTCACTTTGCGGCCTCTCGGAATTTTCAGCAAGAAATACGAGCATATCCTCCCCGCGCACGAATCCAAAACGGAAATACCGGGATGATTGAAGACAGCCCGTAAGTTGCGGATGCCGATCCGCATCTGCGCGAGGCATTCCGCCAAAACTCGCGCAAATTACAATTTACTCGCCAAGCACACCTGTCCCGGGCATCGCTTGCTCCTTGCGGTTTGCCATGATGCAATGAATACCAGAGCTGAGCTCCGTGAGTCTGCAGTGAAACGCCTGATTTTGCAGGGCTTAGCGGCGCACTCCATGCACTCCGGCAAGAGCCGGGAACTGATCAAGCAGCACCGATCATGAATCATCGATCATGAATCATAAGGGACGAATCCTCGCCGATCGCCTGCTGGCCATACCTCTGGCGTTCCTGTTCAACGGGGCCGCCCGGTTGCTCGGCAAGCTGATGAAGCGCGACCACTCGGTCACCTCCAAAAATGTGAACGTAATCGTCGTCGCTAAGCTGGTCGGCATGGGAAGCATCCTGCAGTGTAACCCGCTCCTGCGGGCCCTCAAGCTGCGCTATCCGGCGGCCAAGCTGGTTTTCGTAACCATGCGGGCGAATCGGGAATTGCTGCTGCGGCTATCCAGCGTCGACGAAATCCTGGTGATGGATGACCGCAGCTTTTTTTCCATGGCCTTCACCACGCTTCGCACCGTAGCCACCCTGGTGCGCATGAAGGCCGATTTTTATTTTGATCTCGAAGTTTATTCCGGGTTTGCATCGCTGCTGGCCCTGTGGGCCGCGACGCGCAACCGATTGGGCTTCTACCGCCGTAGCGCCGCGTTCAAGAAGGGCATTTATACCCATCTCGTTTATTTCAATACGCGCATGCCGGTGCGGCAGCTGTATCTGCAGCTTGGACGGGTTGCGGGGATACCCGTAGGGCAAAGCGAGCTCATGGGCCCAATCGCGGTTTACGAGCAGGAGCGATTGAGCGTCGCGCGACGCCTCGCGGAATCTCCCGGCTGGCAGCCGGAGAAGCCGTACATCGTGCTCAACCCCAACGCGTCCGATTTGCTGTTGGAGCGCCGCTGGCCTGTGGAGAGTGTGCTTGAGGCGATCAATAGGTTGGTTTCATCGGGCAGCCAGATCGTGCTCATGGGTGCGCCTAACGAAGCCGGTTTCGTACGCAGCCTCTATGAATCGCTTTCTCCGGAAGTTCAGTTTCATGTGGTGAACACCGCCGGGCGCCTGAGCCTGGGTGAACTTCTCGCACTGCTGGAAGGCGCGGCGTGTGTTCTGACGAATGACACCGGGCCGATGCACATGGCCATTGCTCTGCAGCGCCCAACGGTCTGCCTTTTCGGGCCGGCAAATCCCGAGCATTACGGACAGGACTTGCCTTACGTTGAAATTTTTTACGCACAAGTGTTTTGCAGTCCGTGCCTGTATGAGGCGGACGAGCCACCCTGCAACGGGCACAACATCTGCATGCAGCGAATCATGCCGCAGCCGGTGGTCGAAGCCGTTCAACGGCTTGTGGACATCCATTTTCGGGGACGAATCGCTGCCCACCGGCGGCCGTTGGAATTATTTGCCGGTGCTGGCCGAATCCCCGAACGGCAAGCCATTGGGCGTGGTGGAGCGGGTGTCATTAGGACCAACCGGAGAAGCAGATGAGCGTGACGTTCAAGACGGAAATGGTGGCGGATCTTCCGACCACGTTGGAACCACCTCGACCAGGTAGCGCGGGCGAACAGAATTCCAGCGAAAGTAGCCTATGGTTGGCGCGAGCCGCCATCGTCGGCTTTGCCGCCTTTATGGCCTGGCACACCTGGCGTCACTGGGGAAGTTTTCAGATCGACAACGGCAGGGAACTCTATGTTCCAGCGGAGATTCTCAAGGGGAAGTTGCTGTTTCGCGACCTCTGGTACATGTACGGGCCTCTCGCGCCCTACCTGAAAGCGCTGCTGTTCTGGATTTTCGGCGTAAAGCTGAACGTGCTGTACAGCTTTGGGTTGGCGCTGGCGATCGGCACGGCCCTCCTGACCCACGAGGTTGCGCGCCGCTTCCATCTGGGGTTTGTCGGCAGCCTTGTGCCTTCCATTTTCTTTCTAACCGAGTCGTTTTATCCCACGATCCGAAATTTCGTCTATCCGTACAGCTATGCGTCCTCCATAGCCGCGTTTCTGGGCATGGCCTGCTTGTACTTTGTGATGCGGCACGCCACCGACCGAAGAGTCATGGACCTGGTCTGGGCCTCGCTGGTGGCAAGCCTGGTCATATTGACCAAGCAGGAATTCGGCGCCGCCTGTCTCGGTTTGTTGGGATTTGAGATTGCGGCTGGCTACTGGAGCCGGCGGTCTGCGCCGGAGCTGCTGCGAAATATCGCCGTGTGTTGCGCGGGAATGATTCCGGCGGTGGCCGGCTATGGCTGGTTCGTCTGGAAGACATCCGCGCGGCTGATCTTTTTCGAGAACTGGATTTCCACTCCAGGAACGTATTTCATGCGCACGTTCGCGAAGATTACGATCCCGGCGCAGGGCCTGCGTTTTGTGCCCAAGGAATTGCTGCTGGCCAATGAGTACACGGCCTTGGGCATGGCCATCTGGGCGTTGCTGGCGCCTCGCGGTAGCCGCAATCAAGAAGCTGAACCTTACCTCGCGTCCGTCGATTGCGCTTACCGTGTTCGCTATTTTCTTTCCTTTATGGCTCGCGGCCATCGCCTTCGTGACGCTGTACCCGTGGGGCATCGTAAATCCGTCCGCGGATTGGAGCACCCTCGTTATCCCCTTGACCGAACCGGTCATCCCGCATGGTTTGTTTTTCCTGATGATACTGGCGATCGGCTACGCCTTGTGGAAACTGGTGAAAGAGCCGCACGATCAGATGGCTCTTCTGGAAGGCGCGGTGGGGGTCTACGGGGCGCTGGTAGGCTTGCGCGTGATGATGAAGCTTCGGCCAAGCCTCTTCGACTGCACGGTGTTCTTCAACGGCCCCGCCTTCATCGTGTTTACGATTCTGCTCTACAAACTGATTCGCTGGGCCTGCCGTTCGCTGGATAAGAGGCGCTCGGACATCGCTATCGCGAGCATGTTCGCCGCCGAAGCCATCAGCCTGGTTCTGCTGCTGTTCCCCAAACCGGCCATGCTTCCGGCGAAGCTGACCACGGACGTGGGAAGCTTCTATACGCGGCCGGACGTTGCGGTGCTGTATCCGCAAATCATTTCCTTCATGAAGACGCACACGCAAAACGGCAGGGACATTCTGGTGCTGCCGGAACCGCCGAGTCTTTATGTGTTCGCGGGAATGGAAGCTCCCAGCCGGATGTACTCGCTGGTGCCGGGGTATGTGGCTCCTGACCAGGAGCAGCAATACATCGATCAGATTTCGGCGAGCCACGTTCGCTATGTTTTGATCGCCAATCGTATTTTGACGGAATACCACGTCGCAGGCTTTGCCAACGGCGGCTACAATCCGCAAATCTATCAATTCATCATGGCGAATTACCAGAAGGTTGGGCAATTCGGGCCCCTGCCGGATGCCGAGTTCCTCCCTTCACCATGTGGATCTATGAGAAGAAGGACCTGGTCTCACCGGCTCCCGCGGACTAAGTTCTTTCTTTTTTGTGCGCAACGACCGGGAGGGGCCGCGCTATTTTAGGTGGCCAAACTGCCGTAATCTAGGCTATACTCAACGTTTTGCTTGCAGTGCTGACCCCGCCTGAGTGGGTCTGCCGGGAATCTTAGCCATGAATCGCGTAATTGAAAAGTTTCAGGATGCACAAGTGCGGAAGGACCTCCCGGCGTTGCGTCCGGGTGACACTGTTCGCATTCACGTTCGCCTGAAAGAAGGCGAAGGCGACAAGGAACGTATCCAGCCGTTCGAGGGCGTGATCATCAAGAAGCGCGGAAAATCCACGGGGAGAAGCTTTACCGTGCGGCGCGTCAGCTTCGGTGTGGGGATTGAGCGTATTTTCCCGGCAAACTCGCCGTCGATCAGTTCGATTGAAGTGTTGCGCCAGGGCCGGGTACGCCGCGCCAAGCTGTACTACCTGCGCGGATTGAAGGGCAAGGCCGCGCGTTTGCAGCGCGTCGAGCGTGTGGAGACGCCGCGACCGCCGAAACGCCCGAAAAATAATCCTAAAATTCGCAGTCTGCAAATTGGAGTTCGGAAGCCCAGAGAGCAACTTCCTCTGGGCTTTTTTATTTCTTTGCGCCTGTATTCTCGCCGTGCCATCGCTTGTGAAAAAGTCTTTTATGTATTCCACCCGATTGTAAATTCCACCGTGCTAAAATCCGCGGTGATGCCGAAGCAGTGTTCCTCCCGATTCGAGCGCGAAGCGCGCAAGTGCGGCTGGCAACGGATTGCCGGTCTGGACGAAGTGGGACGCGGCTCTCTTTTCGGGCAAGTCGTCGCGGCAGCCGTCATTCTGGATCCCAAGCGGCGCATCGTAGGTCTGGACGATTCCAAAAAATTGCCCGCCGAGCGGCGTGAAATCCTGGCCATGCGAATCCGCGAGCATGCCCTGGCCTGGGCCATCGCGGAAGTCGATGCCAGCCGCATCGACGCCTGGAATATCTATCAGGCCAGCCGTCAGGCCATGGCGGAAGCCCTGAAACAATTGAAAATCTTGCCGGATTATTTGCTGCTGGACGCCATGCAGCTCGACGTGCTGATCGAGCAGAAATCCCTCATTCACGGGGATGGGCTGTCCATATCGATCGCCGCTGCTTCGATCATCGCCAAGGTGGAGCGCGACCGGCGAATGGTCGAGTGGGACGGAGTTTATCCGCAGTATGGGCTGGCGCAGCACAAGGGCTACGCAACGCCCGAGCATCTGGCCGCCCTGCGCGCGCACGGGCCGACGCCGCACCATCGCTACTCGTTTGCGCCGGTACGCGAGGCCACCTGCTGGGCGGCGGGCGCTACGCAATCGCCGCTGCCGCTGGCCGCGAATGAAAACTAGTGATGCGAAGAGTCGCGAGGGATTCTCAGTGACTCGCCAACTTTTCTCAGTGTCCGCTGAGTTGCGCTTTTAGGAACTCAACACAGATCACACGGAGAGAAGTTGCGCAGGCTTCAGCCTGTGGGGTTTCGTTGCTGCACGAGAAACTGTCGCCCGAACCAACTCCCACAGACTGAACTTATGGACTTTCACGGCATCTTCGTACTGCAAAACCATTCGTCGTACAATAGTGCGCAGATGGCGGCGAGAATCGAAGTCGAGGCATTGAATTCGAGCCACGTTCGCGTCCGCGTGATCGAAGGCGGAGGCGAATCCGTGCATGACGTTACAGTTGACCCGAAGCACTATGAAAAGCTCACGGCTGGCACCGTGGAGCCGCGGGAACTGGTCCGCCTATCGTTTCAATTTTTGTTGGAACGCGAATCCAAGGAATCCATCCTCAGCCGTTTTGATCTATCCGTCATCAGCCGCTATTTCCCGGAATACGAACGCGAGATCAGGAAGAAGTTGGTGTAGTGGCCCAGGCGTTAGCCTGTAAGTTTTGTCCTGGCACGGCCAAAATTCCACCGGCGGAAGCCGGTGCTACTTACGGCTTCACGGAAACGTCATAGTAGGCGATGGTGCCGCCGTCGCCGTGGATCGGCTCGATGCGCAGAATTTCAAAACGCCCGTGATTGAGGTCGCGCACATTTTTCTGCACCGTTTCGTGCAAATCGTGCTCCAGCTTCCGGCGTTCGAGTGGGGGTTGCCAGCAAACGCGCGTCGACACGATAGGTGGCGATTTGTCCCGGCTCCACGGTCCGTAGCTCGACGAGGGCCGCCGACGCGGGTGGCGGACCCACCGAAGGCTGGTCGCTGAAGTGAACGTAGAACGGGGAGAACAGCACGAAGATAACGATGCCCCCCACGGCGAGATCATACTGCCAGGTTCCACGCTCGTAGGACCAGAAGAGAACACGCACGATGGCTCGCCATAGCGTTCGCATGTCAGTCCGCCGGCACTCCGTCCACAATCACGCCGTCCCTCATATGCACCACGCGATTCGAATACTCCGCCGCTTCCGGGTTGTGCGTGATCATGACGATGGTCTGGCCAAGATCTTTGTTCAATTGGCTCAGCATGGATAGCACAATTTCCGAGTTTTGTGTGTCCAGGTTTCCGGTGGGCTCGTCGGCCAGAATGATCTTCGGCTCGTTGATGATGGCCCGCGCGATAGCCACGCGCTGCTGCTCTCCGCCGGACATTTCCGACGGCCGGTGCCTCAGGCGGTCGGAAAGGCCGAGCATCTTGGTAATGACCTCGAACCGGTGGGGATCAAAGCCGTCGCCGTGGATATGCTGGGCGATGGCGATGTTGCCGCGGGCGTCGAGGGTCGGCAAAAGGTTGAATCTCTGAAAGACAAAGCCGATCTTGAACCGCCGCAGCTTGGTGCGTTCGGCGTCGCTCATGGCGGCCAGGTCGTTGCCGTCCACGAGGACGCGGCCACGCGAGGCTTGGGCCAACCCGCCGAGCACGTAGAGCAGGGAAGACTTGCCGCAGCCGGACGGGCCCATGACGCTGACAAACTCTCCCGGCAGCACCCTAAAATTAACGCCGCGCAGCGCCGGAACTTCCACTTTTCCGGCGTGATACAGTTTCCACAGATTTTCAGTAACGACTATTGGTTCCACTCTCAGAATCCTTGTGGATAGCAGCGCATCGGCGGGCGGACGTATTGTAGTCGTGATTGGCAATTCTGACTAGGCCCGAGCGCGTCCCGCGTGCGGCAGGAACGCCTCAGCCGCGCGCAGGGATGACTGCTTATCAATCGTAGGAAAGGGCCTCGATGGCATCCTTGCGGCTGGCTAGCCACGCCGGATAGCTGGCGCCGAGAAGTCCTCCCGCCAGAGCAATGAGCGCGGATCGCACAATCCATTCGGGTGTAATTATGATCGAAAGCGTCGGAAACGATGAGAGAAACATCGCTCGCCCGGCGTAGCTCATCAGAATTCCCACCCCAACGCCAATCACACAGATGAATGCCGATTCGCTAAGCAGCGCGCGAATGATGTAGGCCTTGGATGCTCCGAGCGATTTCAGCACGCCGATATCCCTGGTGCGTTCAATGACCGTGGTGTACATCGACAGCAGAATCACCAGGAAACCAATGCATACGGCCAGCGCAATCATACTTTCGATAAAGGCGTCGAGCCCCGGCAGATTCGAGGCGCTCATCAACGTCAGGAAATCCTTCAGCGGCCGGATCTCGTATCCGGGAAAGACGGGCCGCATCTCGTCCATCACGGCCTGGGTATGGTCAGAGCGGGTGGCCTTGATGAAAAAGATGGAGGCCTTGTCGCGCGAGCCCGAAAGATCCTGCAGCGTGGCCAGAGGTATGAAGATGCGGGCACCTTTGCCGTGTTCCACGATTCCGGCGACGTGAAAATCGTGGTCCAGCAGCCGGAACGTGCTATTCACGGCTACATGCTTGGCCTTGGACGCCCAGTCATCCAGCAAAATATCGTCCGGGCCTTGCATGTCATGGCCTTCGAGAAAAACGAATCCGCCGGAAACGTCGCGAAACGACTTGGGATCAATCCCGTAAATGATGTCCACGCCCCCCGAGGAACTGAATTGCAGCAGTACCGGAGCCACCGCCTGAACGTAGCGAAGTTCGCGCAGCTTGTCGGCAATTTTGATGGGCATGGGCGCACCGCTGAACGCCAGAAAGACGGACGCGGAGGGCGGCTGCAGCATGATGTCCGCGCCGATGCCCTCGATGCGCTTGGCTGTTTCTTGCAGCATGCCGCTGGTGAGGCCGACGATCAGGATGACCAGCGCTACCTCCACTCCCACGGCAATCACGCTTACGATGGTGCGGACCGGGCGGTGCAAAACGTTGTTCACAACCAGCTGGCGGATCATGGTTGGGCCCCCGCAGGATCGTCCCCGACGCGCACGAGCTGCGTGCCGGGCGGCTGCGGCAGTTCGAAGCGGTCGGGCGAGATCGTTTCGTTCAGGGTAAGTTTCAAAATCTTGATTTCCAGTTTGTAATCGTCCTGGGGCCGCCAGATGTGAATGTCTCGCGCGAAAATGGGCTGGTCCGCGGCAGGCACGCTTCCCGGGCCCGACGTTGTAACCGGCTGCCAGTCCGAATATTGGATGTCGGACTCCAGCTTCCCTCCGGTACCAAAGAGCTGGACGCGGGAGACGCGCAAATCAACGCGGTTGTACCAGACTTTCCTGGCGATCCCGAATTTTCCGTTCTCCGACTGCCGGAGCAGCGTCAGGATGTAGTAGCGGCTGACGCTGAAATCGAATTGTTCGAAAAGCACAATCGCCGAGGGCGGAAACTCCGGCCAGAAAAGGGCCTCAACGATATGCTGAGGACGCAGATTTTCCAGCGGCTTACTGGACTGCCGGTTGAGAGCGGTCGGGCCAACCAGAAAGGTGTTCTTCGAGGGGATATAAATTCGGAATTCCTGGCCATCACTGACCATATCGAAGATGTTTTTGGCCACCACCGGAGCCTGCCCGATGACGCGAATTCTTGCCGGGCGCTCCGCCAGGATGAATCCCGGTACGTCATGGTACTCCTCAATTACGCCGCTGTACGTGGTACCGGTGCTGGGAATCAGATCAACCGTGGCCTGCAAGGTCTTTGCGGCGCGAACCTGCTGGTTATAGCTGGTCAGCAGATCCTGTTCGGTGGATTCCAGCTGAGGACGGATTTCTTCCTTCTTGATCTCGGTACGTCTTTTGATGGTGATGCAACCTGCCGCCTGCATGGCCAGAAATGCAAGCAACAACACCCAGATCCGCGGATTTTTCTTCAGTGTTTCCTGCTCCCTCAGTACCGTCATTCAATCTAACAACCGCTCCGAATGGTGTCAATTTGAAACCCCGCTGGCGGCCGTGGGGCCTTTTCGCCACATTCGGGATGAGTTACAGTGCAGATGGGCAAAGCCTATGCTCCGCCGTCAACCTGGGAAGGTGCCGGATTGTGATTCTATGAATTCCATTGTGGAGATCGACCTGATAACGGGAATCGCCGGTGATCGTGACGACATCGAGCTGTCGGTCGTCATGCCGTGCCTGAACGAAGCGGCCACCGTCGGCCTCTGCGTAAAAAAGGCCATCGATGCCCTGGAGCGGCATGGGATTCGAGGCGAAGTGATCATCGCCGACAACGGCAGTACCGACCGATCACAGGAGATTGCACGCGAATTTGGGGCCCGAGTGGTGCCGGTGGAAAGGCGCGGGTATGGCAGCGCGCTGCAAAGCGGAATCGCTGCGGCGCATGGCGAGTTTGTCTTGATGGGCGATGCCGACGATACCTATGATTTCTCGCAACTGAATGAGTTTGTTGCCAAGCTGCGTGAAGGCTATGACCTGGTGATGGGCAATCGTTTCCGCGGGAAAATTCTCCCGGGCGCGATGCCGCCCTTGCACCGCTATTTGGGAAATCCGGTTCTCACCGGGCTGGGGAGGCTTTTCTTCAAAAGCCCGGTCGGCGATTTTCACTGCGGGCTACGCGCCTTTCGCAAGGAAGCGATCGAGGAACTCGGCCTGCGAACGATGGGAATGGAATTTGCCACCGAGATGGTGGTGAAAGCCACCGCTTTTGGCCTGCGCGTCACGGAAATTCCTACCACGCTTTCTCCTGATCGCCGGGACCGCGCGCCGCATCTGCGCACCTGGCGCGACGGCTGGCGGCATCTTCGCTTTCTTTTGCTGTATAGCCCGCGCTGGCTGTTCCTGTATCCGGGCATGATGCTGTGCGCACTGGGCATGATCGCGGGCGCGATGCTGCTGCCGGGCCCCAAAACGATCGGTAGCGTCGTGTTTGATGTTCATACGCTGCTGTTTGCGGCGATGGCCATTCTGATTGGGTTTCAATCCGTGGTATTCGCGACATTCACCAAAATTTTCGCGATTTCAGAGGGACTGCTGCCGGAAGACCCTCGCCTTACTGGAATGTTCCGTTACATTACGCTGGAGGTCGGTCTCGTGGTGGGAGTCCTGTTGATCCTGGTGGGGGCAGGCGCGTGGGTGTTGGGCCTCGAATACTGGCGCATCCACCAGTTTGGTCCGCTCAATCCGGAAAAAACTTTGCGCATTGTGATCCCGGGAGTGGTGTCCTTTACGCTGGGATTTCAGGTGGTGCTCTCCAGTTTTTTTCTTAGCGTGCTCGGGATGTCTCGCCGATGAGCGATGCGGAAGACCTCTTCGATCACTACGCCGCGGCGTATGAGGAGGCGTTGTCCAATGCCATCGCCCCCTCCGGGGAGAGCCGCGAATATTTCGCCGAAGGCCGGGTAGCCTGGCTCAAGCGTTGCCTGGATGGAATGGCGCAACCGATCGGCTCGCTGTTGGATTTTGGTTGCGGCGATGGCGCCACAACGCCGCTGCTCTTGCAGGTGCTAAATGCGAACTCCGCGGTCGGCGTGGATGTATCCGCCAAGTCCCTGGAACTCGCGCGAAAGCGGCATGCCGACGAACGGATTCGCTTTGAGACCATCGCCGAATTTCAATCGGCCGGAGAAATGGATCTGGCGTACTGCAATGGAGTTTTCCACCACATTTTGCCGGCGCAGCGCGCGACCGCCGTCGCGATGGTCCATCGCGCTTTGCGCACGGGCGGAGTATTTTCTTTTTGGGAAAATAATCCCTGGAGCCTGGCGACGCGCTACGTGATGTCGCGCTGCGCGTTCGATCGCGATGCCATCATGCTTTCGCCACCGGAGGCGAGGGAGTTGTTGCGGGGCGGAGGATTTGAGGTCCTGCGCACCGATTTCCGGTTTATCTTTCCGCGTGCGTTGCGGGCGTTTCGCAAGATTGAAGATTTTGTGAATCGCGCCCCGCTCGGAACGCAATATCAGATCCTGTGCCGCAAATCAGGGTAACTTGATTCCCTCGACAGGGCGTTCATCAGCAAAACGAGAGTGCTCAACGAAAAGAGCACGGTTCGCAGCGGGCCGGCGGTTTTGCGGCCTTTGAAGATGAAGTCCTGCCGGCCAGACGCGGCGCCACAAAATTGCGGTGAGTTAGTGTGAACTTCCGGTCACGACGTGGCCGACACGCACGATCTGATCCCGCAGCCGACTGCGAGAGATCCCCAGCCGGCTCGCGCAATACCATCCGAGAAGCAGCCGCGCGACCAAGGCAAAACACAGAAGGAAGATCGAGCCCACCAGCGTGGCGAAGGATTCGCGTTCCACGAGCAGCGTCCAATTGATCGATTCTTCCCAGGACGGCCAGATAAAATTAAAGATGCCGCGCAGGTGCTTCCCGATCCATGGAATTCGCGCGAGACGCACATGCACCGTGCTCTCGTACGTGTAACTGGTCGGATAGTTGGGAATCGCTTCGGTAGCCGTGCGAAAAATGGCGGGATCTTTCAGTTCTGCGCGCGATGGAAATCGCCCGTCCGGAAGCCGCATGATGAAATGGTGCGAAGGGTCGACCACCACCCAGCGATCCCCCACCCGGACTTCCACAACCACGTGCTTGCTGAGCCCGAACTGGTCCAGCAAAAGGAGCCGGCGCGCGTGCAGGTCGCTGGCCTGCGCTAGATTCACAAACGCATTGGTCGCGGTGCCGCAGACCTGCAGCAGTTGCTGAATGTTCAGCGTGTCTTCTGGATTGCGTGCGGCGAGGCCGCCGGGATCGGCAGAGCTGCGTCGCACCGGTCCGTGCGCCATCCATTGCAATATCGATTCAATTTTTTGTTGCGCGTTGTCGGATGCGGGAATGATGGCGTCGGAAAAACCCTTCAGATAACTTCGCGTCGAAAACTCCCACCCAATGCTGTAAACAACAGCGGCCACGGAAAGAAGCAATAGCCCGTTGACGGCGAACCAGCACGCCCGAATCATCGGGTGCTTGGTCATAGTTGGCGCCGCTCCGAGATTATATCTTGGTACAGATGTTCCATTTCGGCGAGCGGTTCAGCCCAGCCCAGCGAACTCGCTACCCCCTGGCTTCCCATGCGCAACTTGGCGGCGAGAGCGGGATCATCCAGAATTCGAGTCAGCCCTTCTTCAAGCGCGTTGCAATTGTGCGGCACCACCAGGCCGGCGCGCCCATCCACCAGTGGCGCAATTCCGCAGCGATCGGTCACCAAAACCGGAGTTCCACACGCGACGGCCTCGGCGGCGGTGTTCCCCGAAGTTTTCATTTTGAGAAGGCAACACAAACACGTCCGCGTCCCGGTACGCCGCCCATTTGGCATCTCCATACAATGGGCCCGTAAACAACACCCTGTCTTGCAAACCTATCTGCGCGGCAATGCCTTCCAGATGCTGGCGGAATCCATCCCCTTCATCCGGTCCGGCCATCACCAGGACCGACCCTCGTGAGCCGTTTCCGCGGCGGTTCCACTGGGAAAAAACTTCCAACATCAGATCCGGGCTCTTCTTTGATACAAGACGCCCCAGGAACAATACAAGTTTCGCATCCGGTGCGATGTCCCATCGGTTACGGAAAGATCCGGCAGGAGGAAATTGTGTAGGAATGTCGATTCCGTTTCGGCGCACTACAATTTTGGAATCGGGGATGCCACCTTCCAAAAATTCCTGGCGTTCCTGCTCCGCCGTGGCAATCACGCGGTCGGCTCCCTGAAGCAGGCGTTTGCCGAGCGCATCGTGATACAGTCGCTTCATCCGGATGTTTCGCACGATTGGCAGAAACATTCCCATGGGTTCCACGACATAGGGCTCGGAAATGCGGCGGCACGCGCTGGCGACGCGGGGGCCGAGCAAATCGTAGAGACCGTAGATATGCGTGAGGTCGTAACCGCCAAGCCGTTCGCGGCAAAACGCCGCGGCGCCCGGATTCCAGGTCAACGATCGATAGCGTGCGCGCGTTCGAAGATAAATCGCTTCGGCGGCGTCCTCGCGGGCTTCGAATCCCCAGCGTCCGGGCACTGCGCGGGCGGTTTCCTTCCTGGCTGCGTCAAAACCCAGATCGGCCGTCAACACCGTCACAGAATGCCCGGCGGATGCCAACCCGCGGGCCAGCGCCCTTACTTTCACCGTCGGTCCACCCTGCTCGAGAAAGGGATAGTAGGATTGAGTGACGTGCAAGAGGCGCATAGGAAGTTGAACTTGAGTTGTCGCGCCCGCTTTCAGGCGGGCATGCTTATTACAGGCAGATGCTCGCCTGAGGGCGAGTGCGACGCCAGCTGCCCTGGGTTGGCATCGTGTCGCGAGCCCGGGGAAAATCTTGTTTTTCCCTGCCGCGAATTATACTCCGCCAGGCTGCCTTCGCAGGGATCGTCTCTGAATTAAATGTCACTGTGAGAGAACCTGGTCCAGGACATGCTCGAGCTGCAATTGGAAACGGGTGAATGAAAAAGCTTGCTCCACGCGCTGCTTGCCGCGCGCGCCCATTTCTCTTGCGGGGCCCGGATTATTGAGAACGGAGAGCAACGCCTCCGCGAGACGCTCAGCGTTCCCATGCGGCACAAGCAAGCCTGTCACGCCATCCTCCACGATGTCCGGGATCCCCCCATGTGCGCCGCCGATTACCGGTTTGGCGTGCGCCATGGCCTCCAGAAAAACCAGGCCGAACCCCTCTCCGCGGCTGGGTAGCGCGAAGACGTAGCAATTTGCGTAGCTGGTGAACAGTTGCTCTGGAGTTAGCCCGTGAAGAAAACGCGCATGCTCGGCAACGCCGAGATCTCGCGCCAGTTTTTCGAGCCTCGGCCGATCGTCACCATTACCGACAAGCACGAGAGTCGCGTCCGGATGGATCTGCAAAACGCGCGGCATCGCCGCGATCAAACTATCCGCTCCTTTATATTGCTCCACTCGATCCCATCTGCCGACGGTCAGGATGATCCGACCGGTCCGCGGAAACTCCGGCGGCAGGCAAAGCTGGGAGGCCGTTGCGATGCGCGATTGGAACTCGGGATCGAGCCCCCAGGGAAGGCGCCCGGTTTTACCGGGAGGAACGTGCTGCTCCGAAATCACGTGCTGAATGGTGTCGGCGCTGGGCCCGACGACCAGATCCGCGCGGCGCAGCGCGGATCCGCGCGGCCAGCCCAAAGGTTTCCAGACTTCTATGCCGTGCGTGAATATGATTGAGCGAAATTTTCCGTAACGCGCTTTCATGGCCCACACAATGGGAGCCAAATGCGGATGGAGCGCAAGCACGAGTGCCGGTTTGCGGCCGGCGGCGCGCAGCGCCGCCAATGTGAATTGAAGCTTGCTCCCCGCGTAGCCGGACACGGAGAATTCTAAGGGGCCAACGCGCACGTTGTGCAACCCCTGCGGGTCATTGAGGCTCAGAAAGCGAGCCGTCATGCCGCGTTCGGCGGCAAACTTCGCGGTGACAGCGGCGACGTGGCGGCTGGCGCGCTGAACTCCGCCCGCTGGGAGCACGTCCGTGAATAATCCAACGATGGAAGTCATCTGCGTGACGCGGCTGTACCGCTTGAGTGCCGCGCCAGTCCCGGCGCGGTTGGTACGCCGAATCCTTTTTTTAGCCGCGACAAAATGCACGTTGGTGGCGCGTCCAGAAATTGTTCTTCACTCCGGAACATCGGGAGAGTCTACATCACGCCATGGCGTTGTGACATCGGGCGTAGCAAGAGAGATCACCGAATCCCGCATTGAAAATGCTTCCGTTCAGGGGAATCGCATATCTTGAGGGGCAGGTTTTCCTCCCGGCTTCGACGCCCGGTGGAGGAAAAACAATCGCACCCTTGAAAACCGCAAGAGTGCAGCACCCCAATTTGAGAAATCTCGAATGACTGAGTACGGTTTGAGCACCAGAACGTCGCCTGATTGCAGTTTGACCGATTGTCCGAAATATGGGTGGCCATGACCACGTGATTTGCTGTTACGCTTTCTGCTTCGTGTTCAGGCTGAGGGGGAATATCGAGTGAACCGAAATCCGAAACGCATTTTGCTGACTGGCGGCGCCGGGTTTATCGGGTCGCACCTGGCGGAGGCTTTGCTGCGCAGCGGCGTTCAGCTGAGTATCGTGGACAACCTTGACGAGTTTTATTCCCCGGTCTGGAAAAAAGCCAATCTCCAAGGCATCCGAAAAAGCGGGCCATTCGATTTTTTCGATCAGGACATTTGCGCGATGGAGCCTCTGCGAGAGATCGTTGGCAGGGTTCGGCCGGACGCGGTCATTCATCTCGCGGCTCGGGCAGGAGTTCGCCCATCGATTGAGCAGCCCCGGCTCTACGAGCGGGTAAATGTGGCCGGCACAGTAAACTTGCTTGAGCTTTGTAGGGAATTCCGCGTCCCGCGACTGGTCTTTGGTTCATCGAGTTCCGTCTATGGCGCCACCAGCCATGCACCTTTTTCCGAAGCGCAATTTGAACTGCGGCCCATCTCCCCCTATGCCGCCACGAAACTCGCCGGGGAAATGTTTTGCTACACCTATGCGCATCTCTACAAATTGCCGGTGATCGCGCTCCGCTTCTTCACCGTGTACGGGCCTCGGCAGCGGCCCGACCTGGCCATTCACAAGTTCGTCGCAAGGATCGAGGCGGGAACACCGATCCCGATTTTTGGCGACGGAGAGACGGGGCGGGATTACACGTACGTCGATGACATTGTCGCGGGCATTCTTGGCGCGCTCGATTACGAGTTTCCCGCGGCCGGCGAAGCGCCGTTTGAAATTTGCAATCTGGGCAACTCTTCGCCGGTTAAGCTTTCGGAACTGGTTCGCATGCTCGAGTGCGCGACTGGAAAAAAAGCGGATGTCCGGCGGGAAGGCCTGCAGCAGGGGGATGTGCCGCTGACGTGGGCCGACATTTCAAAAGCCGGAAAACTGCTCGGCTACCGTCCACAAACGACGCTGCAAGAAGGCCTCAAGAAATTTGTGGCCTGGTATCGCGCTGCCGATCCGAATCAGCGAGCGTAAAGCCGGCGTGCTTCGGAACGGCGGAAGGTTCAATCCTTACTTCTTCATGCTCTCGGGCCACAGGACGCCCTGATCTTCTTTGGTGACCGGCCCCAGACCTTGGTAAACGAACTTCTATACACGCTGTCCGCGATAGGTCTCCGTCACGTAGATGTTTCCGTGGGATTGGGTTGGAGAAACGATCCGTACAAATCTTGCGCCGGACGGGCGGAGTCTCTCAGCGCATTCTTCTTGACGCAGGATTCGAACTCACCCCTGGCGCGTTCCGGCATTGCGGCGAAGTCGTTCCGCAAAAATGGCGCGCATCTCCACGCCGTTGCGATCCCAGGTATATTCGCCGGCGGTCAGTGCGGCGTGTTGCGCAATGTTCGCTCTTTCATCGGGATGCTCGTACAGCCAGCGAATGCGATCCGCGAGACCGGCGACGTCGTTGGGATCCGGCAGAATCAATCCATCCACACCGTCGGTCATGATCTCGGCCGTACCGTTCGTCGCCGTGGTAATGACGGGCAAGCCGCAGGCCATGGCTTCGGCCGGAGGCTGGGCGAAGGTGTCTTCGAGCGAAGGTCCGACGTACACATCCGCGGCCCCGTAATACCACTGAACATCCGAGCGGGACGGACAGAACTTTACTTGGCCTTCCAGTCCCAGCTCTCGAATCCGGTTCTGGTAAGGAGCGGCGTCATCCTTGCCGGCAACAACCAGGGCGAGCGGCAGATCCTTGAGCCTGGCGAGAGCTTCAATCAGCGCCACCAGGCCCTTCTTCTTCCAGTCGTTGCCAACCACCACGAGCACAAATTTGTCATCGCCAAGGCCCAGCGCTGCGCGAACTTCGGGCCGATTACGCAATCGCAGTTCGCGATTGAAAATTTTCTGGTCGAGGCCGATGTAGACGATCGGCAAAGGGCCAACGATTTCGTAATGGCGCTTTAGATCGTCGGCCGTTTTTTTGGCGATCAGTATCAGGCCGGTCTTTGGATTGGTATACATGCGGCGTTCCAGGAAAATGATCAGCCGGTAGTACAGCCACCGGTGAATCAGGCGGGGCCAGAAACGCAGAGGGCTTCCTCGAAACCGCAACTCATGCTCGGACATGTGCACGAATTCGGCAAAAACGATGTGAATGGAAATCAGATCGGCGTCCCAGCAATTCGTGCCCGCCGTGTAAACCAGATCGGGTTTTAGCCCGCGCATGTGCGCATCCCACCAGCGCCACAGGTGGTTGGCGGCCAGCCACCACAGAAAATTTAGGAGATGTGGCCCGGGGATTCGCGGTATGCGGTGCCAGCGCATGCGCGTCAGATCGACGTCCTCGACGCGCTGGCTGTAAATATGAATTTCATATTCCTCAGGCAGCCGGCTAATCCATTCGGCGATGCGCCGCTCGGTTCCGTGGCGTTTATCAATGAAGGGAGAAACAATGGCAACACGGGCTGGTGGCATTCGTCTGGAAACACTCCCTACGGGCTGACCTGCATGAGTTCACACCAGCGCTGAAGCACAAAAAGTTCCCAGATCCGCGACCATCCTACCGCGCCTTCCGATCGCTCGTAGCGCTCCCACAGGCGATTCACGGCCGCCGGTTGGAGAATCCCGGTCTTGCGAAGCCGGTCCGGCGCGAACGCATCCTTCAGCACGGCGCGCAAATCATGCGACAGCCAGCGCTGAAAGGGAAATGTGAACGTGCGCTTGCGCCGGGAAGCCAGATCCGCCAAAAGAGCGGGCGGCAAGAAAACTTTCGCGGCGTCCAGCAGCAGGCGCTTTTGCTGAATGCGAATGCTGGAGGGTACGGGAAGCAAAAACTCGACCACCCGATGATCGAGAAATACCGGGCGAACTTCGATGCTGTGAGCCATGCTCATGGCATCGAGGTCGCGCAGCAGGCGCGGTTCGAGGTGCGTGTGAATGTCCATGAAGGCAAGGCGCTCGCGAAGATCTTCGTCCTCGACCTGCCTGGACCAGAATTGCAGGTGCTCCCTCGCTTCGGGAGGGTGGCCATTGCGGGCCAGCGAAGGAGAAACCAGATCCCGGACGTCGCGGTCCAGAAAAAGCACCTTTACCGCAAGCTGCGCCGCCACGAACGGATCGTCGGCGCCAATCAGATAGGAGAGTTTGCGCCAGCGAAACGGCAAAGCGTTCTGGTCAATCAAGCGACCGAACGGAATCCTGGGCAGAGGCCGCGCCCACCGCGCAACCGAGTTGAATCGTTCGAACCACGCCAGCGAATCATAGCCGCCGAATAACTCATCGCCGCCCTGGCCTGACAGCGCGACTTTGAATCCGGCCTCGGCTCCAAGTTTCGAAATCCAGTAGGAGTTCAATCCGTCCACGGAAGGTTGATCGAGAGCCCAGACGGCGTGATCGAGGTCGGCTTCCACGCGTTGCGCCTCAAGCTTGACGACTTCGAGCGGAATGCCCAAAGCATCGGCCGTGCGGCGGGTCAGGCCGCTTTCGTCGAATTCAGTCTCGCCGAATCCGACGGTCATCGCCGAGAGATTCTGTGCTCCCGCGGCTCGTGCCAGCGCGCCTAGGCAAGCTGAATCTGTTCCCCCGCTCAAAAAAATCAGTACGGGTACGTCCGAGACCAGATGGTTTCGCATTGCGTCCAGCAAAACTTCCGAAAGATCCTCAGCCAGATGATCGGTCGAATGCGGCGGCGAAGTATGCGGTGAAAGTGACCAGTACGGCTCGCTCCGCAGCCGGCCGTCCTTCCAGACCCCGATGTGGCCCGGCGCCAGCGGCGTTACGCCGCGAATGGCAGACCACGGCGAAGGAATATGCCCCAGCTGAAGAAACGCGCGCAGGCCCGCGGGATCCAGCTGGCGCGGCACGAGACCCGACTCCAGCAGCGTTTTGACTTCGGAAGCAAATACAAGCTGGCCGGCACACTCATGCAGGTAGAGGGGTTTGATGCCCAGACGGTCGCGCCCGAGAACCAGTTTGCGCTCGCCCACATCCCAGATGGCGAAGGCAAACATGCCGCGCAGCTTTTCCACGAATCGCTCGCCGAATTCCTGGTAGAGGTGAAGGACGACTTCCGTGTCCGTGGTGGTTCGGAAGGAATGGCCGCGTTGTTCGAGCTCGGCGCGCAATTCCGCCGCATTATAGGTTTCACCGTTATAGGTGATCCAGGTTTGTCCATCCGCGCTGGACATGGGCATGCGCCCGCGCTCGCTCAAGTCAATGATGGAAAGGCGCGCGTTGACCAGCAGGCAGGATGGGAATTCCTGGACGCCCTGGCTGTCCGGACCGCGGTGTTTCATGGAAGCGGCCATGCGGTCGGCGGCCGGACGCAACGAATCGTCAGGGTGTGTTGTGGCGATCCCTGCGATGCCGCACACTCGGCCTACCTGCCCAGCAGCGCGAGCCGCCAGCGGGGCACTCCGCGCAGGTGTCTGGGGATGGGAACGGGCTGGGGCATTTTCGCGAGTTTGGGCAAGCGGTACAGCACGCCGATCAGCAGCCACATGTAAGCGTTGTTTACGAAATTTTGGTAGAACTGCATTCCGAAGTACATCAGCAGGACGAGAGCAACCACGGCGTACCACCAGATCGCGAATCCCAAGGGGAAATATACCGTTTCACGAAGGCTTCGAACGATCTTCCAACCCTGCCACAGCAGCACAGACACCCAAACGAGCCACAGGATCGGACCCAAAAATTCCCATCTCGACAATGAGCGTCCCGTAACCGCTTTCCACCGCGTAGACCGGCATCGGCTCATTCAGAAAACGGGAGACATATTGCATTCCCAGAGACGACATCCCCGTGCCATGGCCGGTGAGCAAATCTCCTTCGCCAAACGCTCCCAGCAGGTTCTGAACCGGGTAATCCCAAGTCCGGGCTCCCAACTCAGATCCCTGGCCGCTTAACGAGAGAGTTTCCGTGAAAAATGACCAGTTTCCGCCGATTACCGTGGGGAATATCTCGACCATCAGGATCAATCCGAGCCCGCCGATCAGGAAGCCTCTCCGAAGAGCCTTCACCAAGTGATGCCCCTGGCCCCATCGCCATGGCGCGCCCCAAAGAAATCCGGCGGTCATGACGAAGGCACTGCCGATGACGAACACGAACGGGGTTCGAGTTCCGGTAATCATTACCGCGACGGTGACGACGCCGATGCCCACGAAGCCGTACTTGGCTCCCGGCTTGCGAGCCAGCAGAAAATATCCCTGGGCGCCCATGGCCACGATCCATAGCAGAATCAAGTAGAAGGAAAAACGGCCGGCGCTGACAAACACGGAACTGGGGGCAAATACTTCCTGGTGGGTCACTGGAGAGTACCTAACGAGGTGCGATAGCTCGTAGATTTCCGCGGCCGTGATCCTCGGGGTAAGGAAGCTTACCCCAAGCACGGACTGGGCAATGCCTAAACCCGAAATCACGATTCCCACTATCAAGGCTCACCTTAAAAGAGAGTCCAAGTCCGAGGGACGCTTCAGCATCGCGTAACCCAGAAACATCAGCGGGGCATAATAGAAATAAAGCTTCAGGCCCAGCAATCCATACAGAATGTTGGGAGAAAATGTGTTGAAGACCTCGACGAACGCGAGCCCGAAAAAAATTCCCAGCGGAACGAGGAAGGGAGGCCTGAAAATTTCCACGTCTCTTCTGCGCTTTGCGAAATAGAACGACAAGTAGGCCATGCCAACCAGGAAATCCTTGGCGAAATATACGGTCAAGCTGTTGCCAAGATATTTTCGGGCCAGGTCCTCAAACAGCAGCCACACCAAAAAGAAGAGAACGCCGCTGCGCCAGTCGTTGAGGATATGTACGACCAGCGCGACCACCACCAGGCTCAAACCAAACATCATCAGGTTCTTGTCGGAACCGGCCACAATCCAGGCGGCCATTTCCCAGATGGCTACCAGGACGACCAGCCCCATGATGACGGCCTTGAGCTGCCGGTTGGTGCTGGGTGCTCCTGTGGTGGTTAGCTGCATGCTCCGCCTGTAATGGCGATTTCCCCGGTGCCAATTATGCTTGCGCTGTTCGATCCCCGCAATGGGGAAACGCAGATTGATGCATAGTCATCCATCGGATGCGAAAGCAACGGAAAGCCCGCAACGAACGATTGAACCAACGGGGCGCCGGTACAAACGAATGATTCCCGCGCCACCCTGACTTGAAATTCGAAAATGCCGGGAGTGCGATGTAGAATGTCAAACCTGTTCGAGGCAAGAAGCTGCATTCAATCGCGTGGGGAGTGTCCAAGGTGGAGCTTTTCAGGATCTGTGGATGAGTTCGCTACCGCTGCGCGATCGCCTTCGACTTTGGGAAAGCGGCTGCTTTTCCCGGGAGTCGACGTGCATACACGATGCCGGTACCGCCTGCTTTCCAGGTTTTTCAGAAAAGGAGACATCGACACTCTGGACGCGGGTTGCGGCAATGGGGCGCTATCGTACGCTGCCTACCGGCTTGGAAATCGCGTGCTGGGAGTGACGATGGAGCCTTACCAGGTGGAAAAGGACACCGAATATTTTTCATTCCTGGGGGCCGATGCGGGACGCCTGAAATTCGAGGTGTGCAATCTTTATGACTTGCCGCGACTGAGCCGAAAGTTTGATCAGATTATCTGCTCGGAAACTTTGGAGCACGTTACTCGCGAAAAATTGGTGGTTCAGCATTTTTACGACCTGCTTCGGGATGGCGGAGTATTGCATCTTTGCTGCCCATACTCGGAACACCCCGGCAATAAGGGGCACGTTTGTACAGACGAATCCGTCGGATGGCACGTCCGCGACGGGTACACATTAGAAAGTTACCGCGCGCTACTGGAGCCCGTTGGTTTCCAGATCGTCAAGAGCGCGGGATTCGGATCGCCGATCCTCGTCAAGCTGGGAAATGTCATCCAGCCCGTCATCAGCCGGAATGGCGTTGCCGCGGCTCTGCCGCTATTTCTGCTGTCGTGGCCTCTGCAGCTTCTGGATTATCAGGATCCGTCGGTGCCCTGGTCGCTTTACGTCCAAGCCGTGAAGAAACCTCAAAGTTAGCGTGCGGCGTGTTTTGCGGCCCCATCGATGGCCCTTACAATACTATCCGTGTATTCCCGAGGTGACCACGTGTCCATGCGGCGTCGAGCCGCGGCACCCATGCTTGCCCTCTTTTCCGGATCCGCTAGAATTTCCCGCAGGACGGCGGCTAACTCTTCGACATTTCCCGCAGCAAACACGTAGCCATTTTCTCCCGGTCGCACCAGATCGAATTTCGCTCCCACGCGATCGCTGACGGCCACCGGCAAACCGCAAAGCATGGCCTCATTGACGACCAGTCCAAAGGGCTCAAACAGGGATGGCAGGACGAACAAGTCCGCGGCGCAATAGGTGGCTGGGAGCCGGGACTGATTCACAAAGCCGAGAAACCGCACACGATCCACGAGACCCAATTCCCCCGCGCGCCGTTCCAGATTGGTTCGTTCGGGCCCATCACCGGCATACACGAGATACGAATTTGGAACATTCGCGCCCGCAAATGCTTCAAGCAAGTCCATTGGTCCTTTCCAGCGCTGCAGCTTGGCGCAGAACAGGGCCACAGTTCCATTGCCTGGTATCTTCCAGGCGCTGCGCAACGAGTCGCGATCCGCTTTTTCAGCCTGCATGGTCCACCAATCGTTATCGACAGCGGTGGGAATGAGAAAAATATGGTCGGCGGGAAATCCCAGGGACTCCAGATACTTCGCGCCTCCGGACGACGAGACCATTATCGCGTCAGCCAACGAAAAAATCCGCGTCACCAGCCGCTTCTTAAATCGAATTTTCCAGGTCGTTTGCGCTCGCCAGCTTCGCAAGCCGTGCGAATCCGTTAAGAAAAATACCGGCGTCCCGGTCCATTTCGCCGCCGCCAGGGCAATCCATGCGGTGCTATAGAAATATCCGGGGAGGATAACGGCATCAAAGCGGCCTTTGCGGACTAGATTCCACACTCCGGGATTGATCAAGCCAAAAAAACGTCCCAGCTTCGCAGCCGGAGAGCGGTTTGGAAGATGGACCCACGGATAACCTTCAAGGACGGGCGTGTCCCATGTGACCTCCACGCCGAACTCGGGATCGATCGCAGGTGTCGCGCCTTGCATGGTGCAATACGCGATTTGCAGATCGAGACGGGGATCTCGCGCCATTCGACGAAACAGCGGAGACGAATATTGAATCACGTGCGACGACAGAAAGAGAAGGCGTCTACGCCGGCCCGCGGCGACTTCCATGCCGCGGGGGGATTCGAAGGATCCTCGCGAATCGGCGCCCGCGCTCGAATCAACCGGTGGCAGATTTATTCCGGGTCGCAGATTCTGAACTCCCATTTATTTTCAGCCGCACAATTTGACGGTCAGTCCGATTCAAAACAATCCTTGTAACTCTATCCTGAACGAGTACAGAGTTCCAAGGCTGCCGGAAGCGGATGAGCCCAGTGTATACTGCCCAACTGAATTGAGTAATGCGCCCGGCATGCGGTGGATTTTGATTCCAGCACTGGTGGGAATCCATCTTCGTGTCGTGTCCAAAACAAAAGCAAGATTGCTCGGCGAACAGCGGGCCTCGAAATGACAGAATAGGAATTGTTCGCAGCCTGTGCTGCTTTACCAGGGCCTGGAGGCCATTTCTAGTTGATCGAGGACTTTAACCAAATAAAATCCGGGACCTCCTTCGCGGCGGAGATCTGCATCATCGGCGGGGGAGCGGCCGGCATCGCCATCGCCAAAGAATTCCTCGGAACGCGTCACAAAATATTGCTTCTCGAAGCCGGTGGGTTCGATCCCGAAGCGGAGTCGCAGAAACTTTACGAGAGCGAAGTCGTCGGATTGCCTCACGCCAGCATTCACGATGGGCGCGCTCGGATTTTTGGCGGGACCACCACTTTATGGGGCGGGCAGGCGCTTCGATTCGATGATTTTGATTTCCAGGAGCGAAGCTGGGTTCCCTATAGCGGATGGCCGCTCTCCCGTAAGGAGCTCGACCCATATTACGTCCGGGCGGAAGGCGTGCTGCACGTGGGCTCGCGCATTTCCTTTCCGGACCTTTGTGCGTCATTTGGCATTGAGCCGCCGGGTTTTGACCCCGCAAAGCTTTACGTGGACTGCTCCAGATGGAGTCCGAAACCAAATTTCGGAACGACGTACCGGCAGGAACTTAGGAACGCAACCAACGTCTCCATACTTTTACACGCAAACGTAACGGCAATTGTAACCAATGAGATGGCCACGGCGGTCGATGGCATCGAGTTCAGAACTTTGGAGGGGAAAAAAGGATCGGTCCGGCGCGCTATTACATTATTTGTTGCGGCGGAATCGAGACGGCGCGCCTTTTGCTCGCTTCCAACCAGGTGGCGCCGCACGGATTGGGAAATCAAAACGACCTGGTGGGGCGCTGCTTTCAGGAACATATTCATTTCAACCTTGGCGAAGTGGTGCCCCGAAATCGCGCCCATCTGCAGGACCTCTTTGAATCCTTCATCGTGAAGGGATTGAAGCACGCTCCTCTTGTCACTCTGACTCAGCGCATGCAGGCGGAAAAAAAGTTGCTGAGCGTTCACGGGATTGTGACCTTCGAGCCCGCGCCGGATTCCGGGATCGCCGCCATGAAGAAACTCTTCCGGGCTATGATCGGAAGAAGTTTTTCAAATGTTTCCGAGCTGCGTCAATTGATTGGCAACTCGCTCGCGAATCCCGGCGAAGTCTTGCGTCTGGCCTACCGCTATGGAGTGCAAAAACGCGCCGCGACTCCAAATGCCGGACCCGTTTATTTTGGGGCGCAATGCGAAATGGCGCCGAATCCGGAAAGCCGGGTGCTATTAAGCGATTCGCGGGATGCGCTGGGAATGCCCAGGGTCAGGCTGGACTGGCGCCTGGGAGAACTGGAGCGGCGCACGCTGGCCGATTTTGTCAGGATACTGGCGGAAGAATTCGCCCGGCTGGGACTTGGCTCCTTTGATCTGAGGCAGGCCGCCATTCTGGAGGATCCCTCGGCGTGGGTCGAGCGGACGCATGATTCCGCGCATCATATGGGCACAACCCGCATGCATGAAAATCCGCGATTGGGCGTTGTGGATTCACAGTGCCAGGTACACGGAATCGCCAATCTTTATATTGGCAGCAGCGCGGTGTTTCCAACGAGCGCGCGATCCAACCCCACCCTGACGATTCTGGCGCTGTGTTTGCGTCTGGCGGACCGGCTGAAGCAAATCGTGGAATGATCACAGTGAGTCATTCGGGTTCAAGGCGCGCGCCCGAGTGCCAAACAATTCTGCAAAGGGGAAATGCGTGAGAGTTATCGCCGTACCCGGCATCGCCATCCAGATCCCGGTCATCGGATTTGGCTGCAGCGCGATCACCAGCATGGGCGACAAGAAAGCGTTGCAGGTGCTGGGGACAGCATTCGATGCCGGAGTGCGCCACTTTGACGTCGCTCGCTACTACGGATACGGAGAATCCGAGGGCTTGTTGGGAAAGTTCCTGAAATCGCGCCGCGCCGAAGTCACCATTACCACCAAATTCGGCATCGACCCGCCGCGGCGAACGAATGCTTTGCGTTTCGCCATGCAGGCGGGACGCCGGTTGGTGCAATTGGTGCCAGCGGCCCGCGGTTTCCTGCGCAGCCGGGCGCGAGGACTGATAACGGGCGGCGCCTTCAGCGTCAACGATGCGCGAACCAATCTGGAAACCAGTCTTCGCGAACTGGGCACCGATTATATTGATTTTTATTTATTGCACGACTATGTGGTCTCCGGCGATTCGCCCCGCGAATTGGTCGAGTTTCTTACGGAAGCTGTGCGCGCCGGAAAAATTCGCTATTTTGGAATTGGAACGGGATTCGGAGATGTTTTGCGGGCGCTGGAAACGCGGCCCAGTCTCTGCAGTATCCTGCAGTTTGAAAACAGTGTGGTTAATCGGAACGTGAAGAAATTGCCGCCGGGCGGACCGCAGCAGCTGATCATCACGTTTGGCTCTCTCAGCGCGAGTTACCATTCGGTTTCCGCATTCCTGAAGGCTCATGTCGACGTGGCGCGGGCCTGGTCAACACAACTCGCCGCGGATTGCTCTCGGGACGAAACTATCTCCGCGCTGATGCTAAACTATTCGGCTCGAGATGAACCCGAATGGACTTGTGCTATTTTCTTCCCGGGACGCATCGCGAACGGCGCGAAATGCAAGGGCTGTTCTGGAACCGGAATCTCTCCGGAGCAAGTGGAATTGTTCGGGCAGTTGGTGGAGCGGGACCTGCGGCCGCCGATCCAATCGGCGTAAATGTCTGGCCAAGATTTACCGCGGCGCGAGGCTTGAATCTCAATTTTTGGCAATGATCGGTCCACTGGCAGTGCGGCGGGCGTTGTCTGCATATCTCACACGGAGGAATGATGAAGAAGCTTTTGCTGCTGATGAGCGAGTCTCGTAGGAAGCGCCTGGCCTTTTCCATGTTCAAGAACCAGGGAGACTTCTTAAACGCTTTGGGCGGCAACACGCACCTGCATCATTGGCTGAAAGCCAATGAACCGCTTCCCTATTTCAAACACAGGTTTGAGCTCTACGCCGATATGCAGGCCAAAGTGCTGGGCAAGGAATCGATTGACTATCTCGAGTTCGGAGTGCGCTATGGCGATTCCATTTTTAAATGGAGCACTCTAAACACCAATCCGAACAGCCGCTTCTTTGGTTTCGATTCCTTCGAGGGCATCCCGGAAGACTGGGTCAGCGTTACCGGCGAGTCAAAGAAAGGCGCAATGTCGGTGGGTGGCGTCATTCCGCAAACGACCGACCCGCGCATCCGTTTTGTGAAGGGCTGGTTCAATCAAACGCTGCGCCCGTTTCTGACGGATTTCACTCCGCAGTCCAGGCTGATTATTCACAACGATGGCGATCTGTTTTCTTCCACGCTCTACACGCTCGCGACGCTCGATCCCATCCTGCGGCCGGGCTCAATCCTGATCTTTGACGAGTTCGCCAATCCTCTGCACGAATGGCGGGCGTTTCAGGATTACTGCTCCGCCTTTGGACGTTCTTGCAAAGCGATTGGAGCCGCGGGGGATTACTATACTCAGGTTGCCATGGAACTGCTGTAACTTCTGCTTGCAGCTGAGGAGTTCGTTCAGCCCCGGCTGCGCTGTCGGTGATCGATTACCGCGGTGATGGCGAAGGACCTGAAGATGATCGGCCGGACATGGCCTGGACGAACTGCTTTGCGATCGCATCCCAGGAAAAATATTTCTGTGCTGCGCGCAGGTTGCGCTGACGCAATTCCAGATAATAATCCTCATCACTCAGGACTTGCGCGAGGCCCAGCGCCAGGCCCTCACGGTCGCGCAGGTCAACCAGCTTCACCCCGGCCTCGGTAATCGGGAAGCCCGTTTCCTCTCCACGATAGCCGACGATCGGTACGCCGCATACGATTCCGGCGATGGCGCTGCCTCGCCGGCTGGAAACGTGGGCCCGAACGCACAGCATCGCGTGCGCGCCCTCCAAAGCGCGAACCAGATCTTCGCCGGACATTAATCCGAGCATGGAAATTTCAATTCCGGATCCGCTCATCGCGCTGCGCAACTCTCCTTCAAAAACCGCCGAGCCCCTGCCAATCGCGATCAGGCGCACGCGAATTCCTTTGGACTGGACACTGCGCAGCGCATACGCAATGTCCGCAACTTCCTCAAAACCCCTCGGGCCACCCGTGATTCCGAAAACCGCGACGGTGAAAACCTTTGGCGCCGCCGGGAGATCTTTCTTTATAGAGATCGAGTGCAGGGAAGTTCGAGCCCACAGGAATGAAGACCGCTTTATCATGCCGCTCGGGAAGCCAGGTGATTTTCTCCACGGGGACGGTGAAGGCGGCCAGGTTGGAGCGCCATAAGAGTTGGCGCAAGACGCGTAATTGGGAAAAGTCGCGGGCGTGGCCGACGACTCCCCACCCTCGCACCGGCATGAAATCATGAAACACGACGGCGGGGTGCGCGCCGCATTGCTTCAATACATCGAGAACAACTGGCGCGCGCAATGGAAATCCGCGGGACGACCAAGCCAGCGATGTGTATTGGAGAAAAACCCAGCGATCGCGCCAGGCCGCCGCGGCTTTGCACAATTCAGCGAGGGCGACGCTCCAACCTTTTTCAGCCCACTGAACCGATGCGACCTCGAAGGTGATTCCAGCCGCAGCGCTTGCTTGCTGCAACTTTTGGCAATAGTCCGCCACGCCGTCGGTGGGTTCGTCGCGCCGTCCGAGCAGCAGGACGGCAGTTTCAACGCTCACTTCTCCACCAGATACGATCCAATGACCAGCGCATCCATGCCGGAACTGAAAAAAGTGCGAATGGCGTCGGTCGGCGTGTTAACGATCGCTTCGCCACGCAGGTTGAATGAAGTATTCATGAGAACAGGGACGCCGGTGCGCTTGCCAAACTCGTTGATCAGATTCCAGTACAGGGGGCTGATGTCCTTCTCCACGGTTTGCGGGCGCGCGCTTCCGTCGACGTGCGTCACCGAGGGAATTACGTCACGCTTTTCAGGACGCACCGGATTCGTGAGAATCATGAACGGAGAATCGCAGGCGTGCTCCAGATATTCTCCGGCCACTTCTTTCAGCATGGAGGGCGCAAACGGGCGCCACCATTCGCGGAATTTTACGGCGTTGTTCACTTTGGCGTTCATTTCCGGATCGCGCGGATCGGCCAGAATCGAGCGATGTCCGAGCGCGCGCGGGCCGAATTCCATTCGTCCCTGGAACCAGCCGATGATTTTTCCGTTGGCGAGAAGTTCGGCGGTTGTCGCGGCAACATCTTCCAGCTTCGCCGCGCGGAGCTTGTAAGTCACGCAGCGCCTTTTCAATTTCCTCATCGGAAAATTCCGGACCGAGATAGGCGTGGCGAATCGGCTTCATGGGCAACCGGCCGCCGCCGTCCAGGTAAGGCGCAAACACGGCGCCGAGCGCCACGCCATCGTCGGAAGCCGCGGGCTGAACAAAAATATTGTCGACCATGCCCGAAGCTTGAATTTTTCCGTTCGCTTTCGAATTGAGCGCCACGCCGCCGGCGAGGCACACGTTGCGGCAGCCGGTTTTCTCCGTGGCCAGCTTCACCAGGCCAGCATGGCGGCTTCGCAGGCGTCCTGCACGGCAAAGGCAATATTTTTGAAACTGTCGTCGATTTCGCTTTCCGGCGTCCGCTCCGGGCCCAGGCGCTTGGCGATGGCCGAGGTGCCGTTGTTGCGTTCGAACAAAAGAGGCGCGTTGACGCGATACGGTCCGTGATCTAGCGAAATGAATTCGCCGAGATTCACGCCGGGACTTCCGTAGGGCGCCAGGCCCATGACTTTCCATTCATCGCTATTGGGAACGAATCCGAGGTATTGCGTGAATTGCGCGTAAAACAGCCCCAGCGAATTCGGCCACGGAATCGTCAGCACGTGATCCAGGCGGCCGTCATGGCCATACCAGATGGAACTGGCTTCCCAGGCGCCGCGCCCGTCCATCACTACGACGGCGGCTTTGTCAAAGCCCCCATAGGAATAGGCGCTGATGGCGTGGGCCAGATGGTGGTCCACGAAACGCATCTGGCGCCTTGGTCGGACCGAAATGATGGGTGAAACAGATTGAATCCGCCGTTCTGGTGGGCCATGCTGGCATAAGCCGCGCGGAATTCAGCACATTTGCATAGGTGAATGGGATACTGGCCGCGCAAGATGCATTTCAGATCTGTGGCGAAAACGCTGCGCGGGGCGAGGCCAGCCCTGGCAGATGGCATCGAGTTGGTCGGGGCGCACCTTGGCAAAATCCAGACAGGCGCGAATCGCGAGGCGAGGAAAACCGGGGTCATGTTTGATCCGGCTGATCCGCTCCTCCGCCACGGCGAAAAGCAACTCGCCATCCCGCGCGATGCACGCGGACGAGTCGTGCATCTGCG
Source organism: uncultured Acidobacteriota bacterium (assembly GCA_963695945.1). GTDB lineage: Bacteria > Acidobacteriota > Terriglobia > Acidiferrales > UBA7541 > Palsa-360. Next base: position 4,591 of record CAVOIX010000048.1, on the reverse strand, counting down.
AATAATTAAATCCGAGGGTGATCATGAATGAGAGCCGGTCTCCTTTTCGTCTGCACAAACTTTAACCATTTTCGCGCACCGGCAAAAGCGGCAGACTCGCAAGAATAAACTCCCGCCGGAATTTTTTCTATCGTGAACCACGGTCCATCATTATGCCTGTAGCCGGTTGATACTTGAAGGAGTGGCCGAGACGCACCAGCGGGCCTTCAAAAATCTTCCAGGAAATCCACGCGATGCCGTAGGTCAGAAGCGCTGCAAAACAGGTAACCGCCGCGGCGCGCCAGTCGGTGGTGGCCGGCGACGCCCTTCGCAGAACCGAATGACAGAAAACATTCACGGCAAGGTGAATGATATAGACGTGCAGTACGATACCCTTCCCAACTCGCGCAACCACGCCATTCGAGCCAGCCGCGCGATCGGACGTTCCGCTGAACCAATGCCAGAAGTAAAACCACGATGTAGAACGCAGCGAGCCAGGTGAAACCGATCGACTCCATGCCGAAGGTCTGGGACTCCGGCGCCCACATCCAGAGCGCTACCACGCCGGTAAATAGCGCTGCTAAGATCGCGTACAGGACTCCGCTGCGCTCCGATAGCCATCGCCGGAAGGTTTCCTTGCGCCAAAAAACGGCCGCGAGCATGCCAATGGCAAGCGAATCAGCGCGACACGGCATAGAGGCCGCTGACCAGGCCGGCCGTTCACGTGGTTCGACCAAAAGAACAATGCGCAGAAGGGGCGCCGCGGCGATCACACCAAGCCAGGAAAATGGCCAGCAGTGCGCGGCGAAAGCATCCGGACTACCAGCGGCGAAACCAGTGTGAAACTCTTCCTTGACGGCCAAAGACCATAAATGCCCAAACCACGCGCCCGCCAGTCCCGCGAAAGGAATCACCATCAGGTTTTGCAGGAAAATTGAAGTGCGCATAAATGGGCGGAGCCCAAAAGGCATGAGGAGGCCGGAGTTGGAGCGAGCGCGCAATGCAAAGCTCCCGCGACGCCCACCAACACAATGTACGCAAGGATCCAGAGATAGTAGATGGGAATGATGCCGAAAAAATCGCCGTGTATAAAAAGTCTTGAAATAAGAGGGCGAATTGCGGGCGTCCATCAGAATTCCGCCAATCAGAAATCCCGAAAGAACGAAGAAGAGATCGACGCCCGACCATCCCATCAGCACCACGCGTTGCAGAATCGAAGTCAGGCCGCCGGTCTCAACCGCTTCCCCTGTTGTTCCAGGTAATGGAAGATCACGACCATGAAAATCGCGGTTCCCCGAAGTCCGTCGAGCTCGGGGATGCGTCCAGGAGCTTGACGAACCCCCGGCAACGGGCCTGCCGCTGTCCGCCCGTAGACCGTTTGTGACTCTAATCCTGGGATTTTAGGTGATTCCACTGTCGTGGCTTGTTCGTCTCCGAAAACGCCATTTTGCGAATCGTTTCCACTGGCGTCCCCTGCGTCAACCAGAGCGGGTTACAAACTTTTGCAAGTGTTGGCGTTTCCAGCCGTCGTGTCCTGCATCGTGATCGTATTCGAGACAACTCTGCACTAGCCATTGGCATTCGAAATCGCGCCCAAGGCTGGCCCAGAGTTCCGCGTGTATGCATATCGGTGACCTCGCTGGACCATGGGGCCTTCGATGTATCTCCAGGAAAGAAGTGCAATTCCGAGTGATAGCACGGCGGCAAGGAGCGTCACACCCAGGCCCGGAAGCGTGGCAATGGTCGGACGATCTCTCAGCAAAGCGGCATGCAAGATGCCGTCAATCGGAACATGAATGATGTACAAGCAGTAGGAAATCCCGCCTCATTCCTGAGCCAGCCCAGGCGCATCACTCGGCCCAATCGTCCATCCGGATCCAGAAGAATCGTGACATCAACGTCAGACGTAAAAAAATGCCAGCCAGGAAAAACCCCAAATGGCAGTAAAGTGATTTGAGGTGCTGGGCAGATACTTCAACAGGAACAGGCAGCCCGAAAAGAGAACGGTCAGCGCGACATAGACCCATCGTTTCCGAATCGAGAAAAACGATCGGATTTCAGGCGACTTCCAGGCGAGTGCGGCCAGCATGCCGACGGCGAAAGTGTCCGCACGGCAAGGCATTACGGGTATTCCAATACATGTAGCTGGCTGGTGAACCTGAAGAGCATTTCGCGCAGGATCGGCGCCAAAACGACGGTTGCGCATAATGTAATGGTCAGGGAAGCTCTGGACAGGGAGCGAATGACAACCGGAGCGACCGGATAGAATTGTTCCTCGACCGCCAGCGACCATGTCACCAGGAACCAGTACCAATCGAGGGTTCCAAAGGGCAACTGCGTAAAATTTTGCACGAACAACAAATCGAATGGAAGATGCTTGAGTCCGCCAGCGGCGATCGGCAAGAAGCTTGGAATCCATCGCGTGCCGACGGTTCGGATCAGGAGGTAAAGCAGGATCCAACCGTAATAAATCGGAAAGATGCGATGAATCCGCCGCGCATAAAACGTCCGGTAGTAGTTCTCGGAGTTCTTCGCGTCCAGAAGGATCCCGCCAATCAAGAAACCGGAGAGGACAAAAAACAGATCCACTCCACTCCAGCCCAATCGAAAAACCTGCTTAAACCTGTACAGCAAGCTTCCCAGAGTTGCGCCTCCCCGGGCTGTAAGCAATGTAATGCAAAGTAAAAACCAGCAGCACGGCGACTCCCCTCAGTCCATCCAATTCGGGGATGCGTCGCGTGCGGCGCGGCGTATGCTACCTCTGGTTGGGCCGCCTACATCCGGACTTGCGTTCGTTTGTAATTCAGAGGGAATAGTCGGGTTCCAATTACGTGAACTCGCGATTCACCAGGGAATCCGAAGTTTTCCGCGTACGGCTGAATAGGTTGCATCTTCGCGCCGGGTGTTGTGCAGCGCTTTCCGCAGGTTCAGGAGAGCAAACGCTTCAGCGTATCGTTCACCGTTTGCGGATTGGCCTGGCCGCGCGAGGCGCGCATCACCTGGCCCACGAAAAACTTGAACACCCCTTCGTTGCCGGCGCGATACTTGGCCAGATTGTCCGGATTTTTCTCAATCACTTCGCGGGCCCCAGCGCTCGATCTCGCCGGTGTCGCTGACCTGCGCGAATCCCTCCGCGGCGATGATTTCTCTCCGCTGGTTTGCCGGTCTCAAACATCCGCGCGAAAGCTTTCTTGCCCGATGCCGCGTTGATTTCGCCGCTTTCCACCTCGGCAATCAGCGCCGCGAGTTCCGTATGGCGGCACAGGGCTCTCCGTGATTTCTTTTTCCGCATCCTTCAGAAAGACGCAGCAGTTCCACCTGAATCCAGTTCGCCGCGGATTTGGCGGGCGCGCCCGGCACGGACCGCGGCTTCAAAATAATCCGCGAGCTCCCGGGACGACGCCAATACGCCGGCGTCGTAGAGGGTGATGCCGTATTCGCGCACAAAGCGTTTGCGCTTGGCGTCGGGCAGCTCCGGCATCAGGTCGGCGATTTCATCGCGCCAAGCGGTGCTCACCCGCACCGGCAGCAGATCCGGCTCCGGGAAATAGCGGTAGTCATGCGCGAATTCCTTGGAGCGCATCGGATCGGTGCGGCCCGCCGCCACATTCCAGAGCCGTGTTTCCTGGGTAATTTTCCCGCCGGATTCGAGCACGCCGATTTGCCGCTCAATTTCGTATTCCAACGCCTTCTGCAGGTAGCGGAAGGAATTGAGATTTTTCACTTCGGCCTTGGTGCCGAATTTTTCCGCGCCGCGCCGCCGCACGCTGACGTTGGCGTCGCACCGCAGCGAACCTTCTTCCATGTTGCAGTCGCTCACTTCGGTGTACAGCATCACTTCCTTGAGCGCCGTCAAGTACGCGTGGGCTTCGGTCGGTGTGCGCAGGTCCGTGCATCACAAGATCGTCGCGATCGACATCCTCGCCGACCCCGAGCGGCTGGACCACCTCACCTAATGACAACCTGGTGTGCCACGATCGACTGGCCGGACCGACGGCCTCGATGTTGGCGATGGTGAAGTCGCGTTGGGCGTTGCGCAGATGGCACCAGGAGTCGAGCCACCTACCGTAGAGCTGTTGGGGCCGGATCGCCCGGGTGCTGCGGCTGCCGTTCTTGTCGCGGTAGACGATCAGCACGTCGTTGTGGTGATCCACGGCATCGGACAACGGCTCGAGTTCGGCGTCGTCAAGGTAGTCGTTGAGTTGCGCCAGAACGTCGAAGGTGTCCGAGTCCGCGCCAGCCCCTACGGCCTCGCCCCGGGGATCGGCCGCCAGCAGCCGAGCCAGCTCGGCGGCGGGCAGCGCAGCTCGCGACTTCATGATGATCGGGCGTTCGGGCGCCGGCGCCTGGTGGTCGTGACGGGCTTCGACGATCACCGAGCCGTCGAGCAGCTTCGGCCATCGGGGACAGGCCGGCTTCGCGCAGGCGGGTCAGGACTTCCTCGACCCCAGTGGGCTGGCCAGGACGGTGGGAGCGACCCGGCTCAAATGCAGCGTGCGCAGAGAGCGAGTGTGCAGGATCTCGGTGATCAGGGCCTCACCGGCGGTGACGCAGGAACGCATGCCACGCACCCGAACCTGTCCGTGCCGGCGAGACGCGTCGGTGACCGGGC
>CAVOIX010000047.1:0-190294 GCA_963695945.1 uncultured Acidobacteriota bacterium | reverse complement strand
AAACGCGTGCATGATGCAGGACCTGGGCATCGACACGCCGACGAAAGGAAAGCTCGGAAGGTACCGATGCGCGACTCAAGGGGGCCGCGTAAGGGCCACTCTTTATCCCAAATCTGGTACGAGGCTGCGGTGCCTTGGCGGAAAAGCCAGGCCGAGGGGAACAGCCGGAAGCGGCTGTCCCCTGGCGGATTCCATCTAACGCAAATTATGCGAACGGGTTTTCGTCCGCGCTGGGGCCGTAGATCGAAGGCACGGAAACGTCCAGCAGCCGCAGATAAACGGATAGCTGCCCACGATGATGGTAGAAATGGTTCAGGACGATGGCGCGGATGAAACCGATCCGCGGAACCGACATGAGTACCTTGCCGTTTCTGGTCGCCGTCCAGATGGCCACAATTTTTGCGTCGTCCAGCTTGGCCAGCGTCTGCTTGGCGCTGGCTGTGCCTTGCGCAAACGTGTCGAGTATTTCCTGCTTGTTCTTGGGTTCCGGCTGCACCATGTTGCCAATTTCAAATGTGTCTTTGCTGACGGCATCGGACAGGAAACCCTGGCCGCGAGCGATATGGAAACCGAGTTGGCCCAGCGAATAAGACTTGGCGTGCGGCTTCCAGGCCAGTTTGCCTTCCGGAATGCGCTCCAGAACTCGTTGCGTGGTTTTCGCTTCCTGATCCAGCTCCATCAGAATCGAATCGACAATTGCCATGGTTGCTCCTTTTTGCGTTTTTGGAACCTGACATCTTTTCCTGCGAATCGTACATCCACCGCTTGCCGCTGAAGGTAAAAATCTTGTTACTTTGAACCGGCCATTGGGCAGACGTTTCCACGCCCCTCAACCTGCCCGCATTCTTATCGGGGCGGCGTCCGCGCTCACATGTTCAAATAACTTCCCAACTGCTGGAGGCAACCGTTTCATCCGTGTTCGTGTTGATCGCGCTGCTCCGCGTTGGGCAGGTACTCGTGGGTTAGCAGGATCTCCGTTGATGGCGCCCAGATCGCGAAACTCGATGGTAACCAGCGACTCATCCGTTCCCGGATAATTTCCCAGAGCCACGTAAATGCGAGTTTTTCCGGCGGCGTAATTTCCCGGTAAGTCCCGGAGACGCGGTGGATGTTGCCGCCTTTGTGATGCATTTCCAGGCAATATTTTCCGCCCACGCGCAATTCCAGCAGCGGGACGAGCGCGTGATAGTCCTCGGAGGGGGCAAACCAGCGCCCCAGTTCCACGGGGTCGGTCCAGGCGCGAAACACCCGTTCCCGCGGCGCCTGGAACGTGCGCCTAACCTTTAGCGTGGTTTCTGGGGATAATTGTATCTTGGCCATTCGGAAACCTCCGTCGTCGATTGAGCCAGCTAGCGATCCAGGGCGTCAAACTGCGTCTCCCAAAACGCTCGGTATTGGGAAATCCATGCTGCCGCTTTCTTCAACGGGAGTGGGGCCAGGCGGCAACGGCGCGTACGTCCCCGCTTTTTTTGCGTGACCAGTCCAGCCTTCTGCAAGACCCGCAGGTGCTTGATCACTGCCGGGAGGCTCATGCGATGCGGTCGCGCTAAGTCGGACACGGAAGCGTGGCCGCACGCGAGAGCCGCGACGATGGCGCGCCGCGTGGGATCGGCGAGGGCCTGAAAGGTGGCATCGAGTTCGCGATTATTGTTAACCATTCGGTTCAGTAATATACGCCCTCGCGGACATTGTCAACGGGGATCTCACGCGTCCCGGGACCTGATCGATGACCCAAAAATCACTTTCCTCGAACTTTGCGGCCGCGTGACTCCGTGGGATGGGACACGGAGGTTTGTAAAGCGACTCCGATTGTCGATTGCCGGAGACTGACATGACTTGCGATCCGGACTATACTATTGCGCCTTGGGCTGGCGCGAACTTGCTGTCTGCATCGCCACCAGCCGATCGAGGAAACGTTCTTTCGGCTCGTAAAAAACTATGACCGCTCACATTCGAGAAATTGTCCTTCTGCCCGGCGACGGCATCGGTCCGGAAATCATGCGTGCCGCCGTGCGGGTCTTGAAAGTATGCGCCGCCGAATTCGGCCACCAGTTCCGCTTTGCCGAATTCCCTTTCGGCGGATGTGCCATCGATGCGACGGGCCAACCGTTGCCGGCGGAAACGCTCGCGGCTTGCAAGGCCGCCGATGCCATTTTGTTGGGTGCAATCGGCGGTCCCCAGTGGGACTCCGTGCCCCTGTCCAGACGCCCCGAAACCGGGCTACTGGGCTTGCGCAAAGCGCTCGGGCTGTATATCAATCTGCGCCCGATTGATTTGCATGCGCCGCTTGGCGGCCTCTCACCCTTGCGAGCGGACCGCGCCAGCGAAGTTCATATCGATTTTGTGCGCGAACTTGCCGGGGACGTTTATTTCGGCGAGCATCGCGTGGAAGCTGATCCGAGCGGGGAGCGCGCCACGGATTCTGGAGCGTACTCAACCGGAGAAATCGAACGCGTGGCGCAATACGCGTTCGCGCGCGCGGAAAAACGGAAAGGCCGGGTGGCCTCCGTTGACAAGGCCAACGTGCTGGCGATGTCGCAATTGTGGCGCAAGACGGTGACACGGCTCGCCGCGAATCATCCCGGAGTGAAACTCGAACATCTCTACGTGGATAACGCCGCAATGCAACTGGTGCTCGCGCCCGCGCAATTCGACGTCATCCTCACATCAAATATGTTTGGGGATATTCTGAGCGATCTTGGCGCGGCGCTGGCCGGCTCCATCGGATTAATCCCGTCGATGAGTATCGGGCCGGGCCCTTCGCTCTACGAACCGATACACGGCTCCGCACCGACACTTGCCGGAAAAGATGTCGCCAATCCTGTGGGCATGATTCTTTCGGCCACCATGATGCTGCGGGAGAGTTTCGGCCTGACGCGCGAGGCCGAATGGATCGAATCCGCCGTGGACCGTCTTTTTGCGAACGGAATCCGCACGTCGGACACCGTGGAGCCGGGGACCACAAAAGTCGGCTGCGTCGAGTTTAGCGAGCGGCTGTGCGCAGAAATGACGCCCGCCTCCGGGCAGTCGCAACGCGCTTAGGCGCGGGCTTTTGGTGGCGCGGGCATCAGCCTTTGAGGGTTAGGATTTGCAAGGACAAATCCCCACAGGCTGAAGCCTGTGCCACTTCAAACTCTTCCCGCAAACATTTCCGAAAAACTCTTGCGCTGCAAAAATTCGGGGAGCGCGCTCGATTCGAGTGCGCTCCCCGACACTTGCTGTGCGAATCGACCTATTGCTAATCGCTGTCGCTCAAATCCAGACCGGGCAGGACGGGTGTTCCTTCCTGCTTGACGGCGTCGAGATCGCCGGGATCCAGGCCCAGCAACTTCAAGATCGTGGGAGCCACCTGGGTGGTTTCCACGAAGCTGTGGATGGTGCGGCGTTCGAGCTTGGGGTTGGAGACGAGCAGCATGACGTTCGTGTCATCCCAAGCGTATCCGCCATGCTCGGATTGTTTCTTCAGGCCGCCGGTGTACACCACGCCGACGTTTGGAATCACGACGACGTCTGGAGTACGCGGGTCGCCGCCTTCCCGAAGCATGCAGCAGGGTCCCGGATGCGTCGGCACGCCCGGGGGATTGAACATAGCCGTGAGTGAGGAGCCGTAGAAGATCTGCCCCAGCCCGATTGTTGTGCCGGCAGTCTCGAGAGCCGCGACTACATCTCCAGTGCGGCTGGAATCCGTCAGCCACAGCTGGGAAATATCGTCCTCAGCGATTCCGAGGGCGTTAGTGGGGTCGTTGTAAACGGCCGGGAGAAAGGAACCAACGATAGCCGACGGCGGTTTTCCATTGGTGCCCGAATTCCCGGGAATCGGGAAGAATCGATTGGGGTCGATGGGCGACTGTCCGTGCTTGGCGGTGATGATGATGGCCGTCGAATCGAGGCGGTCGGTATCCTTGAGCGCATCGATCATTTGTCCGATGGCTGCATCCACAAATTGGATCTCAGCCAGCATCTTAGGACGCGGGGTGCCCTGGGCATCCTCGTAGCCGCCCGAGTTTGTATCGGTTCTCGTCGCGGAAGCGGGTGTAATCAGCTTCTCCCCGACGCTCACGGCCTGGAAGTTCATACCAAAGATCATGGGAACGGGAGCTTTGCTGCCTCCCAGATGAGTCTTGCCATTAATCCAGTTGACCACGGCGTTTACCTTCAACTGGTCATAGCACTTGATGGCGTCAAAGTCAGTGGTCCAGTCATTGCCGCTGGGGGCAATCTTGGAGCAGTCTACGCCCGATTGGCCGCTCTCGGCTGCTGTCGTGATTCCAGGGAGGCTAATCTGGTTGGAGTTGACCTCCGGAGCATAGTAATCATCGACGTTGCTGGGCTGATTGGTCCCGGTGGGGCCGGAAACCACCGCGTAAACCGCGTGCTTGTCAGACCAGGCGGTGTAGCCACCCGCTTTGTGAATGACGCCGTAAATCGTGTTAGTGCGAACGAAGTTCCAGGGATAGACAGGTTGGCAGCCATTGAAGGGATCGCGCACCAGTTTGGTCGGATCGATCGATTTGATGCCGCCGTCCATCAAGGAATAGCCCGAGAAGCCGCCGTTCAATTTGGTCTGATCGATTTCGTCGCCTTCTTCGTATTCCGTCTGCGTTCCGTTGATAGCGCCTTGGACGCAGTTTCCGGCCGGAAGTCCATTGCCGGTTGCCGTCGCGGGCGGAGCCAGTACGCGATCATAGGCGACATCGTAATATGCACCTACAGTCCGCGGCGTCCCGCCAGTAACGAGCGCCATCAGCCCTGGAAACGAATCGGAAGGCCTGGACGTTGTAGTGCGAGTATAGGTCACACCCGTCACGCCCAATTCGGCCAGATGCGGGCAGGTGTTGGCGGCCACGCAGTTTTTAAAATCCACCGCGTGCATGCCGTCAATGCTGACCAACAGTACGTGCCGAATCCGGTTATGACCGTCGTCTGAACCCCTGCCATCCTTCGGTCTGGCGGCTGCGCCCGAAGCTGTTGAAAGCGCCAGCGCGCCGGCGAGAATTCCAGCTTTCCACTTACTTGCCATGCAATTCCTCCTTATCGATCACTTCCTGACTGTAGACTTAGGGGACGGCGTACTACTATAGGTGGCCGAATGTGAGAAAATTTTTACGCCAATGTGAAACCTGCGTGAATACCGGCAGAGGAGTGGGACCCCTTTGCGTTCAGCACGTCAATCTCGCCAAACCCTTGCGATTCAGGGTCTGGGAGTGATAGTTTGCAGTCTGGCCAGACTGGGTGATTCTTCTTTACCTCATTGGAGCGGATCTAACCGTTGAGTAATCAGAGCGCCCAAATTAGTTCGAACGGCCACCGTATTCCCGGGAGCCTTCCATCATCTCCCTGGGAACCAGACGTGCGTTCCGTGACGTTTTGGCGGGTGGAGGGTAGCTTGGTGGCGCTGGGTGCCGTCCGCCCGGTGGCCTACTTCACCTGGAACTCCCATACCTTCGTGGGCCGCTGGGCACGCCGGGGTGGGACTCTGGCGCTGGCGCTGGTCCGGCCGTTTCTGTACGCGACGAACCGGGTCTTCGCGACTCGCGTCCTGCACACGCTTCTGTCCGGGGTCACTCGCGATCGATTGGACTCGCTGGGCGAGGAATATTTCGAATACATCCTGAAAAAGCAGCTCAAGCCCGACGGTGTGTCGCGGCTGAAGGCCTGCGTGGCCGAAAAGGGCGCGGAGAATGTGGTACTGGTCAGCCAGGGCCTGGACCATGTGATGCGCCCCTTGGCGCAATATCTTGGCGTCGGGTGTCTGGTTTCCAATCGGTTGGAATTCCGTGATGGAGTGGCCACCGGGCGCCTGCTGGATCCCGTGATTCGGCCGCGGAGTCCAAGAGCATGGGCCTTTCAACGCAGTGGCGATGGCCGCGTGCCGCTCGAGCGGCTGCTGAAGAATCTGGGCTTGACGGCAAATCCGGAACAGCTAAAAAGCGCCATTCTGCCCTCGGAACGTCCTCGGACAGCGGACCACCGCGCCCTGGTCGTCTTCAACGGAAAAAAACAATCTGAGCCTCTATTTGTGCGGCATACGCTGGCCGGGAAAAATATTCTGCTGATCGGCGTGACCGGCTTTATCGGTAAAGTATGGCTGGCGCAGCTTTTGAATGAGGTCCCGCAGATCGGCAAGATTTACTTGCTGATCCGCCGGCAGCGGACGACGACTTCGCAGCGCCGCTTTGAGAAAATCTTCGAGGAATCTCCGGTATTCGATCCCCTGCAGGAACGCCTGGGAGACCGGTTCGCGGAATTCGTCTCCGAACGAGTCGAGGTCGTCGAGGGCGATGTAAGTCAACCGGGACTGGGGATTGCGCCGGAAATACGGGCGCACCTTGCGCGCACCCTGGACCTGGTGGTCAACAGTTCCGGACTGACGGATTTTAATCCCGATCTGCGCGAAGCTCTGGCCAGCAATGTGGCGCCAGTTCTGCACCTGATTGAATTTTTGCGCGCATCGGACCATGCCGCGCTGATGCACCTTTCCACTTGCTATGTGGTGGGCGGCAGGGACGGCCGCGTGGTGGAGGAAGTGCAACCGAATTACACGCCGCTGGGCGTGGAGGATTTCGATGCCGAGCACGAGTGGCATTCCCTGCTGGAGGTTGTCGCGCATGCGGAAGCGCGCGCCGAAAGCCCGGAGATCACCGCCGCGCTGCGCCGCCAGGCGCTGGGGAAACATCGCGGCAGCGAAGAACCGGCGGGGCCGGAGCTGGAAAATCTGATTCGCAAAAACCGCATGCGCTGGCTGCGCAATCGCCTTACGCGCGCCGGAACGCGGCGCGCCCGGCGTCTCGGCTGGCCGAACACCTACACACTTTCCAAATCGCTCGCGGAATCGATGATCGTGAAGTACGGAGCGGGACTTCCAATCGCCATCGTGCGGCCTTCGATCGTGGAAACGTCCACCGACCAGCCATTTCGCGGCTGGAACGAAGGCATTAATACCTCGGCGCCACTTTCCTATCTGCTGGGTACGTATTTTCGGCAATTACCGACGAACGAGCGAAAGTGCCTGGATGTGATTCCCGTTGACATGGTGTGCCGCGGAATGACGTTAATTGCCGCAGCTATCATGGAGCGGCGGCATGAGACGATCTATCAGCTTTCCACTTCCGCCAGCAACCCTTGCGACATGGGGCGTTCCATTGAGTTGACCGGACTTGCCCACCGCAAGCATTACCGTTCGCAGCAGAGCCTGGAAAACTGGATGCGCATGCAGTTCGATACCATTCCGGTCTCCAAATCTCGCTACGAGATATTTTCGGTTCCCGCGCAGAAGGCCGTAGTTCAGGGCATCAACCGCGCGGCTTCCGCTCTGCAGATGAAAAAACCTCCGCTGGCGCGCGCGGAGCGCGATCTGATTCGCGTCGAGAAACTGATCGAGCTTTACGAACCGTTCATTCTGCACAACGAACAGATTTTTGAATCGCAAAATGTCCAACTTCTTTCCGCGGCGCTGCCGCCCGAGGAGCGCGAGGCATTTGGTTATGATCCTTCCGCCGTTGACTGGTGGGATTATTGGATTAACATTCATATCCCGGCTTTGCGGCGCTGGGTGTACCCGCTGATCGAAGGGCGCCCGATGGAGCAGCGCCCGCACCGCGATTTCAACCTCCAGCATGCGGGAAACGCGGGGAACGGCGCGAGACGCCCCGACGATTTGCCTCGTGCGGGAGCCGCATCGGGCACCGGAAACCAAGACTAATCCATGGCCATCTTTCTGACCGGTTCAACAGGCTACATAGGCGCGCATGTTGCGTCCATTCTGCTGGAGCGGCACCCCGACCGCTTGAATCTGCTCGTGCGGGCGAAGAGCGAGCAGGAAGCGCGCGAACGCTTGTGGCATGCGATGCAGTTGCACCTGGATTTTCCGCGGTTTCATGACGCGCTCGAATCGCGCATCACGATTTTTCGCGGAGACCTAACGGACCCGCGGTTTGGACTGGACACAACCAACTACACGCATCTGGTTGGAACGACCGAGTCGGTCATTCATTGCGCCGCGTCCCTGAATCGCAAATAGGAGAAAAGCTGCCTGAACGTCAATTTGCGCGGGACGCTGGAAGTCGCGCAACTCGCTCGCCGCGCGCAGGACTCGCATGGCCTGCGGCGCTTCAGCCAGGTTTCCACCGTTGCCGTCGCCGGACACCGCAGCCACGAAGTCGTAAACGAAGACGCTTCGATCGACTGGAACCGTTCCGACTACGATCCGTACGCACGCACCAAAAAATTCTGCGAACACATGGTGCGGGAACTGCTTCCCGATGTTTCGCGGACGGTGTTTCGTCCGAGCATCGTGCTCGGCGACAGCCGCCGCCCGGAAACCACACAGTTCGATATGGTGCGTGCGTTTGTTTTCTTGGCGGGACTTCCCGTATTGCCGTTTCGCCCCACCGACCGGATTGACATTGTGCCTGTTGATTACGTCGCCGAGTCGGTCGTCGAGCTGCATCAAAAGGCCAATCCGGAGCACGAAATCTACCACCTCTCTTCGGGCACCGGTTCGGAAACGTTCGGCCAGCTTACGCAGGCGCTCGCGCAATCCGCCGGAAAAATGAAGCCGATGTTTTGGCCCGGACTCGAAGGAAAATTCTCCACGGTCGTCAACTGGCTTTCCAATTCTCGCGGCCCGGTTGGCCGCAGCGCGTCTCTCCTGAAAGTGTTTATGCCGTATCTGGTGTGGGACACGGTATTCGACAATTCACGGGTGGTCGCGGAGATGGGCCGCGCGCCGGAGAAATTTTCCAAGTATTGCTATCCCCTGCTGCAGTTCAGCCGCGACTATCATTTCTCGTATCCCTACAAGGCCTGGCCCGCGCCGGCCGGCAGTGCGATCCGCGAGGACGTGGCAGCCGCGGCCGTGGGTTCCGCGCAAGGCTCACGCCCATGATGGATCTTGTCCTGGAAGCCTGGACCAGTTCTTATATTGATCTCTCCAGCCTGCTCTGGAAATTCGGCGCGGGAAGCGGCTGGCAGCCTGGCGAGAAGCTCAAACTGCTTTTTGCCGGGTACAACGGCACACGGAACACGGGCTCCGATGTTCGCGTCGAGGAAATGCTGCGGCAAATCCGGCGCGTCCTGGGCGAAGACAATCTGGCGCTCAGCGTGATGTCCCAGAATTTTGACTCCAGCCGCGGTTATTTCGGCGATGCCCGACAGGTATTTCTTCCGGACATTTACCCGCCTTTTCTGTTTCGCGAAGTGAGAAAGCATCACGGCGTAGTCGCCTGCGAAGGCTCCATGTTCAAGAGCAAATTCGCGGACGCCCTCACCACCATGTTCATCGGAGCTCTGGGGATTGCCGCGGCCGAGAATAAATTGTCAGTGGGTTACGGGGCCGAAGCGGGATTCATGAACCCGATGCTGGAGAAAATGTGCGCGCGCTATTGCCGTCGTTCCCTGATCATCACCCGGAACGAAGAATCGCAGGCCGTTCTCAGCAAGCTGGGCGTGGCGAGCGAAGCCGGCACGGACACCGCGTGGACTTTCGAGCCGCTTCCCCCGGAGTACGGCCGCAAAGCTCTGATGGATGCCGGATGGGATGGCGAAACTCCAATCCTGGCAGTTTGCCCGATTAATCCTTTCTGGTGGCCGGTGTCGCCCTCCACGCCGAAGTTTCTGGCTCACACGTTGTTGGGCGCATACAAAGACAGTCACTATCGCACCATTTATTTTCATAAATCGGGCTCCGCGGTGAATGTCGCATACAAAAAATATCTGGCGGGGCTGGCGCAGGGCGTGAAAGCGTTTCGCAGCAAGCAGCGCGTGTTTCTGATCCTGATTGCGATGGAAAGCCTGGATACCAGGGCGTGCGAAGAGCTCGCGCCGCAACTGGGTGGCGCGCCCGTGTTCAGCTCTAACAACTACAACATGTACCAGCTCGTGAGCATTCTGCGCTGCTCCAGCCTGATCGTTTCCTCGCGCTATCACGCCATGGTCACTTCGATGCCCTCCTTGGTGCCCTCGGCGGGAGTGACGATGGATGAGCGCATTCGCAATCTTTTGCGGGAGCGCGGCCACGATGATCTGCTGCTGACGGTGGAAGATCCGGATCTGGGAGAAAAACTCGCGGTCGTTATGGATCGTTTGGCAGCGAACGCGGATGCAGTGCGGGAGGGTATCGCCCATTCCGTGGTGCGCAATTTGCGAAGCATGGCACGCATGGGCATGTATCTGGAGCGCGCCGTACATCAGCAGTATCCGGAATTCCCTGTGCGCTCCGGCGTGCATGGCTGGGAAGAATATTTGCCGCCGCTGGACGCCAACCTGGATCGGCTGTTGAACACGTATGAGAGTGCAGCGGCAGCCGCGGCCGGAAATTAGCCTGATGATTTGGGACAGAATTTTGTGGCGCAGAATTCAGCCTGTGGATTTCGGCCGGATTGAAGCGCGATGTCCTCGGAACTAACCCCCACAGGCTGAAGCCTGTGCTACTGAACCCGATGAATTTCCTTGAAAATATATGGTCACGATTGCATGAATCCGCCGGCCGTGCGGTGCTGGCGGAGGCTCATGCCGGAGGCAGTCGAACTGCGACCGGCTCGGATCTGCTGGCGCAGATTGCCACAGCGCGAGCTTTTTTGCGTGCTTCCGGACTGGCGAAAGGCGATCGCTGCGCGCTCGTTGCTCCAAACAGCATCCGCTGGGCGGCCCTCGATCTGGCAATCATCGCGGAGGGCTTGATCGCCGTTCCCATGTATGCCCGGCAGGCTGCGGGAGAATTGACCGCGATGCTGCGCGACGCTGGTGCGGGCTTGATTTGCTGTGGCGATGAAACGCTTCGTAATGCGATCTCGGCGTCATGGCCCGAGGATGCAGGCGCACCGCGATCTGTTTTATTCGATGAAATCTTTAGCGCCACTCCTTCGCCCGCTGCAAGTACACCCGATCCTCCCACCGCACTTTTGCCGCAAGACACGGTCGCTATTCTATACACGTCCGGCACTTCCGGCGAATCCAAGGGAGTGATGCTGACGGTCGGCAATCTCGATCACATGCTCTACTGCACGGGGTCGCGCCTCGATGAATTGATGGGTTCGCGCACAACGCCTGACCGCGTGTTTCATTACCTGCCGTTCTGCTTTGCGGGATCCTGGATCCTGCTGCTGTCGTGCCTGTCACGTTCGAGCGTCCTGACGATGTCCATGGACCTCACGAAACTGGCGGATGAAATTCGCGCGGCGGAGCCGGATTATTTTCTAAATGTGCCGACATTGCTCGAGCGTATTCGCACGGGAGTCGCGGACAACATTCGCAAGCGCGGCGGCTTTATCGCCAAGGTTTTTGAGCGGGCGAACGCAGGATGGTTGCGGCTGGATGCCAAGGCGCCGCAACCTTGGGACTTTTTTTGGCTCGGGCTGGCTGGGCTGCTGATCTTTCCGTCTATTCGCAAGCGCCTGGGACCGAATCTTCGCGCCTTGATTTGCGGCTCCGCGCCTCTGACCCGCGAAACACAGCTGTTTTTCATGATGCTCGGCATTCGCGTTCTGCAGGTTTATGGATTAACCGAAACCACAGCGATCTGCACAATGGACGACCCGCGGCGCGTCGAACCGGGACGCGTCGGCCCGGCCATTCCTGGAATCGAAATGAAGGTCGGAGAAAACAGCGAAATCGTAATTCGCGGTCCGAACATTTTCCCGGGCTACTGGCGCCGCCCGGAGCAAACCGCAGCCGTGTTGCGCGATGGCTGGTTTCACACCGGCGATCAGGGCGACGTGGATGCCAACGGAAACTGGCGCATCACCGGACGGCTAAAAAATCTGATCATTCTGAATTCGGGCCACAACATCGCGCCGGAACCGATCGAGGAAGAATTATTCCGCGCCGTTCCGGGCGCGCAGCAGGTGATGCTCGTGGGAAATGGCCGAAGTTTTCTGGCGGCAATCATCACGGGCGCGCCAGCCGGCGCGGAAATCGATTCGCGACTGGATCGTTTGAACGCCAATCTTCCGCACTACCGCAAGATTCGCAGGTATCACGTGGCGCAGGAATTGTTTACCATCGAGAACGGCTTGCTAACGGCCAACGGGAAATTGCGGCGCGATACAATTTCGGCGCGCTTGGCGGCGGAGATTGAAGAGATGTATGCGAAGCCTGAATAGCGGCAAGCGGTTTCACGGCGGCGAAGGCTGAGGGCATGGACGAATACAAAGGAAAAACGCTATCGTGGCGGCTCTCCGGCGGGGTCGTGGAACTTGCCATCAACCGACCACCCGCCAATGAAATTGGCCTGTCCATGCTCGACGATCTGGAGCGCTTCGTTGCTTCGCTTCCCGAACTTGAATCGAAAGCCAGCGCCCTCATCCTGCACAGCGAGCAGAAAGCGGGTTTCTCAGCCGGCGCGGACTTACGCGAATTGTACGAGCAGGCCCAAAAATTAGATAGCGCAGCCGCCGCTAAAGGGGTGCGAAAATTTCTGGAGCGAATTCATGCCGTCCTCAACCGGCTGGACACATCGCCGCTTACCACGATTGCCGCGGTTCACGGCGTCTGTTTCGGCGGCGGTTTCGAGCTTGCGCTCACTTGCGATTTGATCGTCGCAGACAAGATGGCGCGCTTCTGCTTCCCTGAATTGAGGCTAGGGCTGATCCCGGGCTTCGGTGGAATTCCGCGATTGAAGCGGGATATTGGCAACGGTGTGGTGCGTGACCTGCTGCTCACGGGACGCAGCATTAACGCCACCAAGGGACTGTCGGTGGGCCTCGTGAGTCAGGTTGTAGCGGAAGGTGAAGCGCTGCGCGTCGCCCGCACCACCGCCGCTCAGACCACGAAATTCGATCGCACAACCGCCGGCGCAGCGAAGCGTTTCATTAAGGCTCTACCCGCTGAAGAATTGCGCCGCGAGATCGATATTTTCTGCGAACTCTTCACACGTCCCGCCGTGATGGAAGGCCTGCGCAAGTTTGTAGACAACGCCGGCCCGCATCCATATCTGCCGTAAGCGGAGTAGCCTAGTGATCCGACCTCTCTGGCACTGCCGAAGGGACAAAATATCGTAGTCCACCGCGGAAACGGTGGGTAACCGCGACGCCAAAGACACCTAGCGCCGGCCAGTGTCGACACAGGCGGCTTCCCTTCTTTCAGAACAATTTGCGCGCGACCGAATCCGGTATTGGAATTTTTCGGCCAGCAAAGCCATCGGAATGTATCGCCCCTACCGGGGCTTGCGCACGGTTGTATCCGGCTTCCCACCGCTTCCGCGGTGGGCTACGTTTTGCCGCCCTCCGGGCTCTTCCCGACCATAATCTTTTGCTATCTCCCGGGGCGTCGTCCATAGCCAGCACGTTATGGCTTCCTGTAAAATAAACACAACTATGAACACCATTGAACAGACCACCGACGAGATCCTGAATCTTGCCGCAACCCATTTCAAATTTCCGCGCACGGAACTGCAGGCCGGCGATGACTTCTACAAGAAGCTGGGCATCGACAGCCTGCAGGCGCTTGAGCTGCTGACGCGCCTCGAAAACCATTTTGGCGTTGAGCTTCCTGATTACGAAGTGCAGGGCGTAAGCGATTTCCATACGCTCGCGACACGCATTCAGGCGAGGCTCTGAATCGCAAACGCGCCGATCAGTAAAGCCCAGATAAACAAAGTTGGCTCTGCTTCCGGAATCGCGTGGCACAGGACCCTGTAGAATTACGCGATTCACGCAAGCGATTCCCCATATAATCTTGATTCTCTCTCTACCGCAACGAGGACGTGTCAATTCTGATGCTTGATTTAGCGAAATACGATTCGCTGGGAGCGGCGTTGCGCGACGCCCTTGGACTCTGGCCCGCGGAAGTCTGCCTGATCGAGGCGGACCGCGAAAAAGAAAAATCCCGCCTCACTTACCGCCAATTCGGCGAGGGTGCCGAACCCATTGCAGCGGCGCTGGAAGAGTCAGGATTTGCCGCAGGCGAACGTGCCGCAATCATTATGACCAATCAGCCGAAGTGGCTGATTTCGGCTTACGCCATTTTTTTCGCGGGCGGCGTACTCGTTCCACTCGATTACAAACTTTCCGCCGCGGAACATCTGCAATTGCTGTCGCATTCGAACGCTCAAGTTCTCTTCATCGAGTACCCTCTATGGCGCGCCATCACACAGGTTCCGGCATTCCGCGAAAATAAACTGCAAAAAGTGCTGGTGACCGAAGCGCCACCCGGCGCCGACCTTGCGGGCGGCCAGCGCTGGGAGGAGTTTCGCGGCGTCCACAAAGCTGGATTCCGGCCGCGCACGCGAACCGATGTCGCTTGCATCGTCTATTCGTCCGGCACCGGAGGCCACCCGCGCGGCTGCGTGCTGACCCACGACAACTATCTGGAACAATGCGCCGCGGTGACGCCCGTGTTTCCGTTCTCTCCCGGCACGCGCTACTTGAGCATCATCCCCACCAACCATGCGATCGATTTCATGGGCGGATTCCTCATGCCGTTTACCGGCGGAGGGACCGTAGTGCATCTGCGCACGCTGCGGCCGGAATTTATCCGCGAGGCCTTCACGAAATACAGAATCACGTACATGGCTGTGGTGCCGCTGATCTTGAAAAATCTGCAGCGCGGCTTGCGTGAGAAATTCGCGGCGCTTCCGCCCACGAAACAGAAGATGCTCGATGCGCTCATCAGCTTGAATCGCGCGTTCACGCGCGGAAAACCACGCCCTGGCCTGAGCCGCATGCTTTTGAAGGAGATCCACAAGGCCTTCGGGGGAGAACTGCGTGCGCTGCTAGTAGGCGGGGCATTCACCGAGCCTGCCACAATCGAATTTTTTCATGATATCGGAATTCCCATTTACAACGGCTACGGTTGTACGGAGGCGTGTACGGCCATCACCCTGAATGACCTGCGGCCCTTTCGTCCGGACACCGTCGGAAAGCCCGTGCGCGGGATGCAAATCCGGATCGTGCAGCCGGATGCGGATGGCATCGGGGAAGTAGCCGTGCGCAGCAAGACCGTAATGTCGCGATACCTCGATGATCCCGAAATGACGGCGGAAACCCTTGTGGATGGCTGGTTGATGACCGGCGATCTCGGGCGTCTTGACGATACCGGGCACTTGCAGCTTTTCGGCCGCAAAAAAAACATGATCGTCACCGCTGAAGGAAAGAACATTTATCCCGAAGACATCGAGAATCATTTCGAGGGCGCGGCGGTGAAAGAATTTTGCGTGTTTGCGGCAAACTACATCTGGCCGCAGCACACCATGACCGGGGAACAGCTTATCCTTGTGTTTCACCCAGAACCGGGCCAGATCGTGAACGATGGGTTGCTCAAGGATCTTTCGCTGCGAAACGCGCAGCTCCTGAATTACAAGCGCGTCTCCGGGTACCTCGTGTGGGATCAGGATTTCCCACGCAATGCCGCGATGAAAATCCGGCGCGTGGTCCTGGCCAGCCAGATCGGCAAACAACTCGAACGCGGCGCGATGGTGCCCCTGTGAACGAAGCTTACTTCACCATCGTGAATCCCGCGGCTGGCGGCGGACGCTGCGGAAAATTGGCCGGGCGGGCGCTGGACAGTCTGCGGGCTGCAGGGCTTTCACTCGAAGTACGCGAAACGCATGCGCCGGGTGAAGCCACTGTACACGCCAATGCAGCGTACGCCAGCGGCTTCCGCAAATTCATAGCCGTAGGTGGCGACGGCACGGGCTTTGAGATCGTAAACGGACTTTTTCCAGACGCCGCCAAACAAGGACGCGCTTCACTCGGATTTCTTCCGCTCGGCACCGGCAATTCGTTTTTGCGAGACTTCGTGGAGAACGGCGCGGACCTGGCGGAATTTGGCATTAAGGCGATTCTCGAACGTCGCGTGCGCGCTTGCGACGTGATCCGCCTGGACCACGCGGGCGGCTCCATTTATTACATCAATACGCTGAACATGGGCTTCGCGGCGGACGTGGCAACCTTGACCAATCGGCACCTGAAATTCCTGGGCGAGCCCGGCTACCTGGCCGGAGTACTCGTCTCGCTGGCCCGGTTGCGCCGCCGCCCGTTCCCGCTGCAGATCGATGGCCAACGCGATGACCGGCGTTGTTTGTTTGTTGCCTTTAGCAACAGCAAGTACACCGGCGGTAAAATGATGATCGCGCCGCAGGCCTCGATTGACAGCGGCACGATTGAGTATATCCACTGGGGGCCAATTGGCCGCATGGGTCTGGTAAAAAACTTGCCGACTCTGTTCACCGGCACACATATCCAGCACCCGATGGCGTCTCGGCGCACGGCCGCGCGGATCAAATTTGAGTTGCAGAATCCCGTTGACGTGGTGGTCGATGGAGAAGTGCTCACGCTGGAAGCGGAATCCCTGGAAGTGCTGCCCGGGCGCCCTCGATGTGATGGTATGAAAGTAGAAAGCGAACAACCGTTTCGGCGACCGCGGCGGCCGGGCCCGCGAGCAGCGGGCACGGATTCCGCCGTGCGTGGGCGATTATCCGCAGCACCTACCATTGGGCGCTGTCCGCGGCGTTTTTCTTTCCGGTGTGCAGCTTCCTCGTTCTGCTCGGTATTTTTATCGACCCTCGAAGAAATGACGGCGCACAGCGCTGGCTTTGCCGCGTGGTCATGAAACTCGCGGGCGTGAATGTCGTGGTGCGTCGCGCGCCGGGATTTGATCCCGCGCGTACCTGCTTTCTACTCAGCAACCATGTGAACCTGTTCGATCCGTTTCTGCTATATGCCACCGTTCCGCAATTTTTTCGCGGCCTGGAACTCGAATCCCATTTTAGAATTCCGGTGTACGGCTGGATGATGAAGCGCTTCGGTAATGTTCCAGTGCCGGACGTGAACCGGCCATCCGATTTGAAGCGCATGTGGCGCTTGACGCGCTCCGCGCTGGAATCGGGCGTGAGCCTCGCCGTGTTCCCTGAAGGACAGCGCACGCTGAACGGGCGAGTCGGCCCGTTCAAGGACGGCGTTTTTCGGATGGCGCTGCAATTTGGTACGCCGATCGTCCCGGTCAGCGTGGTGGGTGCATTTGATTTCAACAAGAAAACAAGCTGGCTGATCCGTCCGGGTACCGTCACTGTTTATCTGCATGACGCAATTGAAACGAAGGGTCTGCGGAAAGAGGATTTCCCCGCGCTGCGCGACCGCGTGCACGCGATTATTTCGCACCCGATTGACGAAGCCCTCGAATCCAACGAAAAAAGGGTCGGCGGGGCGTGACGCTTCGCCCGCAGCAATCGTCGCCAAGCGTGCGTGGACGTTACAGCGAGAGGCGAATTCCCGGCAGCGTACGGCCCGCCTTGGTTTCCTGCCAGGTGTGGACGATGCGATGAATGACGGTGAGCGTCG
Source organism: uncultured Acidobacteriota bacterium (assembly GCA_963695945.1). Lineage (GTDB taxonomy): Bacteria > Acidobacteriota > Terriglobia > Acidiferrales > UBA7541 > Palsa-360. The sequence continues at coordinate 173,018 of CAVOIX010000047.1, read as the reverse complement.
CGACGATCGCGATTACCCAGAGCGCGGGGGCCATGCGGTTGAACAATCCGCCAAGAATGAGCAGCACCATGCGTTCGGGCCGCTCCATGAAACCTACTTTGCACAGGGGAATCAGGGACTCCGCGCGTGCGCGAGAGTAGCTGACCATTACCGATCCGGCCGTAGCCACTGCGGACAGCACGACGTACGATGTCCGCTGGGCCACAGCGTAATACACCAGCAGGCCCATGTAGAGGGCCATGTCCGAGTAGCGATCCAAAGTGGAGTCAAAGAAAGCGCCAAACGCAGTCACGCGTTTTTCGCGGCGCGCTACCTGTCCGTCCAGCATGTCCAGAAACGCGGCAAAGAAAATCACCATGGCCGCGGACCGGAATTTGCCGATTGCGAACAGGAAAGCGGCCCAGCAGTTCACCAGAAGCCCGAAAAATGTCAGCAGATTCGGGTTGATGCCAGTCGACGCGACCAGATCGACGATCTTTTCAAGGAGCCAGCGGCCGCCCTCGCCTATTTTACGTGTGATCATGAATTTCGCTGCCGTCGTCCCGTTCCGGCGCGAATGAATAATACGCTACCAAGCTACCAAGCCTCAAGCACGGTAGTACGGCTACCTTGACGACTGCCCGCTCGCGAGCGTAACCTTGCTTTACTGCTTTTATATTCAATCAGAATGCACGGAACTCAATCTGAGGAGAACATTCGATGAAGCGACGAACTGGGGTACTCGCGGCGGTTGTACTGGTGCTCGCCGCGGCAAGCGTTTTGCTGGCTCAAAGCAGTCCCTTTGTAGGGACCTGGAAACTGAACGTGGAGAAATCGAAATTTAATCCGGGGCCAGCGCCGCAAAGCAGCACGCGCACGTGGGGCGCTTCGGGTATGGTCACGGTCAACGGAGTGAACGCGGCGGGCAAACCGACGTCCTACGGCTATACGATCAAGGACGACGGCAAAGAATACTCGACGATGGGAGCCATTCCCAACACAGCCGACAAGATTACTTCCAAGAAAATCAACGCCAATACGTATGAAGCCACGTTCACAAAAGCCGGAACGCAGGTTGAGACCACCTCGTTTAAAATTTCCGATGGCGGAAAAACTCTGACCATCCACGCCAAAGGCACGTCTCCCGCAGGTCCATTCGACAACCTGCAGGTCTGGGAAAAGCAGTAGAGCTTTTGCGGAAACCTCCGCGAAGCAATGTAAGCGTGAACGGCCAACGGCGCCAGTCAGCGGCTCAGGGAATGAAGAAGCTACCCGGAATTTTCCCATCGAGCGTCGCTAACTGTGCGCCGTTTGCTTTTGCCAATTCGGCGGGATGACCATCGGTTGTCTGCTGGGGTCGGTTTGCTTTCAATTAATTAATGCGATTGTTGATCCATCCACTCGTAATATCGCCGCACTCCCCTCACCTCTGCGCCGGGTCCTTTAATTTGCGGGAAATCCGTGCTGTGAGAAGTCAGGTCAATCTTTTGCGCGACTTCCTCAGCCGTCATGCCCTGCTTGCGCAGCTCAGCCGCCTTGGCCATGAAATCCTTGAGATAGCTTTGATATGCGGTGATCAGGGATTTTTCGCTAAACGGCACGCCGTGTCCGGGAAGGTCGGTGGTGAAGTCCAGCTCTTTCAAGGCATCTAGCGTCTTGAGCCACTCATCAAACAGCGCGTCGCCCATGTAAGCAGGTTGCGTTTCCATCAAGTCACCGCTGCAGACGATTTTCTCCTTCGGCAGATAGACCACCGTGTCGCCGGGCGTGTGCCCTCGCCCGAGATGGAGCAACTGAATTTCGCGCTGGCCCTGATACAATGTCATTTTCGAGGTGTACGTCATCGTCGGCGGCGTGGGCTTGAGCATTTTGAATTCGTCCCAATCCGCTTGCTTGGCGGCGAGTTGCTTTTCGAGCGAGGCCCGCTTCGCCGGATCTTTCTCATCGGCAACTTGTTTTTTGAGCGCGTCCACCTGGATGGGCATATTTGCCAGAGCGGTCTTGAAGGGTTCGCGGTGGATGATGTCCAGATCCGCTATGGCATGGCGGACGTATTCATGGCCGATGATTTGGACTTCGGGCCCGAAGATCGAATTGGCGTTGGTGTGATCCCAATGAAAGTGAGTGTTCACCACCCACCGGACGGGCTTGTCCGTGATCAGTTTCATATCCTCAAGGAGCGCCTGGCCGGCGGCAGCCGTTGCGCCGGCGTCCACGAGGAATACGTCGCGATCGCCAACAATGATCGTATGATTGCCGCCGGTAGCCATGAGGCTGCTGGATGTGGAGTAGTACACGCCGTCAGCAATCTTTTCAAACGCATACACCTTTCCGGTAATGACCGGCCCGCTGGCGCGGGGAGCGCCTCCACCCTGCGCTCCGGCATTCACTGCTAGCGAAGACACCGCCAGCGATGCAAATGCCAGCGTCAATGCACACGCGCGCATATTCATTTTCATATATCGCCTCCCGAGAGTGCGAAATAACCCGGCGACAATCAGAGTTTCGAGTTTGGAGTTCGGCTGTGCGGCACTATACACCTGAAGACGATTGATGTGAGAGCGGAAATCGGTTTGAGCGCGCTGCAGCCTGCGCATTCTTCGTAGGAAAACGATCTTTTCTCGCGCGCTGCTCTGTACTTGACCCGTTCCTTACCCGACCGCTATCATGCTTGTTACTGTTCAGCAGTTGTCCAGTTGGGCCTGTAGCTCAGGTGGCTAGAGCGCGCCCCTGATAAGGGCGAGGTCGGTAGTTCAAGTCTACCCAGGCCCACCAATTCATTCCTTCAAGCCGTGTCAGTAGGTTAAGTAAACCGCCAGATATTCATTTCCGGGCGATGGTAACATCGCTGCCGTTCGCTACCGTCGCGGAACCCGCTGCGGGGACGGATGCCGCAGGAATCCCGCGCGACGAAAGATACGCGGCGATTGCCAGCATATCGTCGGTCGTCAAATTGGCGACGACCGGTTTCATCAGGCTGGTCCAGTTTCCGGATCGATATCCTTGCTGGATGTCGCAAAGCTGGCGAACCAGATAACTTGGCGAGCGGCCCGCGAGGCCCGGGACCGGACCCAAGCCTTGCAAATCCGCGGCATGGCATATGGTGCACGGCGTGGTCTTGCCCGAGCCGCCCTTCATCACCAGCGCTTCGCCCTTCTTGATGCTGCCGACCGGAACGTATGCGATGAATCCAGAGCGCGCGTCACGCAGGACTTCGGTGGCTTCGGCGTTCACGGGAGTCTCGATAATTCGCTGGCCGATCGGCTCGGTGGCGTCGCCTTCCAAAGTGAGAAACATTCCGCCCCCGATGCGGGTTCTGGGCACGGTATTGGTTTCAATGACCTTGATCCACGGAGTCCACGGCATCGAGGAAAAGTAGCGGGCGGCGTCCCTGGTCTCCTCATCGGTCATGGCTCGCGCGAAATCAATCATGAAATGGGTATTCGGTTTTCGCAGGTCCGCGCTGGACCTCGCGCCGTTCCGGAACTCGGCGATCTGCTCAACGATATATTCATAGGGAAGGCCCGCGATTCCTGCGTTTTCCGGGCGGCCCTTGCCATTCGGGTAATGGCAAAAGGAACAGGCTCGGACGTCCGGTTTTTTTCCGTGGGCCACGATCTCCGGCATCGCGGGGTGGTCTTCCGGATACCAGTCCGCGGGAGCGAAGGGTGTCGAACTTGATTGAGCGTGAATGAAAACGCGCTTCCCGGCAGATGGCGCTGCGTTCCGTCGTCCGGACCCGGCACATCGAGCGGCGCGGGCTTGGGGACGCCGTTGCCAGGATCGGCTGCGGAATTAAATCCGTATGCCCATGGCGGCGGCGTGGAGGTGTCGTGCTCCTGCTGCGGGGGCTCCGCCTGGGTAACAGCGGCGATCAACAAGGCAAAGACTAGGGTCCAGACACAATTTCGCATGAAATTCCTTACTCGCTATCGAGGCATTCGAATGCTGCCCATAGGCTCTCGATTGATTTACAGCTGATTGAAACACGCCACAGGTACTGAATCAAGGCAGGCGATGAACAGAGCGGCCTGGCGTTGCGCTTTTCCGGTTGGCATGCTGAAAAACCGCTGCAGGGAGTTTCAACGTGAGGCGAATTCGCGCAACTTCCGCAATACTAGCCGCCAGCGTCCTGGTCCTATGCGCCCCTCTGCTCGCGCATCATGGTACCGGCGTGGCGTACCAAGAGGACAAGTGGATCACACTGAAAGGGACCGTCACGGACTGGCTTTGGTCCTGAATCCCCACTGCGGCATTTTATTCGATGTTACGGACGATCAAGGCAACGTTGCGCATTGGGGCGCGGAGCTGGGCAATCCGCACCAGTTGTCGGCTGCAGGCTTTAGCAAGGATGCGCCGAAACCAGGAGACAAAGTCACCATCACCGGACATCCTTCCCGGTCCGGCGCGCCGCGAATCCAATTTGACCACCTGCAACTTTCCGATGGCCGTACGCTGACGATGGGCGGCGTGAAGGGCAATGGCGAGAAAGCGGATACGAATTACTAGCAAAGCGAATGGCCGCCTGCTTGATTTCATTTTATCGAGCGTTTCAAATGTCGATCTCTCGCCGAAGGAATTGTTGAAGGGGATTGAATATGTGCCAGCGACTCCTCAATTCGATCCAAATCCTGGCGGCCTTGTTGATGTTTTCGTGCGTCACGTTCGCGCAAACCTATGGCACGCCGGGATACTCGCCTGGCGCATGGGCGCCGGACGAATTGCCAAAGGATCTATCCAAGCCGAAGCCTTTCAATCCCCATGATCTTTCCGGCGTCTGGTCGACGCCCACAACACCGGGCTATTTTGAGCGGCACTCACTCGATGACAAGTGGATCGACGTCAAGGACAAGAAAGTCCCGCCGCAAATGAGGTCAAACACTTCGCCACCGCCGATGACGGAGTGGGGCAAAGCGAAGTTTGCTGCCAACAAAGTCAGCTACGGACCTCGCGCGGTGGAACCTGAATTCAACAACGATCCTGTTTCCCAGTGCGAGCCGCTGGGCTATCCGCGCGATTTGTGGGAGGCCAACCTTAGGCCGTTTGGAATTGATTCAGACGCCGGACCGCGTGCTGCAGCACATGCAATACCATGACACCTGGCGCACCATCTGGACCGATGGCCGCGCGCTGCCGAAAGATCCAGACCCGGCGTGGTACGGATATGCGGTCGGAAAATGGGACGGCGATACTCTCGTCGTGGAGTCCATCGGCTATGATGACCGGACGTGGCTCGATCATTTCGGCAATCCGCACAGCGACCAGATGCGACTCGTCGAGCGCTACCGGCGCGTGGACAAAGACACCCTGAAACTCGACATCACTCTCACCGATCCCAAAACGTACACAAAACCGTGGGTGGCGGACACCATTACGTTCGTCAACCCAAAGGTAGCGATTTTCGAGGAGATTTGTTCACCGTCGGAAGAGCACCGGTTCAACGATGCGATCCGGGATGCATCCAAGCCCAAACCCTAGCACTCGATTTGCGGCGCCCGATTTGTAATGCTCGCCTTCAGGCGAGCGTCCGCCAGCGTGCAACGCCGTCCCAAGGTGGACGCGAAAATTCCTTGGAGAATCCCAACTATTTCCAGGTTTGCGCGATCATTTCGTCCACCTCGCGCACGCTTCGATCCAAATTCGCCGCCGGTAGAAACGCCGATACGTAACGATCCGGGCGGATGAGAAGCAAGCCCGGCGGCAAATTCTTAACCGCGTCAGTTAGCTCGCCGCCGGCAGCAAGAACGCCGGTAACTCCATTTGGCAAGGATCCGAAGTCCCCAGAGGTGCGTATCGCAACCCGCTGACACCGCAGCGACGGCCATAAATCCCCTGACAACCGGTCGAAAACGCTCGCAGGCGTCTGCGGTAGGGAGAGCAACGCGAAATTGTTTCCCAGGAAATCGTCAAGCAATGCGGCGCGGTCTCCGGAGCGAACCTTTGGTTGCGGAAGAAGCCTGCCGATGAGTGATCCCGCGCCATTCTTCTCCTCGCGCGCGCGGAAACCGGAATCGAAACGCGGCTTGGGTTTGTACTTCATCTCGGCGAAATAAGCTCGCGCCGGTGGAACGATACTCAGCAGCCGAAATGCAGCCTGCAATCCAACCGCGCTCCAGAAGCTGCGGGGCATCATGACTTTGCCCATGCGCAGCGCCAGCAAAATCATTTCCCAGGCGTGCTTGCGGCGTTCCTGCTCATAGGTCTCCAGCAGCCGCGATCCCAGGCGTCCCTGAATCACCGCCGCGAGTTTCCATGACAAATTGTGCGCGTCGCGAATGCCGCTGTTCATTCCCTGGCCCGCGAATGGAGGAGTCAGATGCGCAGCGTCTCCCGCCAGAAAAATGCGGCCGTTGCGCCAATGGTCAGCCATGCGCGCATGGAAGGTATAAACGCGGCTGCGGCGCAAAGGCGTGTTTTCCTCGCCGTGTTTCCTGAGCAAGCTGCGCGTGAATTCAGGAGAGGTGACCTCAGGCTCAACCTCTCCCTCGCGCAACATGAATTCAAAACGGCGCGTTCGATCCGGACCGGGAAGCGAGAGACACGGGCGTTTCGGATCGCAAAACACTTTCGTGTCGCGGGTGTGGTCGCGGGTTTCCTCCAAATCAAGAATGAGCCAGCGTTCACGGAACGTCGAGCCGCTGAGTTTGATCCCCAGCTTTTCGCGCACGAAACTGCGCCCTCCGTCGCACGCCACCAGGTAAGGTGTGGAAACCTCGGTCAAGCTTCCATCGGCGCACCGCAAGGTGAGATCAACCGCGTCCCGGCCCTGGCGGAAATCGACCAATTCCGTTTTAAACCATATTTCCGAGCGAGTTTCTTTCGCCGCGCTTGTAAAGAAGTATTCGCGAAGTTGCTGCTCAAAAATGGGCTGGCGAAAAGCGTTGCGCCGGGGATAGCCATATTCCTTCGTGATCGGACGAACACGGAGAAAGCAGGATCCCCCAACGCTGAAATAATCGGAGCCATAACCGAGGACGACGCGTGAGACAACTGCGTCCACCACGCCGATAGCCTGCATGGTCCGCAGCGACTCGTCGTCAATCGAAACGGCGCGAGGTTCCTGCACTGTCGATTCGTTGCGCTCGACGAGTAGAACATCGACGCCATACCGCGCGAGAAGGTTCGCGGTGGTAAGGCCGGTTGGCCCCGCACCAACGACCACGACGGGCCACACGCTGTTTGAGGTCATAACGTCGAGCGAATTGCTCTATTTGATAGCGATGGGATTCACAGGCGATCCGACCGCCTTGGTAATGGGCAACGGCGGCGCACAGAAAAAGAATTCATACACGTGATCCTGGGCGCAATCGGCGGCCAGATCTTTCAGATAAAAAATCTCACCCATGCTGATGCCGATCATGGGAATCACCACCCAGTGCCAGGGCTGGCTGGCAATGCTGGTTTCATTGGGCCGCACCTCGCAGCCCCAGGTGTCCGCGCAGATCGCCGCCATATCGGTCTTGCGAATCCATTCGGCAGTTTCAAAACGCAGGCCCGGAGCGTCGCCGCCCGCATAGCCTGCCCATTTGCCGGCTTTCAGGCAGCGCTCCATGTGTCCGGTGCGAACGATTACGAAATCGCCCTTGCGAACTTCAACGCCCTGATCGGCGGCGCATTTTTCCAGCTCAGCAATGCTGATGCCGTAGCCGTCCTCGAGCGACTCCACGCCCTTGTGCCGCGCGACATCCAGCAGAACTCCGCGCCCCACCATTTTGTCTTTCACTTTTTCGATGCCGTTTTTCTGCGCTCCGGTGGAATCCACGAGCCGCGCGTCGTATCCATTCCACATTCTTTCACCATTGAAAACATGGCCAAGCGCGTCCCACTGCGTGCCGCACTGCAGCGGCATGGACACCATATCGTCGGCGTAACGGATTCCAATCGATTCCTGCCGCCCGGCTACGGCGTCCGTACCGGTGGCCAGCATGGTGTGAATCGGATTGAATCGGTTGCCCCACAGGCCGTTCTGCGGACCGTTGCTGTCATAATTCAGCGCCAACGAAAACACTTTTCCTTTGCGGATGAGGCGCGCCGCGTTGATGATGTCCTGCGCGGAAATATTATTCAGCGTGCCGATTTCGTCCTCAGCGCCCCAGCGTCCCCAATTTTTCAGGCGTTCCGACGCCGATTGGATATCCTGGAGCGTCACTTTGTCATTCGTCTTCGTCATTGGGCCTCGACCCTCTGTGGAATTTTCACAACGATTTGCACAAACGTATAGGTTATCACGGCCGGAAGTCCTAGAGCTTCGCGTTTGTGCATAGCACCGGCGTCTGGCCGGCCTTTCGCACCTTCTGAATCTGCCTGGGGACGCGGCGCTACCAAACTCTTCGCACTCTGCTAAAGTTAATCTTCGTCATCATTCCGCTGCAAAAATCTGAAAGGAGCGCCATGCAATCAAAGGCTATCGGCATGATTGGACTGGGAATTATGGGTTCGGCGATGTCGTCGAATCTCATTCGCGCGGGATTCAAGGTTCTGGGATACGACGTTGTCCCGCGGCGCCGCGCAGAACACCGGAAGGCCGACGGGATTATCGCGCGCAATTGCCGGGAAGTGGCCAAGCGGTGCGACATCGTGGTGACGTCGCTGCCATCCTCTGATGCGCTCCTGGACACCGCCGCGGAGCTCGCGAAGTCCTCGCGCAAGGGTCAGATTGTGATTGAAACCAGCACGCTGCCAATCCCTGTGAAGGAGGAATCGCGTAAACGTCTCGCGGCGCGCGGCACTATTTTGCTCGATTGCACCTTGAGCGGCACCGGAGCACAAGCGCGAGTCAAAGATCTGGTGGTATACGCGAGTGGCGATCGCAAGTCTTACGGTAGCGTTCGTTCGGTGCTGGACGGTTTTGCGCGCGCCCATTACTACGTCGGATCGTTTGGCTCAGGGTGCAAGGTAAAATTCGTCGCAAATCTTCTGGTGGCCATTCATAACGTGGCCGCCGCCGAAGCGATGGTGCTGGCCATGAAATCGGGCCTCGATCCGGAAATGGTGTTAAAGGTCGTCGCCGATGGCGCGGGAGGTTCGCGCATGCTTCAGGTGCGTGGCCCTATGATGGTGAAGGGAGATTACTCCGAAGCGACGATGAAAGTGCAGACCTGGCAGAAAGACATGACGATTATCGACGACTACGCGCGAAAGATCGATTGTCCCACACCGCTATTTTCGGCCAGCGCGCCCTTCTATACATCCGCGATGGCGATGGGGCTGGGAGCGGAAGACACAGGAGTAGTCTGCGCGGTCATGGAACAAATGGCCAATCATCAGCGCCCGCGCACTAAAAAATAATCGAGGATTTCTTGGTAGGACAGACACTCGTGTCTGTGTGGGTTTTGCGAATGCCGACCGAAATTGGTTCAAACTTGGCGTTTACAAAATCGCATCGGCTGCCCTTCGCGGTTCTTGGAGTAGATCGGAAGGTCCTGCGACTCCATCTCAGCGAGGATCTTCCGCCTTGTCCAGCGCGGACGCCGCAGGCTTTGATTCGCCGAGCGCCTGCTCAATTGTTTCCAACGAACGCCCTTTCGTTTCCATTCCAATAAAAATGTATGCAAAGCCCGCCGCTGCGAACCACGCTGCCAGGTAGGAGAATGCTGGAACGAGTGCGGCAACAGATGCCTTTGGCGTAATGATGTTGGAGGAACCTACAATTAGCGCGAGACCGAGCGGCCCTATCACTTTTCCAAGTCCGCCAAATCCGTAGGCTGAGCCCATGCCGGTGGTACGCAGTCCCACCGGCCAGACTTCCGACGAATACGGGCCAACAATCGCAAAACCTCCATCGGCGAAGGCATTGTTCACGATCAGCAATAGCCAGAACACCGACACGCTGCCGATAAAAACGTTGTGATAAGCAGCAGCCGCTACCACCAGGATCGCCGCGCCAAAACTGGCGATTGCGCCGGAACTCTTTCGGCCGATTGCATCAGAGAGATAGGACAATCCGATGCGCCCGAACAGCCCCGCAAAATTCACAAAGATCAGCAAAAAAGACGCTCTGGCAGGCGAAACGCCCAGGAGTTGTACGAGCAGTGTGGGAACCCAGAGAGTGAGTCCGTAATAACCGGTCTGCGCTCCAAGGTTCGTGATCCAGGACACTGCCAGGCTCCGAGGATATCGGAAAATGTCCGACAGCCGCGACATGGGCTGCTTCTGTCCCTCGGGCGCACTCGCGTCCAAGGGTAGGGCCGCAGGGTCCATTTCCAGAGCCCAGGCCAGCGATTTCCGGGCTTCCTCCATTCGCCCCATCTGAATCAGCCAGCGCGGCGATTCCGGCACCCAGCGCGCGAATCAGAAGCGTCAGCAGCCCGGGAACCATTCCAATTGCGAAAAGCCCGCGCCAGCCTACATATGGCGTGGCAAATGCGCCGAGTGCCGCGCCCAGGAGCACGCCAATCGGCACGGCCGCGGTAACCAACCCGCCGACCACGCCACGCTTGGAAGCCGGAACGAACTCCTGCACCAGCGGAAGGTCAACGCAGTAAAGGCCTCCGACGCCAAATCCGATGAGAAAGCGAAAAACGGAAAGAAAAATCCAGGCATTGTCAGGAGTAAAAGTCAGAATACCGGTGGCGATCGAAAAATTGATCACCGTCATGAGGAAAACTTTGCGGCGCCCGATTTTGTCGGCCAGCCATCCGTAGAATACGGCGCCAAACATGGCTCCGAAACCGGAAGACAATAGAATGATCGCGGACTCGCCAAACGTGAGCTTCCACGGCCCGGCAATGAATGCGACGACATAGCCGATCAGAAAGTAGTCGAAGAACTCGAGCATGTCGCCCAGGACCGCGGCGGTAATGATCCGGCGCTGATTTCCCGTCAGCCTTGTTTGCTGCTCGAGGTATTGGAGCATGTTGGGGTTGTTCTGAAGAATGATACACCACGTCGCATATTACAGGACAGCGACTCCCGGTAATCCCTGAGAGCCAATCTTCGCAATTCCGTGGCGCAACATCAGGGGAGAGGTACGGAGCGTTCGCGGGTAAAGTCCATATTCTAAAATCCCGATCACGATGCAGAGCATTTGGATTTTGCATGGCGATTCGCCAGCCGCTTCGCTATCATTCGCAAGGGCTCAACACATGTCTACGGGACGGCCAAACATCGCAAAATGCATCTGACGCCACGAGAAATTGAAAAACTGATGATCGCCACGGCGGCGGAACTTGCCCGAAAACGACGCGCCCGTGGCTTGAAGCTGAATTATCCGGAAGCGGTGGCCCTAATTACCGCGGACCTGCTTGAGGGAATTCGCGATGGACGTTCGGTTTCCGACCTGATGGAATTTGGAGCCACAATTTTGAAGCGCGACGACGTCATGGAAGGCGTTCCGGAAATGGTCGACGAAGTGCAAGTGGAAGGAACATTTCCCGATGGCACAAAACTGGTAACGGTGCATCACCCCATTCGCTAAATGGCGCGGGTTTTACAGACTTCGGAAAGATCTCAAGTTCGGCCATACCGAACGGAGCGACGAATCGCTTTTCGTTCTGAGTTCAGGCAAGGAGATTCCTCGGCGAACATCGCGCCTCGGAATGACAGAATTCGCGTCTTCGGCAGGCTGTTTAGCCTGTGGCGTTTTGCTGGCAAGGACTAAAATCCACAGGCTGAAGCCTGCGCCACTCAGAGGCATTCAATGATTCCCGGCGAATACATCCTGGCAAAAGGCGACGTGATCGCCAACGAAAACCGCCGCGAAATCGAACTCGAAATCGCCAACACCGGAGACCGCCCCATTCAGGTGGGTTCCCATTTTCATTTCTTTGAAGTCAATCGCGCGCTGCGTTTCGATCGTGCCGCAGCTTTCGGCATGAGGCTCAACATCCCTGCGGGCACCGCCGTGCGATTTGAGCCGGGGGACTCCAAAAGAATTACACTGGTGGAAATCGGTGGAACCAAACGCGTCTACGGCCTGAATGGTTTGACCAATGGTCCGGCGGATGACGCAACCAGGCCAGCAGCCGTGAAACGTGCTTCCGCCCAGGGATTTTCGTCCGTTAAATGAAGCATGCCGATCGCGGAGAACGTTTTCGATGAAGCGCGTGCCTAAAAGAATGCGACGCCCAAACAGATGAGCCTGAAAATTCCACGACGACAATATGCGGACCTCTACGGTCCAACCACCGGTGACCGCGTTCGCCTGGCGGACACGGAATTATTCATTGAAATTGAAAAAGACCTCACCACTCCCGGCGAAGAAGCAAAGTTCGGCGGCGGCAAGGTAATCCGCGACGGCATGGGGCAATCCTCAACCGCCACTTCCGCGGATGGGGTTCTGGATCTGGTCATTACCAACGCGATGATCGTCGATCATGACGGAATCTACAAAGCTGACATTGGCATTCGCCACGGCCGCATCGTGGGAATCGGCAAGGCCGGCAATCCGGACATCATGGGCGGCGTAACGCCCGGCATGGTGATTGGAGCCGGAACAGAAGTGATCGCCGGTGAAGGAAAAATCGTGCACCGCCGGCGGCATCGATGCCCACGTCCATTTTATTTGCCCTCAGCTGGTGGAGACCGCGCTCTCGGGCGGACTCACCACGCTGATTGGCGGCGGAACGGGTCCTGCAACAGGAACAGACGCCACCACCTGTACTCCGGGTGTGTGGAACATGCATCGCATGCTCGAATCCGCCGACGGATTCCCGATGAATTTGGGATTTTTGGGCAAGGGAAATTCTTCGTTCTCCGGAACCCCTGCGCGAGCAAATCGAAGCCGGAGCCATTGGCCTGAAGTTGCATGAAGACTGGGGCACAACTCCCGCGGCCATCGATACCGCGCTCTCGGTGGCGGAAGAGTTCGACGTGCAGGTGGCGATTCACACCGACACCATCAACGAAGCCGGCTACGTGCAGGATTCGATTCGCGCGTTCAAGGGCCGCACGATTCACACGTACCACACCGAAGGCGCCGGCGGCGGCCACGCGCCGGACATTATCAAAGTTTGCGGCGAACCCAACTGCCTGCCGTCCTCCACAAATCCAACGATGCCATTCACGGTGAATACGCTGAATGAGCATCTGGATATGCTCATGGTCTGCCATCACCTCAGTCCCTCGATTCCAGAAGATGTGGCCTTTGCCGAATCGCGCATTCGCGCCGAAACGATCGCCGCAGAAGATGTTCTCCACGATCTGGGCGCGATTAGCATGATGTCCTCGGATTCTCAGGCCATGGGCCGCATCGGCGAAGTCATCACGCGCACCTGGCAAACGGCGGACAAAATGAAACGGCAGCGCGGGCCGCTCCCCGGAGAAAAATCCGGCTGCGACAATCTGCGCGTGCGGCGCTACGTAGCGAAGTTCACCATCAATCCAGCGATCGCGCACGGCGTGGCGCATGAAATTGGTTCGGTGGAAACCGGAAAACTGGCCGACCTCGTACTGTGGAAGCCCGCTTTTTTTGGGGTGAAGCCCGAAATGATCGTGAAGGGCGGAATGATCGCCTGGTCTACCATGGGCGATGCCAACGCTTCCATTCCCACGCCGCAGCCGGTGATTTACCGCCCTATGTTTGGCAGCTTTGGCGGCGCGCTGCACGCGACTTCGCTTACGTTTGTTTCGAAAGCCGCCATGAAGGCAGGTTTGCGCGAAACGCTGGGCCTGAAGAAAAAAACCGTCGCCGTGAATCACTGCCGCGGCCTCACCAAGCGAGACATGGTGAACAACGATGCCCTGCCGCGCATCGAAGTCGATCCGGACACCTACGAAGTGCGCGCCGACGGCGTCCTTCTGACGTGCGAACCCGCGCAGATCCTGCCCATGGCCCAGCGCTATTTTCTTTTCTGATGTGGGGAACACGCTCATTATCGATCGCCTGCATACTTCCGCCGACCCAGGCGAGCTACAGGCGAAAGAGGAAGACAAACTCGTGCTCACCTGGGAGCAGCGCCGCTGGTTGCGCGGCCGCTTCACCACCGCCAAGGGACGCAAGATCGGTATCGCGCTTCCCACCGGTACGATTCTTTCTCACGAAGCGATTCTATACGTTGGTCCCGACTGGTATTTGAAAATCGAAGCGGCCAGCGAGCCGGTCCTTGAGATTATGCCGTTGGACTTTAACGAGGCCGTGAAGATTGCCTTTGAAGTGGGCAACCGGCATTCTCCACTGGCGCTGGAGAATGGCAGAATTCTTGTTCCCGACGACAAAGGGATGATTCGTTTGATGGAACGGCTTGGCGTTCGATGGGAACGTCGCCAAACAATTTTTGATCCGATCGGAAATATACAACAGCATCCACATGGAACGCTTTCTTAGCCTGCTGCAATTTACGGACGGACTTTTCCCCGCGGGAGCCTACGCGCACTCGTTCGGCCTGGAGTACTGCGTGCAATCAGGCGACGTTCGCGACGAGGCGGGCGTCGAGGGATTCTTGCGCGCCTACCTGGAAGGCTGCGCAGCGCCCACCGACGCGGTTGCCCTCGTGTGCGCACGGAGAGCCTCGGCGAGCAAAGACCTTTCACCGTGCCTCGCGCTGGACGAAATGCTCGACGCCATGAAAACACCAAGTGAATTGCGCGACGCCAGCCGCCAGATGGGACGGCAGACGTTGCGCGTTGCAACTCACTTGCCTTGCCCTTCGCTGCTCAAGGAATTCGCCAGAGCTGTCGCGGAAGAATTGACTCCCGGCCATCATCCGGTGGTTTTTGGGATGATCGGAGGAATACTCGGTTGGGATGCTCTGGAAATGACGAGCGCATATCTTTATTCAACGAGTACGGCGCTCGTCGGCGCGGCGTTGCGCCTGCTGCCGCTGGGCCAACTCGCCGGGCAGCGAATAGTTTGGAACGCCGGTGCGCTGATCGCAACACTGGCCGCCGCAGTCCAAGACAAGCAGGAAGCAGACATGTGGTCTTTCGCGCCCGCGCTGGAAATTGCCAGCTTGCGCCACGCGCTGCTGGATGCGAGGCTATTCCGCTCGTGATTGCCAAACCTCTCAAACTCGGTATCGGCGGCCCTGTCGGCTCGGGGAAAACTGCGCTGGTCGAAGCGCTTTGCGCGCGCTTCAAACCGTCCTATCAACTTGCCGTGATCACGAATGATATCTACACGCGCGAAGACGCTGAATTTCTGACCCGCAGGGGAGTTCTTCCTCCTGAGCGTATCGTCGGCGTTGAAACCGGCGGCTGCCCGCACACCGCAATCCGCGAGGATGCTTCCGTAAACCTCGAAGCCTCCAGCGCACTCATGCGCAGGTTCCCGGACCTTGATATCCTGTTCATCGAAAGCGGCGGCGACAATCTGGCGGCGACGTTCAGCCCCGAACTGGTGGATGCCACGATCTATGTGATCGATGTGGCGGAAGGCGAGAAAATTCCGCGCAAGGGCGGGCCAGGGATCATGACCTCCGGAATGCTGGTGATCAACAAGATCGACCTCGCACCGTATGTGGGTGCGGATCTCACGATCATGGATCGCGATGCCAAACGCATGCGCGGAGAGAGGCCCTACGTCTTCACCAACCTCAAGACCGGCTCGGGAGTCGACACGCTCACGGACTGGATTCGCCACGATCTCCTCTTTGAGCAGTGAAGGCAATCCGGAGCGCGTTGGCCGCGACGGCTTTCTTCGGCTACGCTTTGCGCGGAGCGGAGCAGCGACGATTCTCGCGCAATCACGGTTCTCGCTTCCGCTGCAGGCCCTGACGCCCCTGACCCTTGCGGACGGCTCTTCCTATCTGATGATGCTGAATCCGACGGGAGGAGTGCTGGGCGGCGACCATCTCGCTACGGAGATTGAGCTCGCAGCGGATACCCACGTTTGCCTCACCACGCCTTCCGCCACGCGGATTTACCGCACAACCGCAAAACCGGCAATCCTCGAGACCGTAATCCGCATCGCGGAAAACGCCACGCTCGAATATTTTCCCGATCACGTCATTCCACATGTGGGATCGGCGCTTTGCCAATCTCTGCGTATCGAAATGGCTCGCGGCAGCCGCGCGATCATCCTAGATTCGATGGCTTCCGGGCGGGTCGCCCATGGAGAGCGATGGGCGTTCACCGAAATTGATTCGCGAATAGAAGTACGGTCCTGCGGCAGGGCGGTCCACATGAATCACATGAGAATCGTTCCTGCAACAAGGCGGCCAGATCAGTTCGGCCTGATGGAAGAATTCGATTACATGTCGTGCGTGGGTCTGTTCGCCGATGGATTCACACGGTGGAAAGAAGTTTCCGCCATCGCAAATGAGATAGTGAACGGCGAACCAGGTATCCACGGCGGTGCAACTGAGCTTTCACCCGGCGGGTGTGTTGTTCGCTACCTGGCGCGCTCCGCATCGGACATGACCCAGGCGAATAAAAAACTGTGGGACGCCGCCCGTCAGCTCATCGCTGGACTTCCCCCCTTCGACCAACGAAAATACTAAGCGAATCCGATGACCGCGCTATTCGCCATCTTGCTGCTGGGATTTTTTCTGGGGATGCGCCACGCCACGGATCCCGATCACGTTGTCGCCGTGACCACCATCGTCAGCCGCGAACGCACCATGCTGCACGCCGCGGTGATCGGCGCCCTTTGGGGACTGGGCCATACGCTCACGATCCTCGCCGTGGGCTCGGCCATCATCCTGTTCAAGCTCACGATCCCTGCGCGGCTGGGGCTGAGCATGGAACTGTGCGTCGGCTTCATGCTGATACTGCTGGGAATCCTGAATCTCACGGGAATTCTCCGCCGGGCGATCGAATGGATCACCATCCGGAGGCTCGGTTCCGGCGCGCACGCTCATTTTTTGTTGGGCCGCAGAATGATTCACACCCATGACGAAGATGGCGAGCCCGTTCTGGCGGACTCCTTTTCCATCGTCGGGTGGACCCCGCAGTGGTGGAAAAAATTAAGCCTCTTCCATATCCTGCGGCCGCTGGTGGTCGGAATCGTACACGGCCTGGCGGGATCGGCCGCGGTGGCGCTTCTCGTACTGACGACCATAAGCAGCCCATCCTGGGCCATTGGCTATTTGCTGATTTTCGGATTAGGAACGGTGGCGGGCATGATGCTGATCACCGCAGCGATCGCTCTACCGTTCGCGTACTCGCTGCGGCATTTCGTACAACTGAATCGCGGCCTGGCGATGGCCTCAGGATTTGTGAGCGTAGCGTTCGGATTATTTCTCTGCTACCAGATTGGCATTGTCGACGGCCTGTTCACAGGCCACCCAACCTGGACGCCACGGTAGGATAGGCTTCAGACTGTCCTACTTTTTCGCGGCGCCCAATTCCACAGGTTTGCCATGCGGAGTATGCCGGTAAGCCTCGGCCCACTCCTCTTTTCTGACGGCAAGCGCCTCCCGATCACTAAGTCCTCGGTCCGTAACCAACCGCTCAAGGGTAGCCAGCCACTGCTCATAGTAATGCGAACCGTCGTCAGGTTCGCCGCGATCGGCGGCGGCCTTCAGTTCGTCCGCAAGCGCAGCCGCCCACTCTTTCCAGGTGAAATGCCCTTGCTCAGAAAGCTTCACGGCCAGCGCGAACGCCTGCGCCTCCCACGGCTCGCGAAACACCGGCCCTCCATCATCGCGGGGCAATCGTGGCAGCGCAGCGAGACTTTCCGGATCGGGAATAGATTTATGCTGGCTCAAGGTAGTCATCCCACATGGCGATACAAACCGTATCCCGCGGCTTGGCCTGCTCGCCCCATAATTCGCGCGCGGCAAAACGCACGGTATAAACGTGCTGCGGCTTCTCGCCCAGAAAATGCGCATCTGTATCGGGAAAAACAAAAACTCCATGGTCGCGTTCGACGGTGCCAAACTTTCCGCGCGCGTAGCGCGGCAGGCGAGTGTGTCCCACGGGATTGATGTTACGCGCTCGCACGCGCTGTCCAGTCTGGAATCGCGCCGCCACCGGCACATTTCTGCTCGCAGGAGTGCCGTGCGCGATAAGCGGCGGCACTTTGTCAACGGTGAGCGCCGGGGTGAGTTTCGGAGATCCCGCCGCTGGTTTACCGCTGTCGATCTCCGCGCGGCTAACCAATCCAAATTTGACGGAAAGTTCGAGCAGGCCGGTCAACCAGATTTCGTAGTAACTCATCCGCAGGTAGTCGCCCGGCGGAATCAGCTCACGCTGGTGCCGCAAAGCATCCAGATTCCATTTGCGCCAGGCGGACATCGAACGCGTGATCGCAAACACGCGCCCTTCCCACGGATGATGAAACACCGATTCATTTTTTTCTTCCTGAACCGGACCCATGTCCTGCATGCCGCCCATATCATGTACGCCGTTCACGCCGCGCCTCCTCGCTGTGGCGGCACTTTTCCCACACCAATCATCGAGTCACGTGTAACCAGCGCGGCGAGCGCATCCTCGCTCATTCCTTCCGTACCCGATGGACGCTCGGGAAGCACCAGGTAACGCAACTCCGCGGTGCTGTCCCATACGCGCACCTCCACATCGTCGGAAATTTCCAGCCCAAATTCACGCAGCACGCCGCGGGGATCGATCACCGAACGCGAACGATATGGAGCGGACTTGTACCACACCGGCGGCAGCCCAAGCACTGGCCAAGGATAGCAGGAGCATAGCGTGCACACCACCATGTTGTGGACCGATGGCGTATTTTCGACCACCATCATGTGCTCCCCTTGCTGGCCGCCAAATCCGAGTTCGGCGATCGCCGTGTCAGAATCGGTGAGCAGTCTCTGCTTGTAGGCGGGATCAATCCAGGCCCGTGCCACCACCTGCGCACCATTGCGCGGACCGATTTTGTGCTCATATGCGTCGATCAAGGCGTCGAGAGCGGCCCTGTCGACCAAACCTTTTTCAACCAGCAGCGATTCCAGAGACTTCACCCGCAGCGCAGGATCGGAAGGAACTACTTGATGCGCGTGGCCGTGGCTGTGTTCAGGATCTTGCGCGTGCGCGGACAATTCGCCCGCCGCCGCTGCTCCGGCCGCGGTCGCCGCGGTAGTCAGAAAATCGCGCCGCGTTGATTTCATGATTCACTCCTTTGAATAGGATGGGCTTCAGCCTGTCCTCCTACACCGGCTGCCGATTCCACAGCGGCAGTGAATGGCGGCGCAGCCACGACGCCAGTCGCTCGAAGAATCCCTTTCGCAATGCGACTTCCAGAAAATTCAGCAAGAGAGCCAGCACCAGCCAGTACGGCCACAGCGGCTGGCGTTCGCGAACCATCGCGCCTTTGTCATTTAAAAGTTGATCGATCGACGGATGCATCCGTCCGCCGGTGACGCGGCTGATCTCGCCGAGCAGCGCCGTGTTTACCGCCTGCGGTTTCGTTTCTTCCGACTCGCGATAGAAATCCGGCCTCGGGGAGCAGCATTTCCGAGTTGCCCGAAACGATGTGATACAGCCCGCCCTGATCGGCGGGAATGCGCGCTTCGTAATGGCCCGGCGCGGTCTCCTCCAGTGGCATAGTGCGCGGCGCGCGCTCCATCCGCCTCGACCACGATATGCGGCGGCCCGCGCTGCCCAGAGTATCGGCGCGCGGGATTTTCCGCGTTGGCCAGCACATCGTAAAACACCACCGCTTCGCCTTCCTGATTTCCTGGACGCACGCCGGCGCGCATCGCTGCGGTCGCGGTGCGACACGTCGCGCACCATCTGCGGCCACAGCGTGCCGAATGCATTCCCAGCGCACCCACGGCGCGGCCCAGCGGCTCTTGGCGTCGGACATGAAAGCAATCACGCGGCCCAGGCCGTATCGCCAGCGCACTAGTAACGGTTTTTTCTCATCCACGCGCAAGATCACTTCCGAGCCATCCTTGGCCTCGGCCTGAACGAATCCGAGCAATCGCGGCGCCTTGCGTGAAATCGATGCCATCGGTGAATTCCACCGGACGCACGCGCACGGCGCGCACGGGGCGCTCCTGAATGGCCAGATCTTCCGTGGATCTCACTTCGGCATTGATGATTTGAGGAATGGTCTCGGGATTTTCGACGAAGTGGGATTTTCCCTTGGTCTTGTGTGCCAGTTCGTCGAGCAAATCGCGGTTGATGTAGTCGCCCACGCCGATGGTGGAGATTGTCACGTGTTTGGCCAGCGCGTCGCGCTCCAGCTTGGGGAAATCTTCCTGTGTGCCGGGAGTGGACACGCCGTCCGTGAGCAGGATGATGTGCTTGTGCGTGGCCTTTTCGTTCACGATGGCCTCAAAGCCAGCCTCCACCGCCTGGTAAATTTTGGTGCCGCCGTTGGCGGTGATCTGGCTGATCAGATTGCTCTTGTCTTCCAGCGAGCCCGCCGGTCCCATCGGAATGACCCAGTTGAAAGTTTCGTCGAAGGAAATCACGCCGATCATGTCGATCGGCCGCAGCGTTCTGATGCTGGCGCGCGCGGCATCGCGGGCCATTTCAATTTTCGGGCCGCTCATGCTGCCGGATTTATCGAGCACCAGGACGACGGCGGTGGGTTTTTCAGGCGGCGGCTCGGCGCGCACCGGCAGCATTTTCTCGAATGGGGTTTTAGGCTCCTCGGGAATCTTGGCATTGCTGTCGCCGGCGATGAAAATCAACCCGCCGCCGGCGTACACGTACCGCTCCAGCGCCAGGTCCTCATCCGCGGCCAGATCATGATCCGGATAATTATCCAGCAGAACCGCATCCCAATCGCGCGCTTGCGCGATTCACCGGAAAGGCCGTCACTGTTTCCACGTCGACGTCGGCCTGCTTCAAGGTGTCCAGCAGAGGCGCTGAAGTTTCGTTTCCGCCGGAAACATAGAGGACGTGCGGCCGGCGTACGGTAATGGCCCGCGATACCAGAACCTGGTCGGCGCCTTCGCTCGAAACATGCACTTCCAGAAGGTTCACGCCGCTATGCGACATGCGCGCTTCCAGATTCCACGGTGTTGCTGCCCGGCCGCCAGGTCTGCCGTTGCCGATGCGATCTCCTGGCCCTCAGACGTCATCCAGACGCGCGCCTTCATGGCGCTGCCGCTGTTCAAGTCGCAGCGTCAGCGGAAAACGTTCTCCGGAAAATACATCCTGCGGCGAGGCGACGCTTTCCACCTGAACGGGCAGCGGCGCCGTGCCGCCGGACCGGCACGGTAAAAACGGCGATGCCGCTCTCCCGCGCGCGCAGCGCCTGCGTCAGTGCGTGGCCGCGATTCTCATTGCCGTCGCTGATCAGCAACACCCGGCGCTGGCCCTGCGACGGAAACGTGCTGAGAGCCAACTGCAAAGCCTCTTCCAGGTTCGTGGCCATTCCTTCTTTGGGATCAACGCCTTGCGGAATGTTCAGCTGATCGGCCTGCGCCGGAACCGCGCGGAGCCTGGAGTGCTCGGCGAACGTGATGAGCCGCAGTTCCGCACCGGATTTTTTGCGCACCAGATCGCGCAACATGGCCTCGCCGCGCTGCAAGGATTCGCGCAGGCATGCTCGCCGAAGTATCCATCAAAACAGTGACCGCCAGCTTCTCCACCCGCAGCGGAGCCCAGGGACCGGAAAGCGCGACCACCAGCGAGGCGAATGCCGCGCATTTCAACGCGAGGCACACCTCGGAGCTTCCCGGCATTCTTCGCATCCATACCCACAGGACCGGAAGCAATCCGATCAGCAGCAGGAAGATGGGTTGGTCAAACGTCACTCGCTCACCTGCCAACAAGATTTGGATTACGCACGCCGGATACTTCACGCTCTTCAGGCGTCCGATCGAGATGCTGCTCCGAATCGTTGGGCAGTTCGTCGCCGGACGCGTCATGGACTTCCGCCGCACGTTGGCGCTCGCGCGCCGCGTAATACAACCACCATTCCAGCCACAGCGCCACGATGGCCAGAAGCACCAGCCAGCGCCACATATCCCACGTCGTGGGCTGAAGCGGCTCCCGCTCAATTCCCGCAGCTTCGGTCTCTGTCAATTCCACAAGTTGTGACGGCAGTGCCGGAGGATTGATGGCCACGCTGGTTTCTCCAGCGGACGTGCTGAGTTTGTAGATGCCCGTTTCCAGTGCAAGCAAATGAACGTCCGGGCCCTTGCGCGCAAATTGCACTTCTTTTCCGGAAGGCGCAACGATCTTTGACGCCGGGCCCGGCAGATCAATTTCGCCTGCGGAAAGCGAGTCCGCAACTTCATCAACCGAATGGGTCATCCACTCCACGCTACCGGCCATCAGCAACGGAAAGGCGGACTCCAGCGGGAAGTTTGATTCGTGAGGATTGAATCCCACGATCAAGATTCTGCGCCCATCTTTTTCGCGGGCCAAAATCAATGGCGACGGCGGGTCGCCTTCAGTGGAAGCCAGAACCGTATCGCCGGGCTCAACTTTCAGCGTGGCGGGATTGCGCACGCTAACGTCACGGGTGCGGACCCAGCGCGTCACTGGATGCTGCAAATTCCACCCCGTTACCCGCACGGGTTTGGAATCCGCCGCCTGCGGGCCGCTGACAAACCAAATGGAATCGAACGCCGGCTGCGACGGCATGCCGGCGCCCTGATATATCCCGATGTCCGGCGAAACGCTGGCGCTGAGTTCGGGAGGCAGGACTTGCGCCTGAACATAGGGATCGCTCGAAAGCACGCCGAGCAAGTCCGCGGTAAACGGAGAGGCGCTGCTCGCAAACACCGCCACACGGACGGTGCGAAAGGTAGGGAGATTGACCATCGCGCGGTCGTCCGTCTGCAGTGCGTCAGAAGGACTGATTTCCGCTTGCAGCATTCCGCCCTTGTCCCACGTAAATTCATCTTCCGCGCTGGCGACGGCATCCGGAGCAAGCGAAAGTTTGCGCTGGCCGAGAGGCTGTCCGTTCACGGAGAAAGCCAGCACCAGGTCTGATTTTTCCTTGCTGTAATTCTTCAGTTGCGTAAGCAGCCGCCACCGATCGGGCTGCGCGGCATCCCGCCGCAGGGAGAGTCGCGTAATGCCGCGATTTTGTACGGAGGCAAAGTCTCCGACGAGGCGCATGAGAAATTGCGGCTGGATGCCATTGTTATCCGGGGATTCCACTTCCGAGCGAAACTGATCAAGGCCGCGCGCCTGTTGCGGATCGACCAGACCCGGGCCCACGTAAACCAGCAGGCCGCGTCTGGCGCCTCCCAGCGCCGCGCGGCCCACTTCCAGCGCGCGAGGCAGATCCGGCGCGACGCTCGAGGGTTGCGCATTCAGGATCGCGCGGCGCAGCGCGGCGCGGTCCGTTGTAAATGGCAAAATCGGTGGCGCGTCCGCCTCGGCGCGAAGAAGCAACACGCGGTCTGCGGCGGGAAGCGAATCCAGCACCGCGGTGGCTTCCGCGCGCTCGCGATCAATCCATGCCGGTTCGCCCGCGGGATGCGCCTGCGACCAGATCGACGCATCGATCACGATCGCCACGCTGCGCCCCTCGAACGCCGTGCCCCACCGCGGATTGGCCAGCGCCAGAATGAGCAGAAGCAAAAAGAGAATCTGAGCCGCGAATGCCCAGGGCTCGCGAAGTTTTCTGCGGCGCGGCTGCGAAACGGGCTGCACGCTGGCCCAGAAACGAAGTGTAGACACTTTCCGGCGCTGTGGACGGCGGTGATGCAGATAGAGCCATAGCGCTGTGGCGGCAAGTCCCGCCCACAGCAGCATGACCTCCACGGGACTGAGCGCCAGCCAATTCATGCCAGCACCTGCCCGCTGCGCAGGCCCCGCAGAACAAATTCCTGGTAAGCGACGTTGGTCACCGCGCGCGCGTATCTTCCGCCATTGCGAATTGCCAGCCGGCGCAATCGTGCGGAAAACTCCTGGAATCTGCGCTCGTAGAGCGCGGTGCTCTGCGGCGAACACTCCACGGTACGGTGCGCGCCGGTCTCGGCATCTTCCAAAATCAATTCGCCCGCGGCGGAAGGATGCTGCTCCTCCGCGCTGTGCACCTGCAGGAGCACAAAATCGTGCCCCGCGGAACGCAGCATTTCCACCGCGCGCTCGCAGCCCTGCTCATCGAAGAAATCGGAGATGAGGATGGCGATGCCTCGAGTGGAAAAATTGCTCATGAATTCTTTAACCGATGCGAATAAATCCGTCGTGCCGCCGCAGGATTGCTCGGTGAGGAATTGCAGCACCGGCCACAACCGATCGCGTCCGCCGGAAACCACCAGGGGCTTCTGCAGCCGGTCGGCGAACGGAATGACCGCGGTGGTATCGAGATGCAGCAGCGCCAGATAGGCGAAGGTTGCCGCCAGACGTTGCGCGTAAAGAAACTTGGACTCCTCCGCATCGCCAAAATCCATGGACTGGCTGCGATCCAGCAGAATCCGCACGGGAATGTGCTGCTCGGTTTCGTAAATTTTCAGGAAGAGCTTTCCCAGGCGAAGATACGCGCTCCAGTCCAGTGAGCGAGGATCATCTCCAAAGCTATAGCGGCGGTAATCGGCAAATTCCATGCCCGGCCCGCGAGTGCGCGACCGATGCTCGGGGCCCACGGACCGGACAGATTCGTGCGGCAGAGCAGGGTCACCTGCTCCAGCGTCTTCAGGAATTCGCGATCCAGCAACAGCGGAGAAACGGTGGCCATTGGATTCCAGTAGTGGCACCAGCAGCACAGACTTCCGTCTGTGGGGGTTCGTCCACTTGACAGATAAAATCCACAGACGGAAGTCTGTGCTGCTAATATCTCACTTCGCGCAGACTTTGCCGGCGATTTCTTCCAGCAAGTCGTCGGGCGACCGGCCATCCGCCTGGGCCTCAAAGTTCAGAATGATGCGGTGGCGTAGAGCAGGCAGCATCAGCGCGCGAATATCTTCCATGCTCACGTTGTACCGGCCGTCCAGCAGCGCGCGCACCTTGCCGCCAAGAATCATCGTCTGCGCCCCGCGCGGCGAGCTTCCATAACGAATGTACTTGCTCGCCAGCAGATTCTCGCGATTCTCGGGATGCGTGGCCAAGGTCAGTTTTACGACGTACTCCTGCACGTGCGGCGCGACCGGAACCGCGCGCACAACTTTGCGCATCTCCAGAATCTGCGCCCCGTTCACAACGGGCGATACGACGGCCGCCGAACCTTGCGTCGTACGGTCCAGAATGTCGTGCAGGTCTTCCCGCCCGGGATACGGCACGCGCAATTTGAATAAAAAGCGATCCAGTTGCGCTTCTGGCAATGGATACGTGCCTTCCATTTCCAGCGGGTTTTGCGTGGCCATCACGAAAAAAGGTTCCTCCAGCAAGTGCGAGGTATGGGCGACCGTGACTTGCTTTTCCTGCATGGCCTCGAGCAGCGCCGACTGCGTTTTGGGCGTCGCGCGATTGATTTCGTCGGCCAGCAATAAATTTGTAAAAATCGGGCCGGGCTGAAACCCCAGCGTTTTTCGGCCGTCTCCGTTTTCCTGCACCACGGAAGTTCCGATTACGTCGGCGGGCATCAGATCGGGGGTGAACTGGATGCGCGAATATTTCAGGGCCACGGCTTGCGCCAGCGTCCGCACCAGCATCGTCTTGCCAAGGCCCGGCGCTCCCTCCAGCAGCACGTGGCCACCCGCCAGCAGCGCGATCAGCACGCCTTCGACCACGTCCGTCTGGCCCACGATGGCCTTGGAAATTTCTCCGACGGACCTCGGCCATTTTTTCGGCGAGAAACTCCGCTTGTGGGCCAAGGGGCTGGCCGCCCGTCTGGCCTTCTGTTCCCACCGGACTGGTCATGAATCCATCCTTGTCCTGGCCCGCTCCCCGCCGAAACGCAGAGTAACAGGTAGAGCCCGATCCTTTGAAGCAGGGATGCGAAGGATCCGAAATTCTAACTCAATGCTTGCCATTGTCGGCGTGCTCAAAATAGCGTTGCACGTAAAAGCGGTAGCGGGCCGGAATATTTTCCTGCTCGGCGCCATTGGTCACGGCATCCTGCTTGGCGGTCGCGCCGCTGGTGGCCAGCTGCGCCGTGCCGGTCTCGGTGGCAATTTTCATACGCGTCTGGTCCTTGAACCCGCTGGCCTCCAGCGCCACGCGATCCGGAACAGCGTTCACCGGATGGG
The DNA here is from genome assembly GCA_963695945.1 of uncultured Acidobacteriota bacterium. GTDB lineage: Bacteria > Acidobacteriota > Terriglobia > Acidiferrales > UBA7541 > Palsa-360. The sequence continues at coordinate 147,162 of CAVOIX010000047.1, read as the reverse complement.
TCTCCTGGTTCTTCTGCAGCTCTTTCGTACCCTGCTGGCTGCCCGCGCCTTCACTGGCGGTCTGTGAAGCCTTTTGCTTGGCGTCCGAATTCCCGCGGGAATCCCCACGCTTGTCGCTTTGCGTCGCACCCGGCTGCTGTGAATTTCCGGATTGCGGCGCGCCCTGGCCGTTGGGCGGCTGCTGTTGCGCACGATTGCTGGCCTGCTGATTCGGCGAGTTGGACATCATGTTTTTCAATGCCTGCATCAGCGACTGTCCAAGCGACTGGCGGCCCTCCGGCCCTTGCTGTTCCGATTGCTGCTGTGCGGACTTGCCGTCTGAATTCTCACTGCCGCTCTTGCCTTGTTGAGACTGCGACGAATTCTCTTGCGGGCGAGCTTCGCCGGAAGGGTTGCCCTCCTGATTGCCGGGCGTCTGCATCTGATCCTGCTGCTGATTGCCCATGTCAGCTTCGGCCTGATCTTTCTGCTCTTCCGATCCATTCCCCTTGTCGTCGTTGGCTTTCCACAGATCCTCGGTATTGGAGGCGGCGTCTCCGCGCTGGGTTTCCTCGCTCGTCGCTTCGGGTTTCATGGTGACGAGAGCTATCGTCCTCTGCAAATCTTTTTCCATGGCGTGAACGATGGGAGAAAAAATCGATTGCACCAGCTGCGATCGCGCCGTGCTTTGCAGAAGGGAAACGAGCGGCGGCTGGTGGTGCATGCGATATGCGAATAAGCCAATCGCGACCAGCGCCAGGACCGACGCGCGTTTTCGATGCTCCGGCATGTGTATCGGAAACAGTCCCTGCGGATCGATTTTCGCCAAGCGCGCCAGCGCATCGGCGCGCTGCTCGCCGATCATTCCGTCGGGATCCGGATTCCTGATCTCGCCAAGATAAACAGCCGTGGAAATGCGGTCCTTAAGCCCGGCGGCGGAATCCAGACGCTGCGCCGTCTCATAATTGGAGGGCCGGTTGCGCCAGATCCAAACGAAGATCGCGACCGCGCCAGCCACGGCCAGCGCGGTGATGAAGGCCAGCGCGCCAACGAGCCTGGAACTGATCATGGCCGCCGCAATCAGCGCAATCAGCAGCCAAACAAACCAATTCGTCCAAGCGCTCAGGACTTGATTGGCCAGAACCCTCCGGCGGAGCGTACAGAGAGTACCGATAACTCCATTTAGCTCGGGAGAAACGGAGCGGCGGTCAAAGGACCGAGCGAGTGCAACCTGGTTCGCTCTGAATGTTGTGCGAATTTTTGATGCGGTGCTAAGCCAAAATTCCTTCAACGCAGAGAAAGGGGTCCTCCCGGAAAATTCACCGGGCACGACCACATTGATTTTCTCGCGAAGAAGCAACGGCAGCCTCCCCAGAGGTTCGGCCAGGGCGATTACTAATACAAATCTACCCCAAGATTCGCGCTTTCCATACTAATTCCGTGGTGAAACTGAATCGAACTCGGTGATGGATGTCATATCAATTTCCAATCGGCAAGGAAAATCAAAGCGGGCCCGCACCTGCTTGCTTAGATGCTGGTTAGGACTGGAAGGTGGTGTAAAAGAAGGGCTTTTGTTCGAATGAAGGCGCTCTAAAACCGCGCCGAGCTGCGCGCACTCGAGCTGTAACGAAAGAAGCATCCTCAAACTTCACACGCAATCAACTCAAGATCGGAAACGCGTACCCCGGAGACTCCAAGGCCGGCGGGAGTGCATTCGAGTTTGCGGCCGGGACTTCGTCGAATGTGAGGCCTTCGTACGGGCGACCACCGAGGCGAATCGAGGAAACCGCCAAGCCCAGGCGTCGCTCGTCCGGGGAGCCGTAGCGTTGCTTGGGGCTGAATGTGGGGGAGAGGATCGTAAGACGGTAGAAAGTGTTCCGGCGCAAATTCACCGGTATGTCCATGCTGGTCAATTGTTCCTCCCGGCCCTGAAACTCTTCGGATTGTTCAAGCGAAAATCGTTTGGTGTCCGGGTTGTAGGCGCTGAGAAGCAGCTGGAATCTGGTATCGGAAGGAAATGCCGAGCGAAACCGCATCTCCAGCACCATGGATTCGATTCTGGTATAAAAGTAGGATTTGGCGCTACCCATAGTCCAGCGACCGCCGACGCCGAAAAGATATCTTTCAAACATGTGCCAGCCGAAACCGAATTTGTCGATCGCCTGCCAGTCTTCACGGATCGGCTGAGTATCAAGAATCATGGTGTTGCCGGCGCAACGGCGGCAGACGCGCGAGGTGGCGCAGTTGGCGATGATTTCCTCGCGGCGCGGCGAATCGAAGGCCGTGCGCAGGTCCATGGTGGCGATATTGCCGATTTCCATCTCGCCTTCGACATCCTGACAGCATAGCGTGTAGGTTCCGTTCGAAAGAATGCCAAAGGCCAGCGCACCAACGCAGGTGAACGGTTCGGTACGTTCCTCATGAAATACGAAGCGGCCCGGCTGGGCGTGCCTCTGCACGAACTTTTCGTGATAGGCCCACATGCCGAATCCTTTGCGACGCACGACCACTCCTGGAGCGAACATCCAGCCTGAAACTTGATTTTCGAGCCGCCACTCCGGAAGCTCCTCGGCGCGGAAGACGAGTTCGCCGGCTCGGATCAATTCGCTGTGCTTTTGCTTCACCTCTTCCATTCCCTCGGCGAACAACTCCGGATAGTCACGCGCGATTTTGGCGCCCAGCTGCGTGAAGCGCTCCGAACAGACTTCCCATCCGGCCTTGTATTCCTCGGGGTCCTTATACATGGTCCACAGGCGCGACCCGCCGTCGTTCTGCATCAGATTTTCGATGAGTTCGCTGGAAAGATAGATTTCAACGCTGATTTTGCTGCGGGCACGGAATTTCGCTTCCACCGCGTTGCAGACCATTTCCAGATATTCGCGGAAGCTGGCGATTTTTTTATAGCCACGCTCGGCGAAAGATTTATCGGTCGGCGTGTGCAGGCTCAGGTTCAGATCCACGTTGCTGAACTGGAAAAGCTTTTGCAATCGCTCCTCGGTGAGCAGTGTGATGTTCGTGATCAGAGCGGCCTCCACGCCGCATTCCTCGCATAACGCGATGTAGTCGAATAACTTTCTGTTCAGGAAGGGTTCTCCGAGCACGTTGAACATGATCGGTATTCCCGGAGCGAGATCGCGCGCATTGCGGATCAATTGGACCGCCTGTTCGTCGCTGACGTGTCCTTTTTTTCTTACCAGGTCATCCGATGGGCAAAATGTGCAGTGCATGTTGCAATGGGAAGTGACTTCGAGCATCAGCAGGCGGGTTTTTGTCATGTTTGGTCTCGCTAAATGGATCAGAAGATCGCCGGAAAAAGTTCGAAGCGCTTGCCTACGCCACGTCCGCGCCGCTCTCCGCAAAAGAATCATCGACCAATGCAAGTCCAGGCTTTACGGTCGAGGGTTCAGATGTGGCGCAAGAGGAACTGCGTTTCAGTGTGATACAAGCACGCAAACTGATGCGGCCCAGCAAGGAGAGTGGAATGCAAGATGCTGTGTTCTTGCGTGAATATGTCCTGTGCATGGCATCAACACTTCGCGATCGCCTCATCCAGCAGGCGAAGAGGAGTAGAAACACTCATGGCAGCCAAGACGCAATACGATTATGCGGTGTACTTATTTCAAGAGGGATTCTATGAAGACGCGGTCAGACATTTGGACGAAGTTCTCCAGGAACAAGAGACGGGAGAGCGCTGGAGCGACTGGGCCACAGCGCACTTCGCCCTCAGCCATTTCGAGGAAGCGGAACGAGGATTCCGCCGGGCGCTGCAGTTGAATCCAGATTTGACCGACGCAGGCGTTAATTTTGGCACCATGCTGGCGAGCCAGCGCCGGTGGAATGAAGCGGTCACCACATTCGAGAGCGTATTGCCAAAATTAGAGCCGGAAGCGCGCACCGCCGTCAGCGCCCTTTGCGAACAGTGCCGGGAACAACAGACTGCAATGATGAATCATCCCGTGACTTACTGATCATTCCGGAATCAAAGACACGCTCAGAGCAACGCAATGAGATCGATTTCCACGCGAACACTCTTTGGTAGCTTGGAAACTTCCACCGTGGAGCGCGCCGGCGGATGGTTCACGAAATAGCGCGAATACACTTCGTTCATCGCGGAGAAATCGTTCATGTCAGCGAGGAATACCGTGGTTTTTACCACGCGCTGCATCGACGAACCCGCGGCCTCCACCACGCCCTTCAGATTTTCCAGAACGCGTTCGGTCTGCACGGCCACATCGCCCTCCACAACTTGCTGCGTCTTCGGGTCCAGCGGGATTTGTCCGGATAGAAAAACAAATCCGTTGGCGCGAACGGCCTGTGAATAGGGGCCGATGGCCTTCGGTCCGCGATCGGTTGCGACGATTTCGATCATTACTTCCTCCTGTTGGTGCGTTCCTTCTTGCCGGCGTATCTTCTCGAACTGGCGTGCCCCAAGAAAATGTTTGTGAGTCGCCGCTTAGCTGTGACTTTAGTGGAGAATCGAGCGGCTTTAGCCGCTGGCGGATATGTAAAGGGCACTCTCCGTCCGAGGCAATTCAAACTCCGGCCGCTCGGCATTTCCGCACGCAGCCGGTACACGCAAATAGTCACTGGGTTTCCCGCCCAGCACTTCGGCGGCTAATGCCGGATTTGTTATTCCGACGCAATGTCACGGCTGAAGCCGTGACCCACAAACGCTTTCCGAGCGAAACAGTCTAGTTCCGGGCAGCGGCATGCGCGGATTTCTGATACCTGGCGCGAAAGTCGTCCGGGATGCCCGGTTCACCGAGCCACCGGCGAAACATTTCCGCAAGATCCCTGCCCGATGCGCTTTCCGCCGCGGATCGAAGCTCCTCGAAGCCAGTGTCGCTTCCCGCGCGGTCATGAATGATATCGCGCAAAGCGGTGCGCAGGTTGTCGTGCCCACACAAATCTTCCAGCGCCACGATAAAAAGCGCTCCGCGGTCGCCCGTCGAAATGCGCTCAGCGCGCGTGTAGCCGATGGGAGGCTCCATCAATCCTTTGTCGGGCGCCGCGGCACGGGCTTGATCATAGTGATCGATCAAGGACGCGATCATCGCGCGCCGCTGATCTGATCCACGGCCCTCGGCGGCGATCACCAATCCGAATAATCCAACACCGCGACCCATCAGAATCTGCGCCTCGGGCCGCGGGCGCACGATCCAGCCGTACCAGGTGCGCGTCAATTCGTATTCGGCAAGCTGCAGCACCGCCTCGCTGGAAATACCTTCGCGAAAAGCTTTTGGATCAAGCAATGCGCCTTCCGGGAACGAACCTCCCCCGGGCTCCGTTGACGCGCCGAATTCGCCCGGCAACGCAACTGGCGCCTCCGCGATACGCACTATGGAGTTTCCTTTGGAGGCTGGGCCGAAAAATTCCGCAAGCGTCTTCATGGATGCGGAGAGTCGATCGGCTGCGGTTTGCAGGGCGGAACTATCAACGGATTGGAAAATCCAGAACTGCACCTCGCCGTGCCGCGACTGGACAATCTTCTCCTGGTAGCGGCCAGATACAACGTAGGTGATTGGATCCTTACCTGCGCGGATCGAATAACGTTGGATCACCTGGGTCCCTTGCTGGCGGCGTTTCTCGGGTTGTCCCGGTGCAAGCACCCGAAAATCCTTGGCGGCCGAAACCGTCAGAAGTTCCTTTTCTGGAATCGTTCCACCGACGGCAAACGGACCGCTGGGAGTTTGCCATAGGGGCAGCGCGGTTTCGTCCGCGATGTAAACCCCTTCGGGCGAAACAACAATTGTTCCTCGCGCCGTGGACTCCGGCGACAGATCCCATTCGGTGACCACCATCCGTTTTCCGCCGAGTTCCCACGGCGGGTCAAACGGAACGCTCACCATGCGAATGTCCGTTTTGGAAATGTGCTGCGGCGAGACTTGTTTACCATCGACGAGGACGCGAAGATTTTGTTCTCCGAACGACGGTGCTTCGGGCAACCGCACCGCGAGCGAGCTAAGTGGACGATCGCCGGTATTCATAAGATCATCGGCAATGCGGAAATGAATACTGTCCGGAGCGCCGGCGGGAAAACCAATGTCCGCCTGGCGATCTTTGAGGTGAAAACCACGTCCCAGGGGATGGACACATCCTGCGGCAAGAAACACATTCGCGCCCAGGACTGCGGCAAGAAAAATTCGCGGCCATGTCTTCGCAAGCAAGATGAAGTGATTCTAACGGGGCGGGGCACGCGGGTCAAAATCTCGTAGCACTGGGTGCCAAGCAGATCCCGGCTAATAATAATAGCGTCGGGATTCAAAGTAGCCCCGGGTTCAAAGCAGTTCCGAGCTCAAAGTAGCACTGGGTCCAAAGTAGCGCCGGGTCCAAGGTAGTTCCGAGTTCAACGTAGCACCAGGTTCAAAGTAGCTCCGGGCTCAGTAGCTCCGGGTTCCGAATCCGCGCGAAGCCTTCGGAATTTTTGTAGGGCACGGCTTCAGCCGTGCCATGGTGCATGAGCTCCACTGCGGCTTTAGCCGCTGGCCCGCTGAAGATCCGGCCGCTATTCTCAGATCTTCCACAAGAAGCACAATGGGCGTGTCCAGCCGGAGTGGTTGAAATCCACCACCCTCGCTTTTTTCCGGCGGCATGGTTACTCCGCGTCAATCCCAAGCGTTTTCTTGATCTCACTCACTGGTTTACCTTTCCAGAATTCCGCCAGATTTTCGGTCGAGGTCAACGAGCGGGTTCGCATGCGGTCGATGTACAGCGTTCCGTTCAGGTGATCGATCTCATGCTGCAGAATTCGCGCATACCATCCGGAAGCTTCAATCAGCCGCTGCTCGCCATGTTCGTCAAGACAGGTGACACGCACCACGCGCGCCCGCGGCACCAATGCGGAGAAGCCGGACAGGCTCAGGCAGCCCTCAAACAATTCGGCTTTTTCCGTTCCCATTTCTTCGATCGCGGGGTTGATGATGGCGTGAAACGGAACAGGCCGCCGCTCGCGCTCCTGCAGCAGCGCTTCAGAAACGTCCTTGTGATATTCTTCGCGGTCTTCGATCACCGCAAGCTGCATGGCAAGTCCCACCTGCGGCGCGGCCAGTCCCACGCCCGGCGCTTCGTGCATGCATGTGCGCATGGATTCGATCAGCTTCTGAATTTCGCGGCTGCGTATTTCCGGCACCGTCAACGGGCGGGCGCGCTGCCGCAAGATCGGATTTCCAGTCTGGACGATTTCACATTTCACGGGATTCACGTTTTCCGTTCGAGAGTCCGCGCGGTGCACGGGCCCATGGTATTTTAATTTAATCTGTGAGCATATACGGGAAGAACGCCTTCGCAAAACGGATTGCACATAGGGCGGGAGGTGAACGGTGCCTATCTTTTGTGGGCATGCGTCTGGAACACGAATTTGTGGCCGCCAGCGGCGCGTTCGCGATCGGCTATATACTTGGAGGCAGTTTGCTCGGAGTCGCCCCGCTGCACCATTTCCAGAATCGTCGCATCGCTTACGCCGGTATTCTTCAATTCTCCGAGTTTCTGCCCCGGAAAGTACGGGCAAGCCCTGCGAGCGGCGCTGCGCAACGGCGAGAATAATTTTATCGGAAAGCCCGCACAAGCCGCATGGCCGCGGCCTCTCCCGCCCAGACGCCCAATTGATTGAGCTTGCGCGAGCTGCAGCACGGTCTGCTCCGACGAGCCGGCATGCAGCAAATCGGCAATGGATTGCCCATCGGCAAATGGCTGCTTGCGATCACGCGCGCGTTGGATGCAGAACTACGGTCGACGGATCGCTGAGGCCCGCTTGGTGCGCCTTGTTCAGCTCGGCGATTTCTGCGTTGGAGACGTTCAGAGATTTGAGTTGCGGGACGCTATCAAGCCACATGGACATTTGGTCGGCTTGCGCCGTGTCGGGCTTTTGCGCGGGCTTGCAGGAGCATAGCAATACCGTCGACGCCAGCAACAAACCAAGCGGCAGATTACGGGCGGTTTTCCAATGCGCTGCGCGTACCTGGTGCATTGTTTAATTGTAGCCGAGGAAGCAGCAGGTGGAGTTCGCGTGTGCCGCGAAGATAAACCTGGTCTTGTTGGATAGGCTTTCGCGTGTCTGGTTTAGATTTGCGGGCGGCATCCTCAAACCAGACAGGCGGAAGCCTGTCCTACCGGCGTCATACGTTGTACAGGCGCTCGACGCCGAAGATGCCGGAGATTTTGCGGATGTTGGCGGTGATGCGCTCGAGCTGTTTGCGGTCGCTGATTTCCAGGGTCAGATCGATGCGCGCGTGGAGATTATCGGGATGGCTGCCGAGGGTGCGGATGTTGGAGCCGGTTTCGCTGATGACAGTAGTGATGTCGGCAAGCATTCCGGGCCGGTCCTGCGCGCGAATCAACAAAGTGACGGGATAAGTTGAACCCGTCGCGCCACCCCACTCCAACATCAATCCGCCGTTCCACCTGGTAAAGCAGGTTCTGCACGTTGGGACACGTGGTGGAATGGACGGCAACTCCCCGGCCGCGCGTCACATATCCAACGATTTCATCGCCGGGAATCGGATTGCAACATTTGGCGCGGAAAACCATCAGGTCGCTTTGCCCGCCAACCTGCAGCGTTGCTTCTCCAACGCGCAGCATTCGCTTGACGGTAGAGACCAGCCGCGTCGAGGGATCCTCCTTCGATTTTTCCGGCTTGGGCGGCGCCAGCGGCTCTCCCAGTGCATTGGAAATAATCTGCCGGGCTGAGAATTTCCCATAACCCAGATCCGCGAACAAATCTTCCAGCTTCGCGCATCCGTATTCGGTGGCCACCCGAAGAAGATCCGACTCCGGAATTTTCTTCAGGCTGCGGCCCACCTGCCGGGCCTCGCGTTCGAGCAGACGGCGGCCCACTTCCGTCGCCTGGCTGCGCTCGATGAAATTGATGTGGTGGCGGATCTTGCTTCGCGCGCGCGATGTGCGCACGAAGTTAAGCCAGTCGCGGCTGGGAACGTGGCCCTTCTGCGTCAAGACTTCGACGACATCACCGTTCGAGAGGCTATGGCGCAGGGGAACAATTTGCCCGTTCACTTTTGCGCCGATGCATTGATTGCCGACTTCGGTGTGCACGGCGTACGCGAAATCCACGGGAGTCGCGCCGCGCGGCAGCGCCAGCACCTTTCCCTTGGGCGTGAACGCATACACTTCCTCGGGGTACAGATCCACCTTCAGCGTGGCCATGAACTCCGAGGGTTCCTGCATCTCCTTCACCCATTCGATCAGCTGGCGCATCCACAAAATGCGTTGATCGTCCGCGTCCGAGACGTCCTTGCCGTCTTTATAGCGCCAGTGCGCGGCCACGCCCTGCTCGGCGATGCGATGCATCTCCTGCGTTCGGATCTGCACCTCAAACGTTTGTCCCGCATGGATGACCGTGGTATGCAGCGACTGATAAAGATTGGGCCGCGGCATGGCAATGTAATCCTTGAATCGGCCGGGAACCGGCCGCCACACCTGGTGCACCACTCCCAGCGCCGCGTAGCAATTGCGAATGGTGTCGGTGATTACGCGGACGGCGAGCAAGTCGTAAATCTGGTCAACCGTGCGGTGCTGGCGCAGACCTTTCTGGTGAATGGAGTACAAGCGCTTCACCCGGCCGTCCACTTCCGCGGAAATTCCGTTTTCCTCGAGCCGTTTGCGAATCGAATCCTTCAGATCGGCGAGAAAAACCTCAAATTCCTTTCGCTTGGAGACCACCGTATTTTGCAGCTGCTGGTAAGCCTCCGGTTCGAGATAGCTGAAAGCGATGTCTTCCAGTTCTCCGCGAATCAAGCCCATTCCCAGGCGATTGGCGATTGGAGAATAAATGTCCAGTGTTTCGCGGGCGATGCGCTGCTGCTTCTCCGGCGCCAGGAAATTCAGCGTGCGCATATTGTGCAACCGGTCGGCCAGTTTCACGACCACGACGCGCACATCGTTCACCATGGCCAGCAGCATCTTGCGAACGTTCTCGGCCTGGCGCGCTTCCGGAGCGAGCAGGTCCAGCCGGTTAATTTTGGTGACGCCCTCGACCAGAACGGCGACTTCCGGACCAAACCGCTCGGCGATGCGTTGCGTGGAAACGCGCGTGTCCTCGACCACGTCATGTAAGAGCGCGGCGCAGAGCGTGGTGATGTCCAGCTTCATGTCCGCCAGGATGTGCGCCACTTCCAGGGGATGCGAAAGGTAGGGATCGCCCGACTTGCGCAACTGCGCGCGATGCTGCTCCGCGGCAAAGTCAAAGGCCCTCCGCAGCATCTCAATATCGCTCGCTGGACGGGTTTGCCTGACCTTTTCCACCAATTCCAGGAAGCGCGCCTGTAGGGCCTTGCTAGTGCGCTCAGTGCGCGCGCCAACCCCAACCAGAGAAGTGAGTCCTGCCGGCTTTTCAAGCGAAGACATGTTTCCGTATTTTAAGTCTATTTGATGCCCTAGTGGAGAAAAGAGTTCCGAGCGTGCCGCCATAAGGGACCTTGTGGGGAACCAGCCATTTTCCCCACCTTTTGCGGGCGCTTCGGAAGACGCGGTGGTCGGGCAGAATGCTTAGAATGAAGGGGAATGCGAGCGGTCCAGGCCTGAAATCAGGTACATGAACCATTGCCGAACCTGGGCGGCGGTAAAGTGAACTTCCGGGAATTCATGAACAAGTTTGACGTTGATGGTCACCGGTTCGATCTCCGCGAGGCGGCGAGCCCAGCGAACGAAGTCATTTCCCACGGTATCACGCCATTTCCGCTCAGCAAAAACCAGGGTGGGTATCGATCCTTGGAGTTCCAGCCGGATTAAGTATTCGGTTTCCTCCTCCACATAGATAAAGCAGCAAAGGACCGCGTCGGGGGGAAGAAACGTGTGCACATCCACGATGGTTCTGCCTGCCATCTCGTTAATCGCCTTCGACGTTTCCAGCATGATCCGCAGCAACCCAGACTTTTCGACGAGCTCGCGGCCTTCTTCGATCACGGAAGATTCGTCCGCGGAGATGAGTTGCCGTTCGCGCAGGAATTCTGCAAGTGTCGCTGGTTGCTTTCCCACAGCGTGCAACGGGCTTTCCGCGTCTTGAATGCCAGGGCCATCCACACCGCCGGCCACAGCTGGCGTTACACTAGCCCACCGTTGAAAGATGCTCATGTTAAATCAATCTCCCTCTGCATACGCGACCGCCGAACCTTCGGAACTTTCCGCCTTCGAGGCCACCAGTTTTCCCGAAGGTGATTCGGCCCACGTCGCCCAAACTTGCAGGATAGAGTTCATCAGAACGGCGAGCCCGTCCGGAGAGATTCGGCCGGTAAAAAACCATCGATTACCGCGCCGAGAGTTGCCGCCAACATTCATGGCATCTCCACGTTCCGTCAATAGAAACACGGCTGTTCCTGCCAGCCTCGACTTGGCTTCGATTCGGGTAAGCGTCTGATGCCGCTCGGAAGTGTGAACTCTTAGATCGACTACCAGGATGCACCCGTCGTCGTCCTTCTTGTACGCCGCTGATTCCGAGAGCGCATCGGGGGGCCAACCAATGGAGGAAAATGCCGGACCCAACTCATTCACCTCGCCTTCAAATCCCTCGACGATCACCGCTGGCAGCTCGCCTGGGCGCTGAACTGAGCCTTTTGGGGCCCGGCTGGAAGCACGGCGGCGCGTCCAGAGGCTTCCAGCCAGATCCGCAACGGCACATGGGACGAGGCTCGGGGTGGAATATGGCAGCTTCCGGCGATGTGCTTTCATTGGCCTTGTCATGCTGCACCTCCGTATGAGTTTTCCGGCGTCCTGGGATATTTAAGAAAGCAGTTTGCTTCGCAGCTCTGATTTGACCTCGCTGGCGAACTGTTCCGGGGCTCCGCTGCACCGAAATCTAGTGGGCGACATACCGGTGATACGACGAAAAGCCCGCGCAAAATTATTCTGATGTTGAAAGCCCAGATCCAGGCTTACGTCCAGCACGCTCCATCTGGTGTCCCGCAACAGTTCCCGCGCGCGATGAACGCGGCGGTGGAGCATGTACTGGCGAGGGCTGAAACCTGTGCTTTTCTTAAACAGAGTGGCAAAGTAGAAGACGCTCAAGTTTACGTTCCGCGCAAGTTGAGCGAGGGTGATTTTTTCGTCCAAATGCGCGTCGATAAAGGTCAGAACCCGTTTCAGGCGGCATGCCGGAAGGCCGCCGCCCGGTGTCCCATGTACGGAAAGCGCCTCGGCGGGCAGCGATTTCCTGACGCGTACTGGAAAGGAGGAGACTTTCCGACCCAGATCCTTATCCGAAAAGGACCATGCGGAGTTCGACATTCAGACTCCCTTTTCTGAACTCCGAGCCTCGTAGACCCAGGAGCGGAGAGGTGGCCTTGCTACGGCAATTTCGAACGTTTTCTTCTAGCTTCCTGGGCCGCCGGAGGACAGTTCGTGAAGCCTCAAGTCCCCGGTTGCAGCCCCCGTACCCTTCCGATTACGTTGCTAAAGTAACACAAAGGTTAGATCGGCCATGTATCCGTTCTTGCGGTTTTCTTCCGTCTCGCGGGTCTCTGTAACCATCTAGTACTACAGTATTCGCCCTAGACCGGCATGCTATTTTGCATCGTACAGAATCTGCGACGGCCGACAAATGGCGCGAAATTGCAGCGAAACCAACCGGGCGGGCACGTAATAAATTACCGTACTGGCGATCGACAACTGTTTGCAACAATTGTCCGCAGTTCCCGCAAACAAAAAAAGGCGGCCCGTGTCCGGGCCGCCTGATGGGCATTTTGTGAAGCGATTCGACCGGCCAGAGCTACTGGGCCTGTTTGTTGGCCGGGGCTTCCATTTTCTTCTGCTTGATTTCCTTGGCCTGCTCGACCAGGGCATCCGCCTGCTTCAGCAAGGATGCGCGCTCATCGGGAGTGGCGGCTTCATCGGCCTTGCGGCGTAGGAGAAGGTTCAGGTACGCCATGGCATCATCGTAATCGGGTCGAAGTTCGAGGGCCTTTTTCAGGTTGTCGATGCCCTCGTCGATCATCTGGCCGTTCTCTTTGATGTACTGTTCCCGAACATCGGCCGGCATCGGATCGTCGTCCTTGAGCGGCTTGCCAGCGTGCGCCAGGCGCCAGGCGCCACGTGTGACGAGGTTGGAGCGATAGCTGAGCGTCCAGTCGATCACACCGATCCAGTAATACGGCTCGGGATCTTCGGGCTTCAGCGCGATGTGCTTCATGTGGTAGGTCTTGGATTCCAGGAAACGGTCGGGCGTAAAGGGAGTTCCGGCCATGTTGAAAAGGATGGATCCGATACCATCAATGGCCGAGATGTTGTTGGGATCGGCGGACAGCACGTCCTGAAATTCCTTCACCGCAGCCTGCCCCATCCGTACGTTTTCGTCCGATGGCGCGCCGGGAATATATTGCGTCGCGTAAGCGGTAGCAAGATATAGCCGGGCGTTGGTCAACGTAGGATCATTGTCCTTCGCGTCCTTGAAAAACTCGATCGCCTGGTCATACTTTCCATCGCGGTAGGCGGCGACGCCCTTGTTCAGTTCGTCGCGGGCCTTCAGCTTGGCGCACCCAGAGGCGCCGAAGCCGACCGCAAGCATGGCCACTGCAAACAGCGCCACGGAATTTTTATTTTTGGAGTGCCGAAAATGCGCAAAAGGATTCATGGCAAACAATCCGTCCCCGCGAATATTTTGTATTCCCCCGAGAGGGCAATGAAGTTACTGACGCTTGTTCCGGTTATCCCAAGATGCCCAAAGCGGTGATCGCTATTTCCCAAGACACCTGAATCCTCGAACTCGCGAGTCACCGCCGCACACTCTACACCAGCAGGCCCCTGGATCAAAGCAACTTTATTATCGGATGGCAAAAACACCGGCATCCAGCAGACGCGATACAGGCCGACAGCCGCCACTCAAATTACTTTCCTGCTTCAAGATTGGCGGTAATCAATCCAACCTTGTCGATCCCGGAACCGCGCATGATGTCGATGGCTTTCGCGACATCGGCAAACCGCACAGCGTCATCACCCTTGACGAAGGCGACTTTCTCGGCGCGTTCCTTGAAGACGTCTGTGAGGCGCGGCCCGAGCGTGTCCCAGGTGGCATCCTCATCGTTGATCTTCAGTTTTCCGGTGTCGAGAATTTGAACGACAACCGTCTTCTGCGTAATGTCCTGCTTCTGGTCCTGGTTTGGCGGCGCAGGCTGTGGCACCAGCGCGTCCAGACCTTTTGGCGTGAGCGGGGTGATGACCATGAAAATGATGATCAGCACCAGGAGAATATCGATCAGCGGCACGACGTTCATCGTCGCCATCGAACCGCCCTGTTTCCCAACGTCCATTCCCATAATCGTAGCTCCCTAATTCTTTTGACGCGCCACCGCTGATTTCGTCGCGGCGGATAAGTTAGCAAAAGCGGAAACTGGGAAGCGCGAACACGTTGCACGCTTCCCAGCGAAACCTAGTTGCCCGACGGCGGTGGTGGAGCGACCCGTCGATTCTCTTCCGCCCGATCAGTGATCAGGCCGACGTTATCGACGCCCGCGGAGCGAATCTCATCCACAACCTTGACCACATCGCCGTACTTGGCTCGACCGTCGCTCTTGACGAATACGGTCTTGTCCAGCTTATTGGATATACGGTCCCGAACCTGATCGGCAATTTGCGAAAGGTCCGACTTGGCGCTGCCAAGATAGACATCCCCGCTCGCGGAGATGCCGACGATTACTGCGTCGTCCTTGTCGGCATCCGGCATGTCGGAGGGATTGTTGACTTTCGCCAACTCCACCGACAGGCCCTTAGAGAGCATGGGGGTGACCACCATGAAGATGATCAACAGCACCAGCATGATGTCGGCCATGGGAATGATGTTTGGCGACGACATCGGTTCCCCGATGTGCGGCTTGTATGCCATGGGTTACTTCTTTCCGCCTGCCCGGCGCGTGATGAAATAGTTGACCAATTCCATGGAGGAGTTGTCCATCTCGACGTCGAACGCCTCGACCTTGTTCACGAAGTAGTTGTAGGCCCACACGGCAGGCACGGCCACGAGCAGGCCCAGAGCGGTGGTAACCAGCGCTTCCGAAATACCGCCGGCGACGGCCGACAACCCAGTGGCCTTGGTGGTTTCGATTCCCTTAAACGCGTTGATGATGCCGACCACGGTACCGAACAGTCCGACGAACGGCGCGGTCGAGCCGATGGTAGCGAGGCCGGAAAGGCCGCGCTTCATTTCGGCGTGGACGATGGCGACGGAGCGATCCAGACCGCGCTTGGCGGCTTCGATCACTTCTGTGTCAGCAACCTGCGAGGAAGCCGATTGGAACTCGGAGAGACCGGTGGCGACTACCTTGGCGATGTGGCTCTTCTTGTTGCGTTCGGCGATGGAGATGGCTTCGTCGAGTTTGCCTTCGCGCAGGGCGCCGGCTACCTGCTGAACGAACACGCGCGACTGCTTGCGTGCCGCGCTGTACATCAGCACGCGATCGATCATGACGCCGAGCGACCACGCGGACAGAAGAAACAGAATTCCAACTACAACCTTCGCGATAATGCTCATGCTGCCCCACATGGCCCGCAGATCCCACTGGCCCTGCAGAACGTACATGTTCATTGCCCAGCTACCTAGATGACCAAGCATGTGATTCGCTCCTTTTTATTTCTTTCGAATCTTGCTGGCCGGAACCGGCATTACCGGTCCCGGCTGACTCTTGATTGGCGGCCTCAATTCGCGGACTCCAGGTCATGGCACGAAGATCTGAAGACCGGTCCCCCAGGCAGCCGTCCTTCTCAAAACCTAACCACCCATCGTAAACGTGACTGTAATCGTCGTATCGACTTCGACCGGATCGCCGTTCAGGAGCGTCGGCTTGTAGCGCCACTGCCGCACGGCGTCCAGAGCCGATTGCACCAACAGCGGGTGACCAGAAATGACTTCCAGTTGCGCAACCTTGCCGTCCTTGTCAATGATCGCGTGGAGGACAACATTGCCTTGAATGCGGGCCTGCCGCGCCAGTGGCGGATAGAGTGGACGGGTCTGCTGCAGGATCGAGGCCGCAGTCACGTTACCGCCCTGCTTCACGCGCGTAGGAGCCGCCGGCTTCGGAGGCGGCGGTGCCGCTGCGGAAACCATGCCCTGCCCAGGAATGCCACCGAACACGCCGCCCGTTGCTCCACCAGGGGTAATTACGTCTGGCGGAAGCTCGGCTTCTTTAAACACCGCCACTTCCTTCGGAATCGCGCGCGGCTGCATCAGCTTTCCGGATTGAATCAAGCGAGCCACGGGCTTGATGATGGTCTTCACGACCTGCGGCGGGGGAGGCGGCGGAGGCGGAGGAGGCGGGGCGATCAGCAAAGTCGAGAGCATCGCCTTCGGCAGCGCCTCCGTGTAGATCAAAGGAATCAGGATCAGGACGGCCAGGATCACAGCCTGCACAACACCCGAGAGGATGAATCCCCAACCTTTATTTGTTTTCTTTTTTTCGTTTGTAGATTCGAGCAGATCGTCAAACATCGTACGTTCCTCCTGCCGAAAAGTTCCAGGTATGTTCGGAGCGTGCCGCCAATTGCGGCCTGCTCTGGTTCCTAGGCCTTCCGGAGTTTAGTACCGGCTGCGGTTCCGGATGAGACTACCGCCCCGCCCTGGCCTCTCCACTGATTCCAGGCCACCACCAAGGGCGCGGCAATGCCAAAACTGGAGTACGTTCCTACCAGAATTCCAACCACCAATGCAAAGGAAAAAGCGCGCAACACCTGACCGCCCATCAGGAAGAGCACCAGCACCGTGAGAAACGTCAAGCCGCTGGTCAGGATGGTGCGGGAAAGCGTCTGATTAATCGAACGGTTTACGATCATTTTGAACGGCTCGCGCCGCATTAATCGCGCATTCTCACGTATCCGGTCAAAGATGACAATCGTGTCGTTCATCGAGTAACCAACTAGTGTCAGTAACGCAGCGATTACGGTCAGCGAAATCTCAAAATGAAAGATGGAAAAAAGGCCGAGTGTGATCAAAACATCGTGAAACACTGCCAACACCGCCGCAGCACCGTACACCCACTCGAACCGAAATGCAATATAAACCAACATTCCGGCAAGGGCGTACAGAGTTACAACCACTGCCTGGCGGCGCAATTCGGATCCAACTTTCGGACCCACGATCTCGACGTTCACGATGGCAAACGAGCTGGTATAGAACGAATCACGCAGCGCGGAAATCACCTGGGCATTCGCGCCCGCCGCGGAAAGCTCGCTCAGGTCGGTGATGATGCCGCGGTGGTCGCGATCGCGGAATTGCGCCAACTGACGCGCCAGCTGGTTGTAGCGATCGCCAGCGGATGTCCCCAGTCCCAGGGGATCCTTGCGGGTCAACACTTCGGCAACGGTTTCTGCCCCCACCGAATTGAAATCCTGCTTGCCGGCCTCGCCGGCGCCCAAGGTTGCGTGAAGCGCATTTAGGATCGCCGTCTTGCCGGCGTCCAGCGCTTCGGCACCCTGGCCCTGCTCCTCCAGATTGATCAATACTTCATTCCCGTTGCCGGTCGTAAGGTCGCTGACCGGAACAATGGTGCTATTCCCGATGCCCTGCTGAGCCAGTCCGGCGCGCAAGGTATCGATCGGCGGGGGGCCGGCGAAACGCACGTCGACGACAGTACCCCCTTTAAAATCAATACCATAGGTTAGGCCGCCATGCGCAAAAATCGAGACCACGCCAGCCACCAGGAGTAGACCCGACAAGCCAAAAAAATACTTGGCTTTGCCCATCCAATCCAGATCAACTTGTTTGAAGAATTCCATGCTCACTCTGACCCGTTAGAGTTGGACACCAACGATGTTTGATTTGTTCCCAAAATTGAACCACATTCCCAAAATCGCTCAGGACCGAAGTCCCCATTATGCATCTATAGAGGTAACGCCTCGGTGCCCGAGTTAAATCCGGTTAAACCGGTAGAGCCCTCACCCTAGAGCTATATGCTTAGTTCCGCCTCGCGAGGCATCTTGGCCAGATGCCAGTCAAAGATAACTCGGGAAACGTACACCGACGTAAACAGGTTTGCCAACAACCCAACCGCCAAGCTGACCGCGAAACCGCGGATCGGTCCGGTACCGAACAGGAACAAGAACGCCGCGGAAACAATGGTGGTTACGTGGGTGTCGATAATGGTTAAGAAGGCCCGCTTAAATCCCATATCGACGGCCGAAACCGGCGCCTTGGATGCGCGCAACTCTTCACGGATGCGCTCAAAGATCAGCACGTTGGAATCGACGCCCATACCGATCGTCAGGATTACGCCCGCGATGCCCGGCAGTGTAAGGACCGCGCCAAAATAGGATAAGGCAGCCAACAGCAGCACCAGGTTCAGGATCAGAGCGATTACCGCGTTAATTCCCGCCGAACGATAATAGACAACCATGAAAATCATCACCACGACTAAACTGATGATCGACGCCTGCACGCCGTGCCGGATCGAATCGGCGCCCAGCGAAGGACCGACAGTGCGCTCTTCGAGGTATTTGATCGAAGCCGGCAGGGCCCCAGAACGAAGGACCAGGCCCAGATCGTTGGCTTCCTGCTCGCCGAACTGCCCTTCGATTACGCCGGTATCGTCGATGCGGCCATTGATCACAGGCGCCGTTTGCAGCTTATGTTCGAGGACGATACCCAACTGCTTGCCGATATTCTGCTCGGTGAACGGACCAAACCGGCGGCCTGCTTCGGTGGACAATGTAAAGTCCACATCGTAAAAACCGGGATTCTTGGTGCTGCGAACGGCGGTCGCGCTGCGCAGGTCACGCCCGGTGACAACCGGAACGCGGTCAATCACGTACCAGCTTTCCGTGGCAGGTTGCCCGGAGCTTGACGCCGAACTTTTTCCCTGCACAATTTGCGCGTTGGGAGGCAAAACGCCGCCGTGCGCAGCCAGTGCCGCCACTTCGGAAGGATACGGCGTCTGGTCAAGAACCAGGTGGAGTTCCAACTGTCCACCGGCCTGGATGACGCTCTTGGCGCGGTTGGGATCGCCTTCGCCGGGAAGCTCGACGATAATTTCGTTCTCACCCTGGCCGTAGGGAGCAACCAAGGGCTCCGTCAATCCCAGCGCATCGATGCGGCGGCGAATCGTCTCTTCCGCCTGATCCATTGTCTGCTGCTGAATATTGACGACGCGGGACTGCTTCATGGTCACGAGGTAGCCGGAGGGTTCGCCGGGGGCGGGAGAAACATCCCAATCCGGAAACTGGTCGGTGATCAGGTTACGCGCGGTGCCGGCCTGCTCGGGAGCAATGTTGTGGACTAGAACCTGGGTGTCGGTCAGCTTGCGGATCTCGTCGTAACGAACGCCTTTATCGCGAAGCAGGCTGGTCACATGATCCAGCGTCTGATCGGTTTCCTGGCTGATCGCTTCCTGGACCTGCACCTGCAGAATCAGGTGCGTTCCGCCCTGCAGGTCGAGACCGAGCTTAATACTGTTGGCGAAATTCGATTTGATATCGGACCAGGATTTAGGAGGAAACGTTGGACGCCCGACGAGGCCCATCACGCAAACTAATATGACCGCTAAGATGAACAGCGCTTTCCACTTGAGGTTTGAATTCATGGCTTGAACTGGCTCAGGACTCCACGCAGGCGAGCTTTCTTTTTATCCCGCCGGTTTCGCGGGAGCGTGTCGTTTTCTCGGCGGGCTTGATCTTGCCCCGCACCGACCCCGGCCCGACGACTCCTCCTTACCATCTGGTTGCAGGCCGGTTACCGCGGAACGCAGGACCTTTACCTTGACCTGATCGGCGATGCGAAGTTGCACGGAATCACCCTCCAGCCCCACAATCGTGCCGAACAGCCCCCCGCTGGTAACAACTTTATCGCCATTCTTCAGAGCATTGACCATTTCCTGAGTTTTTTTCTGGCGACGCTGGGCTGGCAAGATCAACAGGACATAAAAAATGCCCATGATGATAACCAGGGGCAGGAAGGCCATCAAGCCGCCGGTGCTTCCGGCTTGGGCCATCAATGACAAGTTTCCGGGTGAAAACAACAGTGACATTGCTGCGACCATCCTCCCACGACGTATACGGACTTAAGAGAAGTGCTGCGGACCAACCTTTAAGGTCCAGCCCGTTCACTGCACCCAAAGGGCAGAACCACTCGCAGCGCGAGAGCACCCAGCAGACCGTGCCACCAGCCTGCGTCAGGAATCACCCGCTTCGATGCGCGCTTGGAACTCCGAGGAGAATTCCGCTAGTTCCCCGAACGCGATAGCCTGTCGAATCTTGCTCATAATGTCAAGGAAAAATGCAACGTTGTGGTGGGAGTTCAGGATCGATGCCAGAATTTCATTGGCGTGAAACAAGTGCCGCAGATAGGCGCGCGAGTAAGTTCGACAGACCATACACGTGCATCGTTCGTCAAGAGGCCGCGGATCATCGGCATAAACGGCGTTGCGGATGTTCACCCGGCCGGCGCTGGTGAAGAGGCAGCCGTTGCGCGCATTGCGTGTAGGCAGCACGCAATCCATCATGTCCACGCCGCAGCGGACGTAGTCGGCAAGTTGCTCGGGAAGGCCCACGCCCATCACGTAGCGCGGCCGGTCCTTGGGAAGCAGGTCGGTAGCTACCGCGGCCATTTCGCAGGAAAGCGCGTGGGGTTCGCCGACGGCAAGGCCACCCACCGCGTAACCTGGAAAATCCAGGTCCACTAATTGCCGCGCGCTATCGCGGCGCAGGTGGGTGTGCATGCCTCCCTGCACGATTCCGAAAAGCACTTGGCCGGGATTGGTTGAAGCCTCGGCGTTGGTACGTCCGTCGACCTTCAGTGCGCGTGCGTAGTCGCGGCAGCGGCGCGCCCACTCGGCCGTGCGCTTCGTCGCGGCGGCGGCGCGTTCGTAATCGGCGGGGTACTCGATGCACTCGTCAAACACCATGGCGATGTCCGAGCCCAGCGCCTGCTGAATCTCGATTGATTTTTCAGGCGTTAGAAAATGTTCGGAGCCGTCCAGGTGCGAACGGAAGACCACGCCGTCGTCGCTGATCTTTCGCAAATCGGCGAGGCTGAAAACCTGAAAACCGCCGGAATCCGTGAGGATCGCTCCCGGCCAGGACATGAATTTGTGCAGGCCGCCAAGCTGACGGATTTGTTCGTGTCCGGGCCGAAGATAAAGATGGTACGTATTGCCCAACAAAATCTGCACGCCCAATTCAGTGAGCGCCTGCTGCGTGAGACCCTTTACCGTGCCGGCGGTGCCCACCGGCATGAACGCCGGCGTGTCAATCACGCCGTGCGGCGTAGTCAGACGCCCGAGGCGCGCACCGGTCGGATCGGTTTTTAAAACTTCAAAATGAAAATTCATGTTTCTTGAGTTTAGCAGGCCGATGCGATGATTCCGAGTGGCGCAGGCTTCAGCCTGTGGGGGTTACTACTGCCAGACACTAAAATCCACAGGCTAAAGCCTGCGCCACTACTGCCCAGAAGGCAGCGCGGGGACGGCCGCGATGAGGGACTGCGTGTACGGGTGCGCGGGCGCACTGAGGATTTGCACAGCGGGCCCGGTTTCAACGATGCGCCCGCCCTGCATGACGGCGATGCGCGTGGCCAGTTGCGCCACAACGGGCAGGCTGTGCGAGATGATCAGGTAGGTGAGCGCGAAATCGCGCTGCAAATTCTGCAGCAGCTCCAGAATCTGCGCCCCTACCGAAACGTCCAGCGCGGAAACCGGTTCATCCGCAACGACGAGGCGCGGACGTAATACCAGCGCGCGAGCGATGCCAATGCGCTGCCGCTGCCCGCCGGAAAATTCATGCGGGTAGCGGGCCAGGGCGTCTTCTCCGAGGCCCGCGGCTCGCAAAATTTCCACCACACGCGCGCGGCGTTCGGCGCGGCTCAACTGCGGCTCGTGAATTTCCAGCGGTTCGGCGACGATGGCGCCCACCCGCATTCTTGGATCGAGCGATGCGAAGGGATCCTGAAAGACCATTTGCATTTCACGTCGCAGGGAGCGAAGTCCCGCGCCGCGCGCGGCTAGAAAATCGCGGCCTTCCACCCGCAGTTCGCCGGAGTCCGGTTCGATCAGGCGCAAGAGCATGCGGGCCAGCGTCGTTTTGCCGCTGCCGGACTCGCCGACTATAGCCAGCGTTTCACCAGAGGAGAGTTCCAGGCTTACGTCGTCTACGGCCGCGACTCGGCCCGCACCTCGCGCACCGGCGCTCAATGAACCGGGCGGCGCCGCATAGGTCTTCCGCAGGTTGCGCGCTTCCAGTAGAGGAGTGTTCGTCAAATTCCGCATTTTCGTAGAGGTAGGTTTCAGCGTCTGCAGAAAAGTCCCAGGGAGCTGTAATTCCGAGCGAAGCCAGGAATCTCGCATTGTTCTGTGCGTATGAAAAAGAGAGATTTCTCGGCGAACGCCACGCCTCGGAATGACAGGTTCTGAGCTGTTCCGCGGCCTTTTCAGCCTGTCAAGCCTTTGCGCCTTACGCGAAGCTAAACCTGACCGGCTGAAGACTATCCTACTGCGGCTTCTCGGCAATCAGGAGTAATACTGTATGCATGAATTCCAGACCGCTGGCTACTTTATCTGAGCGGCGCGGTCGAAATCCTGACGTGTCGTTGCTCAGGCTGCGCTCCATCATTTCGCGCGTCTGCGCGTAAACCGGGTCTCCCGGCGCCTTTCCTGCATTTCCCATCCAGACGTCAAAGTCATGCCAGTTGACGTGGGTTTGTTCGCTGAGCACGCGCAGGTTTAAATCCCCGATCATTGCGCGGAAATTCGCCACCGTTTGCGTGCTGGTGTGCGAAGGATCGCGCACTTGCTCGACCAGATCCTGAAAATTTCCGTCGCAGCCTTCGGGAACGATAATGTCGGTGATCGCCAGCCGGCCCCCGGGCTGCGCTACTCGTGCCATCTCAGCCAAGGCGCGGGCGGGATCGGTCATGTGATGAAAAGCGTAACCGCAGGAAACGATTCCGGCAGCGCCATCGGCAAAAGGCAACGCGTAAATATCGGCGCAGGTGAATTCGATGTTGGTGATGTTGTCGCGCGCGGCTTCGGCGCGCGCTTTCTGGACCATGGCGGGAGTCAGGTCCGCGCCGATCGCGTAACGAACGCGCGCCGCCAGCGGCCTGGTGTAGGTGCCGGGACCGCAGGCGAGATCGATAGCCAGCAGCGTGCCGGCATTCGCCAGTCCGTCGGTGGCGCGCTTCGCGAGTTCCTCAGCGTCCTCGACTCTGGTGCGGCGCACGGTGCGGGCAAAAACGTCCGCAGTCTCCGTGAAGCGTTCGCGGATTTTTTCGTGGTGCGACGGCTCGGTGGACATTGTTCTCTCGTTTCTCGCCCCATCTCGAAATCAAATGGCGCCGAATAAGCAGGGTTTTAGTGCCACAGACTTCCGTCAGTGAGGGTTCGTTCTCGCTTGGACTAAACCCCACAGACGAAAGTCTGTGCCACTTAGACGACCGGGAATATTTTTACCTTGCCTGTTCCACATCGCTGGTCGCTACCAGGATACAGCGGGCGCGATGTTCGGGACCTGCGTCGCGCAATTCAGGCATCGCCGCGGCGCATTCGGAGATGCGCAGCGGGCAGCGCGGCTCGAATGCGCAGCCCGGCGGCAACGCGGTCAGTGACGGCACGGTGCCGGGAATCGGTTCGAGCTTGTGGCGTACGAGTTGTGGTGAAGCACGTAACAGTCCCGCGGTGTACGGATGCCTTGGATTTTCGAGCACTTCCCGCGCCGGGCCTTCCTCCACGATGCGCCCGGCGTAGGTGACCGCGATGCGGCCGGCCACTTGCGCGACGACGCCGAGATCATGCGTGATGAAAAGCAGCGCCAGGCCCAGGTCGCGGCGCAGTTGCGCCAGCAGTTCGAGAATTTGTTTTTGCACCGTAACGTCCAGCGCCGTGGTTGGTTCGTCGGCAATCAGCAAGCGCGGTGCCGAATGATTTCCGTTGCCAGGCGACGAACGCGACTCTCCATTGCGATGCTTCACGTTATCGGCGGCGCCCACGGCCAGGGCCATGGCGATCATCGCGCGCTGGCGCAATCCGCCGGAAAGCTGGTGCGGATATTGTCGCGCGCGCATGGCGGGCTCAGGCACTGCGGCACGCTGCAGCGCGGCGATTACCCGGCGATCCACTTCTTGGCGTGAAAGGCCCACGTTATGTGCTTCGATGGCTTCGGCAATCTGTCCGCCCACGCGCATCACGGGATTGAGCGCCGTCATGGGCTCCTGGAAAATCATGGCCATCTCGCGGCCGCGCATGCTGATGCGTTCGCGCTCGCTCAGCTTGAGCAAATCGACGCGGGCGCCGGAGTTGTCATTCGCAATGGTCTCGAAGGAGGGGCTGGAAAAAACAGCTTCGCCGCGCACACGCGCTCCAGGCGGCAGCAACCCCATCAGCGCCAGCGCCATCATCGATTTGCCGCTTCCGGATTCGCCGACAATTCCCAGTGACTCGCCCGCATCAAGAGCCAACGAAACATCGTCCACCGGACGAATCCATCCCGCGGGCGTGGGAATCTCCACGGTCAGGCCGCGCAGCTCGATCAGGGGAGCCATCGGTACATCATAAGATGGATTGGCGGAAGCGGAGACACAGAAAGCCCGGTGGAGTTGACTTCCGGTAATCCGCGCGGCTCGAGCCCGAACGAGGTCAATGCGACTCTGGCAATACCCGCGTCGAAGACAGATTATGCCCGCGCGGTTTTTTCCACCTGCCCCGACTCATCTTGATGTATAGATATGCCACCGGATCCGAAACCGCCTGGAGAATATTCCCGAGGAGAGCGCCGATGACGGTTAACAAAAACGCATTGAAAGTTTTGGTGTTGAGCGCAGTGGTCGCGGTGTTTCCCGCACTCGCGCAGGACGTGGAACCGATGCCGACGTGCAATCACTGTGCGGCGGTATATGTTCCCAAGAGCGAACTGGATGCTTACAACCAGCGCGCTATCGATCACAAGCTGGTGGATCAACAGGTTCGCCTGGTGGACATCGGAAAAATGCAGGTCGGAATCGGCAGCATTTACCGCGGAAAACTTGGGCAGGCGGTTGGCCTGGAAAATCAGGTGGCGGAGGCGGTGGCCGAACACGAGCAGGTAAGCGAGGTGTACTACGTCATTGACGGCTCGGCCACGCTTTTAACGGGTCCCGACCTTGTGGGTCCGAAACCGCGTCCCAGCACGTTGAAAACGGTGCGCGAACAAAATGGCCCGGGCTTCAGCGCCACTTCGATTAAGAATCCAGAGGTGCATGAACTGAAGGCCGGCGACATGATTATTATTCCGGCCGGAACCGGGCACTGGTTTACAAAAATCGATGACCACATCCGCTACGTGATGGTGCGGCTTGATCCGGAGAGAATTCTGCCGACGAAAAACGAGGCGCAGTCACAGAAATATCTGGCCAGCCCGTACAGCGCAAACCAGGGGAATTTCTAGCCCAATCAGGAAAGGCCGCAATTCGGCTTCGCTATGCCAACGACCAACTGTCCGCAATGCAAGATGCCCGCGGCTGACGCCATGGGCAAAGCCTATTGCCCGCAGTGCGGATGGAATCTCGGAGCGGCCGACAGGCAGACGCGATTTTTTTTGCGGGTGTTACCGCTATTGGTAATGCTGTTCGATGCGCCACTGATCGTCTGGATTTTCTTAGGCCACGCCGAGGTTTATGTTCTTGCCGTGCTAGGCTTCGTGGCCATCGTTCCGGCCATTCTTGTGGTTCTCGTGGTGAAGGGAAAAATCCGCATCGGCGCGTTCGGCGGCAATGCGGGGAGACTGACGTGACTGCGGCGTCCGGAAATGGGGCGCGTCGGAGCGAAGAGGCGGCACGTGACGCCGAAGGCCCTTTTGACGAAATCGGGCGCGCGCTGGCGGGTGCGCCTCGGCCACGCAGCGTGCGGCTGAGTCGCCAGGGAAAAACAGCCGCGAGTATTCTCACCATTGCGCTTCTGGGGGCCTTGGCCGGCTACCTGGTGACCCTCGGCATTACGCGCCGGACCTTGCCAGGGCAGCCCGCACAGCCGGTGCACTTTCCGGTGAACGCGATTCCCATTGGATCCGTTGCCGTGATTGCCGCCGTGCTGCTGAATGTGATGGCCAGGCAGAAACAGCTTCTCGCAGAGGGCGAAGTGGCAATTGCTCTGGTGACCAAACAATGGCGCACGCATCGCGGATCCGCGATTGGCTACGAATTCACAACTCCCCTTGGTGAACATCTGTCACACGGCGCGTCAGACGGCTCGCGCAGGCTCGTAACGGGAATGACCGTGCCGGTGTTTTACGATTTACAGAAACCCAAACGGCAGCTTGCGTTGTGTGCTTCATTCTACGAAGTGGTGTTGTCGGGGATGCAATAAAGAAAATTTCCCTGGCGTTCACTGCGCGGCCGGAAGGCCAGCGAGACGCCTGCCCTCCGCGACTATGGACTGGAACGCCGCGCCATTCTGTTGCGTTTCCTGCACCAGGTCCTGCAGCTTGGTGCTCAGCGTCTTCACACGAGGATCGTTGGGGTTGTCGGCGTCCTGAATTCCCGCGGCGGCTGCGGTGATTTGCCTGGCTTCCTGAAGTACGGCGCGGGTCTGGCCCACGAAGGTCTGCTTCGCGGCGAACAATCGTTCTTCCCACCTGGCGCGCCCTGGAAAATTATCGGCGTTACCCTCCAAGACTTCAAACGCGAGGCCTGCGCGATCGAGGGAATCAAGATGGTCCAGGTCCGATTGGAGTTTTTTCAGTCCTTGGTCAGGCGACTGAATCGCCGAGGAATCGCCCGAAGCTGGCGGTTGTGCACCGCCTTCCGGTGCCGCGGCGCCTGACGCGGTGGTGCTTCCACCGGCCTTGGAAGGCATGTCATCGTTGGTGATGACTTTGGCCGGCGGCTTGTTGGCTTTGTCCTTGTCTTTTTGCGCGCGCCGCGCCACGTCGCCAAGCGAAGGCGAGTCCTGACTCCGGATAGGCGAGCAAACAAAAAACGCCAGCGCACACGCTGCGAAAAGGCATAAATTACGGGCCATGATTCCCTCCATGGGTCGCGATCCGGCATACCCAACCGTTGCGAATACTCCCTTTATGCTGACCGATTGCCCCGAAACTGGATATGGACCGGGAGTACAGGCATGCCGGAAGAGTTATCGGAGGCGGGGATCATGTAGGCACGGCACGCCGGCGCGGGACGAATGACTTATCTTAACCGGGCGATAATCAGCAGGAGCGTGAAGATCACGACGGGGATCATCAGCAGCATGGCGTAGGACAGAATTCTTTTGAGGAACGGAAAACGTGCAGGCGGCTTCTCCTTCCGGGCCGAGCGGTCAATGACCTGGACCGTTTCCGGATGTGCCAGAGCCGCGGCCATTTCCCGCGCGCCGGCAAACCGGTTGCCGGGTGCGCGCTCCATCGCGCGAAACAGAATTTCCTGCAGTTGAGCCGAGATTTCGGGATTGCTTTCGCGCGCGGACGGCGGATCGTTTACCAGCCGGTCATTCATCACCGCGAATGGACTTGGACCGTCGAAGGGCGTTCGCCCGGTCAGCATCTCATGCAAAATTACGCCGAGAGCGTAGATATCGCTCCGGCCGTCGCTGCGTTTCCTCTTGATTTGCTCGGGCGAAATATAATCGGGCGTGCCCATGGCGTTTGAGAATTTGGAAAAGGTAAGACGGCGCATGCCTTCGCTCGCGGAGATGCCGAAATCGATGAGCTTGGTGGTGTCTCCCTCGCCGACCATAATGTTTTCCGGTTTGAGGTCGCGATGAACGACTCCTAGATTATGAATGTAATCAAGCGCTTCGCAGACGCGAATGGCGATGCTCGTGGCTCGTTCGACGGAAAGTCTGCCTTCCTTGGCGAGAATTTCGCGCAGGAATTTTCCGTCGATCCATTCCATCACGATGCACAGCTGGTCCATGTCGCCGCTGTCAACCACTTGCACCACGCCGGTATGCTGGAGTCTTTTGCCGATCGCTATCTCGCGCTGGAAACGGCTATAAAACGCAGGATCACATTCAAGTTCGGGGTGAGGGATTTTAATCGCGACAATTCGACCGGTCTCGCAGGTCGGTGGCGCGATAGATCGAGGTCATGCAAGTGCGCACGACAAACGCTTCGATCCGGAAATACTCGAATCGCTGGCCTGGCTGGAGTTGCTCGGTCAACATAGGTTTGAATTTGCCTTTCCCGATCCCTAGAGGCGCCGCGATCGGTAGAATGGAGGATACAATTTATTGGGCTAAAGGAGGCATAAACCATTCGTCGATTACGCGTAAACGGTGCAACTCCCGCGGGATCGGGGGTTAGAGGCTGGCCGACGCGACACCGCGGGGTACGGCATCCACAAAAAGGCCACCCGCTTGTGGCGGCAGGGCATTCCAGGCGACGTTCCACTTACTTTTACTCTCGCACACTACCCTGGATTCATTTACTTGGACCTGGACGGGCATTGCCGCTAAACTTGGCGCAGATGCAGAAGAGTGGCTTGCCCGATTCTGAAATGACCCCGAAACCTCATCCCACCCCAAGCTGGAGAGCGCTGTTTCGCGTTCCTGGATTTCCGTTTTTCTTCGTGGCCATGCTGGTGTCACTGTTTGGGACGGGAATGAATTTTGCCGGGGTCACCTGGTATGTCCTGGGCGCAACTCATTCCACTGTAAAAGTCAGTGTGATCGTGATTCTGGTTACCCTGCCCGGTCTGGTGGTGCCCCCGTTCGGCGGGGTGCTGATCGATCGCGTGGACCGGCGCTATCTGGGGATCACGATTGATACGGTGCGTGCGGTGATCGTCCTGGGCACCGCGGCGCTGGCCTACACCGGACGTCTGGCGATGTGGGAACTGTACACGATGGTCTTGCTGCTGGGCGTAGGCTTCGCGATTTATTGGTCAACGACCAACGCGCTGATCCAGGAACTGGTGCCTCAGGAAAAGCTGATCACTGCCAATGCCACGGTGTTGATCGCCGTGCAGGGCGGAATGGCGGCGGCGGGCGCGCTGGTCGGATTTATTTACGAACGCGCGGGACTCGGCGGAATTCTGGGGATTGATGGAACGACCTACCTGATTTCCGCGATTTGCCTGCTCTGCTGCGGCATGGATATTACGCGCCGCGGGAAATACAAAAAGCGGGTCTGGTGTCCGGGTCGCCCACGATTGAAGCGCCTCCGGAGATGTCCGAGCCGACTTTGTTGCGGATGGACGATGCGGAAACGGTAATGGTGGGCGTCTTTGCGGATATTGCCGAGGGGCTCGCCTACTTGCGGGAGCAACCCCGGGTGATGGCCCTGGGATTCACGTACGCATGCATGATGGCGGGAGTGATCAGCGCCAATGTTCTGGTGGTGGCGCTGGCGAAGGATCTGCTCTCGGCGGGGGCGCGGGGATACGGGTAATCGAAGCGGGATGGGCGCTCGGCGCCATCGCCGGAGGACTCGCGGCGGCGACCCTTGCCCGGCGGCATCCGTATAGCGTGCTGGTCGTGGCCTTGGCGACACTGGCGATTGGGCATACGCTGTTTCCGTACGCGCATGTTCTGGGCGTGGCCGTGGCGATGAATGCGCTCTTTGGGGTTTGCCGCGCGCTGGGCGGAGTAATGACGCAATCCTCAATTATGACTTCGGTGCCGCGCCACTTAATGGGGCGAACGCAGTCCGCATTTTCGGTGATCGCCACAATTTTGCAGATAAGCATGAGCTTTACGCTCGGCTGGTTCGCGGAACACGTCACGCTTTCGGTGGCCTTTTTACTTCTCGGCGCAATCTACGGCGGCGGAGTTGTTTCCGCGCTGCGAGTCCGCGCCCTTTCGATGGCTATGAGCAAAACACCGACGCCGGCGATTTAGTAGCACAGGCTTCAGCCGGTGGGTTTCTCTCGCGCCAGCAAAAGAAACAAAACCCACAGGCTGAAGCCTGTGCTACCAAATTCCGCGGAGGAGCGGTTCGATGAGAGTATTCATCGCGGGAGCTTCGGGAGTACTCGGCCGACGCCTCGTGCGCCAGTTCGTAGCGCGCGGTCATTCCGTAGTCGGCCTCGTGCGCAGCGCGAAAGCCGAAATCGCCGTGAGCGAAGCGGGCGGCGAACCGCGCCACGGCGATTTGTTTGACGCGGAATCTCTCGCCGTAGCGGCAGAAGGCTGCGACACCGTGATTCACGCGGCCACCGCGATTCCCGTAAAGCAAAAGACGGTCCCCGCCGACTGGGCCATGAACGATCGTATTCGCCGCAAAGGCACGCGCTGCCTCACCGAGGCTGCCGCGAAAATCGGAGCGAAAACTTATCTGCAGCAGAGCATCGCCTGGGTAGCGCGCCCCAAGGACGAGTCGCCATTCAACGAGGATTCTCCGGTCGTGCCTGATCCTGCCATCCAGTCAGCGATTGACGCCGAAGCGATTGCCCGCGAAGCGGAATCAGGGGAAGGTTTCACGGCAGCGATTCTGCGCGCCGGATATTTTTATGATTCGGAATCCGGGCACACGCGGATGATTGCGGAGACGCTGCGCAAACGGCAAATGCCGATCATCGGCGGGGGCGCTGCGCAGTGGGCCATGATTCACACCGACGATGCCGCCAGCGCGTATGTCGCGGCGGCGGAAAATCCCAAGAGCGGCGTGTGGCACATCGTCGACAACGAATTGGTTCCGGTGGGCGTGTTTCTGAAGGATTTTGCCGAGCGCCTGAACGCTCCCGCGCCCCGGCGGGTT
The DNA here is from genome assembly GCA_963695945.1 of uncultured Acidobacteriota bacterium. Taxonomy (GTDB): domain Bacteria; phylum Acidobacteriota; class Terriglobia; order Acidiferrales; family UBA7541; genus Palsa-360. The sequence goes on along the minus strand of CAVOIX010000047.1, from coordinate 116,601 downwards.
CCGGTGTGGTTAGCCAAATGGCTGGCCGGCGAGCAGGCCGTGGCCTATTTCACAAAAGCGACGAAAACGACAAACGCGCGCTTCCGCCGGGATTTCGACTGGAAGCCGGTCTATCCGACGTACCGCGAAGGCCTGGATCAAGTGATCAGCGCATGGAAGTCAGAAAGCTCCGGCAATGCCTCGGCGTCAGGCTGAATTTGAATAGGACGAGATTCCCGCTCACAGGTAATCGCGGGAAGAACCTTCAAGAAACGCGCGGAGTTTGCGTGAACGCGAAGGGTGACGTAGCTTGCGCAGCGCCTTGGCTTCGATCTGGCGGATACGCTCGCGCGTCACGGCGAACGACTGGCCGACTTCCTCGAGCGTATGCTCCGAGCCATCGTCCAGGCCGAAACGCATCTTGATTACTTTTTCCTCGCGCGGCGTGAGCGTCTTCAATACAGAAGATGTTTGTTCTTTCAAATTCAGATTGATCACCGCGTCGGAAGGCGAGACCACCGCTTTGTCCTCGATGAAATCGCCGAGATGCGAATCTTCTTCCTCGCCGATCGGCGTCTCCAGGGAAATCGGCTCCTGGGCAATCTTCAAAATCTTGCGGACCTTGGCGACCGGAATATCCATGCGCTTGGCGATTTCTTCCGAGGTCGGTTCGCGGCCGAGCTCCTGAACCAGCTGGCGGCTGGTGCGGATCAGCTTGTTGATCGTCTCGATCATGTGCACGGGGATGCGGATGGTGCGGGCCTGATCGGCAATGGCGCGGGTAATGGCCTGGCGGATCCACCACGTGGCGTAAGTGGAAAATTTGTAGCCGCGGCGCCACTCGAATTTGTCCACCGCTTTCATCAGGCCGATGTTGCCTTCTTGAATCAGATCGAGGAACTGCAATCCGCGATTGGTATATTTCTTCGCGATGGAAACGACCAGGCGGAGGTTGGCCTCGATCAATTCTTTTTTGGCTTGCTCGGCTTCGGCTTCTCCCCGAAGTATCACCTGAAGCATGCGCTTCAAATCGGTGAGGCCGGTTTCGCTGGAAACTTCGATCTCGCGCAACTCGGTGCGGCGCGTCCTTAATTCCTTGCGAGCTTCGGCGGCATTGTCGCCCTTGGAGGCGTCCGCGCGGCGCTCGAGTTTCCCCGCTTCGCGTTCCAGGGACTGCAAGCGTTCAACGGTGCTGCGAATTTTTTCGATCAGGCGCTTTTTCTCAAAAAGATGAAATTCAATCGAGCGCGCCAGCTGGGACATCTCGATGCGCAGGCGGGAAACGTGATACTTCAAGCGGAGGTACGGGCGCTTCTTGGACTTGGGCATGCGCTCGAGCTTGGTGGCTTCGCGCAGGCACTCGTTGTAGAGCTTGGCGATCTTGTCGAGAACCTTCAGCGTTTTCTTGGTCTTGTTTTCGATCTTTTCTTCGGTCAGCTCTTCGTCGTCAAACTGGACAATTTCCTTGATCGAACGGGTGCCCTTGCGGAGATCGTCGCCAATCGTCAGCAGTTCTTTCAAAATGATCGGAGAGCGCGTGATCGTTTTCAGGACCAGCAATTGCCCGCGCTCGATGCGCTTGGCGATGGCCACTTCGCCTTCGCGCGTCAGCAGCGGCACGGTACCCATTTCGCGCAGGTACATGCGAACTGGGTCGTTGGTCTTTTCCAGCATGCCCGGGGTGAGGTCCAGCTCGCTGGAATCTTCCGCGACCGGGAGTTCGTCCTTGGATTCGATTTCGGGAGCGTCGGCTACCGTGGGATCGGCGGTGGCGCGGGCCGCCTTGGCCGCGGCCTGATCCTCGTAAATATCGATTCCGTATTTTTCAAAAGTGGAAAGAAGGTCGTCAATCTCTTCGGAGGAATGAACTTCGGCGGGCAGAATATCGTTTACTTCGTCATAGAGCAGGTATCCGCGCTCCTTGCCCATGGCAATGAGCTGCCGTACCTGATCGTATTTCTCTTCGATAGCCAGCGCCAAGGAGTCCTCCAAACAAATAACGCCAGAAGCAGCCCTTACAGCGACGCAGAATTGCGGATAGTTCCTGAATCCACTATCGGCAAAATTAGCAACTACCGAAACTCAAGTTTCGCGACCCGTGCCTAATTCAAAATGTTTCCGCAAACGCGTTCCTGAAACGGTTCTTTGCCTCTGAAACGGATGCCATGGTAGCGGCCCGCCAAGCGATCTTGCGAGTGCGGTACCCTTGCATCCTTAGATGCAAATTGCCGTTTCCACGTTACGGTACAGCCGCGCGGAAACCACAGATCAAGTTATTTATACGGTGGCAGGCGAAGGCGTCAACCGTTTTGTTTAACGGGTATTAATCGATACAACGTCCATGCGCAGTCTGCCCGGCCAACCGAGCATGTTCACAACATGAGCATGCAGGTTTGGATCAACTCAAAAGATTTCCACAGCGGTGGAAGCAGCACGGACGGAAGTGGAGCAGGCTTCAGCCTGCTTCACTTTATGGATGAGTCATCTCATGGATGGGTAGCCTAGTGAGCCGCGGGGTTCAGTTGCCTGCGCAATTTCGTCAGCTCCTCTTTACGCTCCAGAAGACGGCGGAGTTCGCCGCCCGCCGCAGCGCTCGCCGCGGCGGCAAGCGATTCGATTTGCCGCTGGACGGCAGACAATTCCTCTTCCGCGCGGCGGCGGCGCAAAACCGCGAGGCAGCTTTGGGCCTCCGGCCAGCTTGGTGGCGCTCCCGATTCGAAGGCGATTTCGAACAGCAGCCGGCGATCGCGATCATCCAGCGCCGCGGCCAGTTCGGCGGCATCCGGACGCACGCCTGTAGCACAGGCCTCGATCAGTGCCGCCAGGATGCGTTCACTTTCCAGGCCACGGTGCAACTCCTCGGCGCGAATTTCTTCCGCCAGCTGTGCCCGAAACTCTTCGGCTTCGATCAGCATTTGAATCAGACGGCGCTCGGCGGGTTTTCCCACGCGGCCTATAAGCTCGGGGCGAGCCTTCACTTCGCTGCGGCGCTCGCTCGCAGCCTTGCGCATCGATTCTCGCAGCACCGGCTCTTCGATACGCAGTTGCTGCGCGATGCGCGTGGCCCATTCCGAACGCAGGATGCGATCAGGAATGCGCTGCACGTAAGGCATCAGGAAATTGACCGCGCGAAGTTTTCCCCTCCGCTGTGGACATATCCATTTTGCTCGCGCGCGAAATCAGGTAATCGACATACGGAGGCGCTTCGGTCAGCAATTTGGTATAGGCCGCGGCGCCTTCGGTGCGAATGAAGCTGTCAGGGTCTTTGCCACCGGGAAGAGCGAGCACGCGCACTTCGGCGCCTTGCTCCAGAAGAATCGTGAGCGAGCGCTCGGTGGCAGCCTGTCCCGCGGTATCCGGATCGTAATTGACGATAATGCGGCGCGTGAATCGATTCAGCAGCTTCACCTGCGATTCGGTAAGGCTGGTGCCGCAACTGGCGACCACGTTGGAGATTCCCGCGCGCGCCACGGCAATCGCGTCCATGTAGCCTTCCACCAGGACGGCGAAGTCGCGCTGCCGCAGCGCTTCCTTGGCACGATCGAGGTGATACAGGATATTGCTCTTGGTGTAGATCGGCGTCTCGGGCGAATTCAAATATTTCGGCAGATCGTCACCCAGCGCCCGGCCGCCGAACGCTACGACTTTTCCCGAATCGTTGGCGATGGGAAACATCACGCGGCGACGGAAGCGGTCGAAAAGCCTGCCACTCTGGTCGCGGCTGAACAGGCCGGAAGTTTCCAGGACTTTGTCCGGATATTTCGTTTTTACCACGCGCAGCAATGCATCTCCGCCGGACGGCGCGAATCCGATGCCGAATCGCACCATGGCCTCGGAGTCCAGGCCGCGGTCCAAGAGATACGCTTTTGCGGCCCGGCCCTCCGGCGTTCCGCTCAACTGCTGGAGGAAGAACGCGGCTGCCTCACGATGCAATTCAACCAGCGAAGTGCGCTGCTGATTCTGCTGGCGCTCCTCGGGCGTGCGCTCCTTGGCGCGGGGAATGGCGATGCCGCATTTTTCCGCCACGGCGCGCACCGATTCCGGAAACGTGACCTTGTCCATTTCCATCACAAATTTGAAAACATCGCCGCCCGCGCCGCATCCGAAGCAGTGATAAATTTGCTTCACCGGATGCACGGCGAACGACGGCGTCTTTTCGGAATGAAACGGGCAGAGGCCCGAGAAGTTCTGGCCGGACTTTTTCAGGCGGACGTATTCGCCCACCACGCGGACAATGTCCGCCTGCTGCTTTACGCGATCCGCGAATGAACCGGCTTCCGCCATGCGTTTGTGAATTGCTCGACTGGAACCCACATTGTACACGGTGTACACCGCGGCACGCACAAGGGTCCGGGGGCGATCGGGCCTTCTCCTTTGGCACCACGGGTTAGCGTAGCCAGAAAAAACTTCCCGCCTAAAAGCTGGGCAGCCGCCACAAAAATAACGGCGATGACTGGGGCTCGCCTTTCGGCTCGGAACGCGCTAGTTCAACGCAAAAGAGCTCTCCTGCAAATAATTCGCTTCGGTCACCAGGCTCTTCGGCGTATAAACAACTGTCTCCCCGAGGCCCCGCTGGAAAAATCGAGTTGAGGAGGATTTTCATGAGCACCGAAGAGAGTCTGCAGGTGGTGAAAGCTGGATATGCGGCTTTTGGGCGAGGCGATCTTCCAGGTCTGCTGGCGCTGATGGCGGACGACGTGGAGTGGAACAGCCCCGGCGTGGGATTGCCGCTCTCGGGCACTTATCGGGGTCGCGATGGAGTCGCCAGCTTCTTTCAAAAGCTGTCCACCGAAGCGGAGATCCTGGATTTCCAAGCGCGCGAATTCGTGGCCGAGGGAGACCGTGTACTGGTGGTCGGTTGGGAGCGCTCAAAAGTGAGGGCCACAAACCGAATTTTCGAAATGGACTGGGTCATGTCGTTCACAATTCGCGACGGGAAGGTCGTAAGCTTCCGGGAATATACCGACACAAAGGCGATGGCGGATGCCTATCAGTCTGCCGCAAGCGTGGCCGGATAAAGCGGCGGAATCCGCTTGCGCAGGGAACGTCTCAGGGGCGGAATTCTTTCTGTAAAGTCCGCCCCTGTTGAATTTCAGACCTCGTTTTACTCCTCTACGAACTTGCGCAACCGGCCGAGCGCCTGGTCCCACTGCATGGAAATCAAATCGAGATAATGGCGCGCTTCCTGCAAGCGTTGCCTCTCCAAGCGCCAGACCGTCTCACGCCCGCGACGTTTGCTGCGCACGAGTCCTGCGCTCTCAAGAATCCGCAAGTGTTTGCTGATCGCCTGGCGAGTGACCCGTGAACCCGCGGTAAGCCGGGCGATGGACATAGGCCCACGTTCGCAGAGTCGCGCGACAACCCGCAAACGTGTGCGATCGCCCAGGGCGGCAAACAATGCAGCGGAACTTGGTGCGTGCTGTGCGCGGCCGGAGTTATTCGATCTGGGCAAGGTACTTCTCGATGAGCCGGGTCTGCATCTCCCAGCCGCCTTCGTTTGCTTGGAATGCCTTGGCCCGGCGGGCCAGCGGAATCTGGTCGAACCCCGATTCCGAAATCTTCAGCAGAATTCCTCCCGGCGCGTCTTCCAGCACAAATTCAATCAGCGTGGCCGGCTCTTTGGAATAGTCGACGCCCTCTTCCAAGGCGTAAGGATGCCAGCGGAAAGAAATTCGCTGCATCGGTTCAATGCGCTCCACCGTCCAGTCGTAGGCCTTGCCCGTGTAGGGCTCCTGCATCTTGCCGATTTTCTCGTCCATCTTGGTCGGAACGATTTTTCCGGTCAGCCGCGTGTTCGGGGCAAAGGCCCGTCGAAAGCGACTCCGAACCAGATGCCAAACTCCTTGGCGTCGCTGATCGCGCGCCACACGCGCTCCCGCGGCGCGCGCAAGAGGATTTGTTTCTCGATACGGTCCGTGCTCATAGGCAACCTCCTGGTTGCAGAATAGCAGCGACCGAACAATCATGCAACCATTTGGTTGCATATAAGAATTTCCATTCCCTTCCCGGGCCATGGGCTGGTTCCCGGCGACATGCATCAATAATCGGGGAGCGCGATCTTGTCGGCAATGTCCCGGCGGACCACAAGGTCCGTGATCCACGGGATCTTCATCAGATTCATCACCTGGTTGCGGAAGTACAAACCGAATTTCGATTTCGGAGCGAAAGCTCCGGCAAAGCGCAGCGCGGCTTTCTGCTTCCTCAGCACAAACGGACCGAACAGTTTCTCGTAGCGCGCGAACGCCCGGGCGTGGGCTCCGCGCGCGCGTTGAAGTTCGCCGGCAAGAATGTACGCGGCTACCATGGCTAACGCCGATCCCTGCCCGCCCAACAACGAAACGCAGAAGGCGGCATCGCCGAGGAGCACGACGCGGCCACGCGACCATTGCCCCTGGGCTGCCGGGGCCATTCGGATCTGGCTGATGCGGTCAAAGTACAGATCGATGTCGCCATCCAGCAGATCCAAAATTTGCGGGCACTCCCACCCGCTGCGACCGAAGCGTTTGCGCAGAAGATTTTTTTGTGCTCGGACGTCGCCCTCTTCGCGGCGATCGAACGAGGGGTCCGCAAAAATGAACAGGAACATGGTGCGATCGTCGCGCAAGGCGAAGCGCGCGACCTGCTGGCCGAGTTCGGTGAACATCACATAGTTCAATTCGTCCCGCGGACGGTAGCCTGCGCGTTCGAAAGCAGCGACTTTATAGCCCAGATACTTTTCGAACTGCGATTCCGGGCCAAAGATCAGTTCGCGGACGCGAGAGTGAAGCCCGTCAGAGCCCACCACCACGTCGAACTCCCGGCGGGCGCCGCTTTCGAAAGTGACACGAGCAACTTTTTCAGACGATTCAATTTCCGTCACGCTATCGCCAAAGATCGTCTCGACGCGGCCCTGGATTTTCCCGAAGATCGAAGCGGCGAGGTCCCCGCGCGGAAGGCTGGTGTAGCGCCCGTGAGTCGCCCGGGCAAAGGCTGCGGCCGGAAATCCAGCGACCCGGTGCCCACCGGAGTCGACAACTCTTACTTCCTGGACGCGATATCCCTTGCTCATAATTTCAGGGAGCAGGCCCATGCGATCGGAAATCTCGAAACCGGCGCCCCAGAAATCGATGACATAGCCGCCGGTTCGCAGCGCCGGCGCCTTTTCAACGATGGTGGGCTCGAGTCCGTAGTGCGCAAGCCAGTACGCCAGAGTCGGTCCGGCAATTCCCGCGCCTGAGATCAGGACTCGCATGTCTATCTTTAGAGTAGTCCTTTGACGCGATCCCGAAACGAATTATTTGAACATTCAAAAACGATAGCTGGAATTTTTGACGGACACGCGGAGGAGCGATTGCTAACGCGCTACGATTTGCGCCGTAAAACAAGGCCGCAACTACTCCTTCAACTCAACAATCGTGATGGCAGCGCCGCCATGATCTTCGGCTTCGGAGTGGATGGCTTCAACCAGGGGATGAGTCTTGAGAAATTCGGCCAGACCGCGGCGAAGGGCGCCGGTTCCATGTCCATGAATAATGCGAACCGTCGAGGTTCCCGAAAGCGCGGTTTGATCCAGAAACTTGTCCACCAGGCGCGTGGCTTCCTCGACGGTGCGACCGATGACATTGATATCTCCACCTATAGGTTCGGTGGAGGATTGTGTGCGCAGGGTGACTCCCTGCGGCAACGCGCGCTTTCCGCCGGCTTCCTCACCAACGAGAGATGTAATGTCGGCGAGCGCGACTTTCATCCGTAGTGGGCCTGCTTCGACTTCGGCAGTCGTTTCGTCCCGGCGTCGCAGCGTAACCGGCGTGGGCAATCCGCGCACGCGAATGCGGGCGCCGGGAATCAGATCGCTCGGTGCGACGGGCCTGGCGGATGGCGCTGGGGCGCGGCCGAGGTCGGCTTGCGAATCGGACAGGTGCGCAACCGTCGCGGCATCGGCCTCGTCGCGCGCTTCCCCTCGCGCTTTCACCAGTTTCCTGTGGGATTGCTTTTCAAGTTGGGCGCGCAGTTCGCGATCCTTGACGGCCTCGATGGCGCGAGCGGTTTCTTTTTCGTGTTTTTCAATGGTGACGGCAAATTGCTGCTCGAGTTCCTTGATCCGCGTTCGCTGCCGCTCGGTCCATTCGGTCTGCAAGCGCCTTTTTTCTTCGGCGAATTCCTGAGCGGCCCGGGCGGCTTCGCGTTTCAGCGTCTCAAGTTCGTCGCGGCTGCGGTGTAGGTAGGCGATCAGCGCGGCCGCTTCGTGCGTCTCGGGCGAAAGCTGCGCGCGCGCCCGGTCAATTACCTGCGCCGGCAAACCGAGTCGCCTGGCGATATCGATGCCGCTCGATCCGCCAGGCACGCCGACCATCAGGCGGTAGGTCGGGCGCAAATTTACTTCGTCAAATTCGACGGCGGCATTGAGCACGCCTGGCGTGGTGGACGCGTAGGTTTTCAGGCGATCGTGATGCGTGGTGGCCAGCGTCAGGCAGCCACGCGCGCGGAATTCATCGAGCAGCGCCACGGCCAGCGCCGCGCCCTCTTCCGGAGCCGTCCCCGTTCCTAGTTCATCCACCAGAACCAGAGAGTGAGGCGTGGCGGCTTCGAGCATGGCGCGCACATTGAGCATGTGCGCGGAAAATGTGGAAAGATCAGCGGCTATGGATTGCTCATCTCCAATATCCACGAGGACGCGATCGACGATGGGAAGCCGCGCCCTGTCCGCGGCGACAGGGATCCCGGCTTGTGCGGATAGCACCGCGATGCCGACGGTTTTCAGGGCGACCGTCTTGCCTCCCGTGTTGGGTCCGCTGATGACGAGGACGGTCTTCGATCCGCCGAGGGCCAGGGTCATGGGAACGACGTCGCGCCCGTGCGCGCGGAGAGTGTCAGCGAGTACGGGATGCCGCGCGTCTTTTAATTCCAGCGAGAATGATTCAGCGCAGTCTGCGCTTTGCAACTGCTGCTCTCGCAGATTTTGCTCGGGGGTCGAAGCCTCGCCGGGAATCACCTTTGTAAACTTCGGCAGGGTGCAGTCGAATTCGCGCGCAAAGCGGGCGCGTGCGAATACGGAGTCGAGCTCGGCGATCACCTCTACCGCAAAACGCAGCGGACCGAGATTGGCGCGCAGGCGCTCGGACAATTCGCTGAGAATTCTGTTGATCTCCGCCGCTTCATCCTCGGAAAGCTGCACCAGGCGGTTGTTGTGCTCGATGGTTTCAAACGGCTCGACGAAAACGGTTTGCCCGGTCGCGCTGGCAGCGTGCACCACGCCCTGCACCTGGCGGCGCTCGGCGGCACGCACGGGAATGACGAAGCGGTCGTTGCGCAGCGTGACGTAATCTTCCCCTGCGTCAGCGGTGCGAGCTCGCAGCATGGCCTGCAGAGTTTTTTGAATCGTCTCGCGCGTGCGGCCCATGCTGACGCGAATCCTTCTCAATTCCGGGGAAGCGTCGTCGCTAATTTCTCCATTGGGAAGAATGGCGCGGCGAATGGCGACCGCAAGGTGGCGAAGATCCGCAACGGACGCGGCCCGGGCCGAGAGCAGGGGAAATTGCCGCGAGGAGGCGCCGGAACTACCGCGCCCGTTATCACGGAAGGAATCACGCAGAAGCGCAGCGGTATCCGCGAGCGTTACCGCGTCGAGCAGCATGGCCGGAGTAAGCACCGCCACCGGCGCATCGAGTTCCGCGAGCCATCGCGCGGGATCGGCGAGCGAACCGAATCCCATTTCGCTGCCGTCACCGAGGAAGGCAATGGCTTCGCCAATCAACACGAAGGCGGATTCGAGCGCGGCACGATCCTGTGAAAACGAAAGCGCGTCCACTGCGCCGCGTCCGGGCGCGCAAGTTGTCTGGCGCCGCAGCAGATCGCGCAGCCGGTCAAATTCGAGAATGTCTTCCGCGGTGCGTGACACGTTCGTCGGTCCTTGTTTCTAGCAAGTTTGCGTAAGCGCTGGGCTGTAACCCCCGCAGTTTCGCGGACGCATGTTGTGTGGCGACGACTACGCCAAAGTCACCCTCGCATTGTACGGCTGCGTGGTTATCAATCTCTCGGCGAAGTCATGCAGACTAAGTTTCGTTCGCACGCGAATTCGGTGGTTGCCAATCGAGAGGCCAGAAACTGCGCGGCTTCCGCAGGAGTGGGCGCCTGGTGCACGAGTGGATCGCTCGACTCACCCCATCTGGACGCGTTCCCGCGCTCAACCTCGCGTACACGATCCAGGATCGGCTGCCAAAAATCTCCGAGGACCACAAATGGGCGCACGGCCATCGCTTTTTTGTTGAGCATCTCCCAAACGACGGCAAGTTCCACCAGCGTTCCCGTTCCTCCCTTGCAGGCGACATAACCGTCGCCGAGCCGTACCAGCTCAAATAGGCGTTCCTGCCAGGTGGCCGTGCGGGATTCTTCCTGCACCCATCGATTGGTGCTCGAAGGAAAAAACTGGACGTCACCGCCAGCACCCGTCCGCCTGATTCGCCGGCGCCGCGCGACACGGCTTCCATCACCCCGCCGTAGCCGCCCGTGCAGACGGCAAAACCGGCCGCGGCGAGCGCGCGCCCAAGTTCGAGCGCCTCCAGGTAATCCGCGTGCCCATCTTCCGGGCGCGAACTTCCGAAGACGGTGATCATTCTTGTTTGGTCGGTCATGGCATCATTGCAGTTCAGGTCCTAAAAGCCCCGATGCATTCCTTTTGAATGTCGCGGCGGAAGGCGCGCCCCACGAACATTTGAGAAGCACACAAGAGTGCCGATACTGCCAAATCTCTGGACGTCTTCTACTTTCCTTTTGCTCCTGGACCTAATTCCTCGACCATGGCGATGCAGATTGCGTCGATTACCTTGTTAGCGTCTTGCGCGTGCAGGTTGTTGTTGTTTCCCAGGATCGAGAAGACAAGCCGCTCGCCGCGCAAGGTTGTCGCGTAGCCCGAAAGTGTGTTGCCGTGCCCGATGGTTCCTGTTTTTGCAAAAATGCGCGAGGCTGCAGGCGTATTTTTCATGCGCTCAGAGAGCGTTCCATCTTCACCGGCTACGGGCAGCGTGGAACGGTACAACTCGCCCCACGGTTGCGTCGCGGCATAACGCAACAATTGCACGGTGGCTCGCGGCGTTACCAGATCTTTCCGCGACAGCCCCGAACCATCGCTGAGCGCCAGGTCGCCGTCAGCAATGCCCGCGCTTTTGAAAAAGACGGACGCAAATTTCTCCGCGTCTTCGTAATTTCGAGCGCCGGCCTTTTCGAACGCGGATAGCAGCAAGAGAAGTTCGGCGTGAAGGTTCTCGCTATTCTTGTTGGTCAGTCGAACTTCGTCCGAGAGCGGAACGGACGTGTGTTCCGCCAGAACCGCCAGCGGTGCGGCAGAATCCGCGGTGGCCTCCGTGGCATGGCGCGCGCGCGGGTGCCCATCAACCTTTATGCCGCGTGCTTCGAGAAGGTGCGCGAAAAGATTCGCTGCGTATTCGGCAGGCTCCTCGACAGCGATCGTGAGTCGGCGAGTGGGCGCATCCAGCGGCATTGTGCCACTGACGTAGATCAGGCGGGAACCCGGATCGCGCGCTACCGCCAGTTTTTCTTCGCTGCCATGCGCGGAGGTCACGAACCAAATTCTCGACCGTGTAGAAGTCGGCGGCGAGTCCGGCGTCATATCGCGCCGGATCACCTTCGCGAACACCGGGACGAAGATCCAGGGTAAACGTATTGTCATCGACGGCGATCGCGGAAACCGCGGCGCCGTAGGACCATAAAATATCGTCAACCAGCCAGCCGCTGGGAAACTTTTCATGCCGGAACATGCTGTCATCGGCGATTACATCGCCGGTGATTTCCTTCACGCCGCGCGCCGCCACCGCGCCGGCGAATTCAGCGAGCACTTTTTCCGGCGGCCCGTCGCGTTCTTCCCTTTTCTCAAATGGAAATTTGCGGTTGGAAAGATTGGCGTCGCCACGGCCGATCAAGAACAAGATCGCCGCTCAACACTCCGTTCGCATCCATCGCGCCGCTCGACGCGACCGTGGTGTGCACGCGGTAATCGGGACCGAGTGTGGCGAGCGCGAGCGCCGTGGTAAACAATTTCGCGTTGGACGCCGGCATGAAATAGGAATCGGGGTTGCGGGCGTACAGGATTTCCCCCGTGGCAGCGTCGCCCACCAGCACTCCCCAGGCACCTTTGTCCGGCCCCGCGGCGGAAAGCGCGGCCTCGACGCGCTGCTGGAAACGCACAACGTCCCCGCCCATCACGGGCCTGACTTTGACCGGCCCCACGCGCGCATTCGTTTTCTTGGAAGGCCGCGATTGGGCTGCGGAATACGCCGCTCCCAGCCAGACAATCATGCCCAGCGCCATACATCGAACCAGGAGTGCCGGTAACTTTCGCCTCGATTCCATCAAGCGGCTCCCGTGAAAACTTTGCGGAGAAAAATCGACTGATTATAGTCCACGCGGTTGCGGGAACCGGAACTGAATGTCGTTTTGCGGTTCGCATCGCGCTCTACCCCTCAAGCGTTTGCCTGATGGTGCTGATCCGCGCATTGCGCGAAGCTGGGAGAGGTCATATGATACCGAAGGCATCCAGCCCGATTTCTACCGGCTCGAACTCTAGGAGGAATGAACTCATGCGAAAACTGCTCTCGATCGGGATGCTTCTTGTCCTCACCGGCGCTCCCTTGCTGGCCGCGCGTCCCGACAACGACAAGGAAACGGACCGTGTGGAAAACGCCGGCATGGTAATGGATGAGATTATGAATATTCCGGATGACATTCCGCAGGATCTACTGGACAAGGCGGAATGCGTCATCGTTTTCCCCTCCGTGCTGAAAGCAGCGTTCATCGTCGGTGGAAGCTACGGACGCGGAGTGATGGTCTGCCGCAGCGGTGAGCATTTCACCGGCCCCTGGAGCGCGCCGTCGATGATGGCGCTGGAAGCGGGAAGCGTTGGTTTCCAACTCGGCGGACAAGCCACCGATTTCGTGCTGCTGGTGATGAACCCGCGCGGCGCTACGGCGCTTCTGAACAGCAAGGTGAAACTCGGCGCGGATATGGCCGCCGCGGCCGGACCAAAAGGACGTGACGCCTCGGCGAACACGGATGCCACGATGCGCGCCGAAATTCTGTCGTACTCGCGTTCGCGCGGCTTGTTCGCGGGCATTTCACTTGAGGGCGCCAGCCTGCGGCCGGACAACGACGCCAACGAAAAACTTTACGGAAAACATCTGACCGCGAGAGAAATCGTCCGCCGAGGAGCCGTGCCGGTGCCGCCGTCCGGACAAAAGCTCGTCTCCCTGCTTGAGAAAAAATCCCCGAAGAATCATTCGGATCCCAATTCACTGAAGTAAACTCCGCGCCCGCCGCGATTAGCGCATCCGAAACCGGATGCGCCAACCGGCGGGCGTTGCTGCGTTTGGGCGGCACCACGCCGAAGCGCCCGGCGATTGGCAGTTTACTAGACGCTCCGATTTCAAATCGTTTGCGTGCACGTGGTACTCTGCCGGTGTGAATTCCCGCGTGGCTCACATCGATCATATTCAGATTGCGGCGCCGGCAGGTTGTGAAGCTGCAGCCCGGGATTTCTATGGATCGATTCTGGGATTGACGGAAATGGAGAAGCCGCCAGCACTACGCGCTCGCGGCGGCTGCTGGTTCGAGTGCGGCTCGCAACAATTGCACATCGGCGTGGAGCGCGATTTCAGGGCGGCCAGGAAAGCGCATCCGGCCTTTGCCATGCCAGATCTGGACGGATTGCGCGACCTGCTGACCGGCAGGGGCGTAAGGATTTCCGAGGATGACAATCTTCCCGGCGCGCGCCGGTTCTACGCCGAAGATCCCTGGGGAAACCGGCTCGAGTTTGTGCAAGTTTCAGAATAGCGCCACAGTTCGTAATCGTTGTAAAACTTGGAAAATTCAGGAGAGCGCCGCGACACTTTCGCGGGGCGTACCCGAGTGGCTGATAAAAAAATCTGTCCGATCTGCAACAAACGGCGCGCCGAACGCTATTGCCCGGCCAAAGGTGAAAAAATCTGCGCAATCGACTGCGGCACCGAACGCGAAGTGACCATCGACTGCCCGAGCGATTGCGCGTACTTGACCGCGGCGCATCGCTGGGAGCAGGACCATCCCAAATCGATCGCCGACGGCGAGGTTCCGTTCCCGGACGTGTCGTTTGCCTCCGACCTGATTCACACGCGGCAGGCCATGCTTTCAGGGCTCGGTTACACCGTCGTCATGTACGCGGCTGAGCAGCGCTTCCTGAACGATTGCGATGTCTTCACCGCAGTGCAGGCCCTGGCGGAGACTCGCCGCACTCTTCTTTCCGGCATTTACTACGAAAAGCCGCCAGAGATACCGGTAGCTGCGGGGCTGTATGCCGCGCTCGCTAAATTCATCGAAGACGAAAAGAAACATTTGGCGGACCATCCGGAGTTTCCGCCCGTGAAAGATACGGAAATTTTTCAGCTGCTGGTTTTCTTTTTGCGGTTTGGGCGATTGCGCTCCAACGGGCGGCCGCGAACGCGCGCATTTATCGAATTTTTGAAATCGCAATTCCCCGCAAGCGCGGTCGCTGCCGCCAAGGAAGAGCCGCGGATCATTCTCCCTTAGATAGGCTTCAGCCTTTCTGGTTTCGTTCATGCCTAAGCGAAATCTAAATCAGACCGGCTAAGGCCCATCCTACGCAACCTCAAGTCCCAGGCTTAACTGCCTCTCGGGCGCCGGCTGGCGTCCCGGATCCAAAGGGCGAACGCCCAAGCCGTATTTCTTGCGCAGCGCACGCACTCGCTCGGCAATTTCATGGCGATAGGTTTCCGGTGCATAGGCTTCGCGGGAAAACCATTCGCGGTACCGGCGCGCGAGTTTGGGAAATTTCGCGTCCACAAACGGCAGAAATTGTTTCTGCGCCGACGGCATCAGGAACAGCACGCTGCCCGCAAACCATTGCGCGCCCGCGTCACGCGCCGCCCGGGCCAGCGCATCCAGATCTTCCTCGCGATCGGTAATCCCCGGCAAGATCGGCATGGCGAAGACGCCGGCCGCGATTCCAGCGCGGCGCAATTCCTGAACGGCACGAATGCGCAGATCGGGGCGCGGCGCGCGCGGCTCCAGAATACGTGCCAGGCGCGTGCGCAGCGTGGTAATGCTCAGGTTCACGGAGACGTTGGAATGTTCCGCGATTCGGCGCAGCAGGTCTACATCGCGCAGAACCTGATCGGATTTCGTGGTGATTGAGATGCTCAGGCCGTTGCGTGCCGACATCTGTTCAAGAATGCTACGCGTCGCGCCGAACTCGCGTTCCGCCGGCTGGTAGGGGTCAGTGGCAGTTCCGATCGCGATATGCTGGCCCTGCACTTTTTCCTTGCCCAGATCCCTTGATGCCAACGGCCCGGCATCCTGCTTCACGTAAATTTTTTTCTCAAAGTCCTGCCCATCGAGTTCCATGTACTCGTGGGTGTAGCGCGCGTAGCAATACTGGCAGCCGAATTCGCAACCGCGATAAGGGTTCACCGTCCAGGAAAAGGGTACGCGGGTTGAATCGCAATGATTCAGAATGGATTTCACCGGCAATAAAAAATATTCCGTACCGCGCTTGGCGTCAGCCAGCGGAGAGGAGAAAGCGAGACGGGCGATGCCGATGCGTTCGGGCGCGTGCCCTGGTGGCAGCAGGGCATCCGGCCGGCTGTCCCGTTGGGTCGGGACGTCGGGGAACAAGGTGGGTGTGAGTTCGACCCTGCGTTTGCGTGCAGCCTTCCTCGAAGGAGGAAGGCTCTCGGCGGACGCGGGAATCGAATTTGCAATCGCCATAACCCGTCTCGGGAAGCACGAAAGAAGTATTTCGCTTTTTGTTCGCCTTGTCAAGCACTTTGTTCGCTTTTTATTTGCCGAAAACAATCCTGCGGACCGGTTATTTCGCCCTCCAAAGTGGGTAGGTGACCTTTGAGTCCATGAGCGCTAGAGCGCGCCAATATCCCTTCGCAGCGAAGCCTATACTCAAGGAGCCGCAGGGAGCGGGAAGCACTTGCCCAAGATCGGCATCCTGATTATCGAAGACGACGAGGCCAACCAGTCGGCGTTACGCCAGCTGCTGGACTCGGAGGGCTGGTACGTGCGAGTCGTGCCGGTCGTCGGCCAGGCCCTCGGGGAACTCTCCAGCGGGGAATGGTCTCTGGTGATCGTCAACATTGCGATGATCGGTATGAGCAGCCCGGTTTACCTTACGCTGCGGGAACTAGCGCTGGCGCCCGCGGTCGAGGACGGAAAAGTCCGCGCGCGGGTGCTTTTTGTGGTGCCCGAATCGGCAGCGCCGGAAGCCCTCCCGGCTTTCGAGCGCGACAGGTTGCCGTACGTTGCAAAACCATTTCAATTCCACGATCTGCTGGAAAAAGTGAGTGATCTGCTGATGGAAGCCGCGGCGCTGGCGAATCCGATTCGCAGGGTGCGCCACGATTCCACGTTGTCCGAGCGCAAACGCAAGGAAGGCCGAGAGGGCCGCGAATCCGGTAACGCCTTTGCGCAACGCAACACCAACATGTTCGCCAAGCGCGACGAGTACGTAATGACCGATGAAGAGATAGCGGAATATGAGAAAAGCGAAAAAGAACAGCGCGAACTGAAAAAGAAGAAGAATCCCGAAACGAACCGATTCTGATTCCCTCCGCATACCGAAATTCGCGGCAATCAACGATGAACTAAGGACCGGCGGAGAGTGCTCCGGGCTGCCAGCGTCGCACCACGCTCAGATCTTTCGTTTCCGCTAACAACTCCGCAACTGTTTTGCACGAGGTTGGATGTTGCAATTCAGGCGCGATTTCCGCTAAAGGAACGAGCACGAACCGGCGTTCCGCGAGACGCGGATGCGGAATTTCCATTCCGGCTTCGTGGATCACTTCCGTGCCGTAGAAGAGAACATCGAGATCGATCAGTCGCGGACCGCGCGGGATCAACTTCTTGCTGCCGAAATCGCGTTCGATGCCCTGAAGCCTTTCGAGCAATTGTCGCGGCGCAAGCGAAGTATCGGCGGCGACGGCGCAATTCAAAAACCATGGCTGTTCGAGAAAATCAACAGGCTCGGTTTCATACAGAGAAGAGCGGCGCAAAATCTTCAGCCCGGCCTCTGGCAATGCGGCGATGGCGCGTTCCAGATTGGCCGCGCGATCGCCGAGGTTTGAGCCGAGCGAAAGATAAATTGGATTAGCGTCTGCCATGTCAGAAAATGAAACCACGAATGCACACGGATTCGCACGGATAAAATGACAGGTAGCGCAGGCTTTAACCTGTGGAATTTGGTTGCAGCAGAAGTGATCGCACTCCGACCAACCCCACAGGCTAAAGCCTGCGCTACCCGGCTTTAGCAATGATTCCAGAATCATGCATTTGTTGGTGCGGATCCATGTTCATCTGCCGCGTCCATTCAGAAGAGCGCAGGCTGGCGGCGCGGCGGTTCGAGGCCAAAATGTTTGTAAGCCAGCGCCGTTGCCACGCGCCCTCGCGGGGTGCGATCCAGCAGGCCGAGCTGCATTAAGTATGGCTCGTATATTTCCTCGATGGCATCTTCCTCTTCTCTGATGGAAGCGGCCAGGGTGCCGAGACCCACCGGGCCGCCGGCATATTTCTGCAGAATGGTGAGCATCAGGGTGCGATCGACTTCATCGAGGCCATGCTCGTCAACGCCGAGCATCTGCAGGGCTTCCTTCGCCACAGACAGCGTGATATGGCCCTGCGCGCGTACCTGCGCGAAATCGCGGGCACGGCGGAGCAGACGATTGGCTACGCGGGGCGTTCCTCGACTGCGGCGCGCAAGCTCAAACGCGCCATCATCATCCACGGCGATTCCCAGGATGGACGCCGAGCGGCGAACGATCGTGACCAGATCTTCCGGCGTATAAAACTCCAGCCGGTGCACGATGCCAAAGCGCGACCTCAGCGGCGCCGTAACCAGGCCCGCGCGCGTTGTCGCTCCAATCAGCGTGAAACGATTCAGAATGAACGGATGGATTCGGGCGCCCGCGCCCTGCCCGATAACCAGATCGATGCGGTAATCCTCCATCGCGGGATACAAAACTTCTTCGATGGCAGGCACCAAACGGTGAATTTCATCCAGAAAAAATACTTCACGCTGTTCGAGCGAGGTGAGGATCGCGGTCAGGTCGCCCTTGCGTTCAAGAAGCGGTCCTGAACTGGTTTTGATCGTCACGGCGAGTTCGCTGGCAATGATCTGCGCCAGCGTGGTTTTTCCCAGGCCCGGCGGACCGTAGAGCAGAACGTGATCGAGCGCTTCGCCGCGACTGCGGGCCGCCTGGATGGCAATCTCGATATTTTCCTTCACGCGGGACTGGCCGATGTAATCCGCAAAACGCTGCGGACGAACGCTAGCGTCAATGCGCGCGTCTTCATCCAGCGCCGCGCCGGTGATGATGCGACGCGGAGACTGCTCCATTCTCGGCTCTCGTCCTGTTCCGGAAGTCATTTCTTCTATGCCGTGTCCAGCGTCCTGGGTGGTGTTCGTGTATCGCGCGCGCTGATTACCTGGCGGCGCGCGCGCTTGATTGCGCGGGCGCCGTTAGCTGTTGCAGCGCGCCGCGAAGTAAAGTTTCAAATGTTTCAGAGGCGCCGTTCTTGCCGCCTCGCTCGACGGCCTGTTCGGCGGCGTGCTGATCATAGCCAAGATTGAGGAGCGCGGACACCACGTCGCCCGCCGTTCCCGTTGTCGTGACTGGCTTGTGCGCGTCTTCGGGAATTCCCATGGCTGCGAGTTTGTCGCGCAGTTCGACGATCATGCGCTCGGCCGTCTTGCGGCCAACTCCCGGAATACGAGTTAGCCGCGCTAGATCACCCGAGCGGACAGCGGGCACAAGATCATCGACGCTCATGCCGGAAAGAATTTTTAACGCCAGGACAGGGCCAACGCCAGACGATGAGATCAGCAGCTCAAATAAATGTTTCTCACGGGCGCTCAAAAAACCATAGAGAGAAATTGCGTCTTCGCGCACCTGCGTGTGAATGAGCAGCGTAACGTTGGAGTGAAGTTCGCCCAGCGAGTAAAACGTCGACAGAGGAATGTGCACCAGGTAGCCCACACCGCCGACGTCGACCAGCACCTGGTTCGGCCGTTTATCGTCCAGCGTTCCGCGAAGCTGCGCAATCATCTCGTGTCAACCCGCTGGCGATTATGGCGGCGCGTTGGCAGGGTGTCAACGAGACGCCTGGAAATGGATAAGCGTTATTAGCATTGGTCATTTGGCTTAATCTCTCGTTCTCAGCGTCCATCTGTGTTTCTTTTTGGATTCTATTCCGCGTAGCTAGTGGTCGTGCAGATCAACGGTATCGATCACGCCGATGACGGCGGCGTCGATGGGAGAGTTTGGCCGGCCAACGGCGGTCATCGCCGAGAATCCTTCGGTAGTGAACAAGACGC
Source organism: uncultured Acidobacteriota bacterium (assembly GCA_963695945.1). Taxonomy (GTDB): domain Bacteria; phylum Acidobacteriota; class Terriglobia; order Acidiferrales; family UBA7541; genus Palsa-360. The sequence goes on along the minus strand of CAVOIX010000047.1, from coordinate 97,262 downwards.
GCTCGCCGATTCCAGCGCCCACGGCATCGAGAGCTAGCACGGGCTCACCGCGATCGCTGCCGTCCAGTTGAAGCGGCTGGACGACGAGAATCTTGCGGCCTTCATGCGAGGCTACTTTCTGCGTCGCAACGACGTCTCCGATCACCCGGCCGATAAGCATGCGGAGAAGTGTAGTGCGCAAAAGCAAAAGCAAAAAGCACGAAATCAGGACGAGATCGCCGCTTCGCGAATCTTATGAATAGGAACGCCCGTGAACGTTTAAGTGGCGCAGGCTTCAGCCTGTGGATTTTTGTCCTTGCAAGGCCGCCCCCACAGGCTGAAGCCTGCGCCACTTAAACCATAAGTTGAATCCAAATCGTGCAATATGAAGCCACGTGGCTTGCTATTTCAGGAATGCGGCGCTAGGAAGGAATATTCACGGAATCGACGATGCCTACAATGGTCGCTTCGGTGGGCAGATCCTTGGGAAGGAACGGAAGGCTGGCTTCCTTGCCGCGGCACCAGTAGATGGTTTCTCCTGTACCTGCGCCCACGGCGTCGAGAGCGATCAGTGGATAGCCTTTGTCGCGGCCTTTGCGGTCGAGCGGCTGAACAATCAAAAGCTTCTGGCCATGGAGCGCAGGATCCTTCATGGTGCAGACTACGTTTCCGATGATGCGTCCCAGGTGCATATTATTTCTTTCTCGCGGCGGCCAGTTCGGCTTCGTGCAAACTATCGAGCATCACTTCATCGACGATGCCCACGATCGCGGCATCCACGGGACGGTCCTTGCATTCCGCGGCGTTGCGTGCGGAGCTTCCCGTTACCACCAGGACGGTTTCCCGAAAGCCGGAATCCACTGTGTCGACAGCGATCATGTAGCCGGGCTCATCATTCCCCTGGGGCGAAATCGGTTTCACCACCAGCAGCTTCTTGCCCTCCAGGCGCGCATCTTTGCGCGTCGAAACTACGGTGCCGACGATGCGGGCGAGAATCACGGAGTATTTATCGTTAGACGCCCACCGGCGTCTTACCAATGGGCAGGACTTCTTCCAGCGACTGATGCGGGCGTGGGATCACGTGCACGGCAACCAACTCTCCGACGCGTCGCGCTGCCGCCGCTCCCGCGTCCGTCGCCGCCTTCACGGCGGCAACGTCGCCGCGCACCATCGCGGTTACGTAACCCGCGCCAATTTTTTCCCATCCGACGAGCGTGACCTTGGCCGCCTTGACCATCGCGTCCGAGGCCTCAATCATCGCCACCAGGCCGCGGGTCTCGATCATGCCGAGTGCTTCGCCCATGTTTTTTCCTCCGTGGCCAGCCGCGAAAAAATTCCGGCCGGCGCTCGTGCTCAGAAATCCGATGGCCTGAAACGCAATCGCCGCCGTTAAGCTTGCCGCAACGCACGGTCCTTGCGCACCGCTTCTTCAATCAATGCTTCCAGTTCTTCGCGCGTCACCGAGATGCGTTCCGGCCGCTGCTCGCCGCTTCCCGCGTTGTCGCTCGTGATCGGACAGCCTGGTACCACTGCGGATGCCGTCGTCGTACCGTAGCGCGCTCGCGCGACGAGCAATTTTTCCACATCGCGCCCAGAAAGCAAGACTTGTTTGCCGAGCAACTCCGTCATCAACGACACTTGAGCGAAGTGCTCGACCGTCTCCATGCGAAAAAAGGCGTTCAGCAAATCAGGGCCGCAGGTCACCACGCCGTGATTGGCCAGCAGAATGGCGTCATAGTGCTGCACCATGGGCTCCAGCGCATCGGAAAGTTCCTGCGTGCCGGGCGTGCCGTATTGCGCCACCGGGATGCAGCCGAGCGCGATGATCAATTCGCTGAGCAGCGCCTTATTCAGGGGAATTCCTGCTGCGGCGTGAGCGGTTGCCGCCGGCGGGTGCGCGTGGACTACGGAATAAACTTCGGGGCGGCGGTTGTAAATCAAAAGGTGCATGGCCAGTTCCGAGGAAGCTTCGCGGCGCCCGGCCAGTTTTCGTCCGCGCAGATCGGTGATGACCAGGTCGTCGGGGAGCATCATGCCCTTGCTCATGCCCGTCGGCGAAGTAAGGACGCGGCGCGAATCGAGGCGCACGGAAATATTTCCGTCGGTGGAAACGACAAATGAGCGGGAATGAATCCAACGGCCCACCGCGCAAATGTCGCGACGGTGTTCGTCCTCGGACTTCACATTACCCGGAGAGATGGAATCGGCAATCATCGTTTAGAGTTAAGGGCGGTTGCTGGCAACCTCGCTGTCATTGCAGCTGTCCGGCGAGCGGCGGATTCTTAGAGGCAAGCGGACAGGCCGCGATATAGTACTCCGGTCAGGCGTAAATTCCACGCTCCTTTAACGCAAAAGCGACGCGATCGATTCCCAGCATGTAGGCGGCGACGCGATTGTTCACTTGATGGGCCTCGGCGTAACGCACGACTTCCTCAAATCCGTGCTCGAGCACTTCCCTCAGCCGGTCATTCACTTCCTTCTCGGTCCAGAAAAAGCCCTGGCGGTCCTGCACCCACTCAAAATAGCTCACCGTTACGCCGCCGGCGTTTGCCAGAATGTCGGGAATCACGAAGATCCCTTTGCGATCCACAATTTCGTCCGCCAGTAATGGTGGTCGGTCCGTTGGCGCCTTCGCACAGGATGCGGCACTGCAAGCGGTGCGCGTTTTCGGAGGTAATCTGATTTTCGACGGCCGCGGGAATGAGAATTTCCGCCGGCTGGAAAAGGATTTCGGCTGCGCGTCATTTTGGCGCCGCCTCCGGGAAGTCCGGCAGGGGTTGATGCTGCGACGTTCACCCAATCCAGTAATTCGGGGACGTCAAAACCGCTTTCGTTGTACAGCGCACCGTGAACGTCGGCGACGCCAACAATCTTGTAGCCGGCTTCGTGCAGAAGTTTGGCGGCCATTGAACCAACATTGCCGAAGCCCTGGATAATGACGCGGGTGTTTACGCGCAGCATGCGGAATTTGGCCAGCGCGCGGTCGCAGTTGATAAGCACGCCGCGCCCGGTGGCTTCGTGCCGGCCGCGCGATCCGCCAAGATCAATCGGCTTTCCAGTCACCACGGCGGTTTCCGTGTGCCGCACGTGCATCGAATACGTGTCCATGATCCAGGCCATGGTCTGTTCGTTGGTGCCGAGATCGGGTGCGGGGACATCACGCTCGGGACCGAACCACTCGATCAGTTCCGCCGTGTACCGGCGCGTGATGCGCTCCAGTTCGCCGCGTGACAGTTTGCCGGGATCGCAGATCACTCCACCCTTCGCGCCGCCAAAAGGAATATTGACCACCGCGCACTTCCAGGTCATCCAGCTGGCCAGCGCGCGAACTTCGTCCAACGTCACCGTCGGCGCGAAGCGAATTCCGCCCTTGCCCGGACCGCGCACGATGGAATGGTGCACGCGATAGCCGATGAAAACTTCCAGGTGGCCGTTATCGAGCATCACCGGAATGTAAACGGTAATTTCCTTGTTGGGATACTTCAGGAAGCGGTACACCCCCTCTTCGAGCCCAACTTGCGAGCGGCCGATTCAAAGCGTGCATCCGCGGATTCGTAAACATTAAATTCGTTTTGTACGGCAAGCGTGGCCATGGAACGCTCCTCACAGATCCGGCGGGCCGCCTTCGCGACCTGCGGAACAACCCCCACGCGTTGATGATGGCCGCATCGCAAATTATTTCAGCGAAGAGGCCAGCCGTGGCCAGTATACGAATCAAACCTCGCGCCGCGCAAGGAGAGGTATTCGTCAGGATTCCGAACCAGCCTTCAGAATTTCAAAAAACTACGAGACAGCGAGGCGCGCGGGGAATCCGCATGCTTCACTTGTGCGGCGGGCGTCGTTCGACGAACTCTTCGATGAGGACCTGCGAAAGGCGCGCGGAGTTGTGCCGCACGACTCCGTGTTCCTCGAGCAGAGGATCGAGCAGGCAGCGCACACCGATGCGTTGCAGGTCCTGGAGGTCAACGCGCACAGTCTCAGCGCCGCGCGCGCGGTAGCGTCTCGCCACTTCGGGCGAGACAATTTGATTGCTGGCCACCACCCAATCAATCAATTTCCGCCGCGTGTGGCTGTAAATCACCCGCACGTGGTCCGCCAGCGAATATCCCGGCGTCTCTCCCGGCTGGGTCATCAGATTGGCGATCAGCACACGCGTTGCCGAGGACTTCTCGATCGCTTCAGCCACGCCCGAAACCAGCAGGTTTGGCAGGATGCTGGTGTAGAGAGAACCGGGTCCAATCAGAATCAGATCCGCCTGCCGGATTGCTTCCAGGACTTCCGGGAGCGGGCGGACCCGGCGAGGCCGCAAGCGCAACCGTCGAATTTTGGTCCCGCTCTTGGCAATACGTGTTTCACCCAGAACGATTCTTCCATTCTCCATTACCGCTTCGAGCGAAACATTCTCGAGCGTTGTCGGAAAGATTCGCCCGCGAATTGCCAGGACCTCGCCGCTGACTCGAACAGCCTCCGCAAAATCGCCGGTCACGTGGCTGAGAGCCGTAAGAAACAAATTACCAAAACTATGTCCCCGCAAGCCCCTCCCGGCATGAAATCGATATTGAAAAAGCCGTCCGAGCAAAGCTTCATCCTGCGACAGCGCAACCATGCAGTTGCGGATATCTCCCGGAGGAAGCACGCGGTATTCACGGCGCAGCCGCCCGGAGCTTCCGCCATCGTCGGTGACCGTCACGATGGCGGCAAGATCGCTGATGGGGTGGCGCTCCGACTCGTGCCTGCGCCGCGCGACAAAGTGCTTCAGCCCGCGCAGCAACGTGGACAGGCCGGTACCGCCGCCAATGGCAACCACACGCACTCCACCGGGAATCGCGGCCGGACGGCGCGTTTTAATTTTCATCGGGATTGCATCGCCATGTTGCAGACTCGCGGCACAACTGGATCAGGCGCCGGAAGCTTCGCGCTCTGGATATAGCAATTCAGTAAAGCGGGGATCTTCCTGCAGAAACGCAAAATCCTCGTCGTTGCGGGCGTGGTAGCGGTTTTCCGGGCGCAACTGAATCGCCACTTTCAAATTTTCCATCGCCGATTCCGCTTCTCCCGTTAAACAGTCCAGTGCGGCCATCGCGTAAAAAACATAATCGGCCTTTGGAGCAAGCTTGCGCGCCCGAAGCAAATGTTCGCGCGCTTCGTCCCAGCGTCCCAGATTCATCATGGCCACGCCGGACTGATAATGTTCCTCCGGAGTGCGCACGGAAGGCACGGCCTGCTTGGCCATGCGCTGCTCAACGATGCGCAGATGCACTCGCGCGCGGTCCGCCAATTCCTTGCTTGGGCCGGATTCAACCTTCTCTAGCAATTCTTTGGCCTTGACAAATTTTTGCTGATGAAAATTCTGAACGGCCTGCTCGTACAATTTCAGCTGTTGTTCGAATTGAGGGTCCACCATTTGACGAACCGCTTCCGCATGCGCTGCGACTTTACTATCTTCTTTACTTTTCAATGCCTTACGACTTCTGGAAGGAGCGCTTGCTCCAGTCCTGCTACGTTTTGTCGGCTTTTCACTACGGGCCATTGGGCGGAGTCTAACAGACACGCTATGTATCGTCAACGCAGCTGCCGGCCCCCTGGGGGGCTCTTCAAAGCTTCCCCAGGGGAGTGATGGGATTACTTCATGGGCGCAGCGGACTTCGCGCCAGCTGGCGGCATCATGGGCATGCCTGCGGCCGGAGCCGCCGATTCGGCCAAGATCGTCTTCGCGGAGTCCGGAAGCTTATCGGCGTTGGCCACAAAGAGAGCCAGTTGCCACATTTGGGTGTTGTCGAGGATTCCTTTGAACGTCGGCATCCCCGTCAAGCGAATGCCGTTCTTTACTTTCCAGTAGCTCTCCTGCGGGGGATCGTCCGTTACACCCTTCCCCTTGAACATGAGCGTCGCGTCGGGAAACATATTACCGGCGATTGCGGGAGCAGGCTGATTGGGGAGTCCGTGGCATCCCGCACACTGGTCCTTGTAGAGCTTGGCGGCCGCTACGTAATTCTCTTCCGTCGGCTGCATCGGAGGGGCTGGAACGTTCGCCTTTTCAATGTGGGCATCGAGCGACTTGCTTGCCATCTTGCGCTCCATCATCATTGGTGGATCTGAAACCGCAGCCGGCGCTGTTCCTGAAGCGAAATAGTAGTAGATCCCTCCGGCGAAGAGCACGACGCCAACCAGCACACCAATGAGAAAGCCTCTCATGTCTCGTTTTCTCCTCGATAAAAATTGAGCACCCGAGTATAGACCAACCCGATTCTTTTTCGGCAATGAAAACATTCATCAAAACAAAGGGTTTGGACTCTTCAAAGATGCCTGGCTTGGAGTCCCCCGCAGAGATGCTGACGAACAGTGCGGGGTTGGATGGAACCTTCGTCTGCCCCGCGATGCAACCAGAGTTCGCCGGCGATCACTACCGTATATGGGTGCGCCTACGGATTTCAGAATCCCGTCCTGGCCGGATTCCAACTGGTGCATGGCGAGCAACATGCTCTGGTTTGAGGATTGGCCAGCATTCGGGCGTGTGCTATAAAATAAGATCCGGGTCATCCGGACAACTGTGCCTTTTATTAACTTTCCTGCGCGCGAGATTAATTGCAAGTTGGTCTACTACGGCCCAGGTCTGGGCGGAAAGACAGCCAACCTGCAGTGGATCTATGACCATACCGGGACCGCACAAAAGGGCAAGATGATTTCCCTGGCGACGGAAACGGACCGCACCCTTTTCTTCGATTTTCTACCGATCGACCTGGGAACGGTACGCGGATTTAAGACCCGAATTCATCTCTATACCGTTCCGGGGCAGGTGTTTTATGAGGCCAGCCGCAAGCTGATCCTGAAAGGTGCCGATGGAGTCGTGTTTGTCGCCGATTCCCAGGAAGAACGGTTGGACGCCAACCTGGAAACGCTTGAGAATTTGCGCGAACACCTCCGGGAACACAAACTGGACTTCACGACCATCCCTTATGTGCTGCAACTGAACAAGCGCGATCTTCCCGGCGTACTGCCGGTGGAAGAGCTGGCCAAGCAACTTCGGGTGAAGGGCGAGCCCATAACCGAGGGCGTCGCCATCACCGGTCAGGGCGTGTTTGAGACATTGCGAGAAGTGGCCAAGATGGTTCTCGCCGAACTTAAAAAAGGCGGATAGCTGTTTTTCGCAAGCGTTCTGTACCGGGGTGTAGTGGAGGATGCGGTACGCGGCGCGGATTTCTTCGATCTGCCCTTCCTGGTAACATCTATAATTGTGCGACTTTCAATTCTGGTGATTTCGCCCGGGGCTCGTCTCATCCATGAGTTCATCCGCTCTCTCGCCGAACACGCAACCAGGTGATCCTTCCTCACAGCAGAGTCTGCCCGAATTGCAGGCGAAGCTAAGCAAACTGGAACGCCGCGACTGGTGGCTGTGGAGCATGGCCGTTGTCGTCATGCTGCTACTCACCTTTGCGGTGTTCACCATGAGTTTCCCCGGCTTGATTAAGGTCGACGACCCGTTTTTTCAGTCCAGCCTGAATCGCGCCGTTCGTGGACTGATCGGGCTGGTGCTCATCTTCAACGCTTATACCATCTACCAGCAGATCACCGTAAAGCGGCTGCGGAGGGATTTCTCCAGGAAGATCCAGGAGATGAGGATTCTGCAGGTGCGCGCGGAGGAATTCGAGCGTCTCGCACTGGTCGATTCCCTCACCGGGCTGTATAACCGTCGGGTTGCCGAGCAGCGGCTGGCATCTGAAGCGGCGCGTTCCGCGCGCTACGGTCATCCATTGACCGTCATCACCTTCGACCTCGACAAATTCAAGCAAATCAATGATACCTACGGTCATTCCGCGGGGGACCATGTGCTCAAGGAGTTCGCCCGGCGCTTGCAGTCCGCTACCCGAAAGTCTGACATCGCTGCGCGCATGGGTGGAGACGAATTCCTGATCCTGCTTCCCCAGTGCGACGCCAGCCGCGTCCAAATGCTTCTGGACAGAATGCGCCCGATGGAAACCGAATACGACGGCACAAAAATTCCCATCTGCTTCTCGGCCGGATGGGTGGCCTACGAGAAAGGCGAGACCCTGGAGCAATTTCTGGATCGCGCCGACCGTACTCTGTACGCCGAAAAACGACTTGGAAAATTACGAGAAAAAGAGTCTCTAGCCATGCGGTAATTCCAAGGCGCGCAAACCCTCATCCGTCCGAGGTTGTTTGCGAATCGGGTACGTTCTGCAAAGGTTGTTACAATTCGATATACAATCCGGCCTTAAAATTTCTGTTGGCAGAGGATCGCATGCTATAAGAACTGCATGCCTTGCCAACCGGGAATCGCCGCAATTCGTGAGGCCCGCCACCAATGAATTCCACCTTGACCCGGCGGCGCAGCCAGCGCCTTTTTCTTCAGGTTCGCGTGATCGTAGCGGGAAAGCTGGCAAATCAATCTTCGTTTAGCGAAGAAACCCATACCATTGTTGTGAATGCCCACGGCGCCCTCGTGGAAATGGCTGCTTTACTCGAGCAGGGCCAGACCGTCACATTACAAAACGTGCGCACCGCGGAGACCATCCACTGCAAGGTCATGCTCGTCAAGCCGGTAGGGACCGGGAAATTCAGCACGGCCTTCGAATTTGTAACCTCCAATCCTGACTTTTGGCGCATCAGCTTTCCCCCGGACGACTGGTCCGCCAGAAGTCTGGATGTGAAAAAGAATGGCTGAATCACCGCACCGCATTCCCGTGTCTGCCCTGCAATTGCCGCGAATTCAATTATTTAGCTTTCAATTCCAGGGGTAGCGGGACAGGACCGCAGCGGGGGCAAACCCCAGTGAACCTTCCCGGAAAATAAAAAGGGAGGTGACAACCAGACTGGTTATCACCTCCCGGGGTGGGGTGGGGTGTTGCTGAGTAAACTCTTTATGCTATGGCAAGAGCTATGATTGCCTCGAACGCCTTGCAAACCCAACTGGTACAAAAAACAACCATCAAATCTGAATGAGGGAATAGCACGTGGCGCGATCGGTGTCAACAACGAAATTCGGGAATTATATACTTGACTCCCTTGAATTTTTGAGGCATACTTTGGTTCAGAGAGGGCAACTTAATGAGCCGAAGCACAATAAGCACCTTCGAACTCTTCAAAAAGTTTCCTGATGTTGAGACCGCTCGGAAATATCTTGAATCGCGCCTCTGGTCCAAGGGTCCTGTCTGCCCAACATGCCAAAAAGGTTCACGGATAACCGTCCGCAAAGACGGCTTCTACCGTTGCAACGCTTGCAAGCTAGACTTCACCGTTCGGACTGGAACAATCTTTGAACGGTCGCATGTCCCGCTGCACAAGTGGGTCTATGCAATGTACTTGCTCGTAACCGCCCGCAAGGGCATCTCTAGTCTGCAACTGGGCAAGGAAATCGGCATCACGCAGAAGTCGGCTTGGTTTGTCTTGCAGCGTCTCCGAGAGGCTTGCGGCAAAGATTTGGCTATGCTCAAAGGCATCGTCGAAGTGGACGAGGTCTATATCGGCGGCAAAGAACAAAATAAACACATGAAGGACCGGATGTACGGTGACGGAGATATCCCGCGCAAAACAGCAATCGTCGGTTTGCGAGAACGCGGCGGACGAACCAAAGCCGTCCTGCCCCAGACGGTTAGTGCAATGACGATTGAAAGGGCCATCCGCGATAACGTCGCACCCGGCGCAACCATTCACACTGATGAGTTCGCGGCGTATACCCGCGTCGGTCGCTCCTACCTGCACGAACGAGTGAACCACAGCAAGGGCGAATACTCGCGCAAGGGCGTCACGACAAACGGCATCGAAAGCGTGTTCGCTGTCCTGAAGCGCGGATTACACGGCGTTTATCACCATGCCAGCAAAAAGCACATTGGCCGTTACGTGGACGAGTTTACATTCCGTTTGAATGAAGGGAATGTGAAACGCCATACCTGGGACCGTTTGGACAGCTTCGTTAGCGCGGTCGCTGGCAAGCGTTTGACGTATGAAAGGCTCACAAAATGAAGCGCCAGCCAAAGAAATACCAAAGCAAACTTACGCTCTATCCGATGACATTTGAGCAGGTTGTGGATACGGTCTTGAAATATCGCCCTCTGAAAAAGAAGAAAACAGTCAAGACGAAGAAGCAGATTTAAGGCTCAATCAAATCTTTGCGCTTGCTCAAATAATCAAATATCCACGACCTTATGGTGTACCAGGCATAGCCATCGTCAGGGTATCCCGCTGATTTATTTACAAGGGATATTATTCCATCGGCGGCTAAACTCATTGGTTTATCATTTCCGGCACTCCAATGGACCGTTTTCTTCCTAGTTTGTATAAAAGTATTTAGGGTTTCTTTTTCGTCATCCGATAACCTATGCAATCGATGCCAGCGAATCCTATAAAAATCCCACACAGTTACTAATAGCACCGACCCAGAGGCAACGAAGCCCACGGTTGACGCTATCTGTGCCCATTGAGGAAAACGTGCAAAACTAATAAACATAAATACTCCAAAAGATATAAACGAGGCGATTAGCGTCTTTAGGTTCTCCTGCAATCTTGCAATCAAATCAACATGAGATGAAACGGCGTCTACCGATTGTTTGGCACTCATAGCGCCGAATTGTATCAGCAGATCGCGACAACCTTTCTAACAAACGAAAGAAACGCAAGCCTTATCAAAAGAGATTGTCCCCTCTATCCAATGACCTTTGAGCAAGTCGTCAATGCAACACTTAAGTACAAACCTTCCAAAAAACACTAAACTTTTCCCAGCCTGTGCCGCTCACGCGGCGCAATCGCTCCGATTAGGTCTAACGGCCCTGTTTCGGTGACTGCCATTTCAGGCTGGGTCCGTCCCGCCATAAGGATGGTGAAGGATGCTTAAAACATCCCCACTTCGCCGAACTGAACTCGTTACGAAAATCGTTCTGAATATTGGATTTATCATCCAACTTCTGGAACGCATTTTACGAGGAACTGGCGGTAACGGTGGGCTGGTCTAACCAGCCCGCCACATTCCTATGCCGAACGTAATCAATCCCGCAGTATTCCAATCACTAAGCAAATACGTCACTTAAAGTCATTTGTTTTGTTATGGGAGTCATCTATATAATTCCCCGAAATTCGCCCCAGTCTTTAGGCTTTCGCAACGCCATGGAGGCGGGGTTTAATCAATCCAGTCTGCCCTTTGGCCCCGCGGCAGCGTCCAGCACTTCCCGGATTCGGCGGCAAAGAACGGCGGGGCTGTAGGGCTTCCGGAGCACCGCAACTCCGCGCGCGACCAGATCGGCCAACGTGGCGGTTTCGTTGCTATAGCCGGTCGCGAAGATCACCGGTATGTCCGGATTCAGGGCCCGCACGGCGGCAAAGACCTCCGGGCCGCTTTTCCGCGGCATGATCACATCCAGCAGCGCCAGAGCGATGCGGTGGTGATTCGCAGTAAAGATCTCGATGGCCTCCTGGCCGTCATGCGCAACCAGGAGCTGGTAGCCCTTGGCCTTCAGAACCGAGTGCGCCATCTCACGAACGCCGTCATGGTCATCGGCCAGCAGAATCGTTTCGTTGCCGCCGCGAACCGGCAAATCGTCAAAGGCAACCGGTTGGAGTTCGACGGCCTCGCTGGTTTCGTTGACCGGAAAGAAAGATGCGAAACGCGCTTCCCTGCCCGGGCGCGCTATCCACAAGGATGAATCCGTTATGCTGCTTGACGATGCCGTAAACCGTCGCCAGTCCCAGGCCGGTTCCCTTGCCGGTTCCTTTGGTGGTGAAGAAAGGCTCGAAGATCCTTTCGCGTGTCGCGGCATCCATCCCTGTTCCCGTGTCGCTTACGCGAAGTTCGGCGAAACGCCCGGGTTGGAGGCCTGCTGCTTGCCGGCAATCTTCTTCTGAAAACGCGGCGTTCAGCGTTTCAATGGAAATCGTTCCGCCTTTCGGCATGGCATCGCGCGAATTGATGCACAGGTTCATCAGCACCTGATCGATCTGCGTGGGATCAGCTCGAACAGCCGCCAAATCCATGGCCAATTCCGTTTTGATTTCGATGTCCTTGCCGATCACCTTGTCCAGAAGGTTCAGGACGTCTTGAACGGTTTGATTAAGGCTCAGGTTGCGCGGTTCGAGAATCTGCCGGCGCGCGAATGCCAGCAATTGCCGGATCAAGGAAGTCACGCGGTCGCATTGCACATGAATTTTCTTGAAGTAGCCTTCCAAAGTCGCATCTCCGGACGAGGCGGCTTCCTCCCCCAGTTCCGCCCAGCCAAGGATGGCGCCGATCACATTGTTGAAATCGTGAGCAATGCCCCCGGCCAGTTGGCCGAAGGCCTCGAATTTCTGGGCGTGCTGCAATTGCTGCTCCAGGGCCCGGCGCTCGGTCATGTCCCGTGAAACCGTGGCCACAAAACGCGCCTCGCCGGTACTGGGGTCCTTCACCTGAAATCCCACAAAATCCATGGGCAGGGTTTTTCCAGTCTGGCGGTGGCGAAATCGCAGTTCGCCCTCCCAGTGTCCAAATGTATAGAGGGCTGGCAAAACTCGCTCATGGACAAGCGGCAGGTCGCTCGAAACGATGTAATCCAGGGAATGCGTTCCGCTCACGGGTTCCGATTCCGGGATGCCGAGCAGGGCGCGGCCGGCCGGGTTGACGTATTGCACGTTGTCCTGCAGATCGGCTACGGCAATGAAATCACGGCTGTATTCCACCAGCGTAAAAAATTCCTGTTTTTCGTCTTCGGCCCGTTTTCGAGCGGTAATGTCTTGAGCGACCACCAGCGACGCGGCGCGCCCGGAATATTCCATTTTACCCATGAACATCTCGACGTCGATTATCGAGCCGTCTTTTTTTCTGTGGTGCCACTGCCCGGAGTGGCGCCCCAGCGTAGCGGCCTCCCGGGAAGCTTCTAACAATTTTCCAATTTCCTCTGGCGGATGCAGACCGGTGGCGGTCATCTGCAGGAACTCCAGGCGGCCATAACCGTAGTGTTGCAAGGCCGCGTCATTCACTTGAAGAAACTGCAGCGCCTGATTCTCAAACACCCACATGGGCAGGGGATTATGAGCGAAAAGAAAAAGGGAGTTGGCCTCGCTTTGGCGCAGCGCATCCACCATCAGGTTTCGCGCATCGCGCAAAGCCCGCTCTTCCAGGGCGCGCGCCACCACCAAAGGAAGCCGCGACAGGTGATCCTTCAAAACGTAATCCGTCACACCCTGCTTGATGCACTCCACGGCGATCTCTTCGCCGAGAATTCCGGTGACCAGAATGAAAGGAACTTCCCGTCCGGCCGCACGCATCGCGGAAAATGCGTCCATTCCCGTCCAGCCGGGAAGGCGGTAATCGGCCAGCACAATGTCAAAAGGGAATCTGCCGAGATGCTGCACAAACTCCGCTCGCGTGGCCACAATTTTCGGCTGGCATTTGAAGCCGGCGTGTCCCAGCTCGTGGAGAGTCAGCTCGGCATCGGCAGACGAGTTTTCAATGAGCATGAGGTGCAGGGGAGCAGACATGTTCCAGAGCGTAGTCAACGCAGTATTGGCCATCAGCTGGCTCATGGACGCCTCTCGACCGAAGCGGCGCAACTTGTTTCCACGATCGGTGTCTCACGCTTTCCGCTTTTCACGCCGTACCCCCGAGCACCGAAACCGGAGCGGGGGTTGGGGAAACCTCACGCGGAAGCGTGAAAAAAAAGGTCGCCCCATTTTGAGGGCTGGATTCGGCACGGATCGAGCCGCCGTGTTTTTTCAGAATACGGTGCACGATGGCCAGACCCACTCCGGTGCCTTCGAATTCGTCATCGCCATGCAGGCGCTGGAATACCTGGAATAGTTTGTCGGCGTAGTTCATGTCAAACCCAACGCCATTGTCGCGAACAAAAATGACTGGCTGGATTTCGGCTGGAATTTCGGCGATTTCGATGATGGCTTTTTCGCGGTGGCGCGTGAATTTCAGGGCGTTGGAGAGCAAATTAAAAAATACCTGGCGAAGGAGTCCGGGGTCGCACTGCGCCGCAGAGAGCCGTCCGATACGCCAGTCCACTTCCCGCCCGCGTGTCTCGGCCTCAAGACTCAGAATTGTTTCGGCCAGCACGTCGTTCATGTTGGTAGTGACGATTCGCAGCGAACCACGTCCGATGCGCGCCAGGTTTAATAAATCGTCCACCAGTTCGCCCATATGCAGGGTGGCGGCGCGCATGCGGTCCAGATGCGGCCGGGCGCCCTCGGGGAATTGGTGACCATAATCCTCAACCAGAATTCGCGAGAATCCGTCGATGTGGCGAAGCGGAGCCCGCAGGTCATGCGAAACCGAATACGTGAAAGATTCGAGATCGTGATTGGTGGCCTCCAGTTGCAGGGTCCGTTCTTTTACGCGGCACTCCAGCTCCGCATTCAGTTTGTGAATTTCGGCTTCCGCGCGCTTACGCTCGGAAATATCCACGATGCTTGCGCGCACAAGTTTCCGGTTCGAGTTTGGCAGCCGCACCAGGGAGATTTCACATGGAATTTCACGGCCATCGGAATTGCGATGGGTCCATTCAAAACGGGCGGCTTCCGCGCGCAGCGCCCGTTCCAACTCCGCGGCCGCGGCTTCCGCGGAGGGCCGTCCATCCGGCTGGTAGGAGGGGCTGACCTCTACTGGTCCGACACAAAGCAGTTCTTTGCGGGTCAAGCCGAACAATCGCTCCGCGTTGGGATTTGCGTCATCGAATCGGCCGGCGTCCAGGTCAAGCATTACAATCGCCTCAGGGGCATGCTCCACAAGAGTCCGGTATCGCAGTTCGCTCTCCTGCAGCGATCGGTTGGTCGCAACCAGTGCCGCGGTGCGCTCGGCAACACGTTGTTCCAGTTGTTCGCTGAGATGGCGCAGGCGCGATTCGGCTTGCGCCCTTTGCTGCACTTCGCCTGTAAGTTTTTGGTTGATCTCGATGAGCCAACGCGTACCGGGTAGCGCCAAAGCCCGGGGCATGACCCGAATGAGCAAGACCGCCGTTATCAGAGAGAAGCACGCCGTTACCGCTTTAAGAGCGCCGGCAATCCAATAAGAGGAAAACCACACCGTCCACACTTCCATCAGGTGAGTGCCGCCGCACGCCACGATGAAGGCCCCGAAACATAGAAACATCCAACTGAACGGAATGTCCCGCCGCTTACGAGTGAAGTGCAGCAGAGTGACAGGAATGGTCAGGTAAGAAAGGGCAATCAGGGAATCCGATACCACGTGCAGGGCGATCAGGCCGGGAGACCACAAATAGCAATAGCCGTGCGGCATAAAGCCGCCCGAAAAAATCGGGCTTCCCAGAAAATGCATTCTTCCCCCGTCCCGCGAATTCGGGCAAGGAGTGAAGAGCCATGCGATCCAGCGCATCGCCCCGCGAACACTCCTTCATCTGTGTATCGGCAGGATGGGAGATCGGCTTCAGCGCAGAGTGAAAGTAGCGATGCAAAACCTCCCCAAGTATCAGGACACGGATGCCGGTTGCTTTAGCGCCGGAGACTCGGATCCGCGTAACTGCTTACGGCGCTTTTCTTCATACATTTGCGCGTCGGCCACGCGCAGGAGTTGATCGAGCGAAGGCTGGTGAACCGCGGGAACATCCGCAATTCCCACGCTCAACGAGAGCCGGAAGCGCCACGAAGAGAGCGCGTTGATGAAATCCAAACGTTCTTGTAGGCGTTTGCGGACCTGCAGAGTGGAGTCCTGACCGGCATCCGTCATCAACACACAGAATTCATCGCCGCCCATCCGCGCCAGAATGTCCGACTGCCGAAAGCAGGCGCGCAAGACATTTGCGGTCACAATCAAGGCGCGGTTGCCTTCCAGGTGGCCGTAGGAATCGTTGATCAGCTTCAGATCGTCCAGATCCAGGTAGATCAACAGCGCGGCGCCCTTGCGCTGAATCATGCGCAGATGTTGCTCTGCGAGGGCCAGAAATCCGCGGCGGTTGTGCAGTCCGGTGAGATCATCCGTTAGGGAAAGATTCTGCAGATTCTTCTGCAGGCGGTGGCGTTCGATCGCGTAACGCAGGGATCGCACCAGTCTGTCCCCGTCGAGTTGGTCCTTGGCCAGAAAATCCTGCACGCCCAGCCGCAGCGCCTCGACGGCAAGAGCGTCGTCGTCCCACTCCGCAAGAACGACCATGGGCGTGTCCGGCGCCGCCACGCGCGCGGACTGGATAAACGCGCATCCTTTGGTCTCCTCCGGCCGCAGGTCCAGGAGCAGAACGTCCGCGGCATTGCTCGACAAGCGCTGGGCAGCCAGATCGAGTTCCGCCACGTGTGCGATATGCAATGCGTTGAATTTTTCGCCGTCCAGTAGCTGGCGCAACCGACAGGCTTCTTTCGCCTCTCCGACCATCAAAATGCGGATGGGTGTACCCTTCATCGGATCCATTCAGCCTCGCGATTCCCATTCCGGTTCGCTGGTGCCTGCCCCCTCTGGAGAGTGTTGCACTTCGACACAACAACCAGCGAAATGCGGGCGTGCCGGTAGGCCAAGCGATTTAAGGGAATCCGCTTTCTGGAAGGGGGGACGCCAGCCTGAGGCAGTGCGGCAAAGTTGTCAAGAGGTCGGTGCAACTGGAATTCGAACAGTCAATCGGGATCGGAGGGCTATCGTTTCGCTGCGTAGTTGCTATTTTGAATGATTGCGCGATTGGCTGAGCAGGTTGACGAACAGGCGAAAGGCTCCGGCGTTGCCTTCTGGCAACTGGCGCGAGAATGACAAGCCCGTGTAGATATAAACGCCCTTGCCCGTGCGCGCCCACACGAGGCTGCCCAGCACATCTTTTTCACCGGGATCGTGCATGGAAAGCACGGTGTGATATTGAGAGTCCCACTCTCTCCAGGAAATAAAGTCCGCGTTCCTGCACCCAGTCGTCAAAATCGTGCGATCCGATTTTGTTCGGGAAATTCAGCAGCGGGCTGGCGGGATCGGTGAAATTGACTACGGCGTTTTCGTCCGTAACGCGCAGCCCGGGCCCCATCGTCGCCGGAAATGGGGCGGGCTTGAGCAGATCCCATACCGCGGGGCGCTGATCAAGCACCACCAGAGTGCCTCCGCCGGCGGCGTATTCGAGCAGCCGCGAATTCGACGCTACCACGTCGGAGCGCAATTCATAGGCGCGCATGCCCACTACGATCGAGTCAAAACGGCTGAGGTCGCTGAAGGCCAGGGCATTCGGGTCCAGCATTTCAACGTCAACGCCCAGCCGCCGAAGCGAATCCGGAATCGCGGCGTCGTTGTCGGCGGAGATGTAACCTACGCGTAGATGTTCCGGCACCGCGATGGCGAAAACGTGAACGGGAACTCTCGGCCGGCGCGCTCCACAAATAACTCGGCAGCGAGGGCAGCGGCTCGAGAGGTTTCAAACATTTCGTCGCCGCGTTTGGCATACGTTTTCAGCTCGTAATTTCCGGGAGTAATTTTTGCCGGCGGCATCACCGTCAGGTGAACCAGGCGGTCGCCGGCTCCGGAAAATTCGATATTCACCGGCTCCGGGGCCTTCCAGCCGGACGGCACTTCCACGCCGACGCTGACCTTTGACGGCGTTTGCGCGAAGGAATGCACGCGCGCGAACATATCGAACTGCCGCGGCTCGCGCGACTCGACGACGTCATATTGCTCAGGTTCCGGAGTAAGTTCGACGGGTGGAACGATGCGCAGCGGATAGCTCCTGCACCGCTCACCGTGCTGGAATGCAGGCTCTGCACCGGCACCGTGTAATCAAACGCATAACCGTCCGCTTCCACATGTGCGCACGCCAGGACAAATGCCGGCGGGAACGGATAGCAGGAAATCGCCGGGCGAGTGCGGCGCCTGCGCCCCGAGCGGAACCGCTACGGTGAAATTGGTTGAGCCGTCTTTCTCTTCCTGCTTGGTGATGTTCCAACCGGGCGGCAGCATGAGCAGGTTTCGAGAACGTGGCTCCCAAGATCAGGACGATGGTGACCTCGACCCGCACACTGAAATTTTCGCCAGGGACCAATTCGCTGCGATCGGAGTTCGATACCACTTCTACTGCGGCGGCATCGCTCAGAGCGTGATTGATTCGCCCGCGAACCTGTTCGAGTTCCCAAAGCGCGTCGGCCGCGCGCGGATCCTTGGAGGACTTCAGTCGATCTTCGAGCGAAGAGATTTGCTTGCCGGCGGCGGCGATCGAACGCACCGCGCCGGGCCAGTCCAGTTTTTCCGCGGCAATGCGGGCCTCATCGAGCGCATGATCCGCGGCCAGAGCGCTCGTCCGCGGGAACAGGCATCAGGCTTGCGAGGGAAGGAATCGGCTGCAGCGAAATCGGACGGAGAAGGCGCTGCCGCCCGTGGCGCGCTTCAAACCGTATGGTCGGCGCAGGAACGGAGAATTCAGGAATGGCGTAACGCCCTGCGAGCGGTGATGCAGGTAGCCTTCCAGCGCAATTTCGCGATAACTCAGTCCCCAGATTGGAGAAATCTCATCGGCGGGCACGACCCATGAGCCGGTGTAGTCCACTTTTTCGTCCTGCTGCGTGGCGCGGACCGGATCCAGAATCATCTGGGCGCGCCATGGCTTCAAGTCCTTCGGCGATCTGATCGGGGATATTTCGTGGGATCAGCGGCGGCCTCCACAGCTTTGCGGCGTCTGGTAACCGGAATCCTGATGGTTGCCGTGGCCGGTTTTCTGGTTGCCCCAGCCGTTGACGACAATCTGCGGGCGCAGCATGCGAATCACGCGCACCATGTCCTCCAGTGCTCGACGCCATTCCATTTTTCCAGCGTTTCCTGCAGCGTCTTGGAAAATCCAAAATCGAGCACGCGCGTGAAATACAGGTGCGGCCCTTCGACATTCATTGCCGCGGAAAGTTCGGAGCTGCGCAGAATGCCGAGTTGCGCTCCCTGCTCGGGGCCAATGGCGTTCTGGCCGCCTTCGCCGCGATTCAGCGTGAGCAGCGTGGTGTCCGTGCCCAAGGCGTGCGGCAGATACGGTCAGCAGCGTGGAGGCTTCATCATCGGGATGGGCCACGGTAAAGAGGACGCGCGTGACCACGCGCGCTTTGTGAATGGATTCGAGTGTGTCCGCGACGCCCTGGCCGCGGCCCGGCGCGGGCTGCTCCTGTTGCGCGGACACTCTGAGCAAGAATAGGCTCGCAGCGCAAATCGCCGCCAGAAGCGAAAACCGCCCGAATAATTTTCGGCGTTTCATTGCTGCGCCTCCACGGCGGCGGCGAACGGCCAGATGCGCCGGTAACGCGCTTGAATCATATACGTAACGATACCCAGAGCAATCACTCCCAGCCCTCCCAGGGCAAATTTCCATCCCGTGGAATAAAACAGTGCGGCCCAGCCCAAAATTGCCAGCACGGCCGGCCAAGGATAAAGCCACATCTTAAAGGGAAGCCGTTCGGGAGGCCAGCGCCGCCGCAAAATCATCACGCCAACGCCCTGGCTGATGAACTGCACGATCAGCCGCACGGCGATAATGGCCTTGATCACGCTGGAGAGACGGAACAGCACGCTGAACGCGAGCGAGGCCGCGCCCAGAAACAGCAGCGACACGTGCGGAAAATGTTTTTGTGGGATGCACGCGCGCAAACACCGCGAAAAAAGTTGCCGTCTTCGGCGGCGGCAAAAGGAACGCGGGAATAACTGAGCAGCGTGGTGAACAGCGAAGCAAAGGCGATCCACAAAATCATGATCGTCGCAAACGCCGCGGCCCGCGCGCCGTAAAGACGCTCGACAAACGTGCTGACGATGTATTGCGAATTTTGCGCCTCGCGCCACGGCACCACGCCCAGAATGCTCGTCTGCATCGCCAGATACAGCACTGCGATTCCCGCGATGGACAGCAAAATCGCGCGAGGAATATTTTTTTCAGGGTCGCGAATCTCCGCGCCCAGATTGCAGATGTGGTAGTAGCCCAAATACGTGTAAATCGTATTCACCGTCGCCGAACCCAGACCCGCGAAGAACAGCCACGACCAGTTCCACGCTCCCGGAGGGAAATCAAACGCCATGCGCGCGGAGAAATGCGTCAGCCCTCCCCAGATCATCCACAGCATCGTGCCCACCACGCCGATCCACAAAAATTTGGAGATCATGCCGACCGCGGAAATCCGCGGTACAGAAGCACGATCAGAAAAGCACCAGCGCCGCGGAAATCGCTTTCTGCTGATACGTGTCCGAGCGGAACCAGATAGGTCAGGTATTGCGAAAATCCAATCGCGCCGGAGGCCACGACCAGCGGCGCCTGAATCAGCGTCTGCCAGATATAGAGAAACGACATCAGCCGCCCGCCGCGCCCCGGTCCATAAATTTCGCGCAGAAACGCGTACGTACCGCCGGCGCGCGGCATAGCCGCGCCCAGCTCCGCCCAGACCAGTCCGTCCAGCAGCGAAAGCACCGCGCCCGCCACCCATGCCAGCAGGCATTGCGGCCCGCCCATAGCCTGAATCACCAGCGGAATCACGATGAACGGGCCGATCCCGACCATCGCGTTCATGTTCAGTGCGACGGCCTCGCTCAGGCCGAGCCCTCGTTCAAGTTGTTCCTCTGGCAAAGGTGTGGGCATGGAAGACGCGAAGCGGGCAAAGCATATCAGATGCGTCTGAGGCGCTAAAGCTTCCGACAAATTCGTCGGCCCGGTGGAGCGACCGCGTCACAGTAGCTCTCCCGGACCCCAAATTTCACGGTTTTTGTGAAGGCCGGAGATGAAACCCACAAATACGATACGTTATAGCGATATAAGCCATGTGTTATGGTAAGGCTGTTGCGCGAGCCACGGCCCAATTTGAAGCGCACATCATGCCTTCGAGCAAAAAAGCAAACTTCGCTTTCGCATTGGCCCTGGCCCTTCTGGGGCTCAGTGCCGTTGCGGCGGGCCTGGTCATTCATCGCCTCTCCCAGGCGCAGCAGTTGGTGCGTCATACCTATGAGGTGGAAGTTGCCATCGGTGATCTGGAATCTTCGCTAACGGCGGTGGGCCGTACCCGAGTCGTTTACGTCAATTCCCCCTCTCCCGAATCGCTGGCAAGATTTTCGGACGCCGTGAACGCAGTGGCTCCCGGACTTGCCAGGATCCGGCAATTGATCAACGATAATCCAGCGCAACTGGCTCTCCTTGGTCGACTGGAGGCCAATGCCACACAGCGGCTGGGGCCTTCGCAGGCGCTGGTTCAGCTGAAGCAACAAAACCAATACACTCCTCAGCAGGAATTGCAGCTCAACTCGACGGTGGCCAGATCCGCTTTTGACACTGCCCAGATTACCGGGGAAATGAAGCAGAATGAAGGTGCATTGCTGGAATTGCGCAGCCAACGTTCAAAGTTCCTGTTCACCACCATCCTCACGATCCTCGCGATTTCCTTTGCCCTGTCCGCGTGCATGTTCTGGCTCCATTTCTACTTGCTGAACCGCGAGTTCCACGAGCGCAACGAAGCGGAAAATCAAGCACGTCAGCTGAGCCTGCAACTTTTGCGGGTGCAGGATGAGGAGCACCGCAGATTTGCGCGCGAATTGCACGACGGCGTTGGCCAGATCCTGGCGGCCGCAAAAATGATCGTGTCAATCTCACCGGGACGGAAATTTGGGAGCTTCGCGTTCCGCGGAGCTGGCCGTATTGCTGGATGAGGCGATCTCTCAGACCCGCACAATTTCCTATTTGTTTCACCCTCCTCTCCTCGACGAGATCGGCTTTGCTTCCGCAGCGAAATGGTTGATCGACGGATACTCGCAGCGTACCGGACTGGAAATTTCGGCGGACATTCCGCAGCCATCGGTGCGCCTGCCGCGGCATCTGGAACTCACTCTCTATCGGGTGCTGCAGGAAGCGCTTAATAACATTCATCGCCATTCCAAAAGTTCCCGGGCCGAAGTGGCTCTCCACATCGATCCGGTGGTTGTAATCCTGCGCATCAAGGATTACGGCAGGGGCATTCCCAGCGAGAAGCTCGCGGCGTTCAACGCGAACGCCACGCAGGCCGGCGTGGGCTTGCTGAGCATGAAGGAACGCGTGAGAGAGCAATCCGGCGAATTGAACATCGGCTCCCATCCCATGGGAACGGAAATCGTTGTAAAGATCCCTTACGACTCCCGATTGCAATCCGCGGATCCCGTCGCCGCCTTCTGAACCGGATCGGGGAAATTCATCGTGAAGATACCGCTCAGGCGGGGAGCTTACCTGGCGAAATTATTTTCTTGAACCTGGTTTCATACGGTGCTCCTATGCCGGTGCGATGCAAGACAATGATCGGGAGGATGCCCATGAACGATCGAACTCACTCGATATCGTTTGCTCATCAAGCCACGCGTTGGCAGACCATCCGCCTGGCGATGGCGCTCGGCGGCTTGGCGTTGGCCGCAACAAAATCCTGGGCGCAAACCGGCGGCGAGATTTCTCATTCCGCGGAATCCATTCATCAGGAAATCGCGTTCCACGCCACTCGCAAGCGGATTTACGAAGCCCTCACGGACGCCAAGCAGTTTGAGCGCGTGGTACGGCTGAGTGATGCGGCGAAGACGCTCATACCGGCGGAGCTCCGCCGACACAGATCAGCACGGAAGTGGGCGGCGCATTCTCCACCTTTGGCGGTCTGATCGTCGGCAGGCAGCTCGAACTGGTGCCCAACGAACGAATTGTTCAGGCGTGGCGCCCCGCCTATTGGGATCCGGAGTCTACTCGACGGTGAAATTTGAGCTCAAAGAAAACGGCGCAGGAAGCAAACTGGTGCTGGACCACCGCGGCTTTCCCGACGGGGACTCCAAAAGTTTGTTGGATGGATGGAACAAAAACTATTGGCAGCCGCTGGCGAAGTACCTGGGCTAGTTGCTTCGCAGGCGAATGCCGGCGGTTCCGGCAACTGGCTTTTGCAGCCGGTTCGTCACATAATGCAATTTCCCGAAGAGGTCTAACGAGGAGGGTTGTTATGAAACCACATTTCCTCATCGCGGTAAGTTTGATTGCCGGCGCATGCCTCGCGGCGCTGCCGGCGAGCGCGCAGGAAGTCACTAAAGAGAATGTCGATGGCATTACCAATTTCCATCGTCTGGAAACCACGGTCGCCTGCGCGGGCGCTATCAAGTCCGACGCCGTGCCGGAAATCAAAAAATTCGGTTTCGCCTCGATTATCAATCTGCGTCAGCCGAGTGAAGACGGCGCCAACCTCGAACAAGAGGAAGCCGCCGCAAAAGCCGCCGACATTCGCTATTACTCAATTCCGTTTAGCTCCACCGCGCCGGACACCGCCGCCGCCGACAAGTTCGTGAACGCCATCACCGAAAAAGGCAGCGACCCGGCATTCATTCATTGCGCCGGAGGCGGACGCGCGGCCACCATGTGGTTCATCAAGCGTCTGGTGGTCGATCATTGGGACGTGGATCGCGCCGCCAAAGAAGCCACGGCGCTGGGAATGACCAGTCCAACGTTGAAGCAGTTCGCCATCGACTACGCGCAATCGCACAAGCGATAGTTCCGGCGGCCCGTCAAACTTTCGCAATCCCGCGGCCTGGTCGCGCTCAACGAAAATGACACTGCTACGGGCCATTCAGCAGGCGTTTGCCGTGCGTGCCCACACGTTCCTCACATCCCAAAATGACAAATAGTGCACAATTATGGTGGAGCGGTCTCGCCCGATGGTGAAGCTTGGAGTGATCATTACCGCCGCGACCGTCACGATTCTGGTCGTGGAATTTTTTCGCGCGCGCCGCAGGTCTTTTCCCGCGCATGGATGGCTCGGCCTTGTCGCTCTGGTCTGCGCGGAATATTTGATGTTTCACGGCGTCGAGCCTGCGGCCACCTACTTCAGCCCGGTGGCCTGGACCTCCTACATTTTGATCGCCGATGCCGCCATCTTCGCGATTTCCGGACGGTCGCGGTTGCGGGAAGAGCCTCGCGGGCTGCTGAAGATGGCCGCACTTTCGATTCCGCTGTGGATGATTTTTGAGGCCTACAATTTGCGCCTCGCGAATTGGGCCTACGCGGGCCTTCCGCAGGCGCATATCGAGCGATGGTTCGGATACGGCTGGGCGTTCGCAACGATCACGCCGGGAATTTTCATGACCGCCGCGCTGATTGAGTCCTTCGGCTGGTTCAAGAAAGAATCGCGCCCTCTGCGGATGAGCCGGACTGCGGAAAACGTCAGCATCGCGCTCGGCGGCGCCATGCTATTTTTGCCGCTGGTGGTTCCGAGACACGCCGCGGCGTATTTATTCGGACTGGTCTGGCTCGGCTTTCTGTTTCTCCTCGAGCCGATCAACCATCGCCTGGACTTGCCTTCCTTCGAGGGCGATTTCGCGTATGGGTCGCGAGGGCGTCTCTACTCGTTCCTGGTATCCGGTTGGGTCTGCGGATGGTTGTGGGAATTCTGGAATTATTGGGCGCGCACCGGTTGGATCTATACGTTTCCCATGGGTCAACGATGGAAGATCTTTCAGATGCCCGCGCCGGGTTATCTGGCTTTTCCGGTGTTTGCGCTGGAATGCTTTGCGATGTACGTAAACGGGGCGTGGCTCCTCAGCCCAAAATATGTTGCCGAGAAAAAATATTCCGAATAGCTCCGGATCGCTTGCCAAGCTAATTCGCTCTCGCCTGCTGATGGCCGCGCTCGGCATTCGCGTTTTGCCGGCCAGCAAACGCCTCCGCATCTAGATATTCCTCCCGGACGCAAGCAAGCGCCATCGACCTGATGTACTCGGGCAAGCCGGAGGAGGCGACCGCTCTCGCGCACAAATTGGAAGCCGCGCAGCCCGAGCATCCTCTTGGCTACCTGATCGAAGCGGACATTCTGTGGTGGAATATTTATTGCAAATGGTCGGAACGAAAATACAACACGATCGATGCCTGGAGCCACACGCGTCCCGCCGGATGCCGACGACGACGCCGAACTAGCGCTGGCGGATAAAGTGACGCAGCTGGCCGAAGCCAGCATCGCCAAATCCGACAGCGCGGAGATGGAGTTATACGCGGGACTGGGCTACGCGTCGCGCGCGCGTCTGCTGGGCCTGCGTTACGAAAAAATTCCCGTGGCTCGCGCGGGCGTCGAAGCGCGCAAACATCTGCTGCGCTGCCTCGAACTCGATCCCAAATGGCGGATGCCTACCTGGGGCTTGGACTTTACAACTATTATGTGGACACGCTTTCGGCCATGGCCAAGGTTTTGCGCTTTTTCATGGGAATTCCGGGAGGAGACAAACGCGTAGGCTTGCGCCAGCTCGAAATCGCTTCCACCAAAGGCGAAGTCACGCCGGCTGGAGGCGCGCTTTAACATGGCCAAGAATCTGCGGAATTATGATTTTGACTACGCTCACGCCAAAGAGGCCGCCGCTCCGCTGCTGACCCAGTATCCCGGTAATTGCATCTTCCTGCTGCTTGCCGGCGATATCGAGCAAAAACTCGGCCACACGGAAGCGGCCGCCGCCAAATTTCGGGCGGCGCAGCGAGTCCCTGGGACGGATGTGCGCGGAGAGTGCTCATCGGCTGGCAAGGAAGCTCTCGCTTCCCTGGGCGTCCGGCGATTAGGCGGCCGAGCCGTCCCTGCGCGGATGCGCATCCTGCACGAGATCTCCGGGCAACGGCCCAACGCGCGCTGTGCATCTCACCAGCGCTGCGGTAAGCTCTGTAGGGCTGGCGCGGGTTTGACTTGGCATCTTCCCGGTGGTATCAGAAACAGGCCGTTTGGTGGGGGTTCTTCCTCTTCTCGAGCGCGATGCTGGGTAGGGCTCTAGTTTTGCCCGCGTGGGTGAAACTTGATAGCCATGTCGCGTCGAAAATTGGATCACCGCGGACTTCCTCGCCGCGGCCTCAACGCTCGGCCCCGGCGCGCGGCCCCGGCACTCGGCCCCAGCACTCGGATTGATGTGACATAGTTTTGGCGGGGCTTGGCAGGCTCGGCGCTTCCGTCGGAGCGTTCAACATAAAACAAGAGTCTGCACTCGGATTTTCTCTGCCCGGATTCCCGGCAGGACGGCTTGTGAGGAGCGTATTCGGATGTATTCGCGCAAGTGGCTAATCGTGGCGCTGGTGGTGTGTGGCTTGGCGTCCGCGTGTTCAGATTACAACACCAATCTCTCCATCCAGACTTCCTCCTCGGTGTTGACCTTTGTAAGTCCCAGCTCGGCGACGGTCGGGCGCAGGGCTTCACGATTACCGCGAACGGCTCAGGCTTCGTAACCGGCGCGCTGATTTTGTGGAATGGAACCGCGCTGACCACGACGCTGGTAAGCGCGAATCAGCTGAACGCCCCTGTTCCCGCTTCGGATCTCGCTGCGCCCGGTACGGTTCAGGTTTCCGTCCAGATTCCCGGTTCGGCGCAATCCGCTACGCAAAACATTAACAACACCACCACCACCGAAATTTCCAACATAGTTCTCTTCACAATCGGCGCGGCTCCCGGCACGCCGCCGGCGCTTACTTCGCTTTCCGCGTCCACCACTTCAGCGGCCTCTACTCCCTCTTGCAGCGCCCAGGGATTTACGCTCACGGTGAACGGCACGAATTTCACCAGCGATTCGATGGTAACTTGGAACGGCGCACAACACGACCACCTTTGTCAGCGCGACACAACTGACGGCCGCGATTCCGGCGACGGTGGCTGCATTTGCCGGCACGGTGAATGTGACCGTTACAAATTCGCTGGGCTCCTCGGGATCTCTGCCATTCACGGTCACCACTCCGACGACGGCACTGCTCACGCCCACGATCGCCACGCTCTCGCAGACTTCGGCGCCCGCGGGTAACGCTGCGCTTACGGTGAACGTGACCGGCACGAATTTCCTGCCCTGTTCCACGGTGCAGTGGTCCGGCGTGAACAGCGTCAAATCCCAACTGCCCACCACATTCGTGAGCGCCACTCAACTTACGGCAACAATTCCGGCCGGCGATTTCACACCAATGGGGACGGCGAACGTGGCGGTGGTCACCCCAGGCGCCAGCAGCGCCTCTAGCAATATTGCATTCATGATTCTGGCGCCCACGGTAACTTCCCTGTCCGCGTCCACAACTTCCGGGGCTTCGACGCCGTCCTGCAGTGCTTCCGCTGTCTCTCTCACCGTGACCGGAACGAATTTCGCAAACAGCTCGATCGTGGAGTGGGCGGCTAGCCCTCCTCCCGCTGTAGCGTTGCCGCTGGCGACGACTTTCGTTAGCTCGACGCAGCTCACTGCCGTCATTCCGATTTCCGATATCGTTGCGCCTGGTTCGGTGAATATTGAGGTTTCCAGTGCCGGAGCCCTCTCAAACACCCAGGCCTTCAGTATTTCGGCTGGGTCTCCGGCGGCTCCGACCATCACAGCCATTTCGCCGACGACCGCGACTGCGGGAACTCCCGACGTCATATTGACCATCTCCGGTACGAACCTGCTGCCATGCTCCGGCGTGCAGTGGACGATCGGCAGCACCACAACGCAGTTGAGCACTACGTACGTACCGGCAACTCAATCGCTGCCGGTACAACTCACTGCGACGCTTCTGGCCGCGGATATCGCCGCCGTTCAGACGGCGCAAGTCGCCGTAGCGAGTCCCGCAGCGGGCACCACCGTCTCAAACGCGGTCTCATTTCCGGTCGTACTTCCGACCATCACGTCGCTGTCGGCATCCTCGACTTCCGCGAACAACACGGTCGCTTGCGGTCCGTCCGGGATCACGCTCACAGTAAACGGCACAAACTTTGTGCCCAATGGACTGGTAGTCAACTGGAACGGCTCACCGCGCGCCACGTCTTTTGTGAGCGCAACGCAGCTTACCGCCGCAATTTCGGTCGAGGACGTCGCGTTCCCTGGACCTATAAACGTCACGGTCTCCAGTTCGACGTTTCCGGCGCTGGCTTCGGCGTCTTCTCCGTTTACGATTTCGCCGGTCACCACTGCGCTTCCCGTGCCGGCGATTACCAGACTCTTGCCGGCAAGCGCGCAGGTGGGGTCCGCAGCGTTCATTCTGGGAGTGGACGCCAGCAGCAGCACTAGCGGCGGGAGCCTGGTGCCATGTTCGGTGGTGCAGTGGAATGGAAGCCCGCGCACCACCACGTTCGCCAGCCCGGCGGGCGTGAATGCCGCAATTTTGTCGACGGATCTGGCGGCCGCCGCAATCGTTCCGGTTACGGTCACCACGCCCACCACCGGCGGAGGGGGTGGAACGTCGAACGCGCTCACGTTCACCGTCTTCCCACAACCGCCTATGCCGGTTGCGCGTGTCACGGCGCTCGCCCAGACGGCCGGCAACGCTGCCGTTCCCGCGAATCCGATCGCGTTGCCCGCTCCGACGATGAGCGCGGACCAACGCTACACGGTGGCCGTGCTGGCCTCGACCGATGGTGTGAGCGAGGCGTCCGGCGCGCCGGAAAATATATTTGTGCATGACACTTGCGCCGGCGCACCCTCCGGCTGTGCGCCGTCCGTGAACCTGGCGTCCACCGGGATCAACGGCAGCGCCGCCGATGGCAGCAGCAGCGCTCCCTCGATCAGCGCCGATGGACGCTACGTCACGTTCCTTTCTTCCGCGAGGAACCTGGTTGATAGCGACACGAACGGTGTAACTGATGTATTCGTTCGCGACACCTGCGCCGGAGTGCCATCCGGCTGCGCGCCAACCACGCAGCGCGTCTCCCTCGCCACCGATGGAACTCAAGCCAATGGCGCAAGCATTTCGGCCACCATCAGCCCCACTGGCCGCTACATCACGTTCCAGTCCGCGGCCACCAATTTGGCCGCGGCATCGTCGTCCGGACTGTTCCTGCGGGACACCTGCGCCGGAGCGGAAGCCCCATGCACGCCGTCCACGCAAGCTCTGGAAATAAAGTAGGATAGGCTTCCGCCTGACTGGTTTTGAAGTTTGAAGCGCTGAGGACGGCTTAAATTGCGATCCCGTGGCAGAAGTCAAAAGTAGACAGGCCGAAGCGTATTCTACTGTCTACTCCGGCAACAAAAACAATCGATCCGGTGCCAGTTCGACGGCCCAGGGTTGCGGAAGATTACAGAATGACTCCCATTCGGTCTTGAACACTTCCGCCTGCAGGTGAAAGTCACCCGGTCCCGTCGGCGCCGCGCCGATCCGCAGATCGAGTGTGACGCGAAAGGGCGTCTCGGTCACCGCCGCCATCCAGCACGGAAACATATTCACCGAATTTTCACCGGCCAATTCCCGCGCGGGATACACGCGGACATGGTGCGCGCGAATGGCCACGTGCGCCGGTGGTTCCGCGAATTCCTGAGAAACGTGGAGCGCGCAGCCCCAATCAAGCGCGTCCACGCATCCATCGGCCAGCCGGCGCGCCCGTGAAAAATTCTTGCAACCGGTAACCTGCGCCACTTCCAGCGTCGGGGGATGGCGGAAGATTTCTTCTTTCGGACCACCTGCCGCAACTCTTCCATTCACCAGCACCACCAGTTTTTCGCAAACGCGATAGGCCTCTTCAAGATTGTGGCTCACAAACAACGTCGACCCGGCGTACTTTGCCAACATTTCGCGCAACTGGCGTTCCAGGGCGCCGCGCAGGTGAGTGTCCAGCGCGGAAAATGGTTCGTCGAGCAGCAGCGCCGCGGGCTCGATGGCCAGCGCGCGTGCCAGCGCCACGCGTTGTTGTTCGCCGCCGGAAAGCGTCGCGGAGTAGCGCTCCGTGAGGCCGTTGAGGTGCGCGGCCGCAAGCTGCTCGGCCACGCGGCGATCTCGGTCGCCGCGCGGAAGGCGCTTCAATCCAAAGGCAATATTTTCCGCGACCGTTAGATGAGGGAAGAGCGCATAACTCTGAAACAGCAGGCCGATCCGGCGCTCGCGTGCCGGCACATTGATGTGCAATTCAGAATCAAAAAGGACGCGTTCACCCAGAACGATGCGCCCGCGATCGGGCGTCTCCAGCCCGGCGATTGCGCGCAGCGTCATCGACTTGCCCGAACCGGAAGGCCCGAGCAGTCCAAGCGGAGCGCCCGCTGCCGTGAATTCCACGGCCAGCCGGAAGTCCTGCACGTTTTTTTCGATCGCAACTTCGAGGGACATTTTTCTTCCTGGAGCAACTGCTCGTCAACCTGTGCACGCGCCGCCAGCCAAATGCGCAAGTGAATCGCGAGACAACCACAAGAGAATTGCGAAAGAATCCCCAACGAACCGCAAAGAAACGGCAAAAGAATTACAAAAGAATTGCAAGCGAATTCCAAACGACCGCAAGCGAATTGCAAACGACCGCAAGCGAATCTTTGTAGGGCACGGCTTCAGCCGTGCCGCGAGTCACCGAGCATCATTGCGGCTTTAGCCGCTGGCCGGGCCGTCATCCCGACGTCCGGCAACTTCTTCGCTCTCCGAATTGCCCCCGCGACTTCGAAACCAGACAGGCGGAAGGCTCTCCTACTTGTAGCGCCACAGGCTTAGCGCCCGGCGATTGGTTCCGTAAATTACGGTCAGCACCAGGAATGAAAACAGGAGCAGAATGAGAGCCGTCCGGTTCGCCGCATCGTAATTCGCGGCCTGCACCTGGTCGTAAATGTCGATCGAAACGGTGCGCGTCACGCCGGGAATGTTTCCCCCAACCATCAGCACCACGCCGAATTCGCCAATCGTGTGCGCGAAGCTCAATACGATTCCTGTAATCGCTCCCGCGGCGGAAAGCGGCAGGATCACACGAAAGAATGTGGCCAGGCGCGAAGCTCCGAGCGTCCAGGAAGCCTCGATCAGGCGGCGATCCACTCCCTCAAATCCCGCCGCAATCGGCTGCACCGCGAAGGGAAGGCTGTAAAGCACGGAGGCCACCAGCAACCCGCCGAAGGTAAACGGAAGCGTATGTCCGAACCACGATTGCCAGAGCCTTCCGGGAAAATGCCGGGGTCCGAGACCCACGAGGATGTAGTAGCCGAGAACGGTAGGCGGAAGAACCAGCGGCAGCGCGACAATGGCTTCAACCAAAAATTTCCAGCGCCATCGGGAAAACGTCACCCAATACGCGATCGGCAGACCGATGGCGAGAAGAATTCCCGCAACGCACGCGGCCAGCTGCAGCGAAAGCGTGACGGCCTCCCAGTTCAAGGCTTTCCTCCGGAAGCATTCGGGGCTGGGAGCACAAAGCCGTATCGCTCCAGAATCGCCGCGGTTGCCGGCATCTTGATGTAGTTGAGAAATTGCCGCGCGCCTTGCGGATTCGGCGCCACGCCAGGAACCACCACGCCCTGCTGGATCGGCGTGTATAAATTCTCAGGAATTGTCCAGGCGTGGCCTTTGTCTTTCATCTGCGGCGAGACCACCAGCGAAAGCGCCAAAATCCCGGCGCTCGCGTTTCCGGATTCCACAAACTCCGCGGTCTGCGAAATATTCTCGCCAAGCACCAGCCGCTCCTTCACCGCGTCATACACGCCGGCATGGCGCAGAGCCTCTTCCGCAGCGCGGCCGTACGGCGCATGCGCCGGATTGGCGATCGCCAGTTTTTTTACCGCAGGATCACGAAGCACCGCGAAACCCTTGTCGACGTCTACTCGTGAATCATTTCCCGCCCAAAGCACAATTTTGCCGACAGCGTATAGATAGGTGCTTCCGCGCGCGGCCAGTCCCTCGGATTCCAGCTTCTTCGGATAGGCAATGTCCGCGGAGAAAAATACATCGAAGGGCGCGCCATTTTCAATTTGTGTAAGAAAGTTTCCCGACGAACCCATGCTGAGCCGCACGATGCAGCCCGTCTCTTTCTGAAAATTGGCGGCAATCTCATTCATCGCATACGTCAGGTCGGAAGCGGCCGCGACGGTGATAATGCCGCAGGGCTTTTCCGGCACCTGGCCCGGGAAAATGGAGGCCGGGGCGGCATCCGGGACGCCCGGACTTTTCGCCGCCGGCAAAAATTGCGCGGCCAGCGCTAAAACAGCGATCGCCGCAACAATAGCGAACTCGAGCCGTTTCATGGTTGGATTCCGGAAATTCACACGCGCACGATCATAACTTCCGTGGATTTAATCAGCGCGGCGGCGGTCTGGCCCTTTTCGAGGCGCATTTCGCGCGCGGCATCCGCCGTGATGATCGAGGAAATTCGCTGCCCGCCAATGGAAAGTTTCACCTGCGCCAATAGGCCGCTATAGCGTACCTCCACAATCCGGCCCACCAATTGATTTCGTCCGCTGATCCGCCGGAAATTCCGGCGACCGGCCAGAATATCCTTTTCCTCGGTGCGCGGGAGAAAGCGTTCGATTTCGGATGCCGGGATGCGGTGGTGTCCCCCGGCGGTGCGGATGCTGCGCAATTTCTTTTTATAGATCCACTGCTTCAGAGTGGGATAACTGATCCCCAGGGATCGCGCGGCGTCGCGAGGATTGAGCAGTTCGTCGGATTGCAAGGACACCTCCAGAAACTACATTTATACGCGTTTTTGCAGACGAAGTAAATACGGATTAATACGATTCGGCAGGATCAGCTTCCGCCGCTTTGGTTCGATGGAACGACGAAGCAGCAAAGCAGACAGGCGAACGCGAATCCTATTCAGGAGCAAACGCCAGTAACACGTTGCCGGGCATGCCGCCATTGCGCGGGTATCCCGAATTGACGAACACCATTCCGCCGGTAATCACCGGACCGGCGCCGTCGATCGAGCCACCTTTGGCGGGCACTCCATTCGCCGTGGAATACGTCTGCGCGGTGGTGTCAAAGTCCCAGAGCATTTCGCCATCCTCGGTGTTAAATGCCCGCAGGTGCCCGTCGAGCGCGGCGGAAAAAACGACGCCGGGAATCAGCGCCAGCGCGGCGGATTGGCCGGGGCTGCATCCGGGCCGCGGCGGATTGCACGGATGGCTCGGCGCGTACCAGGCCTTCGATCCGTCTTCCAGATGCAGCGCCGTCAATCCTCCGCCTTTCACAGGATCGAACGTCGCTCCGCCCACGGGTCCGGCGGTGTTCATCACGCCGGAAACATCCGAAACAGCCGCGTAAACTTTCTGACCATCGCTGGCCATGCCCCATTGCACGCCGCCGTTGAGGCCGCCTTTCCCCACCCGCGTCTGCCAGAGAATTTTTCCACCGGCATCGGGATCAAATGCGAAGACCAATCCTGATTTTTGTCCGGCCACCAGCATATCCTTGCCGTTCGGTGCATGAACCAGGATCGGTGAGGAACCGAAATCAAAATCCGGTCCGTCCGGCGGCGGACAATTCACTCCTTTACTGCGGCACGCGGAGGTATAGGCATCGTTGGCGAGCACCTGTTCGGTCCACACGATGCGTCCCGTTTTCAGGTCCAGCGCCATCACCGCATCGCTGGTCGGAGTCGCCGGCACGGAGTAGTTGTCGCCAGTCGCCACGTAAAGCAATCCGCGCTTCGTATCCACAGTGGGCGCGGACCAGACCGGCGCGCCCGATGGCCCCCATTGCTCCGCGCCCACGCTGTTCGTTCCGGTTTTCTGCGCGGGACGATCGATCGTGTACGTTTTCCACACGAGGGAGCCATCGCGAACGCGAAGAGCGGTCACGCTGCCGCGAAACGTACAACACGAATATTGCGGATCAAGCGACCGCGTTTCCTCCCATGACGCCGCCGGAATGAAAACCACGCCATTCAATGTCACCGCGGATCCTGTCAGTCGGGCCGCTTCGTGTTCATCGACCCGCTTCTTCCAAATCAGTTTCCCGGACCTGGCATCGAGCGCGTAGCCCCAGCCAATCAGATCGCTGAAGACAAGCGAAGTCGCGGAGCCATCCGCAACCGGAAGAATCGCGGCGCGCACCGGGCCGTTGGCTTGAAATACCCAGTGCGTGCAACCCGTCTTCGCGTCCACGGCTTCGACGATGCCGCTGGCGCTACCGACGAACAGTGTTCCGTTCACCACGGTGGGCGCGGCAAACGCGGTGACATCACCCGGAAAACCAATGGCCCACTTCAGTTTTAAGCGCCGGACTTGTCCCGATGTAAGGCCGGCCTGCTCGGCTGTCTGGTAGCGTGCGTTGGAAGCGGAAGGGCTCCATCCGGCCCAGGTTTCATTCCTGGGACCCGACAGAATGGAAACGTTCGCCCCGCAAAATGCGCGGGCGGGCAGCGGCGCTTCTTCCGCCTTCGTTCCCAGGTAATTCGCTACCGCCTCGCGATCGTCGCGCTTGATGGGATAAGCCACGGCCATCATCAAGCCGAAATCCAGCGTGCGCATGATTCGCGCCGCGGATAGTTTCTGCAATGCATCCCGCGACGGCGCCCGTGAACCGGCTTGATCGTGGCAGCGCGCGCATCGTTTCTGATAAACGTCCGCGCCTGAAACTCCCCCCGGCGAAGGCGCCGCGGACGCGGTGACCGGCCCCGAATTCTGCGCGGCGGCCGCCGCGCACGCGAGTGAAACCAGCATGGCGATTGGAAAACACAATTTTGCAAACGTCGTCGCGCGTCTCATCGGATCTTCCTCTGCGGTATGAAACTCAGAGGGAATCTTACGATATTTTGTCGGAAGCGTGGGAGGAAGGTAAAACCACAACTCACCCAATGGTCGGAGGCACAGACAGGGTAAACAGAAACAAGGAATAGCCCGAGGGGAGCAATGGCAGTTACGTATGCGCGGCCGCTTCCTGTTCAAAAGCGTGATACGACGAGCGAACCAATGGCCCGGATTCAACGTGCGCAAATCCCATCTGCTCGCCCAACTGTTTGTACTCCGCGAATTCGTCCGGGTGCACGTACCGCACGATGGGCAAATGCTCGCGCGTCGGCTGCATGTACTGGCCGAGCGTCAAAATGTCCGTGCCCTGAGCAGCAAGATCCTTCATCGCCGCCAGCACTTCGTCGCGTTCTTCGCCCAGGCCGAGCATCAGTCCCGTCTTTGTGGGCATCTCCGGAGCCAGCAATTTCGTGCGGCGCAGCACTTCGAGTGACCGGCTATAGACGGCGCCCTTGCGCACCTGGTGATAGAGCCGCGGAACCGTTTCCGTATTGTGATTCAAAACATCCGGCCGCGCGGCGATGACGGTTTCGAGGGCACTCCAGTCCCCGCGAAAATCAGGGATCAACACCTCCACCTTGCACGCCGGGACGCGCTCGCGAATTCCTGTAATGGTGCGCGCGAAGATGGCCGCGCCACCATCGGGCTGATCATCTCGATTTACGGAGGTGACCACGGCGTACCGCAAACCCATGCGTTCCACGGCCTCGGCCACGCGCTCCGGCTCCTGCTCATCCGGAGGACCTGCCGGTTTTCCTGACGGTACGGCGCAGAATCCGCAAGCCCGCGTGCAGATATTTCCCAAAATCATGAACGTAGCGGTGCGATGCTCCCAGCATTCACCCATGTTCGGACAACGGGCGCTCTCGCAAACCGTATTGAGTCCGAGGGTGCGCATGATGCGCTTCAGATCCTGGTAGTTGGGTCCGTTAAAGAATTTGACGCGCAACCATTCCGGGCGCGGATGCGCCGCCGGATCAATCGATCCAGCGGGCGTCGCCGAGGCTGCCGAGTTTGAAATGATATGAAAGGGCGATGCCATCGATGCCAGTCCCAAAGCTATTCTAAACGCCACATCGGCCAGACACAAGGCAGCAGCGGGTAGTGGGCTACTTCTGTGTTGCCGAAAAGTGCCGTAGGCACGACAAAACGTAGCCCACAGCGGAAGCTGTGGGAAACGGGCGAGAACATCCAGAAAGCCCCGGCGGGGCGATACAACGGGCCTACCTAGACAACTATCTTCATCACGCTTGGCCGATCAGGTGTCACCCCTGACGGGGTTTTCGGCCCGGAATTGGCACGAATTCCCACCGCTGCCGCGGTGGGCTACGTTATTTCGTCCCTTCGGGACTGGCAACACAGAATTAGCCCACTACCCAGCAGCGGTGGGAGTGCCGGGGAACAGGTACCTCAAGATCCGGACTTTCGAGGTCTGCCAGAGCTGTTTGTCCTTCGTCGGAAAGCACTGACCGATAGCAATGGCGATTCTGGCGACGCCGTTCGACCACGCCGAACGATGCCTTTTGTGGCTTTTTTACCACACCAGCTTTTCATATAGGCAGTAAGTAACTGATTCTAAAGGCATAAAGATTAATCTAGACGGACTTCAAAGTGCTACCATGTGCAGCGATGAGTTATCAAACAACGATTGAGAAGCCCGTAGGGACGAACGGAGTCGGCCTTCACACGGCCGTGAAATCGCACCTGCGCCTGTTGCCTGCTCCAGCCAACACGGGAATCGTTTTCCGGCGTGTCGACCTGGATAACTTTGAGATCGAAGCGCACGTGCGCAACGTCGCGCGGGTAAGCTACGCCACCAGCCTGATGAAGAAGGGTGTGCTGCTTTCGACCACGGAGCATCTGCTCGCGGCGCTCTATTCCTGCGGCGTGGACAACGTTTACGTGGAACTGGACGCGCTTGAGCTTCCGATCCTGGACGGCTCTTCGCAACCCTTCATCGAAATGTTGGCGGAGGCCGGCATCCAGCGGCTGCGCAAACGGCGACGCTATCTCAAGGTGGTAAAACCGCTGGAATTCACGGACGGAGGCCGGCGCATCGGGATCTACCCGGCGGAGGATTTCCAGGTACGCTGCTTTGTGGAATACGCGCATCCTTCTGTAGGCGCACAGGAAGTGGAAATGCGGGTCGGGCGTGAATCCTTCAGCCGGATGTTGGCGCCGGCCCGGACGTTTGGTTTTGTGCAGGATTTTGAAGGTTTGCGCCGCATGGGGCTCATTCGGGGCGGTTCGCTCGAGAATGCCATTGTGCTGAACGAAAGCGGAGTAATGAACGGCCCGTTGCGATTTCCCGACGAATTCGGCCGCCACAAGGCTTTGGACCTGATTGGTGATCTGGCGCTAGCGGGCCGCCCACTTCTCGCGCGCGTTGAGGCCTACAAAGCGGGCCACGCCCTGCACACGCAATTAGTTACGCGCCTGCTGGCCGATCCCTCTCTGTGGATCGAAACTTACGAGGAGTCGCCCGCAAGATCCCAGTCCCTGCGACCCCAGGCGACAGCTTCCGCTGCGGATTGAGGTTGTAGCGTCCGCGTTTAGGTGGACGTTGCCCTGCCAAACCGTCCACGCTCAAAGACGGCGGTTCATAACCTGTCCAATCGCAGCGCCTCCGATGCTGCTTGCAATCCACCCTCCTGTGTACGTTCGATGAAGTATCCAATTCGCACGGATGCGGTCCTCCCCGCATTGTCATTCCCATCCGAAACGCTGAGAATGCAGGCATGGCAAATTCAGACTTGGTGATTGTGATTCTAGCGGCCGGAAAAGGCACGCGCCTGAAATCGGCGCTGGCGAAAGTATTGCACCGCGCCGGAGGGCGTTCGCTGATCGAGCACGTCGTACACGCCTGCGTGCCGCTGAAACCGCGCGAAATTGTCACGGTGGTGGGGCACCAGGCCGATGATGTGACCGCTGCCGTTGCGCCGCTGGGCGCGAAAACGGTTTTGCAGGAGCCGCAGCGGGGCACCGGCCATGCCATGCTGGTCGCCCGGCGCGCAATTTCCTCCCGGGCGAAATTTGTCATTATTCTGCCGGGTGACGCGCCGCTGGTCCGCACGGAAACGCTGGCCGCACTGGCCCGCGCGCACCGGGAAAGCGAAGCGGCCGCGACAATCCTTTCCGCGGAAATCGACAATCCGTCGGGCTATGGGCGCATCGTTCGCCTGGACGACGGCTCGGTTGCCGGAATTGTCGAGGACTCGGCGCTCGCTACCGAACAGCGCTCGATCCGCGAAATCAACTCCAGCATTTATTGCTTCAGCCTCAATAAACTGTGGCCGTGTCTCGCCGCGCTGAAGCCTCAGAATGTTCACAAAGAGTTGTACCTTACCGACGCGATTTCCATGCTGCGGCAGAAGGGCGAGAAAGTGCAGGCCGTTCGCGCCGCGGACCCGGATGAAGTTCTGGGCTGCAACACGCGCGCCGATCTGGCCGGCGTCGATGCCGTCTTCCGCCGGCGCAAGCGCGCAGCCATCATAGACGCGGGTGTAACGATTGAATTGCCGGAGACCGTATTGATCGATCCCGAAGTCACGGTCGGCGCGGACACGCGCATCGAGCCGGGCGTCCAGTTGCTCGGAAAAACGCGCATTGGCGCCGGCTGTACGATTCGCACGGGCAGCGTGCTGTCCGACGCCGTGCTCGCGGACCACGTGCTCATCAAGCCCTACACCATCGTTTCCGCCAGCCACCTCGCAAGCGGCACACAGGCCGGGCCGTTTGCGCATCTGCGCGACGGCGCGCGCCTGGAAGAAAATGCGCGCGTCGGAAATTTCGTGGAAGTGAAGAAGAGCGTACTGGGCGAAGGCGTGAAATCCATGCACCTCACCTACCTGGGCGACGCGCACGTCGGTAGCGGAACGAACATTGGCGCCGGCACTATCACCTGCAATTATGACGGCGTAAACAAGAATGCCACCACCATTGGGAAGCGCGTCTTTATCGGTAGCGATACAGCGCTGGTCGCGCCCGTGCGCGTGGGCGATGGCGCCTACGTTGGAGCAGGTTCCGTAATCACAAAGAACGTTCCTCCCGATGCGTTGGGCCT
The DNA here is from genome assembly GCA_963695945.1 of uncultured Acidobacteriota bacterium. Classification (GTDB taxonomy): domain Bacteria; phylum Acidobacteriota; class Terriglobia; order Acidiferrales; family UBA7541; genus Palsa-360. The sequence goes on along the minus strand of CAVOIX010000047.1, from coordinate 58,926 downwards.
CGCCCGCGGCCACCAAATCAACAAGCTAGGCTGGGCAGCAGGACGTCGTCGCCAGCTTACCGCGGCGGGTAAGACCCCCAAGTCACGCTCGCGCCCGAAAGCGAAACGCCGGAGCAAGTCGCGACCGGCTAAGCGCAAACGCTAAATCGAGTTTCGCGCATCCCTGGCCTCTAGGGTTTTGAAGCATTCGACGTAGAACCCCGCTGTTCCCGTACTGGGACTTCTAGGGCACGGGAAGTGCCAAATTCCGCAAGATTTAACGTCCGAAATCGCCCCCATCTAGGGCCTGATGGGCACCCTACGCACCGAAATGAAACTGTTGCAGCCCGGTTCACATGGTGATATCGTCGGCCTAAATCTCCTCCAGGGAGGCATGGGCTATGGGCGTTTGGGTGAACTGGGGCCTCGTAGTGGGTGCTATTGCTTTCATCTTTGGCGATCTCGTCCTCGAAGTATATGAAAACGTAAATCTCGCGGTCCTTGGCATGTTCCTGCTGGCAGGCGGGATCCTAGGACTGGCTATTGACTCGGCCATCGTCGGACTCGCGTCCGCAATCGTTATGGCGGTCGTCTACCTCTTCGTTCACCGCCGCCCGGGACACATGCTGCCGAAACACGTTTCCGGACACTAGCCTCACAGGGCAGGCCAGGGACATTGCAGGCGGCGGATCGCATCCGCGCAAGCACGCTCTGAAGTTGTATCTGATTCATCTCTTGTACGACGCACTGCGAAGTCCCCCGCGCGGCACGGTTACAAGGAAAACTCCCTTTCGAGGATGTGGCGACGGCCTTAACACGTCTCCCGCGAAAGGCTGCATCCGGCCGCCTTTTTTCCGCAACAACCACGCCGACAGATGCAGCGAACGGGCGGGCCAAAGGCTTTTCATTCCGGCCTGAATTCCACTCTCATAATACATCGTTTCACGATATACTCACCGGCCGAGAGAATCGTGACCGAAAATAATTCCAGCGCTGATCGGGAAGTCTTCCGCTTCATTTTTGAGCGCATCGAAAGCGTTCCGCACCTGGAAGCCCTCCTGCTTATTTGGAATAGCCGCCCGGGGCGTTGGTCAGTGAACGATCTCGCCCAACGGCTCTATGTGGATCGAAAAGTGGCCCGGGGACTGCTGGAGGACCTCGCCCGGCACGGCTTGATCGTGACCGATTCCACGGATCCGCAGCAATATTTCTACCGGTCGGAATCAGCCGAAACCGACGCACTTGTTTCCGCCGTTCATGCAAAATACCGGGTCGAGATCGTCAACGTTTCCACTATGATCCACCGCAAAGCTTCTTCCGCCGTGCGTGATTTCGCGGATGCGTTCCGTTTCAAGAAGGAGAGTGAATGATTGCACATGCGGTATATGTTCTGGGCGCTCTGACCAGTTTGGCCTGCGCGCTCCTTCTTCTCCGTGGCTACGCGGGAAGCAAGCAGCCGCTACTGCTCTGGAGCGGCCTCTGCTTCATTGGCCTGGCCTTGTCGAACGCGCTGATCTTTGTTGATCTGGTGCTGCTTCCGGATGTTGATCTCTACCGACTGCGCCTCGGAACGGCAGCCATTGCCATGGCGATGCTTTTGTACGGATTAATATGGGAGGCCAGGTAAATGATCGAAGCTTTTTTGCTGGGAGCGATCTCGATGGCGTCGTTTACCGCCAGCCTGTTCTTTTTCAGGTTTTGGAAAGAGACGCGGGACTTCGTCTTTTTTGCCTTCGCGGTGTTTTTCGCCATTGAGGGAATCAACCGCATCACGACGGCATTCAATGTCCACCCAAACGAGGGGAACCCGGTGAACTATCTCGCGCGCCTGGTTGGCCTGATTTTCATCCTGGCGGCCATACTGAAAAAGAACTACGGAACGGCGCGCAAGCGCGGATAGCGAAGGATCAAAAATACCTGGTACCGTCAAATCGGCTTTCCGAGTCACAATCCGCTAAATCACATTCCAGAAGGCCGCGGTCGCGATGAAATCGCGGCTCCGCTCTGCTCACCGGGGAATATCCGACCGCGCTGTGATAAAATCTGCCGGAGAGGAGAATCCACGCGATGAAATTTGGCGTAGTCGTGTTTCCAGGCTCGAATTGCGACCATGACGCCTGGTACGCGCTTGGCAAAGTTCTCCACCAGCCGGTTGAATTCCTGTGGCACCAATCCGAAGACGTAAAGGGATTTGACGCAATCCTGCTGCCCGGGGGATTTTCCTACGGCGATTATTTGCGCACCGGCGCAATCGCGCGTTTTTCGCCGGTGATGCACGCGGTGGAAAAATTCGCGCGAGACGGCGGATTCGTCCTCGGCATCTGCAACGGATTCCAGATTCTTTGCGAAGCCGGTTTGCTGCCCGGTGTGTTGCAGCGCAATTCCGGAATGCGATTTGTGTGCAGGCAAGTTCACATCCGCGGTGGAGAACAACGACACTCCGTTCACCATCGCGGCCAAACGCGGTCAGGTGCTGGAGATGCCGATCGCCGCACGGCGATGGCAATTATTTTTGCGATGAGGCGACGCTCGGCGATCTGGAGCGCAAGCAATCAAATTGTTTTTCGCTACACGAGCGCCCGATGGGCGCGAGGACCCGGCCGCCAATCCGAACGGTTCGCTGGCGAATATCGCCGGCGTATGCAATCGCGAACGAAACGTGTTGGGCCTGATGCCGCATCCGGAACGCGCGGTGGAGAAAGCGCTGGGTTCCACAGACGGCCTGGTGATTTTGCAATCGCTGATCGAATCGCTCACGCGGCGCGCGGTAGTTTCGGCTTAGATCCGAGTCGCACAGGCTTTCAGCCTGTGACTTTTCGTTAAGGCAGGGCGGTCGCTTGACCGGCCCCCCACAGTGCCGAAGCCTGTGCCACTGGAGCCCTCATTGCCAGCATCGAAATCCATGTTAGATACCGAAATCAAAGTCACACCCGAACTGGCGGCCGAACACGGCCTCACTGCCGATGAATACGCGCGCATCCAAAAAATTCTGGGGCGTGAACCCAATATCACCGAACTGGGTATCTTCAGCGTGATGTGGAGCGAACACTGCTCCTACAAATCGAGCAAGGTGCATCTGCGCCGCCTGCCGACGCGCGGACCGCAGGTATTGCAGGGACCCGGCGAAAACGCCGGCGTCGTGGACATCGGCGATGGACTGGCCGCGGCATTCAAGATGGAGTCGCATAATCATCCCGAGCTACGTGGAACCATTTCAGGGCGCGGCCACCGGCGTGGGCGGAATTCTGCGCGACATTTTCACCATGGGCGCGCGTCCGATTGCCGTGCTCGATTCTTTGCGTTTTGGGCCGATTTCGTCCACCGCTTCCGGGGCTCAATTGACCCGCGCCGACGCGGACACCATCTCAAGCAACCGGCGGATTCTTGACGGCGTTGTGAGCGGTATAGCCCATTACGGTAACTGTTTTGGCGTGCCTACGGTCGGAGGCGAAGTTCAATTCGAACCGGGCTACTCGGCCAATCCGTTGGTCAACGTTCTCGCGTTGGGCATCGCGAAAAAAGAAGACCTGTTTTTCGCTAAGGCGCGTGGCGTAGGCAATCCCGTCATTTATGTCGGCGCAAAAACCGGGCGCGATGGCATTCACGGCGCATCGCTGCTGGCCTCCGCGGAATTCACCGAGGAGTCCCAGCAAAAGCGCCCCAACGTGCAAGTCGGCGATCCGTTCATGGAAAAACTGCTGCTGGAGGCCTGCCTCGAAGCGATGCACACGGGCGCGGTCGTCGCCATTCAGGATATGGGCGCGGCGGGGCTCACCAGCACGTCCTGCGAGATGGCTTCACGCGGCGGCTTGGGAATTGAGATGGAACTCGATCGCGTGCCGCAGCGCGAACCCGGCATGACTCCCTACGAAATGATGCTCAGCGAATCGCAGGAGCGCATGCTGCTGGTGGCCGAACGCGGCCGCGAGCAGGAAGTGTTGAAAGTTTTCGCCAAGTGGGGACTGGACGCCGTCGAAATCGGGCGCGTCACCCAGGACGGCCTGGTGCGCGTGCTGCATCACGCAAAAGTCGTTGCCGAGATTCCCGCGCACGCGCTGGCAGAAGAAGGGCCGGTGTACAAGCGCCCTCTCGCGGCGCCTGCGCCGGCTGCCAGCGAACGCCTGGTGGAATTTGTCCCGGCGGGAACAAACCTGACTGAGAATTTCCGGGCATTGCTGGTGTCACCGGCAATCGCCTCGAAACGCTGGATCTGGGAACAGTACGATTACATGGTGCGCACGAATACGCTCGAAGCTCCGGGAGCGGGCGACGCGGCCGTCGTACGCATCAAGGACACCAAGCGAGCCCTGGCACTTTCATCCGACGGCAACGGCCGCTGGTGCCGCCTCGATCCCTTCGTCGGCGCGCAGCTTGCCGTGTCCGAAGCCGCGCGCAACGTGGCCTGTTCGGGCGCCAAACCGATGGCAGCCACCAATTGCCTCAATTTTGGCAGCCCGGAAAAGCCCGAAGTGATGTGGCAATTCAGCCGCGCCATCGATGGAATTTCCGAGGCCTGCACCTCGCTCGAAATTCCTATCACCGGCGGCAACGTGAGCTTTTATAACGAAACGCTGGGCCGTTCGATCGATCCGACACCCGTGCTTGGCGTGCTCGGAATGATCGAAGATGCGTCTTGCACGCTAGGGATGGCGTTTCGCAACGAAGGTGATGCGGTGTTATTGCTGGACGGAAGCGCGCAAGCAAACCGGGCAGCAAATCCTGCGACGGAATTTTCATCTTCGGAGTACGCGCGGACGATCCACGGCATTGAAGCCGGCGCTCCACCCGCGGTGGATCTGGCGGGCGAAAAGCGTTTGATTGCGGCGCTCGTCGCTCTGGCGGCCGGTCATAAAGTGCAGTCCGCGCACGACGTGAGCGATGGCGGCATAGCCGTAACGATTGCGGAATCGTGTTTCGCGAGTGACGGGCTTTCCGCGCAAATCGCACTCACAAGTAAAGCCCCCGACGAAGCCGCGCTCTTCGGCGAACGCGGCGCGCGCGCCATCGTATCAGTTACTCCCGAAAATGTTGCCGCTGTGCGCCGGATTGCGGCACAATACGAAGTGGCAGTCGTGGAAGCTGGCCGAGTCACCCGCGGCGAATTCCGCATCGAATTAAATAGCAGGGCAGTCGTCAGCGCCGATCTTCCCTCTCTCGCCGACGCCTGGAGCGGAGCCATCGAACGGCTCTTGAGCACGAAGGATCTCCGAAAGGCAGAATGAACCGCCTGATCGAAATTGAGAACGACCGGTTTCACGACCACTGCGGAGTGTGCGGTGTCTTCGGCCATCCCGAAGCGGCGAAGATGGCCTACCTGGGCCTCTACGCGCTGCAGCATCGCGGACAGGAATCAGCCGGGATCGTTTCGAGCGACGGCCGCGAACTTCATCTCGAAAAAAGCATGGGCCTGGTGGCCGACATTTTTCAGCCGGAAGTTCTGGCGCGCCTCCCGGGCGACGCTGCGCTCGGACACACCCGCTACTCCACCGCGGGCGACACTTCCTTGATGAACGCGCAGCCGATCGTCATCGACTGCAACAAAGGCAAGCTGGCTCTCGGGCACAACGGCAATCTGCCGAGCGCCGCGAAATGGCGCCGCACGCTCGAGCATCGCGGTTCGATTTTTCAAACCACCAGCGACACCGAAGTGATCGTCCACCTGATCGCCCGTAGCCAGGCCCGCAACATTTCCGGCGCGCTGGCCGATGCGCTGAACCAGGTGGAAGGCGCCTATTCGCTGCTGGTGCTGACGCGCGACGAAATGTACGCGCTGCGCGATCCTCGCGGCTTCCGCCCGCTGGCTCTCGGGCAACTAGACGGCGCGTGGGTCGTTGCGTCGGAAACTTGCGCGTTCGATTTGATCGGCGCGACCTACGTGCGCGACATCGAGCCTGGAGAAATGCTGCGCATCACCCGCGCGGGAATCGAGTCCCTGCGCTTCGCCGCCGAAAAACCTCTGCAGCAATGCATCTTTGAGCATGTTTACTTCGCGCGGCCTGACAGTCTGGTCTTCGGCCGCGTCGTCGAGCAGAGCCGCGAAATGCTGGGCCGCCTGCTGGCGCGCGAGCATCCTGTTCCGGCGGACATTGTGGTGCCGGTGCCCGATTCGGGCGTACCCGCCGCATTGGGCTACTCACAGGAATCCGGCGTGCCGTTTCGCATGGGCCTGATTCGCAATCATTATGTCGGGCGCACGTTCATCGAGCCGCAGCAGTCGATTCGCGATTTTGGCGTGAAGCTGAAACTCAATCCAGTGCCTGAACTCCTGCGCGGCAAGCGCGTGATCCTCGTCGATGATTCCATCGTGCGCGGCACCACCAGCCGCAAAATTGTGCGCATGGTGCGCGAGGCCGGAGCGGCCGAAGTGCACATGCGCATCAGTTGCCCGCCGACGATTTCACCTTGCTATTACGGCGTGGATACGCCGACGCGCGAGGAACTGATCGCTTCCGACGAATCGCGAGTGCGCCCGCGCCTGACGGCTGAGGAACTCGCAGCGTTTGAAACGCGGTTGGAAGCGGGACATATGCGCCGCGGCATGGGCGGGACGCCTACCGGGTTGCGCTCAGCGGATGACGCGAAAACCGCCAGCGGGACACCAGCGCCGCAGGAATTGCACTCGACGCGCGCGGAGCGCTCGATCGAAGAAATTCGCCAGTATCTGGGTGCGGATACGCTGGGCTATGTGTCGCTGGAAAATTTACGGCGCGCGGTGGACGACACGCGCGGATCGTTCTGCACATCCTGCTACACCGGCGTCTATCCGGTGGATGGCGCGCAGGGCGAACTCGACTCACGCCCGGTGGAGATCGAAGAAGCCCCCGCCGTAGAAATTCAGGTGATGCCAAATGAACGCTGAAGATACGCTGCCGGTTGCGGCCAAAGCAAAACCGGATGTAAGCAAAATCATCATTCGCGAGGCGCTGTCCTGGCTGTGGGTGATCCTGGCCTTTTTGTTCATCACCGGAACGATTGTGCAGGCCCGCGTGATCCCCTCCGGTTCCATGGAGCGTACTCTGCTGGTCGGCGATCATTTGCTGATGAGCCGTTTCGGCTATGAAGCCGAATTGCCGATGACGCCGCTGCACGTGCGGCTGTGGCGCGAACCGCACCGCCAGCAGATCATCGTCTTCCGCGCGCCGCTGCCAGGAACGCCGGATTACATCAAGCGACTGATCGGCCTGCCGGGCGACCAACTCGAAATTCGCGAGGGCGTCGTTTCCATCAACGGAAAGCCGTTGAGCGAGCCCTACCGCGCGGATCCTCCGAACCCGACCGACAACTACGGCCCGGTCACGGTTCCGGCCGGCGAATATTTCATGATGGGTGATAACCGCGATGATTCTTACGACAGCCGCTATTGGGGTTTTGTACCACGCGATAATATAATTGGAACGCCAGTCATGGTATACATGTCCATCGATGCCACCGAGGACACTTGGAATCCGGGACATATTCGGGACCGCATGTTGACCTATGCCAGCATCTTCATTCATCCGGGCATCGTGCGCTGGCGCCGCATCTTCAAAATGTTTTAAAGTTTCTTTTGATCGGCCTTTGGTGATCCAACGGGACCATGCCGCCCGGCTCCTCTCGCCCACGGCAGAAAGAGAAGAAAGAGTCTAACGTTTATGGACTACGCCGAAGCCGGTGTGGACATTTCGCTTGCCGATCAGGCCAAACAGCGCATCCGCCGCCTGGCTTCGCGCACTTTCACGCGCGGAGTGATTGGCGGGATCGGTTCGTTTGGCGGATTATTCGCGCTGGATAAAAAATGGAAAGAGCCGGTGCTGGTGTCCAGCGCCGATGGCGTGGGCACCAAGCTCAAAATCGCCATGGCCATGAACATCCACTCCACGGTCGGAGCGGATCTCGTGAATCACTGCGTCAACGACATTCTGACGCTGGGCGCCGAACCTCTGTTTTTCCTCGATTATCTGGCGATGTCAAAAATGGATCCCAACGTAGTCGAGCAACTGGTCGAAGGAATGTCGCGCGCGTGCCACTCGGCGGGCTGCGCGCTGATCGGCGGCGAAACCGCCGAGATGCCGGGCTTTTACGCGCCGGGAGAATACGATCTCGCGGGCTTCATCGTTGGCGTGGTGGAGCGCGCCAGCCTGAAAAAAACCAATGCCGTTAAGCCCGGAGACCTGCTGTTTGCTCTACCCTCCACCGGGCTGCATACCAACGGCTATTCGCTCGCCCGCAAACTGGTCTTCGATCATGCGGGGTTGCATCCCGAAACCTACGTCGCCGAGGTGAGCAACAAGATCGGCGCGGAACTGTTGCGCCCGCACCGCTGCTACTGGCCGATGCTGAAGACCACGGTCACACGCGGCTGGCTGTCGGCCATGGCCCACATTACCGGCGGAGGCATTCCGGAAAACTTGCCGCGCGTTCTGCCGCGCGGAGTGCAGGCGGAAATTGAGCTGGGCTCGTGGCCGGTGCCGGCAATTTTTTCCTACCTCGCCGGGCTCGGCAAACTCGAACGCGACGAACTGCTGCGCGTGTTCAACATGGGCGTAGGCATGATCCTGGTCGTGCCGCTGGAACATCATCGCGCCCTCGAAACCGAATTGAAGCGCCGCCGCGAAAAATATTTTCGGATCGGACAGATCCGCCGCTGCGATCCGCGCAAACCGCAGGTTGTGTTTACCGGCAGTCTGCCCCTGTAAGCTGCGAGCAGCAAAACTTCCGGTGTGGATTTTAGTTTGTGCAAGCCTCAAAACCCCACCGACTGAAATCTGTGTCACTCGATTCATCCCGAGCCGGCTGGACGCACGCGGTCGATTACGACGGAACTTCCGAGTGACTTCCAAACCGGATTGCCCTACATTTGGACTTCGGAAGCCCATGGATCCACTATTGAGCGCTTATCGTTGATCTCCTCGCATGGCTGCAAATGCGCGAGCGAACCTACCAGGAAGCGATCGACGCCTGGCGCATGTCCTGCCCGCGGCTCACCGTGTGGGAGGATGCGCACGATCGCAAGCTCATCTCCACCGAACTTGTGAACGGGCGGGAGCTTGTAAGTTCGCTTCCGAAGGTATTGCATTTCTCGCGCAGCGAAAAATTGCGCTCAACCAAGACAAGAAACCGGAATCCTCCCGCCCGGCCTGATTTCATCCGTGGCCCGATTGCCCGGCCTCCCTCTCGTGCTAGCATCCGCGAAATGGGGAACGCCCCGGGGCACCCCGGAACGCGGACCCTCATCCTTCCACACATCACGCCGCAAAGGGATCACGATGCGGCCGCGGTACCGCCGCGACCCACGCGAACACGGCGCCCAGGGGGTTGAACGATGAAAGCCTATGCAACGCAATCCATCCGCAATGTGGGCATTGCCGGTCACGGCGACACGGGGAAAACCCAGCTGGTGTCGTCGTTACTGTTTACCGCGGGGATGACCACCCGGCTGGGAAAGGTCGCCGAAGGAAATACCGTCACCGATTGGGACGAAGAAGAAATCGCCCGGAAAATTACGATTCATACCAGCCTGGCCTATGCCGAGTGGGTCTGCGCAGCCTGCCAGGCGGCCAGGCGGAAAAAATAAAAATCAATTTTCTGGATACGCCGGGCTACAGCACGTTTCTGAATGATACGCGCGCTTCGCTGGTGGCGGCGGATGCTGTGCTGATCGTGGTGGACGCTGCGGCGGGCGTGCAGGTGGTGACGGAAAAAGTTTGGGATTACGCAATCGAGTATGACGTGCCGCGGGCGTTCGCCGTCAACTGGATGGACCGCGAACTGGCCAACTACGACCGCGCCATGGAGTCGCTCACGCGGGTGTTCGGCCGCAACGTGGTGCCGCTGCAGTTGCCGATCGGCTCAGAGCGGGGATTTCGCGGCGTGGTGGACCTGATCACCATGAAGGCCCATGTATACACCCCGGACGGCGACGGCAAGCCGAAGATCGAGGAAATTCCCGCGGTTCTCGCCGAGCCCGCCAAAATCGCGCACGAGACGCTGGTGGAAATGGTGGCCGAGGGCGACGATGCCCTGATGGAGGAATTTTTCGAGAAGGGCACGCTGCCGCTGGAGGACCTGATGAAGGGACTGCGCGAGGCGTTCCAGGCCAAGCGCATCTATCCCGTCGTGCTGACCTCCGCGCTGCACAATGTTGGCAGCGCCACACTGCTCGATTTGCTGGCTAATGTATTTCCCGATCCGTCCAAACGCGGTACGGCCATCGGGCATAGCGAAACCGCGAGCAAAGGCGCCGAAGTGCAGCGAACAATCGGCGACGCCGAGCCGTTGTCCATTTTCGTGTTCAAGACGCTGGCCGATCCCTTCGCCGGGCGCGTCACGTATTTCAAGGTGATGTCCGGCGTATTAAAGAACGATGCCATGCCGCAGAATTTCACGCGCGGCACAAGCGAGCGCCTGCAGCACATTCAGGTGATGCAAGGCAAGACGGCAACCGCCGTATCCGATCTCCACGCCGGCGACCTTGGCACGGTCGCAAAACTGAAGGACACCTACACCGGCGATACACTGGGCGAGAAATCCTCTCCCGTTCACTACCCGCTGCCGCATGTGCCCGAGCCTTCCATCACCTTCGCGGTCGAACCCAAGACGCGCGCCGATGAGGACCGCATCGGCCCGGCGATTCACAAAATTCTGGAAGAGGATCCCTCGCTGCGTTTTTCGCGCGATTCGCAGACCAAGGAATTTCTGCTGGCGGGCTCGGGACAGCAGCACATTGAAGTGGTGGTCGCCAAGCTGCACAAGCGCTATCACGTGGACCTGACGCTGCACCCGCCCAAGGTGCCCTACCGGGAAACGATTCGCGGAAAAGCGGACGCGGAAGGCAAACACAAAAAACAGACCGGCGGGCACGGACAATTCGGCGTTTGCCGCGTGCGCCTCGAGCCGGGAGCACGCGGCACGGGCATCGAATTCGTCGACGACATTTTCGGCGGCGCCATTCCCAAGAACTGGATCCCCTCGGTTGAGAAAGGCATACGCGCCTCCGCCGAACGCGGATTCCTGGCTGGTTTTCCGGTGGTCGACTTCCGCGCGGTCCTCTACGACGGCAAGTATCACGACGTGGACAGCTCGGACATGGCCTTCAAGATCGCGGGATCTCTGGCGTTCAAGGAAGGCATGAAGCAGGCCCGCCCCGCGCTCCTCGAGCCGGTCATGCACGTGGAAATTTTCGCGCCGGAGCAATACTCCGGAGACATTATGGGCGATCTGAGTTCGCGGCGCGGACGAATTAGCGGCAGCGAGGCGCGCTCGTCGAGCGTCGTAGTGAAAGCGCAAGTCCCTTTCGCCGAAATGCTGAATTACGCGACCACGCTGACATCCATGACCCAGGGCCGCGCCACCTACACCATGGAATATTCGCACTACGATTATGTGCCCACTGAAATCGCCGATAAGGTGATCGCCGCGGCGAAGGCGGCACGGGGAGTCGTGGTGGAGGAGGAAGAACACGTCTAGAGCGGGCGACCGTTGGCAGCCTCCAGGCGGCAGGCCGCTAAGAGGTATGCGTCGCGACCCGCGATTTTCGCTGTTTCATGAGCCAAATTGGAGGTTGTGCCCTCTTCACCCTATGCAACAATCCCGGCATTATGGCTAAGAGAATTCCTCTCCAATGGTCTGATGCGACGCGTGCGATTCATGGCGGTGAAATCAAGACCGGCCTGAACGCGCCGGTGGCCGTGCCCATCGTCCGTTCCTCGAATTTCACATTCGCGAGCACCGCGGAAATGAAGCGCTGGGCGGAAGGCAAATCCAAAGCCTACATTTACACGCGCTACGGCAATCCCACGCTGGCCGTCGCCGAGGCGAAAATCGCGGACCTTGAAAACGGCGAAGCCGCGGTGGTCACCGCCTCCGGCTCGGCGGCCATTTCCAGCGCGCTGCTTTCCCTGCTGCAGTCGGGTGACGAGTTGATCGCCACGCGCCAGCTCTATGGCGGCTCGTACCGGCTGATGCGCGACATCCTGCCGCGCATGGGAATCCACGCGCATCACGTGCCCGCCGATCTTCAGGGTGCGGAGAAACTCGTGAATAAAAAAACCCGCGCCATTTATGTGGAGACTCCCACCAATCCCACGCTCGGGTTAGTCGATCTGAAAAAAGTCGTGGCCCTGGCGCGCAAATACAAACTCGTATCCGTCATCGACAACACATTTGCCACTCCCATCCTGCAAAAACCGCTGGACCTGGGCTTTGATCTGGTGGTTCACAGCGCCACCAAGTATCTGGCCGGGCATTCCGACATCGTCACCGGGGCCGTCGCCGGCAGCTGGGAGCGGGTGAAAAAAGTCCGGGAGATCATGATCGCCCTGGGCGGGTCGATGGATCCGGACGCCGCGTACCTGCTAATTCGCGGGTTGAAAACTTTGCCGCTGCGCGTCCAGGCGCAATGCCGAAGCGCGCTGGCCGTGGCGCGATTCCTCGGAGCACATCCAAAGATCGCGCGGGTTCACTATCCGGGATTGCCGTCGCACCCGCATCACCAGCTTGCGAAACGGCAGATGAAAGGCTTTGGCGGGATGCTGGCATTTGAACTGAAAGGCGGTCTGGCCGCGGCGCGGCGCTTCTGCGATCGGGCAAAAATTTTCCTGTTGGCGGCCAGCCTGGGAGGAGTCGAATCACTCATTGTGCTCCCAATCTACACATCGCACCACCGGATGAACCCATCCGAACTGGCTGCGGCCGGCGTCAGCCCCGGCACGGTGCGCATGTCGATTGGCCTAGAAGAGCCCCGGGACCTGCTCGCCGACCTGCGGCAAGCGCTTGCCTAACTTATTGCTGTTTAGGGCCTTAGGACAATATTAACAGGTTGTTGCAATCTCTCTTGACCCCGTTGGGGGCACCTGATCTACAATTGGGCTCGCAGTTTCCTGGTGGCGGGAAACTGTCCCTGGGTTTGGCAGGCATTGTGCTCTTTCCAATGTGGAGACAGTGCCGATCGTCGTTTCAAATTGGCTCAAAATTTCTTATGGTCAATCGCGCCCTAAAACCGGCATCGTTTCTCTTTTTTGCCGTTGGAATTTGTTTTGGCCTTTCCAGTTGTAACGATTCCGCGAAAGCTCCTGCGCAGGTTCGGCCCACGCAAATCGCCCTGCCGACGCAACAACCGGTTCAACCACCGCCGCCCGTTCCAGCGCCACAAAATGCCGCGGCCCCGATGGCCGCGCCGGCTCCCGACAGTGCCGAACGCCTGGCGACGGAGAGCCAAGCGGCGTTCGATGCCGGTGAGCAGGACTTTAAAGCCGGCCACCTGGGCAAGGCCCGCGAGGAATTTGATCAAGCCCTGGACCAGTTGCTGGCCGGCGGATACGACCTGGATGCCGACTCGCGGCTCAGTGGTTTGTATCATCATATTATCGACACCGTTAGCCTGGACGAGCTGGAAGCGTTCCGCGCCGGCGACGGATTCAGCGAACAAAAATCCACGCCCGCGCCCATCGACGAAATCGCCGAAGAACCAATCCCGCAGCCCGAGAAATTCGATCCCAATTTGCGCGGCCGCGCGGAGGCCGAAGTCAATGCCATCGATCATGACGTGCCGCTGACGGTCAACGATCCGGTGCTGGCCTACGTAAATTATTTCAAGACGTCGCGCGGAAGCGCCATTGTCGAGACCGGACTGCGCCGCGCGGGACGCTACCGCGAAATGGTGCAGCGCGTTTTGAGCGAAGAGGGCCTTCCTCAGGATTTGATTTACCTGGCCCAGGCCGAAAGCGCCTTCCAGCCGCAAGCGGTATCCAAGGCCGGCGCGCGCGGCATGTGGCAGTTCATGTCCTTCGCCGGACACAAGTACGGCTTGCAGAAGTCGTGGTGGGTGGACGAGCGCCAGGATCCGGAGAAGGCTACCCGGGCCGCGGCGCGCGATCTGCGCGATCTGTACGACCAGTTCGGCGACTGGTATCTGGCCATGGCGGCCTACAATTCCGGCGCCGGAACCGTGCAGCACGCCATCGAGCGCACCGGTTACGCCGATTTCTGGGAACTCTATCGCCGCAATGTTCTGCCCAAGGAAACGCAAAACTACGTTCCGATTATCCTGGCCCTGGACTTGATCTCCAAGGACCCGGCGCGCTACGGCATTGAGTTCGAGCCTGAGCCGGCGCTGAAGGCCGACGCGGTGAAGCCCGGCCAGGCGATTGATTTGCGGCTGGTGGCCGAAACGATTGATGCGGATCTGGAATCCCTGCGCAGCATGAATCCGGAGCTTTTGCGCCTGGTGACTCCGCCCGATCCGGAATTTGTTCTGCGCTTGCCCGAAGGTACGGCGGAGCGTTTCTTTGCCGAGATCGCCGCGATCCCTCCGGAGAAATGGGTCAGCTGGCGCCGCCATAAAGTGGAGCAGGGTGAGACGCTTTCCTCGATTGCCAAGCAGTACCGAGTCTCCCCGGCCGAAGTCGCGGACGCCAACGAACTGCCCACGGGAACCTCTCTTGAGGAAGGCCAGAAGCTGATTATTCCGGCAGCGGAACGCCCCGAAACTTCCACCGGGAAACTGATCCGCTACCGCGTGCGCCGCACCGACACGATTGCCACGATTGCCGACGAATTTGACGTGACCGCCGCGGAGTTGCGCAAGTGGAATCACCTGCGGGCCGATCACGTGGTGCGCGGCACTTCGCTGCGCATCTATCCCGGCGGCATGACGCCCCCGCCGCAGCAGACGCAAACCCAGGCCAAGTCCAACGGTGGCGGTAGAGCCGTCCCCACCAGCACGATCAGCGCGCGGCGCAATATCCCCGTGATGGAAGCGCGTTCCAGCAATACCGTGGTGCATCATGTGAAGCCCGGCGAAACCCTGTGGTCCATCGCCCGCGCCTACCAGACCACCGTGGAAGCCATTCAAGCCGGCAATCGTTACCTGTTCAGCCGCCCGCTGCAGGTGGGCGATACGCTGACGATTCTCCCTCGTTAGTCCGGCGCCAGCTCGGGCAGCCCGCCGCGGTTGCTGGGACTCCGCACCGCCAGTCCTGCCTTGCTTTTTCTTCAAACTTGTCCCTATATTGTGAGCGAGAGTGCGGATGTTTCCTGGCGGGTGCGAACCGAAATGGCGCACCATGGACCGCGAAGGAATGCCGCAAAAATCGGTCCGGAACCGGTGCGATCGGTCTAACGCTTGACAAACACGCCGGATTCCGTTTATAAGCGCGCGATGGTTTTAATCGCCAGAGAATTCCTCGAAATGGCGGCGAATCGAAGGGAGAACGTGGATGGCCTACGAAAAAGAAGACCCGAGCGAAGACAACGAGTTCGTGCATTTTGAGGAAGAAGAACTCGGCAGCGATCCGGAAGAAGTGATCGAAGAGGAGACCGACGAGGAGTTGGTGATCACCGAGCGCCCGGGCGGCACGCCACCCCCGATGGCCGCGCCGAAACCGGCGGCCAAGAAGAAAGCGCCGGCCAAGAAAGCCAAGAAGGCGGTTCCTAAGAGGAAGAAACCCGCTCCCAAGAAAAAAGCGCCCAAGAAGAAGGCGCCCAAGAAAGCCGCCAAGAAGCCGGCCAAGCGCGGCAAGAAGCGCTGATCGCTTATTTCGCGAAAAGACAGCGAGCACAGACCAAAGTGTGCCGGGGGCCCGGGAGTTTTTCTCGGGCCTTCGGTTTCTTCCCACGCGCGATTGTATCTTTCTGCAGGTATCTGATTTTGCGTCCGGTATCGCGAACTTCTCGGATTTTCCGAACAATCTCTTCCAGCCATTTTTGACGGAGGCGAGCATCCCGCTGTTTCATTCCGGTGCATGCGGCAGCATCCCCGCAAAAGACAGATTCCCGTTCGGCAATCATTCGATCCCGTAGCGGAACAATTAACTTGCGACTTTGAAAGCGCGTGGCTAGCATGGCGGCCATGAAGCTGGCCGTGGAGCATGTGCGGCGGATGCGGGGTGGTGCGCAGGCCCAATTGATGCGCTGCGACGACGAGGCTTACTACATCGTCAAATTTCAGAACAATCCCCAACATCTGCGGATTCTGGCGAACGAAATGCTCGCAACCCGCCTGGCGGGGCGGCTGGGATTGTGCGTGCCGCAGGTCGCGGTGGTCGAGGTGCGCCCGGAAATCATCGTCTACACCCCGGAACTAGTGATGCAACTGGGCCTCGGCCGAAAACCCTGCGCGCCGGGAAAGCAGTTCGGCTCGCAGTTTCCGGGGAATCCGTCGCAGCTGGCAGTTCATGATTTTTTGCCGGATGAGCAGCTGGCCGGGGTCCGGAACCTCGCGGATTTTCTGGGCGTGCTGGTCTTCGACAAGTGGACCTGCAACACCAACGGCCGCCAGGCGATTTTCTTCCGCGAGCAGGGCGGCGATCCCGTTTCCATGGAACACGCGGCCGGGCCTTCCGGGGAAATGCAGCCGCCCGGTGCGGCCTTCGGCTCTCCGGCAGCTCCGAGGAATGGTTACGTAAGCAGTGGTTACATTACGATGATGATTGATTTCGGTTTCTGTTTCAACGCCGGCGAGTGGGATTTCCCGGACGCGCCGTTGCGCGGACTGTACACGCGCCACCGCGTTTACGAAAGCGTTTGGGGAATGGAGGCGTTCGAGCCCTGGCTGGCGCGCCTCGAAGAACGGATAACCGAGCGCGTGCTGGGCGAAGAGGCCGCGCAGATTCCGCCGGAGTGGTACGGCAGCGACTGGGCCGCGCTGGAGCGACTGCTCGAGCGCCTTCACGGGCGCCGCGGCAGGGTGCGCGAGCTGCTGCTGTCGGCGCGCAACTCCGGGCGCGACCCTTTTCCCAACTGGAAGGTGGCTCATGCCTGACGAGATTTTGCATCCCTGCGCCTACCACGTGGTGCGCTATCAGCCAAACCTGATCCGCGACGAATGGGTCAATATCGGCGTCCTGCTCTTCGTCCCAGCCGAAGACGCCGGCGACGGGCCAGGAACCGCTCCCGCGGAACGCCCCGGAGATGGGTCGGGTGAGGGCCAGGTAAAAATACCGGCGGCCGGGCGCGTGCGCCAGCGCTGGCTCGAAGAACCTTCCGACCTCGCGCGTCTGCGGCGCCTCCATCCCGCCGTGGACGAAGAACTTCTGCTGCGCCTGCCGGCCGAATTTGAACGCCAGTTTGCCGGGCGCGAGATGCAGGCCGCGGCCATTCTGGAAAAATTCGACGAGACCCTGTCCAACGCCGTGCAGCTGGCCCCGCGCAAAGGGCTGCTTGCGCGGGACCCCGACACCGAGCTGGATCGCCTGTTCCGCGAACAGGTGGAACCATTGCGCGAGCCGCGGCGCGGCGTGCTGGAGATCCGCACGCGCAGCGACCTGCGCGCCCGGGCCGCCGACTATTTCCGCACCGAAAAAATCCTGCGCCTGATGCAGCGCGACGTGCGGGTCGAGGAATTTACCGCCCCAGGCGATCCCATGCGCCTGGATTTTTCCTACCGCCGCAACGGCACGCGCGGCTTCGTGCACTCCATCGCGCTCGGCCGCGACCCCGGGCAAGCCAAACTCCTCGCCTACACCGCCGGCGCCATCCGGGAGCGCGTCCGCCACTCAGAGTTTCTGGCGGTCACCGAACGCGAACCCGCGCGTGGCAACGTGCGCGACCAGTTCGTTACCGGAATTTTAGGGGACAGCGATGTTCGCGTGGTGCCGCTCGCGGAGTTGCGCAAGTGGGCCCATGATGTGGCGCCGGTGCTGAAGGCCGAAGGAGGCTAAACCGCGGGCCGCGATCCGTGACCCGTGATTCCGTCGTGGCCGTTCACGGGACACGAACCACGGTTCGCGGGCTTACAGAATCTCCTCGTTCCACGATTCCAGATAGGCCTTCACCTTGCCCACAAACTGGTGGGCCACCGCGCCATCCACGACGCGATGATCATAGGAGAGCGTCAAGTAGACCATGGAGCGCACCGCGATGGCGTCGTCGATGACCATCGGGCGCTTCTGGATCGCGCCAATTCCGAGGATGGCCACGTTCGGCTGGTTGATCACCGGGAGACCCATCAGCCCGCCGTATACTCCGGGATTGGTGATGGAAAATGTGCCTTCCTGGACTTCTTCCGGTTTCAGTTTCTTGGCGCGAGCGCGCTCGGCAAGATCGTTGATGCCGCGGGCGATGCCCAGGAAATTCTTCTCCTCGGAATTCTTCAGCACCGGCACGATCAAGCCCCAGTCGAGCGCTACGGCGATGGCCACGTTGATCTCGCGGTGCAGCACCACCGTCGCACCGTCGGCCGAAGCGTTGACCGTCGGGAAGGCACGCAAGGCCTCAACGCAGGCGCGCACGAAGAACGGCATAAAGGTCAGCTTGGTGCCGTATTTGGTTTCGAACGCGGCTTTCGAACGCTCGCGGATTTTGGCGATCTTGGTCATGTCCGCTTCGTCAATGGAATAGACATGGGGCGATACGTGCTTGGAGGCCACCATGTGCTCGGCGATGCGCTGGCGCATCATGCTCATGGGCTGGGCTTCGTAATTGCCGAAATAGATTCGCTCGCGCGGAACGGCGTTCTCCAGCGCGGGATGGAAGACCGGTGCGCCTCCCGGCGGTGGCGGCGCGGAAGGAGCAGAGGGCGCGGGGGCATAGGGCGCACCCGCTGCGGGCGCGGACGCTGGCGTGGCGGGCGCCGCAGGCTTCGGGCCGCCCGATCCCATCGCCTCAAGAATATCTTTCTTGCTGATGCGCCCGCCGGCACCGCTTCCTTCCATCGATGCCAGATCGACGTTGTGTTCCTTGGCGAGTTTGCGGACAAGAGGCGAGCTGCGAATCTTCTGGCCGTTGGCTCGCACCCCGGGCGCGGAGGCGGAAGCCGGAACGCTGGGGGCCGGAGATACCGGTGCGGGTCCCGGGGCTGCGGGAGCGGGCGAAGGCGCGGCAGACTTGGGCGCCGCAGGCTTTTCTGGCGTGGGTGCCGAGTCAGCAGCCGGGGCGCCGGCAGCGGCGCCGGCGGCATCAATCACGGCAACCACGGTCTGAATGGGCACCGTCTTGCCTTCGGCGACCTTGATCTCTTTCAGCACGCCGGCTGAAGGCGCCGGAATTTCGGCGTCCACCTTGTCGGTGGAAATTTCAAACAGCGGCTCATCCCGCTCCACGCGGTCGCCGGGTTTCTTGAGCCATCGCGTAATCGTTCCTTCGAAGATGCTCTCCCCCATCTGGGGCATGATGACGTCTACGGCCATTGGTCTCCTCTTTCCTTCCAGCTAAATTCTATGATCCGAAGCTTCGTTGGGCAAGTGCATGGCGACTGGAGATCGGTGCCGATGATTCGTGACTGATGCAAATCCGATCGCCCGCACTCCGGTCAACCATCGAACTCGCGAATGCTAAAAAGCATTTTAGCCAGAGTCACACCTGATCTGTTAACTCCAGACAGCCAGCCTTCGATTCCCGCACAAATCATGAGCCTCGAATTACTAATCGCATGTCACCGGTAAGCAGTCACCCGTCACTAATAGCGTGCCAGTTCGCGGGCCGCGGCGGCAACTTTCGCGATGCTCGGCATGAAGAATTCTTCCAGCCCCGGCGCATACGGCACCGGGGTGTCCAGCGACGTCACCCGGCGGATCGGGCCGTCGAGATCCTCGAAGGCATTTTCCGTGACGATGGCGGCGATCTCTCCGGCGATGCCGCCGGTACGGGTGTCTTCGTGCACCACCAGCAGCTTGTTGGTCTTGCGCACCGACGCCAGAATCGTTTCACTGTCCAGCGGCAGGAGGGTGCGCAGGTCGATGACTTCGGCCTCAATGCCTTCCCTGGCCAGTTCCGCCGCGGCTTCGAGCGAGGTGTGCATCATGGCCGCATAGCTCAGGATGGTCAGGTCGCGGCCTTCGCGCCGCACCGCGGCCTTGCCGATGGGTACCAGAAAATCTTCCGCCGGAAGCTCTTCCTTCACGCGGCGATAGAGATATTTGTGTTCGAAAAACAGCACCGGGTTGTTGTCGCGGATGGCCGATTTCAATAATCCCTTGGCATCATACGCAGTCGACGGGCAGACCACTTTCAGCCCCGGCGTATGCACGAAATACATTTCCGGATTGGCCGAATGAAACGCCCCGCCGTGCACGCCTCCGCCGGACGGCCCACGCAGCACCATGGGCACGGGAGCGCCCCAGCGGTAATGCGATTTGGCGGCGTAGTTGGTGACCATGTTAAACGCGCAGGCGATGAAGTCGATGAATTGCATTTCCGCAATCGGCCGCAATCCAGCATAGCTCATGCCCACCGCCGCGCCTACGATCGCCGATTCGCTGATGGGCGTATCGATCACGCGCTCCCAGCCGAAGCGCGCCAGCAGGCCCTCAGAAGTCTTGAAAGCCCCGCCATAGACCCCCACGTCCTCGCCAATCAGCACCACAGCAGGGTCGCGATCCATTTCCTCAAGCATGGCCTGGCGGATGGCCTCGACGTAGGTGGTTTCGGCCATGTCAGCGGCCCGCCTTGGCGCGCTTGCGAGCAGAAATCCCGCGCGGCGGTTTCTTTACCGGCGTTTTGGATTGCGCCCGCGCGGAGGCCAGCGTCGCGCTCGCAGGACGCGCGCCGTTGGCCGCTCGTTCCTTCATCGGCCATTCCGCCTTCACGCTGGAGCGCGGCGGCATCACTTCCGCCTTGGGACGCTGCCAGTCAGCGTCGATCGTGTGACAACCCTCGCAGTAAACGCCCTCCGCGGCCGTTTCGGGCGGAGGGACGGGAGAGTTTTCCGCGAATTCCACCTCGGCGCGCATTTCACGCGCGATGCGTTGGTCGATTTCCTTTTTCGTTTTGGGGTCCCACAGTTTTTTTTTGGTCAGCAATTTTTCGAAGCGGTCCAGCGGATCGCGCCTCTTCCATGTTTCCAGCATGGCCTTGGGCACGTAGTCCGCAGAGTCATGCTGGGCGTGGCCGAGCATGCGCATGGTTTTGGCTTCGATCAGTACCGGACCGTTGCCGGCGCGCGCGTATTCAACCGCTTCACGCGTGGTGCGCACCACGGCCAGCACATCGTTGCCGTCGACAACCGCGCTCCTGATCCCATACGCCTTGGCGCGGTCGGCCAGGTCGCGCAGGGCGGACTGCTTTTCAACCGGCGTCGAATACGCCCACTGATTATTTTCCACGATCAGGACGAACGGGGCCTTCTGCACCGCGGCGAGATTCAATCCTTCGTGAAACACGCCGGTGGAAGTTCCGCCGTCGCCAATCCAGGTCATGGTCACGATTTTTTGACCGAGATAGCGTCCGGCCATGGCGATGCCCACCATCACCGGAATCAAATCGCCCAGCATGGAAGTCGGCGCAACAACGCGCCGCGATTTCAGGTCGCCGAAATGGCTGGTGGTGTCTTTTCCCAGCGTGGGAGAAGTGTAACGCGCCATGTGCTGGGTCATGACGTCGCGCGGCTGGAAGCCACGCACCAGCAGCGCGCCGATATTGCGGATCATCGGAGCGATCCAGTCGCCGGGACCGAGCGCGTAGGCTGTCCCGACCGAAATGGCTTCCTGACCCATGCTGGGATACAGACCGCCGACAATTTTATTTTGCCGGAACAGCCGCACCATTTGTTCCTCGAGCTCGCGGTTGAGCCGCATGTAGTAATAGAGCTCGAGGTGCTGTTCGCGCGTCAAACTGGAGGTCATCGTTTCCCCGATTTGCTAAAAACCAAACCCGCTTTATCGGTGCTGTGGCCCGCGTCTTCAGACACGGGACTGTTCTCGAGTGTCCTCGCTCGCCTATCCACGGAAAGCCTCGCCTCTGACGAGGCGAGCTACAGCCGGTCCTGAGGATTCCCGCATTCAATCATCTAAACCGCTGCCGCGGATTCGTTCTTCCGATTGCCGCAGAAGTTCTTCCAGCGCTTCGCGCTCGCCCTGATGCGGACTCAGTCCGAAAATCTCTGCGAAGTGGGCCACGATGCGCAGCGCGGCTTGATTGATTCCCACAAACCGTCCGAGCAACTTCTCCAGCGACGTGGCCCGTTTGCCGGCAATCCCGCAGGGCACGATCAAATCAAAATAACGCAGGTCGGTGGAAACGTTGTACGCAAAACCGTGCGTAGTGACCCATCGGCTAAGGTGCACGCCGATGGCGGCCAGTTTTTCTTCATCCCTTGCATCCGTTGCTTTCTTGATGTCGTTCGCTTCATCTTCCGCCGCAGCGCCTCTGGGCACATCCACCCACACGCCGGTGCAGCCGGGCACGCGCCGCGACACCACGCCGAACTCCGCCGTGGCGCGCATCATGGCCTCTTCCAGGCTGCGGACGTACCAGGCCACGTCGCGGCGAATTTCCGAGAGATTCAGGATCGGATATCCGACCAGTTGTCCCGGGCCGTGATAGGTAATGTCGCCGCCGCGATTGGTTTCAAAAAATGAAACGCCCATCTGGCGGAGCATCGGTTCGGGAGCGCGAAGATTGGAAATCCTTCCGCTGCGTCCCAGTGTGATCACGTGCGGGTGTTCGCACAGCAGCAGCACGTCGGGAACCGCGCCGGCTTTGCGCGCGGCGGCCACGCGGCGTTGCAGCTCCCACGCCGCGCCGTATTCCACCATCCTTAGATCGATGACCAGCAATTCCTTCATTGGTTCTGAACTCGCAACTCTCGACGCCGAACGCTTGACTCTGAACTCTCGACGGTTAGCTCTTCTTTCCCGCAACGATGCGCTCGACCTGCGCCAAGTGATTCAGATCGTGCCCGGCCATCATGCATGTGATGTGCTCGATGGTTTCCACGCCGCGCTCGGCGTGCATGCCGTGCTGCTTCCACTGCCCCGGCGCAAGCGATTTCAAGAGCGCCAGATTGGCCTCGCGCACCACGCGGAACTGCTGCAGCGATTTCCTGGCGTCGCGCTTTTCGTAATGGCCCGCCGCGGCCCAGGCATCCTGGTCAAAGGCCTGGATCGGCGTGCCGGGCGCGCCCAGGATTTGCCGCATGCGCCAGCCTGTCACAATTTCACTGTCCGCCAGGTGCGCGAGGATTTCCGCCGCCGACCATTTTCCTGGCGCGGGACGCTTGCGCAGTTTGGCGGCGGAAGCGCGCGTGATCAGGCGGGCCAGTTTTTTGGGCGTGGCGGCCTGAACTTTCAGCGGCGTCCGTCCGCCGAGGGTGGCCAGTATCCGCTGGATGTATTCCTGCGGCGTTTCCTGCATGGTGCTACAGCTCCTTCTCAAACCCAGTGGCACAGGGTTCAGCCTGTGGAACTTAGTTGCGGCACGGTCGCTCCCGCCGCAACAAAAATCCACAGGCTGAACCCCGTGCCATTGGGCCCACTAGGCGTTGATCGACAATCCGCGCACAGCCGCCACCGCGTCGGACATTGCTTCCCAGACCGTGGGATGCGCGTGCACGGTGGACATCAGATCGTCCACGGTCGCTTCGAGTTGCAGAGCCGCGACCGACTCCGCGATGATCTCCGTAGCGTACGGGCCGATGATGTGCACGCCGAGAATTTCCGCCGTTTTGTCATCGGTGACAACTTTAATGAAGCCTTCGTGATGGCCGAGGATGGTGGCCTTGCTGTTTCCGATGAACGGGAATTTCCCGGTCTTCACTGTGTAGCCTGCCTCGCGTGCCGCGCGTTCCGTTAACCCGATCGACGCCACCTGCGGCTCGCAGTACGTGGCGTTGGGAATGCGCGTCTTCTCGATGGGAGGCATATGCGCTTTGCCCGAGATTTTCGCGACGCAGGTGATGCCTTCCATCGAAGCGGCGTGCGCCAGTTGCGGCATTCCGGCGACGATATCGCCGATCGCGTAAAGATTCGGTTCGGCCGTTTCCATGTATGGTCCGACGTGAACAAAGCCGCGCTCCAGCTTGGCCTTCGATTTGTCCAGGCCCAGGTTTTCGGTCTTGGGTATCCGCCCCACGGCCATCAACACTTTTTCCGCGGCAATCGTCTGCGATTTACCATCCTTACCAGTGAAGACGACCGATGCTCCTTGGGCGTCTTTTTTGATGGATTCGACCTTTGACTCGGTGAAAATCTGGATACCCTTCTTGGTCAAAGACTTTTGCAGCTCCGCGGAAATTTCCTCGTCTTCGAGCGGCGTGATGCGCGGCAGCATCTCCAGTACGGTGACCTTGGTCCCGAACGAATTGAAGATCGACGCAAACTCCACGCCCACGGCGCCCGCTCCGACGATCACCAGCGTCCTGGGCACGGCCGGCAGCTTCAGTATTTCGATGTTGCTGAGCACCGTTTGCCCGTCGATCTCAATACCCGGAAGCGAGCGCGCCGCCGAGCCTGTCCCAAACATGATATGCGTGGCTTCGATTTCCGTGGTTTGCCCGTCCTTTTCGACAGTCACCTTTTCCGGCCCTGCCCAGCGGCCCCAGCCCTGCACCTTGTCCACTTTGTTCTTGCGGAACAAAAACTCGATGCCCTTGGCGTGCTTGTTGACCACCATTTCCTTGCGCGCCAGCGCCGCCGCCCAGTTCAGCGAAAAATCCTTTACGTCGATGCCAAATTCCTTGGAAACTTTCAGGGTGTCGTAAATTTCGGCGGTATGCAGCAGCACCTTGGTGGGGATGCAGCCGACATGCAGGCAGGTGCCCCCCAGAAAACCGTCCTTCTCGACCACCACGGTTTTCAGTCCCCATTGCGAGGCGCGAATCGCGGTGTTGTATCCCCCCGGACCGCTGCCAATGATTGCCAGATCGTATTTAGCCAAGTGTCCTCCGCGGCGAAAATAGAAAAACGCGCCGCTCCAGTCGCATAAATTTCAGGTGGGGTTCGCTTGCGCGACTCCAACCGATTAGATGAAGTGGAAGTGCCGCCGGCTTCCGCCCCTTTCGCCCGGCTTCCCCCAGAGGGACCGGACCGTCCCACGATGAAACTATTGGGCTTGCGCGGAGAATCGGCGCCACAATTCTAACAGCCGGTCGAACGGGGAGCAACGGTGGGACGGACATCAGTCTGTCACCACTTCGGTAGGACCTAGACGGAGACCCGACGCGTCCAAACTACCCAGTTACAGAGCTGATTGAAGCGGCGTGGAATAATGTCGCTCTAATTTAACCTACTATGGGTATAGTCGGTGGTGTTCATCAAGCCATACGACATAGAACGTATCATCTATGAGAATCCCATGGGCTCGCCACCGATCATATGCCAACTTTGGATTAACGCCGAATTGCCAACCTTCCAACGAACCTAATTGTTCGGCGTCAATCCCCTCAACGCGCTGAAATCCGTCCGGCTCGCTTGTCTGGGCAAAATCGATGACATGCCTGTTTTCCTGATTGTTTTGATCGATGAAATTTCCCACAGTCCAATTGCTGAACATCTGAATAGTTTCCAGCAGTCTCAAATAGTACTCAGCGCAACATTCAGAGGGATTAAACTTTTCGGTGATAAAATCAAGATGTTTAAACGAAAAGCGCAGCTGCATGGCATCCGCAGCTGCGCGCTCCAAAGCGGGAATGTATTCGTTATGGTTAGCCATTAAGACGCGACGAATAATATCTTTGCATCGAGTCTTTAGTGATCACCGTACGGCATGAGACATCAGAAGCTATCCCAACTCTTGCTTCTTGCCACGGCGTTTCTGAGTGCGTTAGCCGTTCAAGATCATAAGCATTTAGCTGCCCGTAAACGCGCCATACCTCTTCCAGATGATTTCGCAAATCGTCCGGAATAATAAAATATTGGGCTCTCGGGATGCTCGCCCACTTGTTATCCCGGTAAGTCTTGAAAACTTCCGGTACCACAGGCCCGTGGACCCAGGCCTCGATTTCATCGCGAAAAAGCGGCGATTTGAAATAGGCCAAGTGCCAAGCCTGAGAATAGTAGAGAAGTTTTTGGAGTTTTAGATTACTGACAGGATTGTTCTTCTCATACGAGAGGTCGACGATACACGCAGCAATCTGATTAGCTGTGTTCATAGCCCCTCCAATTGTATTGTAACCTCCCGTCAAGCAAATAAGTAGCAATTTGTCAAGAGCGTATGCATGTTTAGGTCTGTTGAAAAATTAACGAACTGTGGCAATGAGAGATTCTTAAGTAATAACACCGGGATCATCGCGGCGACCACCTTGACCACTCTCGGAACCATCTGCTAGCGTAAGTGCTTCCACGGGCGTTCGGGCGCAGTTTTACAGGGTCGCACTCGCCGGTTGAAAGCCGACTCAAACTTATGGATATGATTCACATTACGATGCCGGACGGAGCAATCCGCGAAGTTCCGCTGGGAACTACGGCGGCGGAAATTGCGCAGCAGATTTCGCCTCGACTGGCCAAGGAAGCGCTGGTGGCGCGGATCGCGCCGATTCACGCGCAGTCTGCCGCTGAGGCCGAGGCGAATGCGGCGGCGGAAAAATCTCCCGACGCGGCCCCCGAGGCGCGGCTGACCTCGGGCGGCAACGGCGAAGGTTTTCTCGTCGATCTGCGCGCGCCCATCGATCAGGACGTGAAACTCTCCATCCTCACGCCGAAAGATCCGGAAGCGATTCAGGTGCTGCGGCACTCGGCAGCGCATTTGCTGGCCGCGGCGGTGATGGAACTTTTCCCGGACGTCAAGCTGGGCATCGGGCCGCCGATTGAGACCGGATTTTTCTACGACTTCGTGCGCGCGGAGCCCTTCACGCCCGAAGATCTTGCGCGCATTGAAAAGAAAATGCGCGAACTGGCGCAGCAAGATATTCCGAACGAACGTAAAGTGATGTCCAAGCCCGAGGCCCTCGAGCTGTACCGCAAGATGGACCAGGGTTTTAAGTGCGAACTGGTGGAGGAGCGCGCCATCGAGCCGATGGTCTCTTTTTACACCACCGGAAAATTCATCGATTTCTGCCGCGGGCCGCATATTCCTTCGACCGGGCGCATTCGCGCGTTCAAACTGATGAGCGTCGCGGGCGCCTATTGGAAAGGCCAGGAAGGCAACCCGCAGATGCAACGCATCTACGCGGCGTGCTTTTACACGCAGCAGGAGCTGGACGATCATCTGCATCGTCTGGAAGAGGCCAAGCGGCGCGATCATCGCCGCCTGGGGCAGGAGCTGGATCTGTTTTCCGTACAGGAAGCGGCCGGGCCGGGACTGATTTTCTGGCATCCCAAGGGCGGGCTGATCCGCAAAATTATGGAAGACTGGCTGCGCGACGAATTGCTGAAGCGCGGCTACGATCTGGTGGTGACGCCGCACATCATGCGCCTGGAACTGTGGAAGATCAGCGGCCACGCCAATTTCTACAAGGAAAACATGTTCGGCCCGGTGGAAGTCGAGAAAGACGACTACCAATTGAAGCCGATGAATTGCCCGGGCCACATCCTGATCTACCGATCGAAGCTGCGCAGCTACCGCGAGCTGCCGGTGCGGCTCGCCGAACTCGGCACTGTTTACCGCTACGAGCGCTCCGGCGTGCTGCACGGATTGCTGCGCGTGCGCGGATTCACCCAAGATGACGCGCACATCTTCTGCATGCCGGAACAAATCGAAAGTGAAATCGAAGCGTGCATCGATTTCGCGTTCGCGGTGATGAAGACCTTCGGATTCAATGACTACGTCGTGGAGCTTTCCGACTGGGACGCCAAGCATCCGGAAAATTACACTGGATCGGCGGAAGACTGGGCCCGCTCGACCGGCGCCCTGCAAGATACTCTGAAGAAGCTGAACATTCCGTTCAAACGCATGGAAGGCGAAGCCGCGTTCTACGGTCCGAAGATCGACGTGAAGCTGATCGACGCCATCGGCCGCCCGTGGCAACTCACCACCGTGCAATTCGATTTCAATTTGCCGGGGCGCTTCGGCCTCGAATATGTCGGCGAAGACGGCAACCGCCACCAGCCGCTGATGGTGCATCGCGCGCTGTGGGGCTCGGTGGAGCGCTTCTTCGGCATCCTAATTGAGCACTATGCCGGTGCGTTTCCCGTGTGGCTCGCGCCGGTGCAGGCGGAAGTCTTGGCGCTCAGCGAAAAATTCGCGACCTACGCGGGAAATGTGGTGACCGAGCTGCGCGCCGCCGGATTCCGCGTGCATCTTGATGACCGCAACGAAAAATTGCAGGCCAAAATTCGCGATGCGCAGATGCAGAAAATTCCCTACATGCTGATCGTTGGCGGCAAGGAAGCGGAAGCCGGCACCGTGTCGGTGCGCCACCAGAGCAAAGGCGATCTCGGCCCGCGGCCTCTCGCGGATTTTATCGCCGATTTGCGCCAGCAAATCGATACCCGCTTGATTTGATTTTAGTAGCACAGCGACTCTTCGCTGTGCGGCTTTTGCAATCGCAATTGCGGCGTTAGCCGAATGTGCGATCCACAAACCCGCACAGCGAAGAGTCGCTGTGCTACGCGAACCGCTGCCTACCGCACCCACGCGGCGCGCTTTAGTTTTATTTTCTTCCGCATTCTTTGACTTCTCCTTCCATCTATGCAAAAAATCCTTCCGCAGCCAGGGAGATCTCCGCATGAGCTCAAACGCACCCACCGTCATCTCCAAGCTCGAGCCTCGCGACCGCCGCCGCATCCTCAAAATTCTGGAAAGCAATTGGCAGGCCGAGATGCTCGGCTACCACACTTACGAAAGCCTGGCGGAGCGCGAGACCGATCCGTCACGTCGCGCCGCGTTTCGCACCCTGGCCTACGCGGAAGATCACCACGCGAAACTCTGGGCCGGCCGCATTCGCGAACTGGGCGGCCCGAATTCCGTGTATGAAGGCCCCAAAACCGGTGAAGTCGACCGCTTCGCCAACCGTGTTGGCGGCCTCGGACTGGCTCTGCGCCGCCTGGAACTGGACGAAAGCCGCGACATCGCCAAGTACGCCAGGCAAATCAAAGATCTGGGCGACGAACCCAGCATTCGCATTCTGCAGCAGGCTATCGAAGATGAACGCGAGCACTACGAAACTCTCAGCAGCCTGATTCGCGACCGACGGCCGCTGCCGCATGCCACGCCCGAACAAGGGCAGAAGGCCCTCGACGAGCTGCTGGCCGCCAGAGAACGCGATCATCCGCAAGCAGCCGCTTGGATCGGCGACGCCATCTATGGAATCAACGACGGCCTCGGAGCAATTTTTGGAATCGTGTCTGGAGTTTCCGGGGCAACGCTCGGGAACAGCAAATTTGTGATCATCGCCGGAATGGTGGGAATGCTGGCGAGCGCACTCTCCATGGGCTCCGGTGCGTATCTTGCGGCCAAGAGCGAACGGGAAATCTATGACGCCGAATTCGCGCGCGAGCGGGAAGCAGTAGAAAACAATGAAGCCGAAGCGCGGGAAGTTCTCTCCCTCAGTTACCAGATTCGCGGCCTGCCGCCGGAAGAAGCCGACCGGTTCGTGGAACACCTGGCCAAGGACAAAGCCCAGTTCGTGCGCACTCTGGCGCAAGAGCGTCTGAAAACGACCGAAGACGGACTCAGAAAGCCGTGGACCTCTGCCATCTCCGGAGCGCTTTCCACAGCCATTGGCGCAACGATTCCCGTTATTCCGTTTTTCTTTCTGAACGGCTATCCGGCGGTAATCGTCGCAGCGATTGTTTCCCTGGTGGCCCATTTTGCCGTTGGTGCGGCCAAATCCTTGATCACCATCCGTTCGTGGTGGGCGAGCGGACTGGAAATGACATTCGTCGGCGCTGTCGAGGGAGCTGTTACGTATCTGATCGGGATCGGCATCGGAAGAATCTCGGGAGTGGGCCTGTAATTCTAAACGCTTTTCAAATCCAGCATTCCTCCGATTGCGTTAACTTTATAAAAACTTGACTATTCTCCGCGAAATGGGATATGTGGGAGACATAAAAAGGGCTGGTTTCATACCGCTCGTCCCTGGTCAGCCCCGATTGATACACATAGATAGTGAGTGAGTGTCGGAGTTCTATTTTTTTGCCTCCTCATAAGAAATGAGGCTTTATGAACCGTCCTTTTACCCGGCAAGGAACCGCCGTCCCTCCTCCGCCCTCCGTGCCATTTCCATTGCGACCTGCGGCACCCGCTCAGACTCAACCGGAATTCGGAAACTGGTGGGACCACCTGATGGTGCGTTTGATTTTCGCCGTCGCGTGTGTCGCCGCTGGATACCATTTTCATCCGTTCGGATTATCGAACCTGGTGGCTGCCGGCGTGGGCTTAGCATTTTCCGTTTCTGTCTTTTTGTTTGAAGTTCGGATTCAGCGCGCCAGTTTGCGCCGACTGATCGGGGCCGCCATCGGCTCGATCCTGGGAATTCTCGGCGCGTACTTGATGGGACTGGTGCTGGCTCGCACGACGATTCCGGAAGGCTCGCGGTCCTTTCTGGACGTTGGTCTGCTGCTGGTGATGACCTACATTGGCCTGGTAGTCGGCGCGAACAAGGGTGACATGCTGAACCTGGCCGCGCTCGGCGGCCTCTTTGGCAGCGAACGCAGCACGCGCAAGATGCCCAAGGTATTGGACACCAGCGTGATCATCGACGGCCGCATCGCCGATATTTGCGAAGCTCATTTTCTGGACGGCGTCCTGCTGATCCCGCAATTTGTGCTGCGCGAATTGCAATTCGTTGCCGATTCCGCCGATTCGCTGAAGCGCCAGCGCGGCCGGCGCGGTCTCGAAGTGCTGCAGCGCATTCAGAAGATGCCGCACCTGGAAGTGGAAATTGCGGACGACGATTTTCCCAACATCGCGGACGTGGACCTGAAGCTGATCGAGCTGGCCAAACGTTACGATGGGAAAATTATCACCAACGATTACAATCTGAACAAGGTCGCGCAGCTCCAGGGCATCGAAATCCTGAACGTGAATCAGCTGGCCAACGCGCTGAAGCCGGTGGTCCTGCCCGGAGAAACGATGCGCGTTTTCATCCTGCGCGAGGGCAAGGAATACAATCAGGGCGTCGCTTATCTGGATGACGGAACGATGGTGGTGGTCGACGGTGCGCGGCGCATGATCAACAAGACCATCGACATTACGGTGACCTCGGTTCACCAGACCACGGCCGGCAAAATGATTTTCGGGCGCCTGGATGAGCGCACTGAATTGCCGGGAGCTCGAGTCCCACAACCTCACGCCGTCAACGACGTGCCGCGCCATGCTGAGAATGGCGGCAGAAGCGCGGAAAATGGCGGCGGCCGGCATCCCGAGACCTTGCCCGGCGGCGAACGCATGCCCCGTTCCGTGGTTCCCGATCCAGCTCGGGATCCAGAGTAAGCCCTTAGCAAAAAACATCAGCATTTTGACCATGTGGGATTTTTTTCAAGAACCGCTACCGTCCGCCACGTCATTGCTTGCCTCACGATTCTGACTGCGCTACCCTCGCGGTATCAAAATTTCCATGAACTCCGAAGCAGGAAAGGATCGCTGAATCGTGACTTCTCCCAAAAAACTATCTGACCGCCGAGCCTTCCTGAGTTTTCTCGCGGCGAGTCCCGTGCTGGCCTATGCCGGGTTCAATGCAAAATGGATCGATGAAGTTCTGGCGGCTCCCCAGCAACAGCAGGGCGAAGTGGTTATCAAATCCGTAAAAGAGGCGCTGAACGTTTTTGATTTTGACGCCGCGGCGCGCGTAAAACTCACGCCCGCCCACTACGAATTCATCACCGACGGCTCGTTCAACAACGAAACGCTGCGCGCCAACCGCGAAGGCTTCGCGAAGTACGAAGTGCGCCTGCGCCGCCTCACGGGAATCACCAAGGTCGATCAATCCGTCAAAATCTTCGGCAAGGGATGGGAATCACCGATTTTCTTTTCGCCCGTGGGCAGGATGAACGCCTACTATCCCGACGGCGCGGTGACCGTGGCGAAAGCGGCGAAAGCGACTCGCACCCTGCAGGTGCTGGCAGGATCCGCTGCCGTGATCGTCGATCCCCGCGGCGTTGAGAACGTGGTCGCCGCGCGCGGCGAGCCGCTGTGGATCGCCGGCCTCGGAAGCAGCATGGACGACAAGCTTCTGCGGCGCTTTGAAGCCACCGGTTGCCCCGTGCTGGTCTGGACGATTGACGACGGCGGGGCCAATACCATCGGCGCAAAATCGATTCAAAAAGTTGGTGTTCGCGATCTCGATCGCGAGGCCGATGATCGCTGCGTGGGCTGCCACTCCAATCTTCCGCAGATTACCCGCATCACCAAGGACACGCCGATGGATATTCTCGGCGCGGTCGGCGCGCTGCAGGGCGAGACCAGCGTGAAACTGAACTGGGAAGACGTGAAGCGCGTTCGCGATATGACCAAAATGAAAATCGTTCTCAAGGGCATCGTCGCCGGCGAGGATGCATCACTTGCCGTGAAGCACGGAGTCGACGGCGTCATCATCTCCAATCACGGCGGCCACGAGGACGCCAGCGGCCGCGGAACGATCGAGTGCCTTCCGGAGGTTTTGTCAGGCGCCGCGGGGAAAATTCCGGTGCTGATCGATAGTGGATTCCGCGGCGGCGCGGACGTTTACAAGGCGCTAGCGCTCGGCGCAACCGCGGTCGGGATAGGGCGTCCGCATATCTGGGCGCTGTCCGCGTTCGGGCAGGACGGCGTGGAAACCGTGGTGGCAATCTTGCGACGCGAACTGCAAGCCATCATGGCACAAACGGGAGCGGCATCCGTAGCGCAGATCAAAAAGGATTCACTCGTTCCGCGGGGTTGAGTCAAGTGGCGCAGGCTTCAGCCTGTGGGTTTTTGTTGCGGCGATTACGAGCACGTTCCAACCAATCCCCACAGGCTGAAGCCTGCGCCACTTCAAGTACAGGAGAATAAAGCATGAGCAACAGTGACCCTAAAAATCCGGCGGTGCCGCGCCGAGGATTTATTCAGAAAGCGGCCGCGGGCCTGGGCGCAGCAGCGCTCGCCAGCGTTGCTGGACGAGAGACTGAAGCCGCGAAACTTGACCGCCATTGGGATCTTTCCGCCGACGTGGTCATCGTCGGTTCCGGCGCAGCTGGACTTCCCGCATCAATCGCGGCCGCGGAGGCTGGAGCTTCTGTAATCGTCGTCGAGCAAAATTATGACATCGGCGGACATGGCATTCAGAGCGGCGGCAATATCGCCCTCGGTGGCGGCACCAGCTTGCAGAAAAAATACGGCGTCGAGGATTCACCGGACAAAATGTTCGACGCCCTGGTGAACTGGCGCGACTACCGGTTCAGCGACCGCGAAGTTGTGCGGGCGTTTTGCGACGAAAGCCCGGCGACGTTTGAATTCCTGGTGGCGCACGGCGTCAAATTCCCCGACCGACATCCGCTGGGAGCGGACGGCGGCCCGCATGACGTGACGCGAGCGCAAATCGCCGACTGGTCCGGTGAAGTAAGCGCCTACGCGCCCAACGGAGGAAACGGCGCGGCCCTCATGCGGCCGCTGGAAGCCAGCGCCAGAAAACTTGGCGTGCAAATTCTTCTGCTGCACAGCATGACGGGAGTGATTCGCGAGCAGCAATTTTCCGGCAAGGTGCTGGGAATCACGGCAACGTATGACGGCAAGACGCTGAATATTCAAGGAAAAAAGGGCGTGATTCTCAGCACGGGCGGACATACCAGCAACGTAAACTTCCGCAGAATCTTCGACCCGCGCCTCACCGAGGAATATCAAGTGGTGGGGGAGCCGTATTCACGGCAATCGGGCGACGGCGAAATTGCCGCGATGCAGGTTGGCGCCTCGCTCTGGGGCGCGGCCAGCCAGACGGTCGAAACGAAAGCCCGCTCCCATATATTTGAAAAGCCTTACGTGATTGGAAACCAGTACGGCTATCCGCACGGTGGCGGAGAGCGGCCTGACGAACTGAAGAACAGTCCGGTCAAGGGCCTGGCGCGCGCGATTGGTTTGCAGGTGGGCGATTACCAGAATCTGATTCACGTCAACCAATTCGGCCGGCGCTTCGTGAATGAGTTCGCCACCGGCTTTGACTGGTGGAATCCATGCCTGGAGCAGAGCAGCGTGAAGGGCGAGGGGGGCGGACCCATCTGGGCCATCTTTGACGCTGAAGGAGCGAAGCGCGAAGACTGGACTCTTGGTTCGCCGTATGTCGATCCCGACGGCTGGTTCTTCAGTGGCGGCACGCTGCGGGAATTGGCGGGTAAAATTGTAAGCAAATATCAAAAGGAACCGATGCCCGGCGCGACACTCGAGGAAACGATCGCGCGATACAATTCGTCCGTGGAACGCGGCGTTGACGAAGATTTTAAGAAGCCCGCGCCAAAGTTCAAAATTCAAACAGCTCCGTTCTATGCCGCGTGGTCCACGCCATGCGTTCACGATTGCCTCTCCGGGTTGCGGATCAACGGCAAGGCCCAGGTGATCGATCTGTGGGGAAAAGCAATTCCAGGTTTGTACTGCGCGGGGGAATCGTCGGGCGGATTCAACCAGCACGGCCTGGCCAGGTCTCTCACGTTCGGGCGCATTGCGGGACGCGAGGCGGCCAGATCCGAATCACATACTTAGTTCCTAAAAGAAATTGTCATCCCGAGCGAAGCGAGGAATCTCCCTTCGATTTTTAGTGAGCAAGAGGGGTTTTCTGGCTACGCTCGGAATAAGTAAAGTTGCGGATTTTACCGCTCCGCGGGTCGTGCATTCACTGTTGCCAGCTCTTGATCGTCAGCTCTGGAATTGCCGCTCCATCTTTCCGCGGGTCTGACGCGCCGTAATTCACGCCGCTTGCATAATCGCGCATCACCGCCTGCCCGCCGCCGAAGGCATCCGAGTACCCGTTGTGCATGGTGATCTTATGGCCCTTCGATTCTAACTCCGTCTGCACGTTTCCCGGCACGCGGTTTTCCAGCAGCACGTCGCAACCAGTGAAGGTGGGCTTCGTAAATCGCGCCGTCTCCAGCGCCGCCTGAATGTTCTGCCCGAAATCCACAATATGGGAAACGAATTGCGCATGCGCCTGCGCCTGGTTCCATCCGCCCATGATCCCAAATGCAATGCGAACCTGATCCTTCTCCATAAACGCGGGAATAATCGTGTGCAGCGGGCGCTTGTGTCCGGCGATGGCGTTGGGCGACGCGGGGTCCAGGTTGAAAAGCGCGCCGCGATTGTGCAAAACAAATCCGGTACCGTCCGCGACGAGGCCCGATCCAAACTCCGAGTAATTGGATTCGATGAATGACACCATATTGCCTTCGCGATCGACGACGCTGAGGTACGTTGTGTCACCCCCGCTCGGCACCGGCGTGCCGGGCGCCACTTCGCAGTTCGCATGATTCATATCGATTAATTTGGCGCGCTCTATCGCGTACTGTTTGGAGAGCATTCCGCTGACCGGCATTTTCGACATCCTGGGGTCGGCGATGTAACGCAGGACGTCTGCGTAGGCCAGCTTTTTCGCTTCGATCTGCACATGTAGCGCGCGCGGCGAATTGAGCCCGTAAGAATGCAGGTCAAACTGTTCCATGAGGTTCAGCATTTCGAGCGCGCCAATGCCCTGCACGTTGGGCGGCATCTCGTACACCGTCCAGCCGCGATACGTGGTGGAGATCGGCTCGGCCCATTCAATGGCATAATCCGCGAAATCTTTGGCCGTGAGCGCGCCGCCGTGCCGCGCGGACAGTTCCAAAATATGTTTGGTGATGTCTCCGCGATAGAATGCGTCGCGGCCACCCTGCGCGATCTGTCGCAGCGACCAGGCCAGATCGGGATTGCGCATCACTTCGCCGAGGCGCGGCGCGCGGCCTGAAATTAAAAAAGTTTTTGCGGCGGCCTCATTGCCGCGCAGCAGATCGACGTTCGATGTGAAGTGCTGCGCGATCCATTCCGTCACCGGATAGCCGTCCTCGGCGATTTGGATCGCCGGGGCCAGCACCTCATTCATTTTCTTTTTTCCGAAGCGATCCAGCAGCTTTTGCCAACCATCGACCGCTCCCGGAACCGTGACGGCTTCGATTCCGCGCGCCGGCATTTCTCGCAAACCCTTCTGGTGCAGCCGCTCGATCGATTGCGCCGCGGGCGCCCAGCCGCTGGCGTTCAGGCCGTAATATTTTCCGCTCTTCGCGTCATATACGATCGCGAAGAGATCTCCGCCAATGCCGTTCCACACCGGGGCCACAACGGTCATGACCGCGTGAGCCGCGATCGCCGCGTCCACCGCGTTCCCGCCGCGCTCCAGAATCGCCGCGCCCGCTTTCGACGCCAGCGGAGATTCCGTGGCCACGATCCCGGTCTGTGAGATGACCATTGAGCGTCCCTGACCGCGGTCCTGCGCCATCGCATTCTCCCGGGTGATTCCCGCTGCAAAAAATCCCGCAACCAGGAACAAGATCCATTGCATTTTTTGTTTGCGCATAGGTGAATGGTATCCGGACAATGTCAAAAGCAGATTGCTGAATGCCAGCTACGTTGCGGTTCGGCGGATTATACTGCTGGAATCCGGGTCCTTCCTAGCAATCCTTCTTCGCGAAGTGTCGCAGCCCCGACGGCGCTGTTGACATCCCAATTTCGCGTCGATCATGATGAACCTTAATGTCCTCGGAATCCGGCGGGCTCATCAACATGAGCACCTGAGAATTTCTGCAGACAGTTGTCCAGTCCTTCGCAAAGTAGATGGAGCGGAATCGAGCACAGTGAATAGCCAGACGCAAACGCGACCGATTTGGCGTGGATCGCAAGCGATTTCGCGGCGGAAATCCTAAAAAATGGAAATTCGCGACTGGAATAAGCGCTACAGACTACGGGAACATGCGGCTTCGGATTTTGAGGCCGGGCCAACCCCGCTGCTGGTGAACACAGCGGCGGCGCTGTCGCCAGGCACGGCGCTCGATCTCGCATCCGGAACCGGGCGAAACGCACTATGGCTCGCGGAACATAGCTGGGATGTCACGGCTGTGGACGGGGCGCAATCGGCGATTG
The DNA here is from genome assembly GCA_963695945.1 of uncultured Acidobacteriota bacterium. GTDB lineage: Bacteria > Acidobacteriota > Terriglobia > Acidiferrales > UBA7541 > Palsa-360. The sequence goes on along the minus strand of CAVOIX010000047.1, from coordinate 22,329 downwards.
ACCATCTGCGCCGCCGCGCGGTTGAGCGCGGTCTGAAGATAAATGGAGTCGTTGCCGATCTGGAGAAGTATGAATTCGAGATTGAGCGTGGCCACTGGAACCTGGTCGCGATTTGCTATTACCTGCAGAGGAATTTGTTTGAGCCCGCCAAGCGCGGCGTTGCCCCCGGCGGCGTGCTGATCTCCATCGTTCACATGAATGAGCCTGGGCAAGCGGACGGTCCGTTCCGGTTGCGTCCTGGCGATCACGAAGGATATTTTGCGGGCTGGGAAATTCTTCATCTCCGCGAAGGCACGGCGATCGATCCTGCACATCGCCGCGCTGTCTCTGAAGTTGTGGCCCGCCGCCCGCTGATATCTTGACGTCTAATTTCGCGAACTAGCGTTCACGACCGGAGAGATTCCGCCGCGTCGCGAAAAGAGAAGCGCTGAAAACGCTCCCACGACTGCAAATACTCCGACGCCTTCCAGCGATTCCGCCATTCCCGGCTTCGCCGTCGTGAGCCACACGACCCCGAGCACCAGCGCAACGCGCACGATGATCGAAAATTTCAAAAACGGATCCTGCAACTTCGGCATCAAGTCCGAATCGGCGGAAGCGCCGGAAGCGACAAGCCTGCGGATCGCGCCCATCTTCCTGCCACTGACAGCGCCGAACGGACCGATCAGCAGCAGAGCCGCAACCGCAACTTTTGGCCACGCCAGGCTCCAGACTGATGCGTGCGCCGCCATGTATCCTCCGGAAAGCAGCAGGAGCAGCAGTGAACCCATGGCCACGACAGAAAATCCTGGCGCCAGGTCCATAACAAAGCGAGCTTCGATGGGAGAAGTCGCCTTTCGCAAATGGATCAGCGTCAAAGCCTCCAGACGCAAAGCAGCGGCCAGCACCAAAGCCGATACGACATGCACAAACAGCACCACGGAGTACACCATCATGATTCACCTCGTGCGAAGTTTGCGACCCCACATTGATTTCAGTTACTGACGCCCACCACTTTGCGAACGAAAGCGCGATTTTCCGCCGTCTTGAGCATGAACGCGGCCACATCTGCGCGCGAAATCGTAAAACCCAAGCCGGGCAAATGGCCTTCCCGCACGCGGTATCTGCCGCGGCGCGGCCGGTCGGTAAGTCTCGGCGGGCGGACGAATGTCCACTCGAGGTCGCTCTTCTGAAAAATCGATTCCATCTCCGCCGCGTCCAGCACCACATCGCGAAAAAACAAACGGCCAATTAAATTCGCGGGTGGCAGGATGGCGTTCTTGAAAAGAAACGCCGTGGAAATCATCACCGCTCTTCGGACTCCGTCCTGTTGCATCGCGTCCGACAGCGCCAGCGCGAGGCGATGGTGCAGATTCCAGTCCGATTTCGATAGCGGGACCCGTGGACCAAGAACAGAGAGAATGGCGTCATGGCCTTCAATGGCCCGCACAAGTTCCGCGCTGTTCAGCGGATCTCCCTGCAAGATATGGATGCGCTCTGCAAATGGTTTGAGCGCTTCTGGTGAACGGACAAGTGCGGTCACCGTGTGGCGGCGTTCAATCGCCTGGCGAACCATCTCCAGGCCCACGCCACCTGTTGCCCCCAGCACGACTAGTCTCATTGCTCCCTCTCCTGGCAAGTGATCGCTCATCGCGATTTTTCACTCACTGAAGAGAAGACCGCGCAGCGCTGCGATTTGTGACAGGCCGCCAGTAGCACATACTTCAGTCTGTGGGGTTTCGTGTTTGCAGGGATGCAAGCCCATCGACTGAAGTCTGTACTACACAAACCAGCCGTCCATCCCCAAGAAACGTTTCCTATGGAATGACCGGTGCTACGGAGTGCGATTCAGTTCGGAGCGCCAGGCAGGTCCGGCAAGTGCGCTAGCTTTTCCGGATTGGTCACAATGTAAATCGCCACGACGCGTCCATCTTTCGCATCGAGCGTGAACGCGGAGAATGGTTTCCGGTCAAGGTAGCTGACGAACCCGGGCTCACCGTTGATCCGCGTTAGGCGGGTAACCAGATTGCGCGGCACTACGGAACCCATGCGATCGAGAATCGTGCGGGCCACGGTCTCGGCCCCTCGGACTTCCGCGCCCAGGGCGATCGCTTTCCCACCGCCATCGGTGTGAAGCGCGGCATCGCTGGCGAGAAGCTCGACAAGCGCCTGAACGTCGCCTTTGCGCGTCGCTTGCAAGAATTTCTGTAAGAGGTCCTCATGTTCGCGCGCGGGAGCGTCGAATCTCTGCCGTACATCGCCCACGTGCTGCCGGGCCCGCCGCAAGATTTGCCGGCAATTCGCTTCGTTCTGCCCAAGCGCGTCGGCAATTTCCGAATATTCATACTCAAATACTTCGCGAAGCAGAAAGACAGCGCGCTCCATGGGAGTCAAACGCTCGAGCAGCAGCAAGAACGCCATGGAAATGGATTCGTCCGCCTTGACGGTCTCCAGTGGATCATTGCCCGGTCCGGTGACTAGCGGCTCGGGAAGCCACTCCCCAACATATTCTTCGCGCCGTACCCGCGCGGATTGTAACTGGTTGATGCACAGCCACGTGATCACCGTAATGAGGAACGCCCTCGGCGACCGGATTTCTTCGTCCGCAGCCTGCTGCCAGCGAATAAATGTTTCCTGGAGCATGTCTTCGGCGTCGGCCACGCTGCCCAACATTCGATAAGCGACAGAAAAAAGGAGTCCCCGATACTGGCCGAAAGCCGCAAGTCGGGCAGGGAATTCGCCGGCTTGCGAACTTGTTTCTTCCGAAGCGCGCTTAGAGTCTTTACGTTCCATAAAGAATTCCGATTAACGGGCATTCGCTCCGCCCTGGGCGTGGCCAAGGGTTTCATCTCTTAAGACCGGATGGAGGTTCCTTTTCTGACACCTTTTCCGGTAATCGGGCTGCGTCGGACAACGTACCCAGATGCCGCAATTTATCCGGATTTACGACCGACCGGATCGCCCGCACAACGCCATTCGAGATATCCAGTGCCATCACGTTGATCAGGCGGCCCTGCGAATCCAGAATCAACGCTCCCGGCTGGCCATTCACGGCCGTAAATCGCAATTGAATGTGGATTTTCCATCCCTTAGTGAAGAAGCCGTGAAGCAAGCGCGCAACATTTTCACTGCCGGCTACCGGACGCAGAATCGCCGTCGCCTTGCCGCCGCCATCGCCGTAGAACGTAACGTCGGCCGCCAGCATTTGCACGAGGTCGTCGACGTTGCCGGTTTCGCATGCGGCAAAAAAGCGCCGCGCCAGTTCGTCACGCTTTTGCCGTGAAGTTTCAAAGCGGGGCTTTCCGGCGTCGATGTGACGTTTGGCTCGGGCAAAAAGCTGGCGGCAGTTTTCTTCCGACTTGCCGACAATCCTGGAAATCTCGTCGTACTCGTAATCGAACACTTCGCGAAGCAAAAATACGGCGCGTTCCACCGGCGACAAGGTATCGAGAACCAGGAGAAATGCCATCGAGAGCGACTCGGCAATCTCGGCATGCGCTCCGCTTCGGGCTCCCGTTCGTCGACCACCGGTTCCGGCAGCCACGAACCCACATATTCTTCGCGGCGCACGCGCGCCGATTTCAAATAGTCAATCGAGAGGCGCGTCGCGATTGTAGCCAGGTACGCTTTTTCGGATTCGATCACGGTCCCTGCGGCCCGCGCGCCGTGAAGCCGCAAGATCGACTCCTGCACGATGTCTTCGGCATCCGCGACGCTTCCGAGCATGCGGTAGCAATACTAAAGATCAGCTTGCGATAGTCCACAGGCGGCTGCGGGGCGTCTTTGCGTTCGTCTTCCATTCTTCACATTGTAAGACGAAATGGGTGTCCGCTTTGTGACACAACTGCGGTGTGACACGGTCACACCCTATTTCGTCATGTTTGGTGAAGCAGGATTTGCAATGGAGAGGAGGCTTGAAATGAAGATATTTTATAGCGGGCGCAGCGGCTACGGGCGGCGTCTTCCTTGCCGCTTCTGGTTGCGCAGGCCACCACGTGACGGCAACCACGCGCACCCCGGACAATTTGCATCGATTCGAGCCTTGGGCGCGATGCCATTCTCGTGGACGGATTGGAAAAGGATGCGGTCGTTCGCGCGGTAACCGCCGCCGAACCAGACGCGATCGTTCATCAAATGACGGCGCTCGAATCGATGCGCAACCTGAAAACTTCGACGACGAATTCGCGATGACCAACCGGCTGCGAACCGAGGGTACAAGGAATTTACTTTCAGCCGCGCGCGCCGCGGGAACACGTCATTTCGTAGCTCAGAGTTACGCGGGTTGGCCGTACGACCGGTCCGGCAGCCGCATCCAGAGCGAGGACGATGCCCCTCGCTCCGAATCTTCCCGAAAGCGATGCGCAAAACTCTCGGCAGCGTTCCGCGACTGAAGCGATCGTCGGCGAAGTTTCCGGGATGGCTGGCATCATGTTGCGCTATGGCAGTTTCTATGGACCCGGACATCGCTCGCGCCCTGACGGAGAGGTTGTGAAACTGATCGTCAGCGGACATTTCCCGTGGTTGGGGACGGCGCGGGAAGTCTGGTCATTTATTCACGTTGACGATGCTGCGCAAACCACGGATGCCGCGATCGAACGTGCAACGCCCGGAAGCTTCAATATCGTGGATGATGAACCTGTGGCCGTCGGGGAATGGCTTCCCACCCTCGCCCGGCTGATCGGTGCCAGGCCCCCTCGCCATATTCCCGCGTGGCTAGCGCGAATCGAATTGGTGAAGCGGGTGTGTACATGATGACCCAGATCCGCGGCGTTTCCAACGCCTAGACGAGATGTGCTCGATGGCGTCCGCAATTCGCGCGATGGCGCGAAGGTTTCGAGCACGACCTCATAGCAGAATCACACAGGAGCGCTCCAGGAAACGGCGAACTGAGGAAGGTTAGCAGTGAATTGGGCACAGCTTTCCGAAACTAACGCAAAACAAGTTAGATCCGATCATGGAAAATGGGGAGCTCCCCCGAAGAAGCTCCCTCATCCGGAAGCAGGCACTCGGCTGCGCAAAAAGTTGAGGTTAGCCCAGGCTGCTGGCGATCGCCTTTCCCACGGTTTCCGTGGAACTTTCCCGCCAACATCAGGCGTGAGGAACTCGGGCTTGGTGAGCACTTCTTCGATCGCGCGTTCGATGGCGCTGGCGGCTTTCGTCTCGCCAAAATGGTCCAGCATCATCGCAGCGGACCAGATTTGCCCAATGGGATTGGCAATACCTTTTCCGGCAATGTCCGGAGCGGAGCCATGCACAGGTTCAAACATCGACGGATATTTCTTCTCTGGATTCAAATTTGCCGACGGAGCGATTCCGATGGAGCCAACCACCGCGGGCCCCAGATCGGAAAGAATGTCGCCGAACAGGTTCGATCCCACGACGACGTCAAACATTTGCGGGCGGCGCACGAAATGCGCGGTCAGAATGTCGATGTGATACTGATCGGTCCGCACGTCGGGAAATTCTTTGGAAATCGCAGCGAAACGCTCATCCCAGTAGGGCATGGTGTGGATGATGCCATTTGATTTGGTAGCGGAAGTTACGTGCGATTTACGTTTCCGCGCCAGCTCAAACGCAAAGCGCATGATGCGATCCACGCCGCGGCGGGTGAAGATGGTCTGTTGCATGGCCATCTCTTCCGGCGTGTCATTATAAATACGCCCGCCGATGTTGGAATATTCACCTTCCACATTTTCGCGCACCACGCAGAAATCGATTTCCCCGGGCTTGGCATTTTTTAGCGGCGAATCGACGCCCTTCAGCATGCGCACCGGGCGCAGGTTCGCGTACTGATCGAAGGTGCGGCGGATGGGGATCAACAGTCCCCACAGCGATACGTGGTCGGGCACGCCCGGATAGCCGACCGCTCCAAGAAAGATCGCGTCAAACGGGCGGAGCTGCGAGAGGCCATCCTCGGGCATCATCTTCCCTGTCTTCGCGTAGGTTTCGCAGCTCCAGTCAAAATGGGTGAACGCATAATTGATGCCGAATCGCTTGCCTGCGGCTTCCAGCACTCGCAAGCCTTCGGGCACTACTTCTTTACCAATGCCGTCGCCGGGAATCACTGCAATCTTGTGGGTTTTCATCTGAATGATGCCTGCTCTCCGTTTTTAATTTGTATTCCTTGCATTATTCGATCTTTCCGACTTGCGACTTCCATAATTCCCAAGGCCGTCCCACCGTGCCCTCGGTGATCGCCTGCGCCTTGACGGCCTCGCCGGGCGTCAGAAATTTGATCGTGCCCAGTTTCATACCTTCGGCTTGCACGCGCGCATTGAGCTGCGTGTAAATCGCGCGATATACGACAACTTGCGTGGACTCAGCCACCGCCACGAATCCGTGCCCGCGGATCAGCGCGATGCCGCTGTTGCCCAGCACTTTGGCCAGCGCGTCACCCAATTTATTGTCGCGGATCAGCATGTCCGTGTCGCCAAAGCCTTCCTGAGTGTCAAAGATTGGCGCGCCCAGTCGCAGAAACGCGCTGACGTGATAGACCGGCCGCAGAGTCGTGCCCGTGACGCTATACGGAATGATGTCCGGCGAATGGCTGTGCACGATCGATTTTACGTCGGGCCGCACGCGGTAGATGGCCGCGTGAATGTAGCGCTCGACGTAAGAGTTGCGGCCGCGCGCATCCACCGGCTCGCCGTTCTTGTCATATTCCATGATGTCGTTGGAGGTGACCAGCGCGGGAGCCATACTGCGCGACATCAGGAAGTGGCTGGGGTCCCTGTCGCTGCGCACACTCACGTGGCCGAAACCGTCCAGCACTTCCTGTTGATAAAGAATACGGTTGGCATACACCAGATCCTCGATGAGCTTGGGATCATTCGCGAGTGACGCCGCGGATTGCGGAGCCGGGCGCGCCGCCGGAAGAACGATTGCGGCGCAAAATGCCGCACACGCGGCTACAAGAACGCCAATTCTTCGTGCCGACATGTTTCTTCCTCCAAAGGGACAGGCGCTTCCGCATTTCTTGATGAACACAAGATGTTATACGTTTTCATGGATTCGACCAAGTGCGTACCGATGGAACGGCTGCATTTCATTGAGTGGCGCAGGCTTTGGCCTGTGGGTTTTGGTATTTGCAAGGACTAACCCCCACAGGCTGAAGCCTGCGCCACTAAACCCACGCACCACAATAGTGCGGTCGGCCCGTGATTTTTTTATAGGCAGAGCAGACGGAGCACGGTTGGGCATTCCGCCGGCGCCTCGCGGCGCGTTATAATTTCCCGGTATTACACCCGGAGGATTTTCTATGTTCACACGGCGAGAGGTAATGATCGGTGCGGTTACAGCCGGAACATCTGCTCTGGTCGGGGGGCCAAACTTGATGCATGCCAGCGCTTCGCAGCCATCGACTCCCGTGAATTTCGCGGTGCCCGAAGGCGCCTGCGATTGTCACGTGCACACATTTGACCCGCAGCATTTTCCCTATTCGCCGTCGCGGCCATACACGCCGGAGCCCGTATCCGTCGGGGAACTCCGCTCCCTGCACAAATCGCTGCACATGAGCCGCGTGATCGTCGTGCAAACCACCGTCTACGGCACGGACAACGCCGGGGCGCTGGACGCCATGCGGCAACTCGGCTCGCGAGCCCGCGGCGTCGCGGTAATTGATGACAAGACGCCGGACTCCGCGCTGGACGAAATGGATCGCGCCGGCATCCGCGGCATTCGGCTCAATCTGGAGACCGCAGGGCAGACCGACCCGGAAATTGGCCGCAAGCGTTTTCAAGCGGCGGTGGATCGAATCAGGAATCGAAAATGGCACATCCAGATTTATGCGCGGCTCTCGGTCATTGAAGGCATCAAGGATCAGGTCGCATCCGCGCCGATGCCAGTGGTCTTCGATCATTTCGCGGGTACGCCGGCAGCGCCTGGGGTTGAACAACCCGGGTTTAATTCGCTCGTAGGATTGCTACGCAGTGGAAAAGCGTACGTAAAAATCTCAGCGCCGTACCGCAGCTCCACGATGACGCCGAATTACCCTGACGTAGCGCCGATCGCGAAAGCTCTGGTGGCCGCAAACCCGCAGCGAATTTTGTGGGGCAGCGACTGGCCGCATCCGGGAATTCCCGTGCCTGGCCGCAGCAACGCGGAAATTACGCCATTTTTTAAAATCGATGATGGCAAGATACTTAATTTGCTGCCCGTGTGGGTGCCGGATGCGGCGGTGCGCAAAACAATCCTGGTGGAAAATCCCGCGAAGCTCTACGGATTTTGACCCGAACTGGCACGAACTTCAGACTGTGGGGTTTACTCCTTGCGGAAACTAAACCCACGGTCTGAGCCGGTGCTACGGTGCCACGTGAGTGACTAGTTTTGCGGCGGAGGAGGATTGCCACCGGAATTGTCACCGTCCGGCCCGCCGCGGCGGTTTTGCATGCGCTCCTCGCGCTGTCGCTGCTGCTTGTCGAACTTTTCCTTCTGCTTGTCGTCCAGCTGTGCGCGAACCTGATCGTTCATGCCCTGTCGAATTTGCATCATCTTCTGGCGCATCGACTGGCGGTCTCCGTTTGCATCGTTTCTCACATCCTGCATCTTCTTTTGCGAATCCGCCAGAATGGGCTTGATCTTGGATTGCTGGTCGGCCGTCAAATCGAAATCCTTGGTCATCCTTTTTAACTGATCGTCCGGCGACATTGGTCCCGGCCCTCGACGCCCGCCTTCACCCTGGCCTCCCCCGTATCCGCCGCCTTGACACGGCACAGCCGGGGCGCCCGCGGCCAGCACTGGAACCGCCAGCAGCAGTGTTAAAGCCCAAAGACATTTGTGTTTCGCGCTCATTTTCGATTCCCTCGCTCATCCCTGACCTTGCTTTGAAGCCTCGAACCACCACAGCGTCGTGCGCCCCTTCTGTATATTCCGGTTCGCAGCCCGGCGGGTTCCAGAATTCAAGCGGTCTTGCGCGATTGGATCAACAAACGACATCCTCGACTGAACTTGGTATGATGGCTAAGTCCAATGATCTCCATACGAAGCGCAACCGACAGCGATGCACAGGCCATCGCGCGCCTGGTGAACGCCGCGTTCCTCGTGGAACGATTCTTCATCGAGCGCGACCGCACCGATGCCGCGGAAATTAGCAGCTTAATGAAAAGAGGGCAGTTTCTACTGGCGGAGGACGGGACAAATCTCATCGGCACCGTCTATCTGGAATTACGCGGAGACCGCGGCTATTTCGGAATGCTGTCCATCGATCCTGCACGGCAACGAACGGGGATCGGGCGTCAACTGATCGATGCCGTGGAAAAATATTTTCGCGATTCGGGTTGCAAGTTCTGCGATCTGAAGATCGTCAACGTTCGGACGGAGCTGCACAGCCTCTATCAGGGATTGGGATACATCGACGACGGGATAGCCGTGTACGACGATCCCGCACCCACTAAAATTCCCGTCCACTTCATCCACATGTGCAAGCCGCTGCTATGATTTTCCGTGTGACAAGGCGCCAGCCTCGCTCATCGCCAGATCTGCACCGGAGTGCGATTTTGGTTTGGCGAGAACGAAATCGTAATGCACCACCAGAAACGGCTGGGATGAATTTTCTCCTGTCGGAGTCTTGCCCGCCGAGTGTCTCTCGAATTCCACGATGAGTTTGTCCTTTACGCCGAATACCACGTCGGAGTCGATGTATTTCGCATCCTTCTTGAAGAGATGCGTGATGAGCGGCTCGTAGCCCCGGGCCGAAACGGAGAAGTGGATATGCGCTGGCCTGAAATGCGAAATATCCGTTCCCCGCAGCAAGTCTCCGACCGTGCCGTCCATGGGAATTGAATATCCCGGCGGCGCGATCGTCTGGATCACGTATTTGCCGTCCGCTCCAGTGTGAAAAATCGCGCGCAGCACCGGTTCCTCCGAGCCAAGCTGGGATTCGTACAAACCATCGGCGTCCGCCTGCCAGATGTCGAGCTTAGCCCCGTCGATCGGCTTTCCATCTAAATCACGCACCGTCCCGACGAGAAAACAAGTTTCGCCAGCCAATCCCTCGGCAACATTGGCACCCATGGGCATTTCCGGCGAATCATCAATGTGGAACGGACCAATTACGGTCGATGGCGTAGCCCCTTCCGGGAAACGATGATTGATGGCATCAACCAGCATGCTGATCCCGAGTACGTCCGAGAGAAGAATAAACTCCTGGCGCTTCTCGGATGAGATTTTCCCAGTCTTGGCCAGCCAGTCCACGGCCATCAGCCATTCGTCCTGCTTCAGATCGACGTCGCGCACAAAGCCATGGAGGTGCTTGACGAGAGATTGCATGATTTTCCGAAGCCGCGGGGAGTGACAAGCTTCCCACTGCTTCAGCGCAAGATCGGTCAGATTTTGCTCGGTTGCGTATGGCATTAAAATTCCCCTTCCTGAGCGTCGCGGTGTTGGCGATCTTCTCGCCGAAAAGGCCCTTCTGTCCATTGCTTTCTAGCGGACCAGGTGGGCGGTAGAACCACGCGCAATGGACAGGAGTCGTAGTGCTCGGCCTCCGGCGAGTATCTGCTTATCGAATCCGTGCCGGCTTGGAGAGGGGCGTTACAGCGCTAGCAAAGGGCACAATTCCCAAGACGGATCATTCCGCTATAGGGTCGTCCCGTTTCGGTTATCAATTGCACGGAATCTAGAAAGGGCCTCAAGACATGTTGGGGTACACTCGAACTCCAACATGGCGAAGCCGATAGGCGCCCTGGCGGGTGGTTGAGCGCAAGCGTCACACGAGAGAGGGAACATGGCAATTCTGGTCACGGGTGGAACAGGCTACATCGGCGGAGTTACCGTCGAACGCCTCGTCGCCAAGGGCGAGCAGGTGGTGGTATTGGACGATCTGATGCATGGCCACCGCGAATCCCTGCCACCCGACATTCCGTTTTACCAGGGTAACATCGGCGACCGGCAGCTCGTGGCACGCATCGCCCGCGAACATGCGCTGGAGTCCTGCATTCATTTCGCGGCTCTGATTGAAGTCGGGGAATCCGTCAAGCTGCCGTCCAAGTATTTTGAGAACAACGTCGGCTACGGAATCGCTCTGCTGGGTGAACTGGTGCAGGCGGGCATCCGGCGCGTGGTTTTCTCCTCCACCGCCGCCGTCTACGGCGATCCTGAGCAGATCCCTATCACCGAGCAGAGCCGGAAATGGCCAAAGAATCCGTACGGATGGTCAAAGTTGTTCGTGGAACAGGTGCTCGATGCCTATGACGCCGCCTATGGTCTGAAATTCGCGGCATTGCGCTACTTCAATGCCGCCGGGGCAACCGAAAAGCGCGGAGAGGATCACCGGCCGGAGTCGCATTTGATTCCCAATGTGCTGGCCGCGGCTTTGGGGCAGCAACAAGCCATTCGCGTGTTTGGCAACCAGTATCCCACTCCGGATGGGACTCCGGTGAGGGACTACATTCATGTGGTCGATCTTGCGGACGCGCACATCCGCGCACTCGAGCATCTCCGCGCGGGTGGCGCGTCCGATTTCATGAATTTAGGAACCGGCAGGGGCTACTCGGTGCTGCAGGTGATTCAATGCGCTCGCGAAGTCACCGGCCGCGAGATCGCCTTGCGGATCGAATCGCCCCGTGCGGGTGATCCCGCGAGGTTGATCGCTGATCCGTCAAAAGCGAAAGTCATATTAAACTGGGAACCCAAGGTATCGGACTTGCGAAGCATTGTGCACTCCGCGTGGGACTGGCGGCTTCGTCATCCCAACGGCTATGCGGATGCCCCGGCTCATCGGTGAATGGCCAGTTTGTCCGTAGTGGTTTTTCAAGGTGGTTTTCCAACATTTCTGGAAGGCTTTCGGGGGATTCCGCCGACGCGCCAAGTCTCCAATCAGTGACACTTAGCGCGAAGAATGCCCGACATCCCGCCCAGGTGTCACCTAACAGGTTCGTCCAGTCGCGGAAAGGTAATGGCATAAGTCAGCAATACTTTTCACAATCTGATCCCAATTCAGGATTGCGATTGCCGGTCCACGGATGGTAAAAACTTTACGTCAGCAATAACAGGCGTATTATCAATGTCTTACAAAATCCAATTGGCGCTCGCGCGATAGCCTCACCGGCCTCACTCTGGCAGACAGATTGCGGACGTTTTGCCGTACCGCGATTTGAACTGGCTATCGGAGTGCGTGTTGATGTCCCCGTGCATCCGCTTGCGGCGTAGTGCGGGTCACACGGATCTTGTGGGAGAGAAAATGGGCAATAGTTATTCGAGGATTTCACCTCCGGGGCAGCGCGAATCCCAGTTAAATATTTCAGGATCGGGCCAACCGCGTCCCTCGGGTGATTCGCGCCACGAACAAGAAGACGATGTTCTGGATGAGAACGTATTCCATTCCATGCTGACCTTGGAACGCCGGCGCGCGGAGCGTTCGCGCAAACCGTTCGTCCTGATGCTGCTGGACGCGAATTTGGAAAGCGGAACGGCGGAAGCGATTCTGAATCAGGCGGTCGACATTGTAGTGGCTTCCAAACGTGAGACGGATCTGGTTGGTTGGTACAAGCAAGGCGCGATCCTCGGAATCATCTTCACGGAAGTGAACATGGATGGTGAGATCAGCATCACGGAGACGCTGCGCACCAAGATTGAGACGGCCTTCATCAAGCATATGGGTCGTGAACGCGCTTCCAAAATCGCCATTTCCATGCATATCTTCCCGGAAAACAGTGACAAGAACGGTTCCGGCTGGGTTGCGGACTCCAAGCTGTATCCCGATCTGAAGCGGAAGACCAACCGAAAGCGGCTGCCCCTGGTGATCAAGCGGTCGATCGACATTGTCGGCAGTGGGGCGCTGCTGTTGTTGCTGTCGCCCTTCCTCGCGGCCATCGTGGCACTTATTAAGCTGACTTCCAAGGGTGCGGTCATTTACAAACAGGAGCGCCTGGGACAATTCGGCCAGCGCTTCAAGTGCCTGAAGTTCCGCACCATGTACACCAACAATGATCCCAAGATTCATCAGGACTACGTAAAGCAGTTTATTGCCGGCAAAGCTGGACTGGACAAGACCGACGGTTCGGGGAGGACAACCTACAAACTGGTCAAGGACCCCCGGGTAACCGCTGTGGGAGGATTTCTAAGAAAGACCAGTCTGGATGAACTTCCGCAATTCTGGAACGTGTTGCGGGGCGACATGTCGCTGGTTGGTCCGCGGCCCCCGGTTCCTTATGAGTTTGAGGTGTATGACATCTGGCACCGCCGACGGGTCCTAGAAATTCGGCCGGGTGTGACCGGCTTGTGGCAGGTCAGCGGACGCAACCGCACCCGCTTTGACGAAATGGTCAGGCTGGATCTGCGCTATTGTCAGAATTGGTCGGTGTGGCTGGACCTGAAAATTCTTTTGGCGACCCCGCGTGCCGTGTTTAACGGCGGCGGAGCCTGCTGACATTTGGCAGCGCTTCGCGCACGATTCCAAGGCTGTTGGAAAGCCGGAAAAGTCAAACGAATCTGGTAGTAAGGCTCCTTTTTTCAGCACGATAACCCAAAAGATGGCCAATAAATTTCCAAATAGTGGAACTTTGGTCTACCGGCAGGCAGCGTTATGGAAACAACCCCGCAGCGACAACGCCCACATCCCATTAAAAAGACATATACTTGCTGCATCCGGGCCCCTCGGCCATAGAATTGCATTGTCACTGGCGATTGTTTATGAAATCTGATATTCCTCGTCTGTCTGGAAATAATGCTTCGGCTCCCGTTGGCCGCCTCTTCGGATTGCTATAAGGAGTTCTTCAGAATGCTGCATCAGGAAATTGGTCCCAAGGATATCGTCGCCATCCTTCGACGGCGATTTGCGCTCATTTTGACTCTGGCGCTTTTGGGCGGTCTTGCCGGTTTTGTAGCCGCGCGCGTTTTGCCAAAGCGGTACACGTCCAAGACGCTTGTCCTCGTGCAACAGCCAGAGGTCCAGCCGGTCACCCCGGTCGCCACCGACAACGTGAATCAACGGCTGGCGACGATGCAACAGCAAATTCTGAGTACCGCGCGTCTGGAACCGGTGATCCGGGATCTGAATTTGTTTCAAAAAGACATCAATCGGCGTCCGATGGAGGAATTGGTGGAGCGGCTGCGGCAGTCGATCACCATTACGCCGGTCGCGCCCATGGCGGAAACCCGCGCGCAAAACCTGCCGGGCTTCACGATCAGCGTGGTATTTGAAAATCCTCAACTGGCGCAACAGATCTGCTCGATGATCACATCCATGTTCGTCGAGGAAAACACCAAGGTCAGCCAAGGCTACGATGCGGACACCACGAAATTCCTGAACGATCAACTCGATCAGTCCAAAGCAAAGCTGGATGAACAGGATGCCAGGCTGGCGGCGTTCCAGCGCCGCAATGCCGGGACCATGCCGGAAGACAGCCAGACCAACCTGAATCTTCTGAACGGGCAAAGTTCGCAGCTCGATGCGGCAACGCAAGCGGTCAATCGCGCGCAGCAGGATAAGAGCTTCGCCGAATCGATTCTCGCGCAGCAGCTTTCCGCCTGGCAGGCATCGCAAGCCGGACAGAATCCTGAAACGCTCGATCAGCAGTTACAAACGATGCAGTCGCAACTTGTGGCGCTGCAGTCCAAATATACGAGTGATCATCCGGATGTGATCAAGGCGAAAAATGATATCGCCCTGCTGAAGCAAAAAATTGCGGAAAGCGAGCAGGCGCGCAAGACCGCCGCTCCCGAGAAGAGTTCTCTTCCTGTCGGCGAACCCACGCAAATCCTGCAACTGCGGGCGCAGATTCATCAGTACGATCAGGTCATCAAGGAGCGCACGGCCCAGCAAGAGGACATCAAGAGGCAAATCGGGATCTACCAGGCGCGCGTGGCGGCCAGCCCGGCCGTCGAACAAGAGTACAAACTGTTGACCCGCGACCATCAAATCGTGCTCGATTCCTACAATGAATTGATGAAGAAACGGGACGCCTCAGCCATGACGCAGCAGTTTGATCAGAGCAAGCAGAATGACCGCTTCCATGTGCTGGATCCCGCCAACTTGCCGAACGCGCCTTCCTTCCCGAAGATGCCGGTGTTTGCCGGGGGCGGATTTACCGCCGGCCTCGGGCTGGCGCTGGCCCTGGCCTTCGTCCTGGAAATGCAGGATACATCGATGCGGTCCGAACACGATGTCGAAGTCGTTCTGCGCTTGCCGGTGCTGGCCATGATTCCGGTGATATCGACGAAGGGGCGCCAAGCGAAGCCGCAGCCGACCTTGTCTTCGGGATACAAGACCAAGATGCCCGCGAAAGCATAAGGCCGGCTGGACCAAGTCTTGGCGCTCAGGATGGAAAGGGAGTTATGAGCAGGATTCACGAGGCACTGAAGAGGGCGGAACAAGAACGAACGAACGGCCAGCCGGGTTCGACGGGCGATGCGCAGCCGGATCTCGGGGTGAAGACGCGCGTGGCGCAAGCGCCACCCGCGTCTCCAGCGATTCAGCCCCGTGGGGTTGTTTCGAATTCCAATGCCACGCAGGTTGAAGTCGAGGCCGCGGCGGAACCCGTAAAGTTCGAGACCCTTTGGGCAAAGTGCTCGCGGAAGGAGTGGCGACCCGATCCCAATGTGATCGTGTTCGGAAACTCGACTCCGTTTATGCCTGGTGCGGAGCAATTCCGGACGCTGCGTTCGCGTCTCTACCGCATGCGCGAAACGCAGCCGCTGCAGACCATCCTGATTTCCAGCGCGATTCCGGCTGAGGGCAAAACTCTGGTCTCCTCCAACTTAGCATTTGCGTTAGTGCGGCAGCAGGGCTGCCGGGTCTTGTTGATTGACGCCGATCTCCGCTCGCCCCGCGTGCATACCCTCTTAGGCGCTCCCGCCGCTCCCGGACTGGCCGACTATCTGCAAAGCACGGCGACCGAGTTTGAAGTTACGCAGCGCAGCGGCGAGGAAGGAATGTGCTTCATTCCCGCGGGTAATCACGTTACGCATCCATCCGAACTAATTTCCAGCGAACGGATGAAACAATTTCTCGATCGCGTGAAGCCGGCATTTGATTGGATCATCATCGATTCTCCTCCCGCTCTTCCCGTGGCGGACGCCAGCGTACTTGGTGGCCTGGTGGATGGAGTTCTTTTTGTGGTTCGCGCCAATTCCACCCCGTCGGAAGCTTCCCAAAAAGCATGCAAAGAATTGCGGGACGCTCACATTCTGGGAGTGGTCCTCAACACCGCGGAAGAATCCGCGGGATATAACTCGTACTATTCGAGTGCCTACGGAAGCCCTGAAACCATCAAGAAAAAGTAGCGGGCTGCCCGCCCGTTCCGACTCTCCCATTCGGTTCCCGCCGATTCGTTTCGGCATAGCGGATTCCCATACCGGCGCGGATGGACGCCTGAAGGTTGTTTCGAGAGGCGTTCGCCCGACCCTTGCAAGCCGGCGAAACCGGAAAATTGGAATAGTGGGGAAGCTGGAAGCGAATTAGAACATAAGAGTAGGAACTTTCTCTTAAGTGCGGATTTAATCGCCTCTAGAGACCAATCAGTAACCCGAATGGCCGGGCTGGATATTCAGTAAGAATCAGAAAATAAGCGACTTGCAGGACTGCAGCAAAACCCTTCGGATTCGTCGAAAGCAGCGGATGCTGGCAGGCGAATTGCCTCCTCCTGGGTGTGGTAGGCTGTCATTTGGGGCTATTATGGCGGTAGCTTACCCGGTGGTTATGCACAGGTCGCGCAGGGGCGTTGCGAGAACATACTGCGGGGATAATACGCCTACCCATGCGAGCCAGGTTTCAACGTTGAGTCACGACCACCGCTGACCGTGTTTGCCGGATCGCGATCCGGCCTGCGCTCGGACGAAGAAATCCCAGCGTTCCTATTGGGTCCCGCCCAGACCGCGTCCACACTGGCGATAATACCCGCCATTGGTCGCGCAATTGCTAGTACTGCTACGTGCCGCTAAGCGTATGGCGCCATGGTGGCGAGTCTTTACGCGATCTCTTCAGGGCTTCTTATGGAACAGATTCAGGGCGCATCTCACAATTCGGTGGAACGACTTAAGCACCGGGAAGCGCGGTCTGCGCCGGCGTTTTCGGGGAAAGCGACGATTAACATCTTGAAGGATCGACTAGCTCCGGTCATTCCAAAAAAAATCTGGATTGACATTGACAATTCCCCGCACGTTCCCTTTTTTTTGCCGATTATTGCCGCGCTCGAAAAGCGCGGGCATACCGTTCTGCTCACGGCGAGAGATACCTACCAGGTCTGCGAACTGCTTGAATTTCATCACCTCAAGTGCAAAGTGGTGGGAGGCCATTGGGGAAAGAATCGGATTCTTAAGACACTGGGAACGCTGGCGCGCGCGGCGCGGCTCATACCCCTGGCGCTGAAGGAGAAGCCCGATCTTGCCGTGTCGCTGTTCTCGCGGGCGCAACTTCTGGCCTGCCGAGCCTTGGGTGTTCCGATGGTGGTCACCTTTGACTACGAGTTCGTGGAAAAAATGCAATTCCTGCGGCCCGATTGGATTCTAATTCCGGAAGTCATGCCGGCATCCGTAGCCGGAGAGGCAAAGAAAGGGACGCTTCACTATCCCGGCCTGAAAGAGGATGTGTACGTTCCCGGCTTTAAGGCGGATCCGTGCCTGAAAGCGCAGCTCGGATTCAACGAAACGGATTTGCTGGTGACGGTGCGGCCGCCAGCCACGCAGGCGCACTATCACAATCCGGAGAGCGACAAGCTGATGACCGCGGCGCTGGCGTTCCTGATCCGGCAGGAAGATGTACGCATCATTCTTCTGCCACGGAATGAACATCAATCCATCGAATTGCAGAAAGAGTGGGCCGATGCCATCGCCAGCGGCAAGGTGCGCATCCCCGCGCGGGTGATGGACGGACTGAATCTGATCTGGAACTCCGACCTGGTAATCAGCGGCGGCGGGACCATGAATCGCGAAGCGGCCGCTCTGGGCGTCCCGGTCTACAGCATTTTTCGCGGCAAGATCGGCGCCGTGGACCGCTACCTCGCGACGACTGGCCGGATGGTGCTGGTCGAGAACGTGGACGATATTCAGTCCAAAATTGCTCTGGTGCGGAGAGACCGCACGCGCCGCGATTATTCCGGCGCCAATTCCGCTCTTCGTAGTATTTCTGAAGCAATCATTTCAATCGCGGAGCAACAATGTCTGCCAGCTCAACCATCAAATTGAATCCGTCTTTGCAAAATTCATCGAACCCTTCGGGCGCCACGAATCCGGACATCTGCGAATTGAATCGCATGTGCCTGCAAGGCCTGGTTCCGATGTTCGTCACGGAGAAGAAGATCTTTTGCTACCGCCTGGTGCGCACGAACCAGGGAATGGTCAGCGAGGGTCTTTCTCCCCGCTATACGATCATGACGCTGCTCGGACTGCGCGAACTGGAGCGCACCGGAGCACGCACTCCGTTTGATGTTGACGGGATCTATGCATCCTTCCTGCGCGATACCAGCTGGATTGAGGGTGCCGGAGATTTGGGCTTGCTGGTCTGGCTGACCGCGACGTTCGACCCCCATGGACTGGACGCCCTTTTCCAGAGCTACAAGCTGGAAACGGCCCTGGACCGTTACGCTGACGCTCGCGAAGGCCGAACCATGGAACTGGCATGGTTCCTGTCTGGGCTGGCGCACGCCGGAATCGCCCGTCCGGAGAAACTTTCCGGCCTCACAGGTCTGGCCGACAGAGCCTATCAACTGCTGGCCAAGAACCAGGGAAAGAGCCGATTCTTCGGCCACTTGAGCAGCTCAAAATCGCTCAGCGGATTTCTACGGGGCCGCGTGGGCAGTTTTGCCGACCAGATTTATCCGATCTATGCGATGTCAAAATTTGCGCTGGCTTTTCAACTGGAGGCCCCCGCGAAACGAGCCCTCGATTGCGCCACTGCCATTTGTGAGGCGCAAGGATCGCTCGGCCAATGGTGGTGGCTGTACGACTCGCATTCCGGGCGTGTCTCCAGCAAGTATCCGGTCTACTCCGTGCACCAGCAAGGCATGGCGCCGATGGGCCTCCTTGCCGCGGAGGAAGCCACCGGGCATAGCTTCCAGGAACCGATCTACAAAGGACTGCGCTGGATTCCAGGAGCCAATGAGCTGGGGGTGGACATGCGGGACATGTCCCGGGGATTGATCTGGCGATGTATCTACCCGCAGCAGAAAAGCAGCAAGTATCTGAATATCCTGCGCAGCCTGGTCGGTTTGCCGGGCGCCACGCCTGCCACCGTGGATCTCAAAATCCTGTACGAAGACCGGCCCTATGAATTGGGATGGCTGCTGTACGCATTTGGAAGTTTCGGCGTTAAGAGCCGCGCGGACTAAGCGAGGAATCCAGACTCCAGGAAGGACTGAAGGAAAAAGGAAGCGATACCGATCTGTGAAACACGCGGTTGTTGAACGAAAGTACCCGGAGCCGTCGCGAAAAATCGAGTCTCCCTCCCTGATTTTTCTCCGCGGCACCGTGCGATTTCTCTCCGCGGGCGGATTTTGAAGGACAGGTGAAGTACCTGTACTGAATCGGCCTGAGCGGCCAGTAGGCCCCCTTTCCAGCGCGTTGTTACGGTTCCACGGGATGGATTATTGCTGTTAATCGAACCCCGGTGCTGCCGTGTTCGCAGAACAATACCCGGGAAAGGGTGTCGGAATGAAGATGATCGAGAAAACGAATTTGCCAATGCAGGGACAAATGTCGCGCTTGCTCGGCAAAGCAACGGGCTGCGGCAAAAGGATGCGAATCGCCTGGGCTGTGTGCGTGTTTGCGGTGCTGCTGGCGCCCTGCGCGTTTGCCACACAGCGGGAAGTCGGCTCAGGGCAGAGTTACACGACGATGCAGGCGTGCATCAACGCGGCCGCGTCCGGCGACATCTGCAACGTTCACGCGGGCACGTACTCAGAGAACGTCACGTTCAAGACCACCAGCGTCACCCTGCAGGCGAATACCGGCGACACCGTGACCCTGAATGGAACGATCACCTCGGCCCAGAACAACTGCATCATCAGCGGATTTCAGGTTACCGGATTCAGCGTAAGCTCCTCCGGCGGGATCGACGTACGAAACACCACCGGCTGCCAGATCTTGAATAACACCGTGTTCAACGCATCGGGCTCGGGAATCTACAGTCGCTTCAATACCAATACCCTGATTCAGGGAAACACGGTGCACGACATGGCCGGACCCTGCTGCATCACGGACGGCGACGGCATCATCGCCATTTCCTCCAGTTCCACGGACAATACCTATGCCCACGGCGTGCGCGTCGTGAACAATACCGTCTACCAGAATCATCAAGACGGAATTGAAATCCTCGGAGTCTGGGGAACGGTAGTCGGGAATAATGTGCATGACAATATTTACTCGGATTTCGCCTCGGTGCACCCGGATGGAATCGAGTGCAACGGCATCGATGGTTCCTACACGGGCTGCACGCACTATCTGATCTACAACAACACGGTAAAGAACCAAAACCAGAACATCTATATTCAGGGCAACGGCACCGCGGCGCAGACCGGCGATATCTGGATCTTTAATAACGTGGTCTATAACGACGCCACGTCGACCACCGGCGTAAGCATGGCAACAGGCACGAGCAGCCAGGTCCTGCTTGGTAACGGCACGACGTGCTACATCCTGAATAACACTATTGGCGGCACGGTGCAGTACTTTGACCTTCTTCTCGGCGACGGGAGCGGAAGCAACGACGCCACCGACGCCTTTACGGGTTCGACTGTCGAAAACAACATTATCGAAAACAGCCTTTATATCGGGCTGTGGAGCTACCCTTCCAGCAACATCGTGAAGATGGACCACAACATTTACTACAACAACGCCACCGCGCTGGTGCACTGGGGAAGCACAAACCTGACCAGCATCGCCAGCGTTCGTTCCACCACCTCCATGGAGGCCAGCGGGCAAGAAGCGAATCCGCTGATCAGCGCTTTTCCGACGGCAACGCTTCAGGCTGGCTCTCCGGCGATCGGAGCGGGCGCCAACCTGGCGAGTCTGGGACTGGCCTTCCTGAACGCAGACAAGAACGGAACCGCGCGTTCCAGCGCTGGAGCATGGGACGTCGGCGCGTATTCCTCCGGATCGGCCGCCACGGCGCCGAATCCGCCAACGAACGTAACTGCCACGGCGCAATAAGCGCCGACATGGCTTTTCATGCTCGAAATGAGCGATGAAAAGCCTGATTCCGACCGCTACGGCATTAGCGGAGGAGGGGCAGGTGGTCTCCCTGTACTCTTCCTGTTCTCGCGGCCAGTCGCTACGGCGCCGCTACGCAGCCTAACATTCGCGTAGACAGAGACTTGAGACCGGGGGATACGCTGATGCGAAAGTTTTGGTTCTTAGTAATTGTTCTAAATTTCTTCCTCTTCGCTGGCACGGCATCCGCGACGACCTACTACGCGGACTACTCCAGCGGCAGCGACGCGAGCGCGGGAACCTCAAAGTCAGCGCCCTGGATGCATTTGCCCGGAATGCAGGGATGCACGGCCGCCTGCGCGGCGGCCTCGCCGGGGCCCCGGCGACAGCATTATCCTGAAGGGCGGCGTGACCTGGCCCAACTCGACTTTCCCGATCAACTGGTCCTGGTCAGGCGCAAGCGGAGCGAGCATCTACATCGGTGTGGATAAGACCTGGTTCGCGGGAGCTTCCTGGGCCCGGCCGATCTTCAGCGCCGGCGGAACACCGATCGCCGGCCAATACGATGTCTTTATTCGCGCTTCTTCCACCAGCTATCAAACCTGGGACAACATCGAGATCACCGGATTCAACTGGAACCAGGATTTTGGGTACGGAGCCAGCAATTGCGGGGTGTGGTATGCGGGCACCTACATCACGATCAGCAACTGGTATGTTCACGGCTGGAGCCATACGGGCGGCGTCTCGAACGACGAATTCATTTGCATCCAAAAGCTGCGCATTTACATTCCAGTCCCCGAAGTTTACGCCTCTTCCGTAAGGACCGGAGACAAGGTCAATGTGACCTTGGATGCCTTCCCCGGACAGAACTTCGCGGGAACGTTGGTGCGCAACGCAAATGCCATTGACACTACTTCACGCACCCTAAATGTAGAGGTTGATGTCGACAATTCGTCCGGTCGGCTAACGCCCGGCGCCTACGCTTTCGTGCACTTCAAGGTTCTGGCTACAAGCGGAGCCGTGACGATTCCCTCGAACGCTCTGCTGTTTCGAGCGGAGGGCTTGCGCGTGGGCGTCGTCCGAGACGGTCACGCAGACCTTAACGCCGATCACGATCGGGCAGGACTACGGCAGCGCTGTAGAGGTACTTTCCGGTCTATCGCCTCAGGATGCCGTCATCGTAAACCCTTCAGATTCTCTTGCAAATGGAGCAGCCGTCCAGGTGGTGAATTCGGCAGCAGATGGAGTGAAGCGATGAAGTGCCACCTT
>CAVOIX010000046.1:0-3399 GCA_963695945.1 uncultured Acidobacteriota bacterium | reverse complement strand
CAACACCGGAATGGCCACGGGGCTAGCGGCCGGGACATCGCAGATCACGGCGTCGGCGGGCGGCGTAACCAGCTCCGCGGCGGTGCTGACCGTGACACCTGCTGTCACACCGGGTTCAGCCCAAACAATTACTCTCTCCAGCACTTCGGCAGCTCCGTTTAGCTTGCTTACCATCACCGGTTCCGGAGGCTCCGGATTTGATTCAAGCAGCGCCGTTACTTTTTCTTCCGCATCTGGTTACTCTGTGACCATTCCGCCTGCCGTCGTCAGCCCCACTTCTCTGATCGTATCGACGCCCGCCTTGCCGAGCATCGCAGCTTCGATCAGCGGCAACGTGAACGTGACGGTGCAGGGGTCGTCCGGCAGCTCCAACAGCGCTCCGCTAAAAATTACGGCGCAGCCACCAGCGCCCGCCGCCGCGCCCGGAACCGTCACACTGGGATTCTTACGCGGCGAATTGGCCGCCGTGGGAAACTTCCAACATCTAGTCAGTGGGACATCACGCGATAGCGCGCAGCTTGAGTCCGTATTGTCCGCCGAAAGCAATTCCCTCAACCTGGCCATTAATCAACTTACATTAGTGGCAAACGGCACTGTGGCTAGCGTGCCGTTTGGCTCGATCAATGGAGTGTCCGTAGCCATTTCAGCAACCGACCTTGCCAACTCGGATCGAGCGCTAATCGGATTGGTTCAGGCGATTGCAACTCCGCCTGCATCCTCGGCCCAATCCGCCGTTCAACGAACGCCGAAGGCCAAGACTCAGGCGGCCGCTACGACCAGCGTGATCCAGCAGGATGCTCAGAATCTCTATACCGTGAGCACCTCGGTTGGTGCCACCCAGGGCCAAGTCTCGGCCTCGGTCGCCCAGTGGGTAAATGACGCGGGCGATACGACCGACCCGAACTTCCAAAGCACTCTTCTGAAAGTCGCGGGGTTTGGTTTTGCAGTTGGTTTGGTAGTTAACCCGGTAACAGCAGGGCCGACGTTGGTGGCGCTGGTCGGCGAACCCGCGCTCTTGACGTTTTATTTAGAAGCTGCCCCTGACATCATTGCGGACATAGTGATGGCCGCGCCTGACGGTGGGCTCGGCATCGCCAACGCTTTTGCAAAAGAATTGTCCATCTATATTGGCGGGGAAAATGCCGGCGTGGCATATGAGCTTACCGGAGTCGCTTTGGAAACCTGGAATTTGATTGTGGAAAAACTGTGCGGATCGGAAACAAATTGCTTCTCGTTTGCGCCGCTTCCTCCGGCTCTTCCGTCCCTGCTTACCAGCGTGACGCTTGGTCCCTACGGGAGCACTAGCCCAGGATCATCGACGATGACCACACTGGGTGGCACATCCGCGACCGGAGTCTTGACCTTTTCGGGACCGGTTCCGACCGGCGGAGTGACCGTCTCGCTCAGCAGCAGCAACGCTGCGGCCAGGCTCAGCTCCAGCTCGATCCTGGTTTCCGCTGGCCAGACCTCAGTCACGTTTACTATCACAACCTCGGCCGTCTCCGTTCAGACTGTGGCGAACATCTCCGCGGCAGCAGCGAGCGTCCCACAGACTGCGACCCTGACGCTGACCGCACCGGCATCCCCTCCACCACCTCCTCCGCCCCCACCCACGCCGGACGCGGTTACGCCAGGAACCGAAAGTGTAGGCTCGGCGGGAACCTGTTCGGGTGGCACGCTAACCGCATCGTTCCAGGTCAATGCGGCGAGCAATATCTCATGGACGGCATCCGGAGACACACCCGCCGTTGGCGGCGCGACGATGCGCGTATCCGGTTCAGGTAAGGGCTCGGGAGCAATTTCCGTGACCATCACCGTGCCGCCGCAGCTGCCAAGCAGTTCCTACAGCAGTTGCAGCTTGACGTATAAATTAAACACCCTTGACAATGTATATGTCACTTTCAGTGACGGCACGGTCATCGGCGCTACGGCATATTGGACGTTTATCGGCGTCACTTAGAAAAATGGAGATGGGTTTCGTGGAAATCGTTGGAAGCGCAGCGCCGGCGCGGAACGGCGCATTGGATCACGAGACGGCTAGACAGAAACGCACACGAAATTGGCAAATCCAGCCGATTGGAAAAACAGGATCAAGAGACAGTGGATGCGGAGTTAATCGTTAATGAAAAATGTTGGCAAGGGTCTCAGGTGGACATTGCATGTCGCCTTCAGATTTCGTTCAGGTAATTATCGCAGGCTCTCGGTCACACCGCCGAACTCCAGTCGTAGAGTGCGGGGTAAGATGCTCTCGTGAAAACCCACGCGTCTTGGTGGAACAGAGTTGGAGTTGGTATTCGTTCCTGCACAGAGTTAGGATTACTCTAACAGAATCGCCGGGAGGGACTTCGAATCCATGTTCCAGAATAGGTTTCAATTTACGAAGGACGTTCTGGACGCCCCGCTGTCGTCAATGATCGTCGGCAAAAAACGGTACGGCTTGGATCCAAAGAAGGTGAAGGGATACCGGCCGGATCAATTGCGTTAATTATTCTATCGAGTGAGTTTCTTTGCTTCAGCTCTGAACTTTTCCCACCGCTTTTTTGTAGCTTTCCCGATTTTTGCTCTCGCAGCAGCAGACATCACCCGCTTCGTACCCTTCGTCACGTTCTTGTCGGCAGATCGGCCCAAGGCCTCGGCTGCCGCCTTGATGCCTTTCAGTTTGTGCTGCATTGATGCAACTTGCTTTTCGAGTTTGCGTTCTTCCCGCTTGATTGCTGACAGGATATCCATGATTCCTCCTCCATCAAATCTACACCAGGGCGGCGGCAACCTTCTAGAACACTCGGCCAAAGGCAACTTGAAGGTCAGTTAATCGCCCAATTTCCAGCTACCGAAAAGCGCAGGGTTGGGGCCCCTAATGAACTAAAATCCTTAGAGCGACCTTCATTCATCGCCGCATCTCCGTTTTTTTCACATTTTGATGGCGCTAGCTTGAATGGTCTGTTACGTGGGAAGGGTACATAAGAGGTACATTAGAAGATTGATAGTCCCAAACTGATGAAAACAAAATTCTAAAGTTGGTGGAGGCGGGGGGAGTTGAACCCCCGTGGTCGTTGACAACACGTAAGTTGTTGATTTAACAAAGCAATGAAACCATCAGAATTCATAGAATTAAAACATGCGGACCCATTTTGGACCCATTTTCGCTCCAAATCAGGCGTCCTTTCTGTTCCCCGCCGCCTCCACGTGGTGTTTCACTCCCTCAATCGGTCGAGGGGCGTTCAGGACTTCGTTCCTCATCGTCCGCCTTTGCACTGCTGACAGAACCTATGGCCGCAACGTTCACAAACCGCTGTGAATTTGCGTGTCCGTCTTCCGCATTTACAGCATTTCACCGCGCTCATTTGCTTTCCCTGGCATCCGCGCTCAGACGGACTTGGTGCTCCGCAGCGCGCTGTA
>CAVOIX010000045.1:0-265802 GCA_963695945.1 uncultured Acidobacteriota bacterium | reverse complement strand
TCTGTTTCTTCGTTGCATTTCTCGTATTGCTGCTGCTGTGGGCGGCGATGTCGCTTTTTCTGGAAAAGCTGGTGCAGTTTATACCGGGATTGTCCAAATATTTGAACAGCCACGATATTATTATTAACCAGGGAAAAATCGATTTTCGGGCGATGAAGCGCAACAATCTGGATTTTGACCAATTACATACACTGCTGCGGGAGCAAAATATTATTACTGTACGCGAGGTCGCTTTTGCTGTTTTTGAAACGAACGGGAATATCTCGGTTTTGAAAAAATCGGAGGTGGACAGCATCACGAAGACGGTCAGAAGCTGCCAGAAAAGTCCATGTCGCTTCCGATGGTGCTTGTCGAGAATGGACGGATTCAAACGGATCGCTTAGCAAGACTTGGCCGGACGAAACCTTGGCTGCTTGACGAGCTGAAGAAGAACGGGTTTAGTCGAATACAGGATGTTTTGTATGTAGAATGGTCGGAGCATCAAGGCATGTATGTTCAGAAAAAAGGAGTGACTGCAGATGTAATTACATGCTTGCATTATGAAATTAGACCATGGGGGAACTAGTATGAAGCCAAGTAAAAAAGGTTTTAAAATCTCATTTATCATATCCAGTGTCGTGTTGTTTTCCGTTCTCATTACGCTGCTGATTAATTCAATCGTAGGTTCCGGGCTGAGAGGACATCTTTATACAACACTACGCTGGAATTAAACCGAATTCATGCGAATGAGCTGAGTTGAGCAACCCAAACGATAATTTTATCAATGAAACAAACCGTAAGGGCATGAGCACAATTGTTTACTAAGGGAATTGGTCGGGATAAAGAGGTCCAGAAGCAGCTGGACTTTCTGATGAGTACCGATAATTTGTTTAATTCTGTAGCGTTGGTAGATAAATCCGGGTCGTTACGTGCGATATCACCAAGAAATTCGGATATTATTGGACAGAAGCTGACATCACAGGCTTCCAGACAAGCGCTGGAGCTGCAAAAACCTTTAATGTCAGAGCCTTACAGGGCAGTCACGAACCGACTTATCATATCGGTTAGTCACCCTGTATTTGATTCAAGTGGAAATTACAATGGATTTATCTCAGGATCAATTTACCTGCAAGAGCCTAATTCGCTCAAAAAAATACTGGGGGAACAAACAGAAGCCAAAAACGGATCGTATTATTATGTTGTCGATGCAGCCGGGAATATCATCTATCATCCGAACTCTGAAAGAATTGGAGATAAAGGGATAAAGAATCCTATCGTACAAAAAATTGTAAGAGGAGATAGCGGCCAAGAAGAGGTAACCAATACCAGAGGAATTAGTTTTCTAGCGGGTTATTCCACTGTCCCTGAAACAGGCTGGGGAATTGTGGCGCAGACCCCTAAGCAATATGTAGATCAAAGCACTAAACGTTTAATAACATCGATGGCCTTGTATTCGATACCTTTTCTAATTATCGTACTTGCCTTGGTGCTGTGGCTGTCACATAAATTATCACAACCACTGAGCAGGCTCGCGTATATTGCCTCCGGTCTGAATAACGTTGATGGCAGGAGCAAGGAAATTCCTCAAATCGATCACTGGAATTATGAAGCTAATGAACTGTATACAGCCATTGCCAAGGCTTTTCATATCATGAACAAAAGAACCGAGGAGCTTTCTTTTGAGGCACAAACTGATCCACTGACAGGGCTAACAGATAAAAAGAGCTATGGATGCCATTCTCCGGCTGTGGCAGGAGCAGTCGAGAAGCTTCAGTATAATCATGCTGGATCTGGATCATTTCAATTGGTCAACGATACATACGGTCATCAGGTGGGGGACCAGGTGCTTCAGTTTACAGCAGGTATCATGATGTCCGGAGGGCGGGAGCACGATTATTGCTGTCGGTATGGCGGTGGATTTCACCATGCTGCTGCCTGATGCCACGGAAGAACAGGCTTTTTTGTTGGCTGAGCGCATTCGAACCTGTATCGAGGGCAGTATCTGTCCGACAGGTCAAAAAATTACGTTATCCTTGGGAATCGCATCCTATCCGAACGAAGTTTTGAGCATACAAATGTTATTTAAAAACGCCGATGATGCGCTGTATCAAGCCAAGCATAACGGACGTAATCAAACGGTAGTGTATACGAATGCATCTGAGCCGACCCTCACCTCATCTTAAAAACAGATTATCCGTAGCCAAGCCATGCTCGTTACGGTATTTACCTGGTGACATGCCTACCCAATGTCGAAATACCTTGGAGAAATAGTTACCCCCTGCAAACCCGACGGAATCTGCAACCTCGTCCAGGGTTTGTTCGGTCGTTCGCAGCAGCTCGGCCGCCTTTTCGATGCGCAGCTTGTTTAAATATTCCAGTGGCGTCAGTCCGATAAAACGTGTGAATCTCTTAGAAAATGGTACTTGGAGAGTCCCGCATTTTCGGCCATCTCGTCCAGATTGAGGGGCTGCTCGTAGTGCAGCTCAATGAAATGTACGGTTTTTTGTATCTCTTCGGGGATCTCGGTTATGGATTTTTCAAAGGTCGTGCTGCGGTGAAGCTCAGTAATAAATTGATACGCAAATAGCGCGTTTAGGTAACCATCTGTAATTTGCCGCTGTCTGGCTTTCTCGAATATCATTTTCAATGCCCGGATTGGAGGGCTATCTATGGAAAAGTCGGACGCATGTCCGAGCTTGGAAATCAGCTCATCGACGATGGGACGAAGCCGCTCACCCGCATCATAATAAACATATACTCCCAGTGGTCACTTTCCTGGGGGAAATAATGATGCTGGCTTGGAATCCATACCAGAAAAGCTTTTTCGGGAGTGAGCAGGCATGATTGCCCCTCAATATGCATCATGCCATAGCCAGACAACGTATATTGGAATAAAAAAGCCCCCTCTTCGCCGCGATTGAGCCCATCCCAGTTGTAGTCCGTGCTGCCTGTACATTTCCCCATCCGACCCGTGCAGCTGGGCGATGTCATAAGCTGGCGTTTCCCGAAACCGAAAGCCATAGCTGTGCCGAAACGGTTCATTGGATTTATTGACAAGTCAGAAGTCTCCTCTTTTCATCGATCTGAAATCATAACTCAACACAGCAATATATTACCTATGGAAAGCAGTTTATTACCAATTGTCATTGTTTCTATAATACTTTATTTTAGATAAAGGAAGCAATTTATTATATTGATGAGGAATCAGGAGGATGTAACCATGTTGAAGGTAGCAATGATTGGTGCTGGAAGTGTTGGCTTTACACGTAGATTAATGATGGATATTTTATCTGTAGAGAAGTTCAGGGATACCGAGTTTCGGCTGATGGATATTAACGCAGACAATCTGCGGATGGTCTCAGACCTGTGCCGTAACTTAATCGGAAAGAATAGCCTCGCTGCAACGATTGTGGAAACGACGAATCAAAGAGAAGCCATAGCGAATAATTTACGTCATTTGTATGGCTCGTGTCGGTGGTTTGGAAGCGTTTCATCATCATGTAGAGATTCCACTCAAATATGGCGTCGATCAATGTGTCGGTGATACGCTTGGACCGGGCGGTGTGTTCTTTGCCCTACGGACGATACCGGTGCTGCTCGGGATTGCCAAGGATATGCGTGAAACCGCGCCAAATGCGCTGCTGCTGAACTACTCGAATCCGATGGCGATGAACACATGGGCGCTGCGGCGTGCAGGCGGCATTAACGTTGTGGGCTTGTGTCATGGTGTGCAGGGTGGTCATAAGCAAATCGCCAGAGCGCTTGAGCTGCGCGTGAGGAGGTTGATTTTATATGTGCGGGCATCAACCATCAAACCTGGTACATTAGGGTTACACATGAAAGAGAAAGATGACGCCTTATTTACTGGAGGCATTTGAGAAGCATCCCGAGCTGTCCGAGCGTGAGCCTTGTCGGATTGATGTACTGAAGCGCTTCAGTTATATATTCAACGGAATCCAATGGACATCTAAGCGAATATTTGCCATGGTACCGCAAGAACAAGGAAGAGATCGACAAATGGATTTATAAAGGCGAATGGATCAGCAGCAGAACCGCAGGTTATTTAAACCACTGTATTTCCAAGCGTGATGAATATCTCGAGATGTATCCCAAATGGATGAGCGGTGAAGCTGAATATATCAAGCTTGGGGAGCGTTCCGACGAGCATGGCTCCTATATTATCGAGGCACTGGAGACAGGCAAAACCTACCGTGGCCATTTCAATATTGAGAACAGAGGTTTTATCACCAACCTGACCGATGGTTCTACGATTGAAATCCCTTGTTATGTGGATCGCAATGGCATTAACGTTGCCTGGGTAGGTGATCTGCCCTTGCAGTGTGCGGCAACATGCCGTACAACGTCCAGGCTCAGGAGATGGCAGTCGAAGCTGCGCTTACCGGAAACCGTGAGCTGGTGAAGCTGGCCATTTTGCATGATCCTTTAACCGCTGCGCAATGTACGACACAGCAGGTATGGGATATGTGCGATGAGATGTTTGACGCGCTGGCTCCATGGCTGCCGCAATTTAACGGTGAAGGAGCGACCTGGCCGGATATCCCGCAGCCGGAATCGTTCTACAAGATCAGCAAGTCTGCTGACGGCTGGCTGCCGCCCGCTCTGCGTGGCGAGCAGGTAATCGTGAATACGGAAGAGCGTTTGTCTGTCGGATATAAGGATTCTTAAGGAAATTGCTGGTTACTTTTCAATTTACCAAATGGCCGGACGTAAGGAGCTGGAGTACTTGTCAACACGGTTTCCTTATGTAGAAAAAGAGCTCAAGTTTACGAATGAGCAGCCTCGAATCAAGATTTTGAACAGCTATATTTATAATTATCCGGCGGGCTTCAACAAAAACGATATGGATCGGTTTACGAAGGACGAAATCATTAGTTCATTCATGGAAAACGTCCTTTGACGGAGTATGACCAATTCCTGGGGACCTTGAATTCAACCTTTAAAAATGATGCTTATCTGGAGCATGCTGCCAAGTTGTTGAAGGAGAAGGGGATTTTGAAATAGTTTGATGTTAATTAAATGAATTTGCAAGGGCTGTATGGGGTGCTTATCCTCATGCGGCCTTTATTGTTTGCCGCGGTTTTTGTCGAGGGCCCTCAGGATTTGTCGTAGACAGAAATTAGTCTTATGGATAATAGGGAATGAGACCCATTTTTAAGCGGGAGAAGGAGTGAGTTTGTAATTATGACTTTGAATCGGAAGATAAGTGGAGGTGAATTAATCCTCTTTGGGTTGATCGAATTGATTATTTAAATCAGCAAATTCGAGAAAAATTATGCGGCAGACCCTATGCTGACAATTACGTTGTTTTTGTAATGGTCGTGGCACCGATCACATTTGGTCTGTTGTTCCTTCTCTAACTTGAAGTACTTCATATATCAAAAATAAACAAATTGACTAATCGGTTAAACGAGAAACTGCCAGCAGCGGGGCACCAGCTGATAACTATAAAATGATAGAGAAGCAGCTTATTCAATATTTGTGGAATCATAGGATATTTTCAACAATCCTTACGTGTTTTTTTAAGTGTAGCGTTATACATATAGGGGGATTGGAAAAGTGTCATTATTAGTGTTAACCGCAGCAACGGCAACAACGGCAAAGGCATCGTCCATGTCTGATACGGAAGTAAAGTCCATACTGATAGGTGGAAGCTGTTTAAACGCGCTGCTGCTTATTGCTTTGATTTATTTGATTTACAGACTGGCTCAGCTGAAAAGAAATGACGGGGAGACTTTTACAGCACTCACCAAAAGAGCGCCCGAGAAGGCTAACAGAACAAAGTGTAGGGCAGGTTATCGAAAGACAAATTTTGAATTTGGCAGCAGAGCGTGGTGGAACCCTAAGTATCGTAGAGACCGCATATCACACGAAGCTGTCAACTGAAATATCGGAAAGAGCACTGGAATCCTTCGTAAGAAGGGGCCGTGCGCAAATCAAGGATCGTAACGGCGCTGCCCTCTATTATTTTCCAGGTATGCTTACCGAGTATGAGAAGGTGACGGCCAGACCCCTTAGCGATTTATTGGACGAGTAAGCTTGAAGGATAGGCTTGTTAGTTTGTTCAAGGAGAAATCGATATGTATGTATTCCATTTGGCCAGCAAAACATCCTCAGCAGCAGGTGATGCCCTGGATCCATTATAGCTGTCATATTGTTGACTTTAATGATGAGTGGTCCTTTATTTGCTGTGGTAACCATTTTATACAGTAAACTTGAAAAAGCTCTCTGACCAGAAGATCCTTGACCGCAGGCTTAGAAGCGCAGCTATTGGAGTTGGCCCACGCAAAGGGAGGCACCTTGACGATTCCTGAGGTTTCGATGAATACCGATCTTTCACTGGAGGAGTCGGAGATCGTGCTTGATTCCTTTGTTAAGCTCAAATACATCAATCTCCGTGTTTCGGAGAAGGGCGCTGTCCTCTATGATTTCCCGCGAATAAATCGCTAACAGCTCGAATAATCAGCTAAACATAGAAGTAATAAGAATCCCGAAGCATGTAGACTTCCGACTGGAGGCCGACCTGAAACTCGGTTTTCTTTGTTGTTGTGTAATGCTTTATGGGTTTCACAGTCTGTCTTATTGAATGCGCAAAATGTACGAATCTGCGATAACGTTTGCGGTTCGGTCAAAGTCGAATAGGGACCGATGTACAGCATTTGAACATTTGTCCCTTCGTGAAGAGTCTCAAAAGCTGGGATTCGAGAAATATATACCCTAACATACCCCTGTTAAATATTAACTCAACCCTATCCTTTAATTCTTTTCTATTCGGTAAGATAAATGAAGAGCGGAATGATGCTTACGAAGTCAGTTTTCTGGCGAAAACTCGGCAAATGCTTACGAAGTCAGTTTTGCTTCGCAAAACTTTAAGGAGGGAATCCATGTCCAAACAGCAGGCGGCCTTGCCCTGGCAGAGGCAATCAGCCGCAAAACACACGAAGTGGCACAGAATCAAAGCATACAAATGGCTGTATGTACTGCTGCTGCCGTCGATTGCTTATTTTTTTCTGTTCAGTATTGTGCCCTACTACGGGTTGACAATCGCTTTCAAAAACTTCTCGCCGTTTGTCGGAATTGCTGATAGCCCTTGGGTGGGGCTGAGGCATTTTGAACGGTTGATGGAGAACCCGGATTTTTATCGGCTGCTGAGAAACACGCTGTTGATCAGCCTGTACAAGCTCGGTTTTGGCTTTCCGGTTCCGATCCTGTTTGCCTTGTTATTAAATGAGGTGCGTTCGGTTGTATTCAAGCGCTCGGTACAGACGATTACGTACTTTCCGCATTTTTTATCCTGGGTGGTGTTCGGTGGGATTGTCGTTACCTTTTTGACACCATCGGGGGTCATTAATGCCATGTTGAAGGCTTTCGGCATGGCTCCCGGTGAATTTTTTGGTGGATCAGCAGTTTTTTTAGGCCAATTTTGGTCGTTACCGGTATTTTAAAGGATTTTGGCTGGAGTGCGATTATTTACCTTGCGGCGCTGGCGGGTGTCGATCCCGAGCTGTACCATTCGGCTAAGGTCGATGGAGCGGGCAAGTTCCAGCAGATGCTGCATGTCACGCTGCCTGGCATACTGCGACGATATACGCTGATGCTGATTATTAATTTAAGCCATTTGCTGGATGCCGGCTTTGAGCAAATCTTCGTGCTGATGAATCCGACCGTATACGAGGTAGGCGATATTATCGATACGTATGTGTATCGGATGGGCCTGGAAAAAGGCCAGTTCAGTGTCGCAACAGCAGTCGGTTTATTTAAGGGTGTCATTGGCTTTGTCCTGATTGTAAGCGCAAATTGGCTGCTGCGGAAATTCGATCAACGTTCGATCTGGTAACAATAAGACACTGCAAGAAGACTTAATGAAGAGGAAGCCATGGTCAAAAGTGAGCGCAATGTACTCACGGACGTTTTGATTCACGCTGTACTTGTTCTGTTCTGTATCGTCACGCTGCTGCCGGTCGTGCATGTGTTCTCGGTTTCTTTCAGTGACCCCATAGCTATTCATCAATCGAGCATTATGTTGGTTCCGAAAGACATTACGCTCAGCGCGTATCAATATATTTTTTCAACACCGGCGCTGGTCAGAGCGTTCCTGATAACGGTTACGATTACGGTGGTGGGGACATTTTTGAATCTGGTATTTACGATTACGGCGGCATTTGCACTTTCCAAACGGAATTTTGCCGGGGTTGAAGATCTTTATGATTCTGATTATTGTTGTCATGAATTTTAATGCCGGGATTATCCCAGGTTATCTCAATATCAAAAACCTTCAGGGCTGCTGAACAGCATATGGGCGATGATCATTCCGGGTCTTGTCAGTGCATCAACCTGATCCTGATGCGTAATTTTTTTATGGATTTACCTGAGGAGATCGAAGAATCCTCCAAGATGGATGGCTGCAATGAGTTCACTTTCATTTGGAAAATATTAATCCCTCTGTCGCTCCCAGCGATCGCTACGATTGGCTTATTTTATGGAGTTGC
This sequence comes from uncultured Acidobacteriota bacterium, assembly GCA_963695945.1. Taxonomy (GTDB): domain Bacteria; phylum Acidobacteriota; class Terriglobia; order Acidiferrales; family UBA7541; genus Palsa-360. The sequence goes on along the minus strand of CAVOIX010000045.1, from coordinate 257,316 downwards.
GCATTGGAATGAGTTTTTTAAAGGCGTCTTTTTTATATTACGGATTCACGTAAATGGCCCTTGCAGGTACTGTTGAAGGTCATTGTGTTCGACGGCAACTTTACGAATTTGGCTGGAGCGGATACGGAGCAAATGAAGGTCGAGCCTGCCAATGTGCAAGCGGCCGCGATTATTTTTGCTACCTTGCCGATCGTGCTGGTGTATCCATTTTTACAAAGGCATTTTGTGAAAGGTATCGTGATGGGTGCTGTGAAAGGGTGAAACTTAACAGAGCAGGGTGAAACATTAAAGCAGTCTTATTATCAAATACCATTTAGGACTTCACCATTAATCGTGTAATCGTCAGTAAACGCAAGCAAATGAAAAGGGAGGTCCTACCATTGATTCGTAAATCATTACCTGTAATTATGACCGGAGTGGTCGCATCCTCATTGCTGTACGGCTGTAGGCGCGAGCGGAAGGCTCCTGCTGGCTCAGCGGCTAATACACCTGCCGGGTCACCGACTGCTGCACCTGCAAGCACAGCACCAGCCAAAATTTCAGTTATCAAGCCATTGTATCCGGGACACATTTATTACCCTGATTCCGAGCTGGAAAAGCTGGTTGAAAAGGGAGCCAATGTCGAGGTTACTGGAGCTTCCACGACCACGGAGTACAAGACCGCGATTAACGTCAAGCTCGCTGGAGGGGATATGCCGGATATCGTCAACACGTTTTCTCCAGGTGATACCGAGCACAACGCGCTGATCGCTCAGGGTGCGTTCAGATCCCTCGATGATTTACTGCCCAAATTTCCGAAGCTGAAGGTTTCCTTCAGCGATTCCATATGGAACATGCTCAAAAACCCCGCAGATGGCAAAATCTATGGAGTACCTTGGCTGCGGGACCGTGGGGGTGCAGGGATTGTCATCCGTAAAGATTGGCTGGACAAATTGGGCTTGAAGGAACCCAAAACTTTAACAGAGCTTGTAGACGTACTTAAAGCGTTCCGCGATAAGGATCCTGACGGCAATGGCAAGCAGGACACGATTCCTCTCGCATTTAAAGACAATCAGCTGTTGAACGTGTATGCGCTGCTGCCGTTGTTCGGTGTCAATCCAGGCTGGTCTCCTGATCCGAAGGATAACAATAAACTGATCAATGGCATTACCCAGCCGGGCGTGTTGGATACATTGAAGTTTATTCGAGATTTAAGACAGAGGGCTGGATCAGGATTTTCTGGTCGGCAAAACGATCGGCTTTGACAAATTTAAATCCGGGCAGGTGGGTGTGCTCTTAACAGGTCTCGGTGACTATAGGCAGCTTGCTGTGCTGCCCAACATGAAAGCGGAAATTCTTGATCCAATCGAGCATAACGGAAAGAAATGGGGGCTGGCGATGCCTGCCATACCGATTCCACGAACGAACCGAATCTCAGCCAAGTCCAAAAACCCGGAGGCGGCACTGCGCTACCTGGAATACCGGTATTTACAGATGGCTTTGACTATATTCAATATGGGGCTGAAGGTAAAACCTACAGTATCGTTAATGGCATTAAAACCCCTTTTGCAGACGACAAGAAGGATAAGCAGTACAACACCAATGTAGGCTTGGAGCTGCTGCAGCCGGAATGGCTGTTCGTCGATACCGAAAAATACACGAAATTTGTTTCCAAGGATATTGCTCAGTACATCATCAAGAAGCTTGACGAATACGAGAAAAACAGTGTGTATGACTATCTTCGTCCGAATGTGGATTTCCCTTACCGTACGGAAACCTCAGTGCAGCAGACGCAAATTCTTACCGAGGGCTACAGTAAAGTTTTATTGGATACCGCTGTGGACGCGGACAAAACCTTCGAGGATACCATAGCCAAATGGAAAGCGGCTGGTGGCGATAAGGTTACTGGAAGAAGTTAACAAGCTGCAAAAGGATAAGTCCGCACCAAGCTATACCTTAAAAAGAAGTAGGTCGATTTGTCAAACTTTAAAGAATTAGACGCCGCTTTTACAAAATCATAATATAATAGACTCCTAAGCCAATCACAGCTGTTAAGGAGCTGCATATGAAAAATTTTGTAACCGTCATAGGTACCGTATTCGTGGATTGTAAAGGTTTTGCCAAACAAAATTATATTCCGCAAGGAAGAAACTTCGGGTAGTATCGAGTTTGTGCATGGTGGCGTAGGCCGCAATGTAGCCGAGAATCTTGCGAATCTGGAGTTAAATACAGCATTTGTATCCACAATGGATCATTCCGGATTAGGTCTCGAAATTAAACAACGTCTTCAGGATGTTCAAGTGAATACCGACTTTTTGAAGCCGGCGAATCAAGGTATGGGCATGTGGCTCGCTGTGCTGGATGAGAACGGGGATTTGGCCGGATCGATTTCGCAGATGCCAGATCTTCAAGCATTGGAAAGCGTGTTTGCCGAATCCAGACAGGAAATTGTGGAACGCTCATCCATATCGCTATCGAAGCTGACCTGAATCAACAGATTAGCAGCTCAGTCATTTCGATGGCTGTACAACAAAACAAGCCTGTTTATGGAATTCCTGGAAACTTGGATGTTGTACTTAAAAACAGAGGTTTGCTCAAGCAGCTGGAATGCTTTATCTGCAATGAGGTGGAAGCTTGGCGGCTTTTTGATAAGAGTATAGGTACGACGAACCCGGACGAAATGCTGCCCAGGAATTGGTTCCTTTTGTAGATGCTGTTGGACTGCGCTCGATGGTTATCACTTTGGGGGAGCATGGTTCAGTGTATTATGACTCCGTTACTAAGGAACAAGGTCATCAGCCTGTTTTCCCGGTTAAGGTTGTCGATTCCAGTGGTGCTGGAGATGCTTTCTTTTCCGGAACTGTTATGGGATTAGTGCGGGGGATGAGTCTTAAGGAAGCGGTTGTGTGCGGTACCAAGGTTGCGGGCTGGACAATAGAATCACAAGAAAACAACTGCCCCGATTTAAAAGCTAGAACGGGTAAAGACGAATATTTCCAGAGACTGCTTGTAAAATAAGCAGTCTTTTTTTTGTTCATCGCAATCTACATTCATCAACGGACACAGTCTATCATTTGCATCCCGCAAAATATGAAGTAAAATTAAAATGAGCTGCGATCTGGTGGAGGTGGAGAAGCGATGAAGAGAAATGTGGGAAGGGTGCTGCTCGCTGCAGCTGTGATCATGATGCTCGTACAACCGCTATCTGCTGTACATGCCGGATTTTTTGATCGGGTGAAGGATATTTACAAGCTGCCGGAGCAGGTGGAGATCATTGAGAAGGAATACGAATCCACGAAGCAGCAGCTTCAGGAGCAAGTCAAAAAGTCGACGAACAGAAGGATAAACTGACTGAAACGATAGCACGCTCGAAAGAAATGGAAGAGAAGCTGTCGCCCAGAACAAACAGCTGCTAGAGCAAAATGAAGCTTTGCAAAAAGCTATTCAGTCAGCTGAACAGGACAAGCTGGACAAGGAAGCGCGCAACCGTAAGCTGTTCTGGATGGGAGCGACAGCTGTAGCTTTGATCGCAGGTTATTTTGTATCCGGTCGGTTAATACGTGTAGCGGTCTGGAAGCGGCAAAAGCGCAGCTTACGTAAATAGAAAATGGTAATTTGTAGGAGGTACAATGGACATTTCTTTTGAGCAGGCTGAACAAAGGACCCGGCTGGCAGTGCTTACGATGGATAAGGGAGAAGCCGTCCATGTGATGCATCCCAATCAAATTGTTGCTTTTCAAGGCCAGCCTTCCTTGCGTGAGGATTCCTTTATGAAGCTGTCCAATATGTACCGCAAAAAAAGATTCTATTTCAATTGGCGGATCAGTGGTCCGTCACGTTGTATGCTGGGTCTGCCCGAGGGCTATAGCCTGGGAATGGTTGCTATTAAAGAGGATGACGATCTGCTGTTTGAATTCAAGCATGTGTTGTTTTATATGGAGGGGATGACCTTTCGCACACATATTCAAACCATTCGTAATGCGATCATGACACGTGATTTGGTGAAAATGAGGTTTCAAGGACCGGGAAACATGAGATGCTAACGTCAGGACCGCTTTATCAGGTGGAGCTTCACCCGGATAACCCGTTGTTTGTCGATGTGAACTGTCTGGTTGCCTACCCACAGCATATTGAGCTTAAGCCCTGTGTATATGGAAATACGCTGGCCAGCCAGCATATGAATTATCATTGGGAGCTAAAGGGCACCAACTTGGTGCCTGCTGCAGCCCTGCAAGCCTGACAAGCAGCTGGATGAGCATATGCAAGGTGACAGCCTGATTCGTCGGGTACTTAGAGAAGTGATTCCGTTCGGAGGGATCTTTATCAAATGAAATAAGCCACCGAAGTGGCTTCAGAGCTTAAACAAAACCTCGTACAGGGTGGCATAGGGGTTTTTCTTCTGTTTGGAGAGATACCGTTTTTATTGACGTCAACGGAATGATATTGATGCTATGGGGAGATTGATACTTCACAAAGCGTTCATCCATCTCAATAAGCGTCCCATTGGCAATGCTTCCGCCATCAATGAAAAGTATCGTGACCTTTTGATTGAGAAATTCTTTTAACATGGACCTCACATCCTTCCTAGTTCAGTGTACCCTAAAGTCGGAAAGAAGGCAAAGCAGACATTTCACCCAACAAGTTAAATCAGGCAGGTTAAACCTTAAGTTAGACCTATCTTAACCTGGAGCGATATCCGCTATGATATAACGGAACCAATAGTAAAGGTTGTTCAAAGAGCTGTTTTTTGAGCACGCAAAATGACTGAAAAGGGTGGTTGAGATGTCTGCAAATGTTAACAATCCAATGAATGATGTGCGGAATATTAAATGGGGTCTTGAGATTCCCCGCGAGCATTATTGTGATCAGCCCTATATCGTGATCACGGCAAGCGGAGATTGGGTATGCGTGATGACGACTGGAGCCGGTGTGGAGAGCGGGGACAGCATGTAGTCTCTGCAATCAGTAAGGACCAGGGTCAGACTTGGTCGGAGCTTACCGATATCGAACCGGCCGATGGTCCCGAGGCTTCCTGGGTCATGCCGCTTATTGTACCGAGTGGACGGATTTACGCGTTCTATACGTATAATAGCAGCAACAGGAGCGAGGTTATTTCGGATAGTGGTTCCCACATATCCCGCGTAGACACATTAGGTGACCTGATGTTTAAATATTCCGATGACGGCGGACGTTCGTGGTCGAAGGATCGGTATCAGGTTGCCGATTCGGAATATGCAGATCGACCGTGATAACCCTTATGAGGGCAAGGTGCAGTTTTTCTGGGGAGTAGGCAAGCCGATCATTCATGAGGATTCGGTATATATGGGGTTGGCCAAGGTGGGCAGCTTTGGTGATGGATTTATGGCATCTTCAGAGGGGATTTTTGTAAAAAGTAGCAATATTTTAACGGAGTCGTCTCCCGAACGAATTGAATGGGAAACGCTTCCTGACGGAGATCGGGGTCAAGAGCGCTTCTGGGTAAAGTAGCCGATGAGCATAATCTGGTCGGACTGAGTGATGGCAGCTTGTACTGCACGTATCGTACGGTTGAGGGTCATAATGGTCAGGCCTACAGCCGTGATGGAGGTCATACGTGGACAAGTCCTGATTATGCCGAATATAATCCGGGAGCCGGAAGATCAAGCATCCGCGAGCTGCTAATTTTGTGCGCAGGTACAGCAATGGCAAGTACACGCTCTGGTTTCACAATCATGGTACGGACAATCGGGCAACCCCGTCGCTTGCTTATCAGGATCGCAATCCCGTCTGGATGTGCGGTGGAATCAAAAAGGGTTGGGTACATTCATTGGTCGCAGCCGGAAATCGTGTTATATGATGATGAACCGCGGACACGGATCAGTTATCCCGACTTTATTGAGCAAGAAGGCAAATATTTCATCTCCGAAACGCAAAAAACGATTGCACGTATCCATGAAGTCGATGCCGCATTATTAGAGGCAATGTGGAACCAGCATGACAATGACGAGCGGGCCGAGCGGGGCTTGGTTTTCGAGGTCGTGAAGCCGGGACAGCGGCAGGGACGGCACTTGTGGAGCTTCCAGAGCTGCCAAACCTTGCAGCCGGAGGTGGGTTTGCGCTTGATCTATGGATTTATCACGGAAGCCGTGGAGCTGCAGGAAGCCTGCTGGATACGAGGGGACGGGGTGGCAAAGGAATAGCCGTAGCTATAACTGAGCAGGGAACGATTCGTTTGACGTTGAATGACGGTAGAAGTGAATCTTCTTGGGAGTCCGATGAAGGACTGCTGCAATCCAACGCCTGGCAGCATATTGTGGTGAACGTAGACGGAGGTCCGGGACGCGTTTGTGATCAACGGTGAGCTGGCGGACGGCGGCAAGCAGCGGCAGTTTGGCTGGGGGCGGTTCTCACCACATATTCAGGATATCAACGGAAGTCGTCAGGCTCTGCTAGGAGCGGGTTGGGAGGGTCTGATCGGATCGTTTCGTATCTATGACCGCTATTTGCTGACCTCTGAGGCAGTTGGAAATTACCAGTTCGGCTTAACGTCACAATAACGCTCAGGAAGAAAGGAAGGCAGATCCCGCATGAACGAGGAGCCATGGAAAAAATATATAAAGCTTGGTTTAAATCATCATTTGCTGTTTCCGGTAACCTTTGAGTCGGCAGCCGAGCATCGACGCACGATCAGGGAGGTACTGGCTTATCCCGAGTTCGAGGTCATTGATATGTTCATTCCCGATTCCGATGAAGCCGCAGAAGAAGAAATTCCGCTGGTGCATGCCAGCGGCAAAGAGCCTGTGTATAACTGCCCACTGATGAACGGACCGAGGCTGAACCCGAACAGTCCTGACCGGGCCATCCGGATGGAGACCGTGGAGGCGGTAATCAAGCATTTGCGAAGAGGGCTAGATATCGGAGCACGCTGAGGCCGATTCTGAGTGGACCGAATCCCGGAGAAGCGTTAATTGCCGAGCAAACCGCTTATTTCGTCGAATACGTAGCGGCACTGTGTCGGGCATCTTGCCGAGATCGAGCTGCTTATTGAGCCGTTTGATCGCTCCATCGGGAAAAATCTGCTGATCGGATCAACTCGTGAAGCGGCTGAGGTTGTGAGGACGGATTAGAGCTCAGGGCTATGGGAACATTGGACTGCTGATCGACATGGGACATATCCCCTTGATGAACGAAACCTTCGCTCAGGCTGTGAAGGATTCACAATCCTATATCAGGCACGTACATCTTGGCAGCTGTGTGATGAGCAATCCCGCCAATCCGTTATATGGGGACATGCACCCGCCATGGGGCTACGAGGATGGCGAGCATGATGTAGTGGAACTGGTCGAATTTCTAAAAGCCTTGTTTGCATCCGGCTATCTGGGTGGAGAGGATCGGCCTTCCATGACTTTTGAAATGAGGCCTTACCCTGGGAAAAGTGAACGGGAAAGCGTGGATATTTGTTCTTGCCCAAGCTGCGCGAGGCCTGGAAGACGCTTTGAGGTGCAAGCTGAATGAACAAGGGGAGGATTAAGCAGATGAAATGGATGATTCGTGTGGACATGGAAGGCTTGACAGGTATCGTCAATATGAAGCAGGTCGTGCCTGGCGCCGAAGACTATGGGTTTGGCCTGCAAATGCTGAAGCATGATTTGGCAGCTGTGCTGGAGGGACTCTTGCAAGCCGAAGAGGATGAGGTATGGTTGTATGACATTCATTTTTACGGTACGAATGTCGATCTGTTCCAGCTGGACCCGAGGGTTACCGCAATATACGGCAAGCCGCATTACGGGCCCGAGAACCTTGCCTATCTGGATGGCAGCTTCGACGGGATGATTCTTCTCGGCCTTCATGCGAAGGCTTCGATGCCGGGGGCGCTGCTCAATCATAACTATGAGCATGATATCATCAGAATGAGCGTAAATGGTGTTGTTGTAGGCGAGATCGGACTGGAAGCCTTAATGGCAGGCGAGGCGGGTGTTACTCTATCTCGTTATGGTTACGGCGGATTCAGAGGGTGTAAAGGAAACGGAGGCACTGCTGCCGGGAACGATTACGGTTAGTGTCAAGCAGTCGCTTGGCGACACTGCTGCCGCCTGCTATCCACCTTCGCGGACAGCAGCTCTGCTGAAAGCTGGTGCGATGGAATGCGCCACGGCAGCGAAGAGGCTGACACCCTATACAATCGCCGGACCGATTGAGCTGGATATGCAGTTCAATCCGGGAGCTTTACTGGATAAGCTTAGAGTCAGATTGGCTGCTGCTTTCATCGAAGCAGACCGAATGGTTCTCACCGGTGACACCGTGCTGGAGTCCTGGAATCAATATTTGATTGCCAAATCCGATTGATGGCTTTGGCAGTTTAAGTAACCCCCTTCAAAAATATATGCAGCCGTGTATTGTTTGTACCTGAGCCTTGGTACAATGACATACACGGCTGTATGGTTATCAAGCCGTTCATTGAAAGATCGATTTTTGAACATGATCGTATGTGTATCGATTATAATAGAACTAAAACACTCGTGGTGGAACCGAAGGGAGGCGACCGTATTGAATCCATCGATAGATATTTTGATCATCGAAGACGAGGGTGAGGTACTGGAAGGTATTCACACTCCCTTCAACAGCTTGACCCCTCAATCGGTCATATCTACGCTATCGGCAATGCGGAGGATGCCAGAGAGATGATCCGTACGCTGTTTCCGCGGATTATTGTAACGGATATTGTACTTCCGCGGTTGTCAGGGCTGGAGCTGCTGGATGAAGTGATGCGATACTTTCCGATTACGAGCCCAAGGTTGTCGTAATCAGCAGTTATAATGAATTTTCCTATGCACAGCGGAGCTTGCAGTTAGGTGCGCTTGATTATGTGCTCAAGCCTTTCGATAAAGCTGAATTCAAGCAAAAGCTGCTCAAAATTGTGGCAATGATCCATGAGGAGGAGCGGCAGCGGTTCGAAATGCAGCATCGGATCGAGCATGCGCAGATGGGCACCCGGATGCTGATGGACCAATACATACTGAGCTTTTGTACCAAAAAAACACAGCTGCCAGCATATTTACCACCGGCTGCAGCTGTGAATTTAACCTGGCTGACGACCTCCTCCTATCATCTGATGGCCTTTGGCGTTAGCGGTGAGGTACCGGAAAGCGATAAGGATATGGAGCTGCAGGCTGCTTTCCGTCGGCAACATAGCCGGAGAGACGATGGAGCAGTTCCACTCCACCTGCTGAAAAACGTCCATAACCGTTGGATCGTAATAACCGCATACCCCGATACTGGAGGAGATGATGGAGGCCATTCGCCACAATGTCCGCAAGTACCAGCGTCACGAGCTGCATTTTGGCGTCAGCGGCACGATGTTTTCGAGTTCTGTTGTGAAGTTTCAGTGTGAATTTAAGGTTAAGAAATAGGAGAATAAGTGAAAAGTTACCGGCAGGTTTGACATCCAGTCTTCACTTTCGGTGTTCTCCTTTTTGTTCTTAGGTGTGGTTGTTGTTGTAGTTCTGAGGATATAACTAGTGGTGACGGGTTTGCTACTGCCGCCGAGACGGCGGAGATACGTGGTGAGAAGGCAGGATTTGCTGCCATGGGTAGTATGAGAGATGGATCACCTGTGGTTTTGGGGATGAGAGATCATGTTTTGGTGTCAAGCGGCGACGGGTGGATTTGAGAACTTTGAACACCGTAATAGAGGCTAAGTTTCGAGATTTAGTAGAATGGAGATTCCGAGTTTGAGAAAAGAGGCTTACATTAGCCTTATGTGGAGGGGGGAGGTGGAGTTAGTGCTGACTGCCAAGTGAGAGGGCGCCACATTAGCACGTGATAACCACCATTCCCCATTCTGTCCACCCATTTGGGCTCAAAACGAATGCTGTTTCAAACAAGTTGTTTAGAATGTGTAAAGTACCATGCTTTCTTTCTATCTCGTCTTCATTCCTCAAACGACAATGGGGTATCACCTAAATCCTCAGAGCAACACCCCATCCTGAGCAAAAGCCATTAAGCAAACAATCAAAAGCACCACCCAATCTATCCTCTATGCACTCTAAACCTTGTCTCTAATTTAACCTAACTCAAGTCACCCATAACTTTCTTCTCCTCTACATCTCCAAATCCCTTCTCATGCTCCCTTACCCCCGCACTCTCCTCATCAGACGGCATCCCCTCCACAACCTCATGTCCATAAACCGTATGCTTGACCTCGCTCTCCCTCGCCGGGAAGATCAGACTCAGCACCGTGTACACAAAAATGCTAGTCACAAACCCAAACAGCCAACCGAACGAATACAGGTGAATACCTCTCGAAGAGCTCGCCCAGCGCTTCCGGATTGCGTGCGCGCAGTTGGATCATCAGCTCCTGGTCCTCCGACTTGCGGAACACACAGGGAGACGTGTCTTCGTCTAGGCTGCCTTGAATGGGCAGTTCCGGCCTGTTCCCTCGCCATCTGAGTCAGGGGCATCGATCTCGCCGCGCCGCGCACCGAAGTGGCGTCCCTGATAGATTACACGGCGAATGGGGATTCGATACCGCCTGCTATTTGTATGGTGCGTCGCATGGAAGATTCGGCTGGCCGGGGTGTCACGTGCTGCCAACCGATAGGGTATGGCCTCCGCCTCTCCTGAGAGGGCAAAATTAAGCGTACTGGAAAGGAGGGGAGGGGTCAAGGATGCGCCGCAGAATATTCGCGTTCGGCGCGTCTCCGCGCGGGTTCATTTTGAATTCGGAAATGAATATTTGATCGTCGACGTGGTGTCCTCCGGCTGTCTGGTGTGTTATTCTTTTCCATTCGCGCGGCAGCAGAAACAACCCACAGAGGAATATAGACATGAAGACTTCCTATAACGGCAGGGCCATTCCGTCCGACGGACAGGCGATTCAGTACGTGAACGGCAAATTTGTCGATTCCTGACCGGCCGATCATTCCTTTTATCGAGGGCGACGGAACCGGGCGCGACATCTGGAAGGCCTCGCAGCGCGTGTTTGACGCCGCCGTCGAACTGGTCTATGGCGGCAAACGCAACATTGCCTGGTTTGAAGTGTTCGCCGGAGAAAAGGCGTTCAACGAATTCAAGCAATGGCTGCCGGATGAGACGGTTGAGGCGGTGCGCGATTTTCGTGTTTCGATCAAAGGTCCGCTGACCACGCCCGTGGGCGGCGGCATCCGCTCGCTGAACGTCGCGCTGCGGCAGATTCTCGATCTCTATGCCTGTGTGCGCCCGGTTCGCTACTTCAAGGGTGTGGACTTCACCCGTGAAACATCCCGAGCGAATGGATGTAATCGTTTTTCGCGAAAATACCGAAGATGTGTATATCGGGATTGAGTGGCAGCTCCGGCACGCCCGAAGTTAAAAAGCTGCTGGAATTCCTGAACAAGGACATGCTGGGCGGCGGGCCAAGCAGATTCGCGCCGATTCCGCCGTGGCCATAAAGCCGATTTCGCCTTTTGGCACCAAGCGGCTGATGCGCCGGGCGATCCAGTACGCGCTCGATAACCAGAAGCGCGTCGTGACCATCATGCACAAGGGCAACATTCAGAAATTCACCGAAGGCGCGTTCCGAGATTGGGGCTACGAACTGGCGGTCGAAGAATTCCGGGCGCAGACGGTGACCGAGCGCGAAACCTGGATCCTCGGAAATCGCGACAAGGATGCCAACCTCACCTTCGAGCAAAATGCGGCGCTGGTCGAACCGGGACTCGAACAGGGCACCGATGCGTTCCGGAAATCAGTGTACGAGGAAGTGAAATCAGTGCTCGACAAGATTTATGCCACCCACGGACAGGGCAAGTGGAAGCAGAAGCTGCTGATCAACGATCGCATCGCGGATTCCATCTTTCAGCAGGTCATCACGCGCGCCGACGAATATCAAGTGATTGCCGCGCCCAACCTGAATGGCGATTATATTTCGGATGCCTGCGCCGCGCAAGTCGGCGGGCTCGGAATGGCTCCCGGGGCCAACATCGGTGACGGCTACGGCTGCTTCGAAGCCACCCACGGTACTGCGCCGAAGTACGCGGACAAGGACGTCATCAATCCCAGTTCGGTGATGCTCTCGGGCGTCATGATGTTTGACTTCATGGGCTGGAGCGAAGTGGGCAAACTGATCGAAACCGGAATCGAGCGCACCATCGGGCAAAAGCGCGTCACCTATGACCTAGAGCGCATGATGGAAGGCGCAACGAAGCTGGGCACGTCGCAATTTGCGAGCGCCATCATCGAAAACATGCAGTCGCTGGCGGTGGCCAAGTAGCACGAACGGTGTTCCGTTAAGAATCGGCTAGAACAAAAGTCATTCCGGGCTTAGCGAGGAATCTCTCTGCGGATTCAGAGCGAGAATAGAGAGATCTTCCGGCACGCGGCGGGCCTCGGAATTACGGATTTACGTGCGATATCGCTGCATCCGCCGCACAATTCAATTCATCTGACGAAAAACAGGAGAACGCACTCATGCGCAAGAAAGTTACGGTGGTTGGTGGTGGGTTCGTAGGATCGACGACAGCGCAACGCATTGTGGATCTGGAGCTGGCCGACGTAGTGTTGACCGATATTCTGGATGGCCCGCCAGCCGGCAAGGCTCTGGATATGGTGGAATCCACTCCGATCACGGGCTCGGACGCCCGCGTGACTGGCATTTCCACGGCCTCCGGCGATTACAAAGAGACGGCCAACAGCGATGTGGTGGTGGTCACGGCGGGCTTTCCGCGCAAACCGGGCATGAGCCGCGACGACCTTTTGAAGGCGAACTTTGACGTCGTTAAGGCCGTAGTTGAGCAGGTGGTGAAGTATTCACCAAACGCGATTCTGATCCTGGTGACCAACCCGCTCGATGCCATGGTGCAGGCGGCGTTTAAGGTTAGCGGCTATTCCAAGAATCGCGTGATGGGCATGGCCGGCGTGCTGGATTCGGCGCGCATGAGCGCGTTTGTGGCCATGGAACTGGGCGTCTCGGTGGAGAACGTCAATTCATTCGTGCTGGGCGGGCACGGCGACGATATGGTGCCGCTGCCGCGCTATTCGACGGTCGCCGGCATTCCCCTGCCTGACCTGCTGCCACCGGATCGCATCGAAGCCATCGTGAACCGCACCCGCAGAGGCGGAGCGGAAATCGTCAACCTTTTGAAAACCGGTTCGGCGTACTACGCGCCTTCCGCAGCCGTTGTGGAAATGGTTGAAGCGATCTTGAAGGACAAGAAGAAGATTCTGCCCTGCGCCGCTTATCTTGAGGGCGAGTACGGCATCAATGGATTGTACGTCGGCGTTCCGGTAAAACTCGGAGCCCGCGGCGTGGAGCAGATTATTGAGATTAAGCTTACCGCGGAGGAGAAGGCCGCTTTGGATAAGTCAGCGGCTTCGGTGCGTGAGCTGGTTACCATTCTCGGAGTCGCTTAGTTTTACACCTTTCCTGTGAGCCTGTTTGCTTTTGGATAGGATGCGCTGGGCGGGATTCTAAGGCTCGGTGGCCGCAGTCAAAAGCAGACAGGCTGAACGCCTGCCTTACCTAACCGTAAAACTTCAATCTTGGCCACGCTTGCTGCAACGTCATTTTTGGCTTCCGACAGATATAGACTGGCAGATTGTTTTCTTCGGGAATGGCATAGTCGTTGTTAATGGTCGCGGCCAGATCGATCTGGCCGAACATTGATTTCAGATCATCGAGCGGCATTCCCACAGCAATGACCAGTTCCCCACTGTAGTTCCCCGGTCCCCACAGATAATAATTGTTGTGGCCGCTGATAGCATGGGGCAGGCCCTGCGAAGGGCCGAAGTAATCGATAGCCCCGGCCTGTCCGTAATTCTCAGCGAGAATCGCGACGCGCGATTGATCGTCGGGCGAAAGCGTTCGAAAAACTCCCGCGACCACATCCACTTGTTGCGGCCAGCCCATCATGTCCGCGTACATTTGCGGAAGTTTGCCGCTCGGTTCCTTTTCCACCTGCACGTGGTTTACGTCCCAGAAATTCGCGTAACGCGCCGCGGTATCCAGCGGAAGAATCGGCAGCGCCAGAGGAGCAGCGACCAGTCCTCCAAAGACCAACGGAACGAGGATGGCTTGCCTGATCCAGTTTCTCCCCGAAGCTGCGATCCACGATTCGATGGCCACGGCCCCGGCGGCGAACAGCATGGGATAAATCGGCGCCAGATAATAGATGCGGCCGCGAAGAATCAGGAATTCAGCGAGAAGGAAACAGTACGTCCAACCAAGATAACGGAATCGCTGGCCGTCGCTGCTGCGCAGAAAAAACCATAGCCCGGCCACGCAAATCGGCGCGCCCAGGGGATGCACCAGGAAGGTTTGTTGAACGATGAAGTCCAACCAGGAGATGTGCATGTTCTTGGCGCGGTCGACGTTGCGGAGGATTTCAATAGTCGGCCAGTGGTTTCTGACCTCCCACACGAAATTGGGCAGAAAAATCAGAAAAGAAATCAGCGCGCCGAGCCAGATTCGCGAAGTCTGAAGCAGCGTCCGCTGGCGCGTCACGAGCAAACCCAGGACGAAGGCCAGTCCGAAAATGAGCATCGAATGCTTGTTCAGGATTCCGATTCCCGCGATCAGCCCAAACCACAACCACAGGCGGTCGTTTCCGGATTTAACAATGCGGATGGAAATCGCCGCACACAGCATCCAGAAAAGCGGCTCAAACGCGTTCATGGATAAGAAATTGTCCATCGTCAAATAAATGGGGCAAAGCAGCATTGCGGTGCCGGCGAGAACTTGAGCGTACCGCCGTCCGCCCAACTCGCGTACCATCCACGCGGTGAGCAGCATTTTTGCGCCGGCTGACAAGGCAGGAAAAAAGCGCAGCGCGTGCAGAGAATCACCAAACAACATGCGCGAAATTCGCGCAATCACGGCAATCAGCGGAGCCTGATCGACATATCCCCACGCCAGGTGCTGCCCGCAGGCCGCATAGTACAGCTCATCCCGAAAATATCCGTAACGTCCATTCCACAGGAAATGAACAAAACACGCCGCGAGGGTAAAGAACGCCGCGAGAGCCTGGTCCGTTTCGATCCAATTCAGTCGACCGACGCTGACCTCACGGACAGAATCCAGCGCGCCCGATTCTTCCTGCACGGCCACTTCCCGCTTTCCGATTGGTATGAAATTCATGGCTTGAAGTTCTGCCGGTCAAATGCGAGATAGAATCTTGCAGTTTTGATTCTTGAATGCGCGCGAAAAATAGCGTTCAGGACTACATGCTTTCAATAATCTATTTCGCCGGGGCGGGCGTCGAGGTCGCGGGAACGATCGTCGCGGACTTGATCGTGTCCAGCTTCGGAAAACCCTTCTCCAGATAGGCATGGCCACGTTGCCCGATGAGCCCCTGATCCGGACCATGGCCATCCGGCGCACCTTCCCCGTAGCCATTGTAAAGCTTGTCGACGACGTCCATGCCGTCAGTCACCATTGCAAAAGGCGTAAAACCGCTCTTATCAAGCGCCGCGTTATTAGCGTAATTGATGAAAACCTGGGTCGTCCGCGTGTTCGGTCCGGCCGTGGCGAACGATACATAGCCGCGCTGGTTGCTCTGGGTACCGGGATCGTCCTTGATCGTCGCGGGGTCCCAGACCTTGGAAACTTCGGGATACGCACTCAGCCCAAACTGCGCCATGAACCCGGGGAGCACGCGAAAGAAGGCCGCGCCATCATAGAAATGATGGCGAACGAGATTATAGAAGCGGTCCGCTCCGTTGGGAGCCCAGGCGCGCGTCGCGTGGATCGTGAATTCGCCCGCCGAGGTGACAAATTTCACGTCGTATTCCGCGGGCGCCTTCAACCGCAGGGTCGCCGGATGCAAGAGCGCAGGATCATAGGGAGTGGTTCGCGCGGGAGCCTTAGCGGGAGCCTTGGCTGGCGCTTTCGCCGCCGTCGACGGCTTTTTTGCCGGAGGCGCCGTAGGCGTCTGGCCCGCGGCAAAACCTGCAAGCGCGAAGCAGGCGCAAACCACCACCGCAATTTTCGAACTGTAATTCATCTCAAGACTCCCCAATTCGGAATGAACGGCGCATATTATGCCGTGATTCCCCTTCGCTGACTAGGCCTTACCTGAGTGTAACAGTTCGGAAACCCGCTGCGCATCGTCCATCACCCGAAGCGTATTCTCCCCGAGGATCTTCCGGATGTCCGCGTCCCCGTAGCCGCGCCGCAAAAGGCCTTCGGTGATCAGCGGAAACCTGGATGCGTCCTCCAGGCCAGCCGGCATGAATGCACCATCGAAATCCGAACCGACGCCGACATGATCCGCTCCGGCAATGCCCACCGCGTGATCGATATGCTCGACAATTTTTTCCCAACTGACCTGCGGCAATTTTCCGGCTCGAATGGACGCGTCGTTCAGGCGCTGCAACTCCATCAGAATCCGCGCTTCGTTCTCTCCGTGCTTTTCGATGACGGCCTGTTCTTCCGCCACGGTTTCGGGTGCCGAGGCGCGCTTGGCACCCGCATATTCCTGGCTCAGGAAACCGTTATGGAAGGTGATATGAACCACGCCGCCGCCGGCAGCCAGCCTTCGGATCATGGCGTCATCCAGATTGCGGGGCGCATCGCACAATGCGCGGCAACACGAGTGCGAAGCAATGACCGGAGCGCGCGAAGTTTCCAGGACGTCATGGAAAGTCTGATCGGACACGTGGGAAACATCGACGAGCATTCCGAGGCGGTTCATTTCACGGATCACCTGCTTGCCGAATTCGGTCAGACCATTGTGGCGCGGCGCGTCATTGGAGGAGTCCGCCCATTCGGTCGCGGCGTTGTGAGTCAGCGTCATATACCGAACACCGTTGGCATGAAATTCGCGGAGCAGCGCGAGGTCGCTGTCGATGGCATGTCCACCCTCAACGCCCAGCAGGACCGCGATCTTTTTTTTTGCTCGCGCTGCACGAACTTCCCTGGACGAAGTCGCCAATGAGAGGTCTTCGGCATGAAGTTCAATTTGCTTTAGGCTGGCCGCAAGCAGATCGCGGACGCGGCGGGTGGCCGCCTCGCCCTTGATTTCAACGGGAACCCAAAGAGCAAAAAAAATAGCCCCCACGCCACCTTCTCGCAGACGAGGGATATCGACGCAGCCCTCGGCATCGCGGACCGCTAAATCAAATTTCTCAAACAACAGACGCTGGGGTGTATCGGCGTGAGTATCAAATACCAGACTGGAAAAGTGCAACGCGCGCGCCCGGGCAGAAACTTCATCAGAGCGCATGGAAGTGAGGTGCCACCTTCGTAGTCGTTACTCGCCTCGGCGATGGAGCGTAGCATGAATCAAGTCGCGATTCATTCGTCCGATGAACTCGATCGGAATTTTCTTGGGGCACACGGCTTCGCACTCGCCGTGGTTGGTGCAACTGCCAAAGTCTTCATCGGACATGGCAGCCACCATATCGGCGGTGCGCTGATCGCGCTGCGGCTGCCCCTGGGGAAGCGAATTGAGATGCATGATTTTCGCAGCGGTAAAAAGCATCGCTGCGGCGTTGGGACAGGCGGCCACGCAAGCGCCGCACCCGATGCAGGCCGCTGCGTCCATGGCGCGGTCGGCCTCGTTCTTGGGCACGAGGATGGCGTGCGCGTCGGGCGCCACGCCAGTCGGCGCGCGTGATAAAGCCGCCGGCCTGAATGATGCGATCAAACGCGGAACGATCAACCGCCAAGTCACGCAGAACAGGAAATGCCGTGGCGCGCCAGGGTTCCAGCGTCAGCGTGTCGCCATCCTTAAAGAATCGCATGGAGAGCTGGCAAACGGTGGTGCCGCGATGCCCACCATGCGCGACGCCGTTGATCAGGAATCCGCACATGCCGCAGATGCCTTCGCGGCAATCGTGGTCAAACGCGACCGGGGCTTCCCCTTGCGCCCTGCAGATTTTCGTTGAGCAGGTCCAGCATTTCCAGGAACGACATGTCCGGGGTAACGCCCTGCACCTGGTAGGTGACAAATTTTCCGGCCGCTTTGCGTCTCCGGCTGCCGCCAAACTTTCAGTGTGAGGTTCATGGGCTACTTGTAGCTCCTCTGGGCAAGGTGAACGTGCTCGAAGGCCAAGGGCTCCCTGTGCAGTTCCCACTGGTCGCCTTCGTCCTTCCATTCCCATGCCGAAACGAAAGAGAATCTCTCATCGTCACGCAAGGCTTCGCCGTCCGGCGTCTGGCTCTCGACGCGGAAATGGCCGCCGCAAGACTCCTCGCGTTCCAGGGCATCAAGGCACATGAGTTCCGCGAGTTCCAGGAAATCGGCTACCCGGCCAGCCTTTTCGAGCGACTGGTTGAGTTCCTCTCCTGTGCCGATGATTTTCAGGTTGGTCCAGAATTCCTGGCGCAACGCGGGAATTTTTGCAAGCGCTGCTCCGCAAACCGTCCGCCGAGCGCGCCATGCCACAGTTTTCCCACATTATCTTGCCGAGTTCCTTGTGGAAAGAATCCACCGTGCGCTTTCCGTTGATGCTCGAGCAATTTTGAGATCCGCGCATTGACGCTGTCCGTCGCCGCCGCGAATTCGGGATGCGACGTATCCACCTTCTCCAGCGAGCTCGACGCGATGTAGTTGGGAATCGTGTACGGAAGGATGAAGTAGCCGTCCGCCAGCCCTTGCATCAGCGCGCTGGCCCCGAGCCGGTTGGCGCCGTGATCGGAGAAATTCGCTTCTCCAGCGACGAACAGGCCGGGAATCGTGCGACATCAGTTGATAATCCACCCACAAGCCGCCCATCGTGTAATGAACCGCGGGATAAATCCGCATGGGAACTTTGTAGGCATTCTCTCCGGTGATTTCCTCATACATGTCGAAGAGGTTTCCGTATTTTTCGCGCACCACGGCTTCGCCCATGCGACGAATGGCGTCCGCGAAATCAAGGTAAACGCCCTGGCCGCCGGGCCCGACGCCGCGACCTTCATCGCACACTTCTTTGGCCGCGCGCGAGGCCACGTCACGAGGAACGAGGTTGCCGAAACTTGGGTAGCGCCGCTCGAGATAATAGTCCCGCTCATCCTCGGGAATCTGCGTGGGCGGCCGGGTATCGCCCTTTTTCTTGGGGACCCACACGCGCCCATCGTTGCGCAGCGACTCCGACATGAGTGTGAGCTTGGATTGATTTTCATTGCTCACAGGAATGCAGGTCGGATGAATTTGCGTGAAACAGGGATTGCCGAAATAGCGCGCCGCGACGGTGCGCGCGCCAGATGGCCGTGGTGTTGCAGCCCTTGGCGTTGGTGGAAAGATAAAAAACGTTGCCGTAGCCTCCAGTGGCCAGAACGACGCACGTCCGCCGCGTGAAACTTTCGATCGCGCCGGTCAAGAGATTGCGCGTCACAATGCCGCGAGCCCGGCCGTTGACCACCACCAGATCGAGCATCTCGCTGCGCGTATGCATCTTCACGCTACCGGCGGCGATTTGCTCTTCCAGCGCCTGGTACGCGCCGAGAAGCAGCTGTTGGCCCGTCTGCCCCCGCGCATAAAAAGTGCGCGATACCTGCACGCCACCGAACGAACGCGTATCCAGCAGGCCGCCATATTCCCGCGCGAATGGAACTCCCTGCGCGACGCACTGATCGATGATGTTTACGCTGATCTGCGCCAGGCGATAACACATTCGCTTCGCGCGAGCGGAAATCTCCGCCCTTCACCGTGTCATAAAATAAGCGGTGGATACTGTCGCCGTCGTTGCGGTAATTTTTGGCGGCATTGATTCCGCCCTGCGCGGCGATGGAGTGCGCGCGCCGGGGGCTGTCCTGAAAGCAGAAACAATGCACGTTATAACCCTGCTGGCCGAGCGAAGCCGCCGCCGAAGCGCCGGCCAGCCCCGAACCCACGATGATGACCGTGTGCTTGCGGCGGTTGGCCGGATTGACCAGCTTCATCTCAAAGCGCGATTGCTCCCACTTCTCTTCGATTGGACCTGCCGGAATCTTGGAATCGATCATTTCTCTCCCCTCAGCGCAACCAGCCGGCCAGCACCGATATCGGCACCGAGATAAACCCAGCGAAAATAATCACAGCTACGATCCGCGAAATGGTTCGCAGACTTTTGGTGTTGTCCAGATTCACCCAGCCCAGCGTCTGCAGCATGCTCCAGATCCCATGATCCAGATGCAGGCATAAGGCGCCCATGGCGATGATGTAGAACAGCGAGATCGGAAGAACCTGAAAACCGGCCACCACATTTTGATAGACCATCAGATGTTCAAACTGTCCGGGCTGAAAGCCAACCATGCCGCCGGTAAAATGGAACAGGTGAAAGACGATAAAGACGGCCAGCAGCACACCGCCCCAGCGCATGGTCAGGGCGCCCCAACTGGTCTCCACGTTTTTCCGCGTATCGTAATCAAGCCGCCGGGCCTGGCGGTT
This sequence comes from uncultured Acidobacteriota bacterium, assembly GCA_963695945.1. Taxonomy (GTDB): domain Bacteria; phylum Acidobacteriota; class Terriglobia; order Acidiferrales; family UBA7541; genus Palsa-360. The sequence goes on along the minus strand of CAVOIX010000045.1, from coordinate 237,031 downwards.
CAGAAGAGTGAGCTGGGTGGCGGCAACGATGTGCAGGATCACGCAAATCATCAGGACGCTGCGCACGATCCAGAGGAGTTGGCCATAACCCAATTCCGGCCAGCCAACCTCGCGCAGAAATCGCGAATAGGCATTGATCTCCTCCGGTCCGGAGAAGATTTTCAAGTTCCCCACCATGTGCGCGATTACAAAAAGTATGAGCACGGCGCCGGTAACGGCCATGACTACCTTTTTGCCGATCACGCTGTTCCACAGAGCTAGCAGGCGATTCGGCGCAGCTTTCGCATCCGCCGTAATATCTGTCATTGCAGCACTCCTGAATTCATTTTCCGTGTTCTCCAGCCGAAACCGTTTTGACACGCCTCACACGTAGCGGCACACCCCGTTCCGCCGCACCTGGAACTCCGCGCCGAATTATGGCAATTTCTTGATCTTCAGGTATGGAAATGTCCGCGGGAAAAGCTGGCAAAGTTGTCGAAGTTCCACTTCTGTCGCAGGCATCCACGGCTCCGATTGACTTGAAAATTCAGTATAGGTAATTTTTGCTAGTTTTTCAATGGTGACATGCACCAGAATACTCTGAATTTCCTCGCCGTTACTTGGATATAATAAGCTTCGTTCACAACTGGGGAGACCTTCATGGCGGAAAAGCAGATGGCTGACGTGGCAACTCTGGTCAGCACGCTGGAGAGCACCGGTACCGCGCCGAGTTCAGATTCATTGGATGAAATGGCGCGTATACTGGCGAAACAATTTGGCGTGGACACGGATGAAGTGGCCATTCTGAAAGTCGTTCCCAAGTTCAAGGCCCTGAAGTTCGTTATTCCGGAAAAACTGACGCCGGTGGGCACGATTCCGCTCACCAGCACGACGGCGCTCGCCGCGCGCACCGCCCGCGAACGCAAGCCCGAGTTGATGAATAATTTCAGCTCCGCGCGGCACGCCAACGTGTTTGAAGCTGTTCCGCTCGGTCGAGATCCCGGAGAACTGATCCAAAAGATCATGAGCGCTCCCATCCTGGATGGAGCGAAAGTCCACGGCGTGGTGCAGATTTCAAGGAAGGCCCGCTCGCTGGCGCAGGCCGGCGCCGACTTCACGCAAAGAGATTTGCTGGCGCTGGTGTCGCTCTCGCCCTCGTTAGACCGCTTCCTGAAGCTGTGCCAGGTCGAATAAGCAAGTGAAGCGAGCGCTTTCCGTCAGGCAGAGGTTCACCGAAATCAGAATTCCCACCGGGATTTGCTTGCCGGCCTCTCGTATTGTCACAATGTGGTTAAATTCTTGCCCATCAGCCCGGAAAGTAATTGACACCGTAGTGTGTTCTTGTTACTTTTCCGCACGCCTTAAAATTTAGCTAAATTTTTGGCATTCATTTAGTTGGCAGGAGGCACCGCACTCCGGAACCCCTCATGGCGTTCGTCGCGAAAAAGATCTACCTGACAAAAGGCGTTGGTAAACATCGGGAGCGTCTCTCGAGCTTCGAGTTGGCATTGCGCAGCGCGGGAATTGCCGCGTGCAATATCGTGCGCGTATCCTCGATCTTCCCACCCAATTGCAAGCTCATCTCGCGCGCGGAGGGCTTAAAGCACCTCAAACCCGGGCAAGTCGCGTTCACCGTGATCAGCGAAAATTCCACGCGCGAAGCGCACCGCTTGATCGCCGCGGGCATCGGCCTGGCTTTGCCTGCCGATAAATCCATGTACGGCTACCTGTCCGAACATCATTCCTTTGGCGAAACGGAAGAAGTCGCCGGCGAGTACACCGAAGAACTCGCCGCGGAAATGCTGGCCACCACGCTGAATGTGGAATTTGATCCGGATTTGTCCTGGGATGAGAAAAAAGAGGTTTATCGCATCTCCAACAAAATCGTGCGGACCATGAACATTACGCAGTCCGCCGTGGGTGACAAACGCGGATTGTGGACGACCGTTCTGGCCGCCGCGATCATGATCGGCGAAGACGACTGATCGCTGGACGTTTTGGTTCCCTCCTGACCGGCTGAGAAATCCGTTCGACATCGTTGAAACCCGTCATTCCCCAAGATCCTAAGAGCTTTAGATCACTTCGGCTGACATGTAGCGAAAGCGCCAATGCCTTCCGGCATTCCCGCCCCGCCCTTTCCGACCGCCCCACGGAATCCAGCAGCGTGCAAAGTCGTTTATTGCGAGTCACTTTGAGTGACCGAACTGTCCTTCCCTCCGCAGTGTGGTCATCAGTACAGGTACAATGTTTGTAACTTACCAGTACATGCGTACCATTGGGCCTGCCGTTCGAAGATGGAAAATATCGTCAACCGATGCGATCCACAATCAACCAAATCGGTTCATGAAGTCGGGAACACAACGCCCAAGGAGAATGCATCGAAATGCGATCCCTATCCAAAGCTCTGCTCGTCGCCGCTGGCCTGTTTTCCATCGGCGTTTTGTCTTCATCCGTAAGCGCCAACAATTTGCTGGTGGGCAATTTTACGCTGTCCCAGCCCACACAATGGAAAAACACCGTGCTTCCAGCCGGAGATTATTCTTTCAAGCTGGCCCGCACGCAGAGCGACGCCAATCGGCTCTCGGTTCGTGGTAAAGACAAGGCCCTCGAAATCCTGGTCTTCGCCCAGTCCGCCTGCGAAACCTGCCGCAACGGCGACCTCCAGGTTGCCGTCCAGGGCGACAACCGCGTCGTAACCTCCATGGAATTGCCTGGATTCCGCATGGATTTTAAGTCTTCCACGTCCAACGCCCAGCAAGAACAGATGGGCAAGGCTCCTTCGCACTCGGAGCAAGTGGCCGTTCACGTTGCCTCGAATTAATCTGCGGCTTGAGTGTCGCTACGGCGCGTCCAGATTTGGCCCGGCACGAACGAACTTTTGCGCCCGGCGTTCTCGGGAGCTTCACTATTCGGGCAGCTCCTGAGAACACCGGGGCCGAAAATATTCGCTTGTTTCGACCAATCTCTCTCCGTCAAACGTAAAAAGAAAATGCTATGATTCAGGCGTGACGGAAAAATTTACCGTAGGCCTGATTCAGATGAGCTGCTCGCTCGATCCGAGGGAGAATTTCGCCAAGGCGGAAGCCCGCATTCGCGAAGCCGCAGCGCGCGGGGCGCAGATCGTCTGCCTGCAGGAATTGTTTCGCTCGCAATATTTTTGCCGCGAAGAAAACGCCGACCTCTTTGAACTGGCCGAGCCTATCCCGGGGCCGTCTTCCGAAGCCCTGTCAAAACTTGCCCGCGAATTGAAAGTGGTGATCGTCGGATCGCTGTTTGAGCGCCGCGCCGCCGGGCTTTATCACAATACCGCCATAATTCTGGATGCCGACGGTTCGCTTCTGGGAAAATATCGCAAGATGCATATTCCGGATGATCCGCTGTACTACGAAAAGTTTTATTTCACTCCCGGCGACCTCGGCTTTCCCAATTTTGATACGAAATTCGGCCGTATCGCGGTGCTGGTCTGCTGGGACCAGTGGTATCCGGAAGGCGCGCGCCTGGCCAGCCTGGCTGGCGCCAACATTATTTTTTATCCCACGGCGATCGGCTGGCACCCGTCCGAGAAGCAGGAATTCGGAGCGGCGCAGCTCGATGCCTGGCGCACCATTCAACGTTCGCATTCCATTGCCAACGGCATTTTTGTGGCTGCGGTAAATCGCGTGGGATTTGAGGGCACTCCCCAAAGCGGCCTGGAGTTCTGGGGACACTCATTCGTCTCCGATCCTTTCGGCCGGGTCCTGGCCGAAGGCTCCGCCGATAGGGAAGAAATATTAATCGTCGAATGCGATCCGAAGAGCGTCGAAGAGACGCGCCGCAACTGGCCATTCCTGCGCGATCGTCGGATTGACGCCTATTCCCCGATCCTCGAGCGATGGCGCGAGTGAGTTTTCTAACCGCTGGCCGTTCGATGTGGCGCAGGCTTCAGCCTGTGGGGGTTGGCCGGAGCTTGGTCCATCCCGCTGCGACCAGAAGCCGCCGGCTGAAGCCCGCGCCACCCGCTGTGGCCCGCCTCGTTAGAGGCGCGGCCGTTCCGGGGCCAGGACGGAAATTCCCCGGGTCTGAAGACTCGGGCTACCGCGATTGTCCGTCTCGGCAACGATTTTCTGCGGCGAACCACCCTCTTTGCAGGCTCAAATGACCTTACAAAAAGACGTCCAGACCAGACTTTCTGGCCCCACTCCGGCGGCGCTGGGCTACCGCATGCCCGCCGAATGGGAGCAGCATGCCGCCACGTGGTTGGCATGGCCCCACGAAAAAACAGACTGGCCGGGAAAATTCGCGCCCATTCCCTGGGTCTACGCGGACATCGTGCGCCACCTCTCGCAGGTCGAACGCGTGCGGATCCTTGTGAAGGACGCCGCGATGGAGCGCGCCGCGCGGCGTAATCTGAGATCGGCGGGCGCGAATCTTTCCGCGGTGGATTTTTTTCAGGTGCCCACCAATCGAGGATGGATTCGCGACTTCGGCCCGATTTTTGTGCGCAACAGCGCCAAGGACGAGACAGCGGTCACCAACTGGCACTTTAATGCGTGGGCCAAATACGATGACTGGAAAAATGACGATGCTGCCAACGGCAAACTCGCGCACAAACTCAAATGGAAGACCTGGGCGCCCAGCCATCGCCGGCGTCCTGTGGTATTGGAGGGCGGCAGCATCGACGTTAACGGCCTCGGAACGATGCTCACCACGGAGGAATGCCTACTCAGCCCGATTCAGGCGCGCAATCCGGGCGTGACTTCTAAGGAACTCGCCTCGATTTTTCGTGACTACCTGGGAATCACCAACCTTCTGTGGCTGAAAAACGGGATTACCGGCGACGATACTCACGGACACGTCGATGATCTGGCGCGATTCGCAAATCCGACCACGGTGGTTACGGTTTTGGAAACGGATCCCTCGGACGCAAACTTTCAGCCCTTGCAGGAAAATTTAGCATTGCTGCGCGAAATGAACGACCAGGACGGCCGCCCGCTTCGCATCGAAACACTGCCAATGCCTGACCCCGTTTTTTTCGACGAGCAGAGACTTCCGGCAAGTTACGCAAATTTTTACATCGCGAATCAGCTCGTTCTGGTGCCGACGTTCAATGATCCGCACGATGCCGCGGCTCTGTCCAAGCTAGCCGCCCTGTTCCCAGACCGCAAGATCGTCGGAATCGCATGCCTGGATCTGGTGCTGGGCCTCGGCACGCTACACTGCATGACGCAGCAAGAACCCCAGTAGGATGGGCTTTTTACCCTGAAGTCCGGTGAAGGGTGAAAAGTCGATCCACCTAACCGAAAGGACGCCCGATGCACATCTTGTCCGTCTATATTCCGCAATCTGTTATCGCCTGGATCGTTATTGGCCTGATCGCTGGCTGGCTCGCAGGCACTCTTTCGCGCGGACGCGGGTTCGGCTGCCTTGCCGACATCGTGCTAGGCATGGTGGGAGCAATCATCGGCGGCTGGATTTTCACCAAGCTTGGTATTTTGGGTGGAGGAATACTCTTCAGCATCGCCGCGGCAACGGTCGGAGCGATTCTGCTGGTAGCCGTTGCCAGAATATTTTCCGGCGGAGGCAAGTAGATCCGTCATTCAGAGGTAGGACTTTCGGAAAACATCGTTTGATTAAAGCAATGGTCGAGGCTTCGGCTTTTCGGTGCGCTGAGACGACGGGTTGCTGATGATGACCAGCGCGCCCTCCGTCGCTGGCTCTTTTTGGGTAAGCAGGACTGGCGGACCGCCGAGATGCAACTTGGTGACTCCTATCACCTTGCCCGGTACCGGGATCTGGCGGGCATCGGCAACCACACCGCCCGGCAAATCCCAGTGAGCTACGCCGTAGCGCGCTTCGGCGCCGTCCTGATCCGCGAGAATTTGGTATGTCAGAGTTGTGGGCTGGCCCCATTTTTCCTTGGCTTCGGCGACAAAACCTTCAAAGGAATCCGCCGTGATCATCACCTCGACGACCTTGCCGCCCTCGACGGTGTACGAGTACGGTGGAACTTCGAATGTCGCGCGGTACCCCTGCTTGGCTTCCTTCTCGTGCTGCCGGCATTCGCTTTTGCACGGCCCTAAATGTGAACTGAGCGCCGCATAAGTCATTCCGAGGGCGTCGAGCGGCCGCAGCGTGTTGTCCGCGGGCTCTTTCTGCGCGTTGACCATCCCCGCCGCAAGCACGATCAGCCCAAGTGCGAGAGCCGGCAACGTGACCGCTGATTCAGGTTTAAGACTGGCAATTCTCATACTGATTCTCCAAACCAACTGCACGGAAATTGAAACATTGAACTCCTCGACCCGAATCTACCAAGCACGTGCGGAGCCAATCGTTTCGGGAGCGCTACATACGCGTAAGTGATTTATAGAGTGTTCCCTGCGTCCGAAAATTGGCCTTGGTAGAAACGGCCGGCTTTCGAAAATTCCCAGAACGAAACGTCGATCCGACCGACATACTCAATTGAGGACCCTGTACGATCATTCCAGAACTGCAAAGTGCTCCGCAGCGGCTCAAAATAAAACCAACCCCGCTCAATCAATTCCCGCGCTCCCATATGGTACGATGAAGGGTCACTCATAAGGATGTGAACTACTTTGGATAAACCTTCTCTCTTAGCAATTCCCCTGGGCGGACTGGGGAGTTTGGCATGAACATGCTCGTTCTTCGCTGCGGCGACGACATGATCTTGATCGATGCGGGCATGATGTTCCCCGAGGTAGAACTGCTGGGCGTGGACATCGTCATTCCGGACATCACGTACCTCAAGCAGAACCGGCAATACCTTCGGGCCATCCTGCTGACCCATGGCCATGAGGACCACATCGGCGCGCTTCCGTACATTCTGCGCGACCTGCAAGTCCCGATCTACGGGACGCGTTTCACGCTGGCGCTGGTGCACAAGCGCCTCGAAGAGCATGGCCTGCTGGACAAAACAGATCTGCGCGAAGTGATTCCCGGACGCAAGCTGGAAATCGGCATCTTTGAAGTGGAATTTATCAGCGTCACGCACAGCACGATTGACTGCGTGGCGCTGGCCGTCCGCACACCGGTCGGAGTGATCATCCACACCGGCGATTTCAAGATGGATCCCACGCCGATCGATGGTCAGCCATTTGATCTGCACGCTTTCGCGCGCTACGGCGCGGAAGGCGTGCTGGCACTGTTCAGTGACAGCACCAACGTCGAGCGCCCCGGCTACACGCCTTCGGAGCGCACCGTCCGCCCGCGGATCGAGGAACTCTACACGCGCGGCGACGCGCAAGGTGATCGTCTCCTGCTTCGCGTCCTCGATTCCGCGCATTCAGCAGATCATCGATATCGCTGCGGCCTCGGGACGAAAAATCGGCTTTCATCGGCCGCAGCATGGTTGACAACGTCGAAATCGCGCACGGCATGAACCGTCTGCGCATCCCCGACGGACTTGGTCGTCCGCTCGCAGGATATTAATTCCTTTCCCGCGGAAAAGATGGTGGTCACTGGTCAGCGGCAGCCAAGCGGAGCCGATGTCTTCGCTCTCCCGAGTGGCCGTCGACAATCATCGCCTGCTCACCCTGGACGAGCGCGACACGGTGATCCTTTCCGCGCGTATCATTCCCGGCAACGAGAAAGCAATTTTCCGGATGCTGGACCACATGTTCCGCAAGCGCGCGCTGGTCTACTACGACAACGATGGCGGAACGATCCACGTTTCCGGCCACGCCAGCCAGGAAGAACAGAAGATGCTCTTGAATCTGGTGCGCCCGCGCTATTTCATTCCAGTTCATGGAGAATATCGCCAACTTTTCCGCCATTCCGCCCTGGCGCATGCGGTCGGAGCGGTGTCCGAAGAAATCTTGCTGATCGAAGACGGCCAGGTGATCGAATTTACGGAAGACGCGCGCCTATCGCAGGGAACCGGTAACCGCGGGCCGCGTTTGCGTCGATTCCGGATCGCTGGAGGAAATCGAGGAAGTAGTGATCCGCGACAGGAAACATCTTTCCGAGGACGGCGTGGTGGTGCCGATCATCGCGATCAACAAGCACACCGGGCAGATCGAATCGCAGCCGGAAATCGTCACGCGCGGTTTCATGCCCTCCGATAATGGGCTCGAACTCCTGAATGGCGCGCGCGAAGTGATCCTCCGCACCGTCGAGCAATCCGAATGCCGAGGAAAAAACGGATTGGAGCGTTATCAAGGAAAAAATTCGCGTGGACTTGCGGCGCTATCTGAAGAAACAAACTTCCAAGCGTCCCCTGATCCTCCCTGTGATTCTGGAGTTGTGAGCCCGCGCCGTGGCCGTTCCAGGATTGATTCTTCGCCCGTACCAGCCGTCCGATTTCGAGACCCTGCATGCGATCGATCAGCTGTGCTTTCCAAAACACATCGCCTACGGACGCGATGAGATGAAGATCTATCTGCGGGCCGAGGATTCGCACTGCATCGTTGCGGAAATTCCCGGGAAAATTGCCGGATTCATTCTCACGGAGCGCGGAGGAGAGCTCGCCCACGTCGTTACCCTGGATGTCCTGGCGAGTACCGCCGCCATTCCATCGCTTCCCTGCTCCTGGAGGCCGCCGAACGCGAGGCCTCTTCCCACGGCGTGCCCTGGATGTATCTACAAACGGCAACAACCAACAAACCGGCGATTGCATTGTGGAAAAAGCATGGCTATCGTGAGACTCGAACGATCGAAAATTATTACGGCCGCGGCCAAAACGCTTTCGAAATGCAAAAGCGATTAGAACCGCAATCTAAATCGAAGGTCCATTCATGACCCTTCTGCACGTAATTATTCTGGCCATCGTCCAAGGCCTGGCGGAACTCCTGCCGGTATCGAGCTCGGCGCACGTGGTGGTGTCCGAAAAGCTGATGGGCCTGGACCCGACGGCGCCGGAAATGACTCTCCTTCTGGTGATGCTGCACACCGGCACCATGTTCGCGGTGATCGTCTATTTCTGGAAGCAATGGATGCAGACATATTTTCAAAGCGCCGAGGCATTCAAACGAATCGTGATCCTGCTGTTCGTCGCCACGGCCCTGACCGGAGTGGTCGGCGAAGCCTTGATCAAGGCGATTGAGAAATTCGCGTTTCCAGGATCGCCGCACGCCGAAGTCGAGCAGCTTCTTCGGCCGCCTGGACTTGATCGCGCCGGCGTTGGCCGCGGTCGGCATTTTGATTTTGATCGCCGGCATTTATGAGAAACAACATCCGTTCACCGGCGATAAGCAAACGGGCGATCTGGGAATGAAGCAGGGCGCGGTGATCGGAATCGTGCAGGGATTGTGCCTTCCCTTTCGCGGGTTCTCGCGTTCCGGCGCGACCATTTCCACGGGATTGCTGTTGGGTGTGGAGAAGAGGCGCGCGGAGGCCTTCAGTTTCGCGCTGGCTGTCGCGCTCACGCCAGCTGCGGACGGACGCGAAGTGCTCCGCCTGATGAAAGCCCAGCACATTGGCGGAGGCGTGAATCTGGCGTCCGCGATGGTACCGAGCCTCCTGGGAATGGTCTGCGCGTTTGTCGCCGGACTCCTGGCGCTGAAATGGCTCAGCAAGTGGCTGGAGAGCGACCGCTGGTATTTGTTCGGAATTTACTGCCTGGTGGCCTCAGGAGTCGTTCTCTATCTACATCATGTGGGCTACTGACGTCGGCGCGACTCCCCTGCCCCCGATGGCGGCATCCAGATTCCTACATGAATGATTACGCAGTGGCCTTTGCGTCCGTTACCGGAGTTTTCTTCACCAGTTTGCCCGCGACAAACGCAAACAACCCGAGTATCACACCTGAGAGTAGTCCGACGACCGGCCCGACGATCGCCATCATTACTCTGGGCGAAACGGACAGTGGCGCGGACTGCATCATGGCTGCCTCCTGCGCGTGGCGCGCAATGTAGCTGTCATAGAGCAATACGTGCGCGGCGGTGATCCACACGGAATTTGCCAGCCCCAGTAGCAAACCGTGGAGGAAGTGCAGGCCCGGACTATTCTTGGCAATCAGGTAGGCGCAGACCACAAAAATTACCAGCCAAAACGCCGGCTCGATCTTCGACGGAATAACGTAGACCGTGGCGATCGCCATCGCCAGGCCAAACAATGACAGTTGAAAGATCAGTTTCCAGTTCATAAAAACGATCTCCTCCGGAGGCGTGCGCCAGAGTCTATCTGACCGTCCCCCCAAATGTCATTTCGTTCCGGGCCCAGCGGCAGGGCGGCTGCAGAATGATTTCCCCGCCAGCGCCAGCCATTCGCCGAACCATAATTGCTTTACGCGCGCCCGCCGTTACTGGCCGGCGGCGCCTTCAATGATAAATACGCGGCTCTTCGCCGATTTGTGACGGATCGGCTTGATCGCGCTGTATTCGGGCGAATCTTCCCAGGCCTTGGCCTTCTCCACGCTCTCGAATTGGATTACCACGAACCGTTTTGGAGCATCCCCTTCGATCGAGGTGTTTTTGCCGCCGCGGATGACGTAATGCCCGCCGTACTGTGCAATCGTTCCCGGAACCTTGTCCGAATACAGTTTGAATGTAGCGGGATCGGTGACCTCGACTTCGGCTACGACGAATCCGGGCATTTTTTTGACTTGCTGCGCGTGCATGATGGTCGCGCCAGCAATGCCGACCAACGCACCGAAGAGAACGGCTAGTGCCAGTTTGTGGCTCGTCTTCATGATCAATTCCTCCTCTCGTTTTGTGCCGTTAATTCTAACGGCTGCAACATCTCTGATGGCTGCAACTTCGGCCGTGGTGCAACGGACGCTTCAGACTTAAGGTCACCTGTAACCATGCGCGGCGCAGGCGCACAGACTCTATACCCGTGGTTAATAGAACCGTCAACTTTTATAAACTTCCGTAGGCCGCTGGTGTCTGGAAAGCGTGCATCCTGCGCCACAAAGTAGAATCGCAGCTCCGCGCGTTGCGCGCTCAGGTCTTGGCGTAATCGCGCAGGAACTGAATGAGCAGAGCGCTCACCTGTTGCGGCTGTTCCTGCTGCACCCAATGCCCGGCGCCATCGATAAAATGAAAACCGGCCATTCGCGTGCAGGCGCTGGTGCGCATCTTGTCGATGGCGCCCGGCGTTTGATACGAGCCCCAATCGCTCTTGCCGTCGATATATTGCGATGGCACATCGACGGTGCGCCCCGAAAATGTCCGCAGTTCAGCGGCACTTCGAGGATCGGAGCCGCGCCGCACGCGATAGCCCTGCAATGCTCCGGTGAATCCCGTGCGGCCATATTCCGTGGCGTACACTTCCACTTCGGCCTCGGTCAACCATTGGCAATGGGCGATGTACTCCGGCGACGGCATCACCGGCGCCACGGTCTCCGCCATGCCTTTATCTTTCTCCATTACGTAGTAGTTCGGAATTTGCGCCATCTCCTCGGCGGTGCGCGCTTTGAGAGGATGCGGATGGTTCCCTTTGTAATCGGCGCTCTTATAAAAATAGTAGGCGCGGAAAAACGCGTGCAGTCCCTGCGGAGCATGCAGCATGTCATCGTTCGCACCGCGGGTGCGCTGGTAGTTCTGATAGTACTTGCGCGGAGGATTCAGCTTGGCAAGTTCGGCGTCCAGTTCATCATCCGTCATCGGCCGGGGCGGCGGAGCCGCGCCATTCGCGGTGTTGAAAGGCAGCGCGGGCGCGCCTTCAAACGGCGAGCTCATAATCGTGAGCGAACGAAAAACGTCCGGCCGGATGAGCGCTGCCCAACACGCTACCGGCGCGCCGGCATCGTGCCCGACCACCATGGCCACCGACCGATATCCCAGCGCGTAGACCAGGCTGATGGCGTCGCGGGTCATGTTAAGGATGCGGAACGGATCCTGATCCGCATCGTAGGAATCGTCCCAGCCCGTGGTGCGTCCATAACCGCGCTGATCGGGAGCGATCACGTAATAGCCCGCGGCGGCCAGTGACGGCATCACCTTGCGCCAACTGTAGGCGAGTTCGGGAAATCCGTGCAGCAACAGGACTGCGGGACGTCCGGGCGTTTCGTACCCTGCCTCCAGAATATGAACCGAAAGACCGTTCACGTTTTCGATTTGGCGCGAGCGAATTCCGGCGGGGATGGTGCCATTGCCATAGGGCGGGAGCTTCGACAAATCGGTGCGCACAATATCGGCGCGCGCGGCGGTGGCTTTAACGATCGCCAGACCGGCTTCCACCGCGACGACTTTCGCGAGGAAAGAGCGCCGCGAAAGATCGCTGCGGTTTCCGGAATTTTCCGGTTCATCCATCGCGTACCCCCTGATGCAGCGCCTGTGTCACGAATCGGCGCGCTCCAAGCAATTCGGAAAAGATCAATCGAGCGGTTCCACCTTGGCGATTTTTCCCTGGTGGACTTCCGCAACCCACACCGCTATCGGGGAATGGGAATTGTCTATATCAATGTGCCGGATATTCGCGTTCACCGTCGGCAGCATGTACTCGGTAAATTTCCCGGTCTTTGGATCGAGCCGATCCACCAAGTCGGCGCCCATTCCCGACGTCCAGGCCTCGCCATTTTTGTCGGCTTTCGCGGGATACGGCCCGAGCCACAGAGTAGGCGCAGTCCATTCCTTGAACTTTTGCGTCTTGGGATCGAACATTCCCAATTTATCTGAATAGTACTCGCCGAACCAGACGCGATCCTGGTCATCGACCGAGCCTCGGCGCGGCCCGGAATTCAGAGTCGGCGTCTTAAACAGGGTTACTTTAGCGGTCTTCCCATCGATCCTTCCGACGTTACCGCCCACGATATCAAAAATGTAAATGTTAGAGTGCGAATCCGCCGCGACTCCGTAGGTAGAGTGCCCCGTCGGCGTGGCGCTGTAGCTGAACTGAATGATTCCCGAACTTTTTTCGTCGGGATGGAAATCCGGATACATCGGATAGGCGGTCACTTTGTCGGTTTCCGGATCCACTTTGAAAATCATGAGGCTTTCGCCCCCGGGAAACCATGCCGTGCCATCCGGCGCGGCGGCAACTTGCGGCTGAATGGAGCGCGCATCGTTATATTCGGCGGGAACCATCCACGTCTGGAATTTTTCCGTGCGCGGATCAAACCGTGTGTATCCACCCTGGCGGAATCGCGGAATCCACAGGTAACCGTCGCGATTGAACTCAATCGAAAGAGTTCCCTCGGGAAATCCTGGCTTGAGCGGCGGCATGCGCCATTCTTTGGTCTCGCCGGTTCGCGGGTCGAGGCGGCCGATCAGCGGTTCGCGAAAATCGTTGTACCAGATCATCCCTTTGTCATCGAGGTCGGCGTCGTGCGGCAGGCGACCAGGCTCGGGCATATCATATTCGGTAATAATTACGCGCGTGGCCGGGCCCTTCGGGCGCGGCAGGGTTTTCAACTCGTACTTCCACGTCGGGGTCGAACTCAGATTGATGGTCGTCAGATATTTCGCGAATTGCGGATCGGGTTGAACGGATACTTTGTACGGGAGCAGCACCGGATGTTCGGGAACGGCCTGCTCGGAATAAGTTCGCATCCGCGCAAACGTCGTCAGCCATCCCTGTTCGTCGTAAGTGCTCTGCACGATGGGCTGCAGGGAATGGCACGCGGCGCAGCGAAACAGCTGGTTCTTCTGCGCCTCGGTTCCCGGCACACTCATCAACCATTCGGCGCTGGTAAGCTGTGGAATCAGGTCTTTGGTCTTCACCAGTTTTAGATCCGCGCGCGCGGTGGCGCCGGCCGTCACATCGACGGAGACGGGATTCGCAAGGTCGTAACCGACAGCGCGGATATCTATGTGGAATTTCCCCGGTGCGATTCGGTTCGCCGGAAAAGAGTAGCGGCCGTCGTGATCCGTAACGACCGTAACGCTGATCGTCTTGCCCTCGCCCTTGGCCCGGACCAGCACGCCTTCCATTGGCCCTTCGGCGTCTGAGCTGACTTTCCCGGCCAGAGACACTGACGCCGGCTTTTGTGCGGAAACCGCGAGCGCGCTTCCCAAATTTAGAACCATCGCCAAGACCGCGAATTTCAATCGCATCGGTACCTCGTTCGATCCGACAAATTTGTGAAGGCAATCCCAAACTTGTGCGCTGAAAATTCTCGCTATGTCGGATTTGACTCGGCATTATACTCGCGCAACGGTTCCCTCGCACAAGCAACAAGAGAGTTAGAAAGTTGAATAATAATTACGGCCACGGCGTGGATTCCATGCGGGTCCGGTGGCACAGGCTTCAGCCTGCGGGGTTTTGTTCTTCTAGGCCAAAAGTCCACAGGCTGAAGCCTGCGCCACCCATGACACCTGCCATCGATATCTCTCTTGCCTGCCGCGCCGTCTTTGGTATAGTCGTTGCGTTGCTCGTGACTTTCCGGATGGGATCCGCGCGCCAGCGCCCGCGCACCCTTCTGCGGCGGGCACCTTCCCCCTATTTCTAGGAGACTTTCGTGCGCGTTCTGACTCCAACTGAGAATCATCGTCTTAACGAATTGATCGGCTTTGTGGGCATGACCATCGCCATCCTGGTGGCGCTGGCCTTGATCTCCTACAGCCCCCACGATCCGTCGTTCAATGTTTCCGCCGAATCTAGCGCCCTGCATTCCGCCCGCAACTGGATTGGGCCGGCTGGCGCTTACGGCGCGGACCTGCTGTTTCAGGGCTTCGGGTACGCTGCGTTCCTGCTGCCGATCGGGATGTTTGTGATGGGATCGCGATGGTTCCGCAGCGACGTCCTGGAGTCCGCCGTCGTCAAAATCGTCGGCTACTCGATGATGGTGCTGATGCTGCCCGCGATGCTGATGCTGTGGCACGTACCGGAAGTGCGCGGCGCGATTCCGCCCGGGGGAATGCTGGGCCACCTCGTTGCTGGCGCGCTCGTCGCGGGATTCAACACGGTGGGAGCGAACCTGGTTGCCGTGGCGATTTTTTTCGTCGCGCTCTTCCTAACCACCAAATTTTCCTTTATCGAAACGCATGAAACGCTGCGCGGGCCGCTCAGCAAGCTGAACATGATCACTCCGCTGAAGGAGCGCTACGAGGCCTGGCATGAGGAACGCGAGCAGAAACGCATGCAAAAGCGCCTCGCGGAAATCAAGTCGCAGGGCCGGCCGCCGATTCCCGCGCAATCCGTGGAAGAAGTCGATGCCAGCGCGGTCACTGAACGAGAACCGCGGCGAGTGGAGCGCGAAGAACGGGAAGCCGACGAGCCGGAGCATCCGCACTCGATCGTTTTTCAGAATATGGAAGAGAGCAAGCCGCAATCCAGGAAGCTTTCGTCGCCGAAAATTGCCAAGGGCGCGACCAGCTTCCGGCTTCCCTCCCCAGATCTGCTTCGTCCTGCGCCGCGGCACGAGAAGATCGAAGAGGATGAACTGAAGGAATGCGCGCACGCCATCGAGCAGAAATGCATGGAGTTCGATATTGGCGGCCGCATCACACAGATTAATCCCGGTCCTGTGGTGACCACTTACGAGCTCAAGCCCGAAGCGGGAATCAAGTACAGCCGCATTACTGGCCTTGCGGACGATTTGTGCCTGGCGCTGAAAGCGGAATCGATTTTGATCGAGCGCATTCCGGGAAAATCGACGGTAGGCATTGAAGTGCCCAATGCGAACCGGCAGACCATCGCCCTGCGCGAGCAAATCGAATCGGCGGAGTTCGTCAATTCAACTTCCAAATTAACGCTGGCTCTGGGCAAAGACTTGATCGGACGCAACCGCGTTTCCGATCTCTGCCAGATGCCGCATTTGCTGATCGCCGGATCAACCGGAACCGGGAAGAGCGTTTTCCTCAACTCGTTGATTCTGTCGATGCTCTACAAGGGCACGCCCGACGAACTGAAGATGGTGATGATCGATCCGAAGCGCCTGGAACTGGGATTGTACGAAGATATTCCCCACCTCCTGGCGCCGGTGGTCACCGATCCTAAGGTGGCATCCAACGTTCTGCGCAACGCCACGCGCGAAATGGAATCGCGGCTCAAGCTGCTGGCGGCGCGCGGCGTGCGCAACATCGACCAGTACAATCGCACATTCCAGAAGGGCCAATCACTCTCGCTCTTTGACGACACCGATACCGCCGAGCACAAACCGCTGCCCTACATCGTCATCATCATCGACGAACTCGCCGACCTAATGATGGTGGACACCAGCAACGTGGAAGAATCGATCACGCGACTCGCGCAGATGGCCCGCGCCGTCGGCATTCACCTGATCCTCGCGACGCAGCGTCCGTCGGTCGACGTGATCACCGGATTGATCAAAGCCAACTTCCCCGCCCGCATTTCGTTCCGGGTGGCCAGCAAAGTGGACTCGCGCACGATTCTTGACGCCAACGGATCGGAATCGCTCCTCGGACGCGGCGACATGCTGTACTTGCCCGCTGGGTCGGCGAGACTCAACCGCATGCACGGCCCGTACGTTACCGAAGACGAAATCGCCGCCGTCTGCAATCACTGGCGTTCGCAAGCCAAGGCCGTGTACAACGAGAAACTGCTGGAAGTGCCGCGCGATGAAAACGGCACGGGCGCCGACGGCGAAGCAGAGGGAGAGGCGGTGGACGACGACCTCTACCAGGAGGCGGTTCGCGTGGTGTGCGAAGCCGGCCGCGCGTCAACTTCCACGCTGCAGCGCCGTTTGCGCATCGGCTACGGGCGCGCCGCGCGGCTGATCGACATCATGGAAAAAGACGGCATCGTCGGTCCGCCGGACGGCACCAAGCCGCGCGAAGTTCTGAAGGCAAAGGACTGGATGCGCGAGGTCGATCAGTCGCTGAGATGATTTTGAAAGACCAGGGCCCGGACTTTTTGATCCGAGATTTGAAATTTCGGATTTCAAATCTCAAAATTTGGATCTGAAATTTGCGTACTTGCGTCCCAGATCGCTTGCTTCTGTGCTTCAGCACCCGTACAATCTTTTGGCTACATCGGTGCCGGGGTAGCTCACCGGTAGAGCGCGGCCCTGAAAAGGCCGGCGTAGGGAGTTCAACTCTCCCCCGGCACCATTCTTGCGGATCAGACCCTGGTAATTTCCAATTTCCAAAGACCAAGCTACTTGCCATTTCCGCGGTTTCCGGAAACACTCCCCTTTCATTGGGCCAATATCATCTGCTCGCAAGACTGCGTGTCGTAGAAAGGGGCCTGAGCATGCGACCAATACTGATCATAACGATTTTGCTGTCGCTGCCTGGAATTTTGGCGACGCAGATGGCCACTCCGGGTGAAAAGGCTCAGCCAGCAAGCAACGGCCCCTCGTTCAATTGCCACAACGCCGGTTCGCCCACGGAGAAGGCAATTTGCGGTTCGCCAGAGCTTTCCGCGCTCGATTCCCGCCTGACGGCAGCCTGGAAGCGCTCGTTAACAATTTTTGCCGACGCCGCGGCGCTCCTGGCGCCACTGAGGACTGAACAGCGGGGATGGATGGCAAAACGCAATGCCTGCGGCGCTAGCGTGAGTTGCCTGCAGACCGCTTATCAGGAACGAATCGCCGTGTTGGAATTCCGTCCAGCTCCCGAGCCCGCACCGGCGGACGGATTCGTCGGCATCTTTGATCATGAAGGTTTCATGACCGTATCCATCCAGCGGCGTGACGCCACTTCGGCGCGAGTACTTGTTGACGGGGCGGATCCGGAGAGCGGGCGATGGACCTGCCACTTCGAGGGCATTGGAAATGTAACCGGGAGCCGCATGGAAGCTCTTGGGGCCGAATCGGACAGCAAACTCATTCTGGAACGGCTGGGCAACGGCGTACGAATTCCTGACGTGGATTCGAACTTTGCGGCGAACCAGGCCTATTGCGGACTCAATGGTGGCATGAACTTCACATTCCAGCGCGCGCGGCAATAGCGAAACTACTTCTTCTCATTTTCCGTCTATTTTCTTACTTCCGTCGCTAACTTTTAATAATGCTCGATCGATTCTCGCCGATAGCTATCGGGGAGACTGCGGATGACTGCCACCAGCACCACATCCGGTACGGAGCGTCGTCACGAGCAACGCGTGCCGGTTCGATTGCCGGTGTGCCTTCGAGGCAATGCGATGAGCGGAGAGCGATTCGAGATCATGACCGCAAGTGTGAATTTCAGCCGCGGTGGAACAGCCGTGGCTACGCATTACGCATTTGAAAGGGGAACCAAGGTTGAAGTCACCGTCTATTCATCTTCGCTGAGCCATCCTGAAAAGCGATTTTCAACGCATGGGCGCGTGACCCACGTGCGGCCGTCCGGCGAACCCGGCAAAAATATCGTGGGGATCCGTTTCACAGGGCTGCGGTTCAACCGAATTTTCACGCGAGAATCGCATCCGTAAAGTGTGGCCCGGGCGCCAGTGCGTTTTTGAGATGCGCGGCACGCTGGAAATTATGGCTCTTCCCGCTTGGGATTTTCGGCGCTCGAGTGCTGCAAACCCTTCGCAAACCACCGATTGACAATGTTTTCACTCCGTCATAGGATTTCTCACGGCCCTCAATTTAAGCAGTTGTTTCACATCCCAATCGTCGATTGAGGATGCCCTGGCCTTGGCCCAGCCGCCGAAGGAGATCAGCCGTCATGAAGAAAAGATTGACGTACCTCGGGACCGTGGCACTTTCTCTCGCCGCCGTACTGGGAATCGCGCGCACCGGCCACACCGCGCCTAAGCCTGCCGCAGAAGTTAAAATTGTTTCCGACGACATCGGAGGCGTAGTCACCAGCTCGAAAGGCCCGGAAGCGGGCGTGTGGGTGATCGCCGAGACCAAAGATCTTCCGACCGGCTACCGCAAAATCGTTGTCACCGACGATCAGGGACGCTACGTGATTCCCGAGCTTCCGAAAGCGACCTATGATGTCTGGGTGCGCGGCTACGGGCTGGTCGATTTACCAAAAGTGAAATCCGCGCCCGGCAAAATGCTGAACCTGACCGCCGTGCTGGCCCCGGATGATCACGCCGCGGCGCAGTATTATCCCGCCGCCTACTGGTATTCGCTGCTGCACATTCCGCCGAAGAGCGATTTCCCCGGCACCGGCGACAAAGGAAACGGCATCTCCGAGCGCATCAAGGACCAGGGCGCCTGGGTTGAAAACGTGAAGACCGACGGCTGCGAGGCCTGCCATCAACTCGGCGACAAAGCCACGCGCGAGATCGAATCCAATCTCGGCGCGTTCGATACCAGCTACGCTGCGTGGGATCGCCGCATCCAGTCCGCCCAGGTCGGCAGCCTGATGAGCTCGGTGGCAACGCGCGTCGGCCGAAAGCGCATGCTCACCGAATACGCGGACTGGTCGGATCGCATCAAGAACGGCGCATTGCCGCCGGCTCCTTCGCGCCCCACAGGCTTGGAACGCAACGTGGTGATCACCGAATGGGACTGGGCCGGGCCGAAAGAATATTTCCACGATGAAATTTCCGTGGATCGCCGCAATGTGAATTCCAATCCCAACGGCCTGGTTTACGGCGTTCACGAGGACAGCTCGGACTTTGTTACCGTTCTGGACCCGAGCAAGAATTCGTTTAAGCAGATCGCCATCCCCTACAAACCCGGCACGCCAATGGCCGAGCCCGAAGAACTCCTGAATCCGTCGCCCTACTGGGGCAACGAGCAGGCCGCCGTTTCGCACGCCACGGCGCACAGCTTGATGATGGATTCCAAGGGACGCATCTGGACCGCAGCCGCCACGCGCGACCGTGAAAATCCGGCGTACTGCAAGAAGGGATCGAGTCTGGAAGACGCCATGGTTCTGCCATTGGCGAATAGTTCGCGGCAGACAAACGTTTACGATCCCAAGACTGGAAAGTGGGATCTCGTCGACCTCTGCACCAGCACGCAGCACTTGATGTTTGCCGAGGACGCCAACAGCACTCTGTGGTTCAGCAATCCTGGCGGTGACAATGTCGGCTGGCTGAATACGAAAATGTGGGATGAAACCCACGACGCGGAAAAGTCGCAGGGCTGGACGCCGTTCGTGCTGGATACCAACGGCAACGGCAAGCGCGACGAATACACCGAACCCGGCCAGCCGATGGATCCCACCAAGGACATGCGCATCAAGGTGGGCTTCTACGGCGTGAGCCCGAGCCCGGCGGATGGCTCCATCTGGGGCACTGTGCTCGGTTTCCCGGGCGCACTCGTCCGCGTCGTTCCCGGGCTCCGATCCCGCGCGCACTTCACTCGCGGAAATCTACGAAGTACCTTGGAACAATGCGAAGGCAGCCGTGCAAGGTTTCTCACCGCGCGGAATGGACATCGACCCGTGATGGTGTGGTCTGGACGGTTCTCGCCAGCGGACACTTTGCCAGCTTTGACCGCCGCAAGTGCAAGGGCCCGCTGAACGGCCCGACCGCTACCGGCCAGCACTGCCCCGAAGGCTGGACGCTCTATCGCACCCCCGGGCCGAGCTTCGAGGGACGACGGAGTACGGCAGCGTTGACGCCAACTACTACGACTGGGTCGACCAGTTCGACACGTTCGGCCTGGGCAAGGACACGCCCATCGCCACCGGCAATGAAATGGACGCGCTCGAAGCTCTCGATCCCAAGACCGGGAAGTTCCTGGTCATGCGAGTTCCCTACCCGATGGGCTTCTTCGCCAAGAGCCTGGACGGCCGCATTGATGATCCGAAGGCCGGCTGGAAAGGCAAGGGAGTCTGGTCCACATACGCCACGCGCACTCCGTGGCACCTGGAAGGCGGCAAGGGCACGACCAGCAAGGCTGTAAAGTTCCAGTTGCGCCCCGATCCGCTGGCCAACTAGCAATCGCAAATCTGCTTAAGCCCGGGGGCCGGAATATTGGCCTTCGGGCTTTTTTATTGCCGTCCGCGAATAGGAACCGGGAATGAAACCAGGAAGCGCTTTTGTCTTTGCTCGATCGCCGCTGGGGGCAACGCGGGTTCGAATATTTGTCCTTGTTCTCAGCGCCCTGTTGTCGCTGAATGCCCTGGCGTTTAACTCATTGCTGCAACCCGAGGAAATTCAGGACGCCTATTCTCTAGGTCAGACGACTAACCACGAAGAACTCAAGCGTTTTATCGATCAGTATGAGCACGACTTCAAATACCCCGCGGATAATTCATTCGCTTTTGTTCAGTCGGTGGAATTTGAGACGCCGTACGAGCAAATCGTACGAAGAACGCTGCGAACGAACGGATATACAAAATTTCAAGCGAGTGAGGACTATCGCGCGAATCCGCAGTTGGTCATTGTGCGGGTGGTGGTTTCCCTCAAAAACGGTTATAGCGGCCCCGAACCGTCTGCCGAGAGTTTCCGGGTGGTTGTCTCCCAACTAAAATCGATCGATCCGCAAAAGTTGGCCAGCACGTTGGTATGCGACCCTTACAATGTGATCGACTATAACTGCGGGGTGTACCAGCGGGAAATTCTGCTGCAATTCAACGCCGGACAATTCTCGGGCGGAAGAGCGACCGTAAAGGTGTTGGTGCCGTCTGGACGGGCAATCGAAACAAGATACGATCTCGACAAGCTCAAATAGCCTGCTTCTTGTCCACGAAGAGTGATGGATAGTGCTTCCGCAGGTTTTCAACTTTCGGATAGTCGTTGATCACAATATACATATTCTCAGGATGGAGATCCATGTAGCCCTGGTGATATTCCTCGGCGGGATAGAAGGCATCAAGCGGAACGATCTGCGTGACGATCGGTTCCCGAAACACTTTGGCGGCATCGAGTTGTTTAACGTACGCTTCGCCGATGCGCTTCTGATCTTCCGAAGTGTAGAAAATTGCGGAGCGGTACTGCGTGCCGTGATCGGGCCCCTGGCGGTTCAGCTGGGTGGGATCGTGCGCCACGGAAAAAAACACCTTCAAGATTTGCCCTAAGGAGATTTGCGACGGATCGAAGACAACTTCCACAGCTTCGGCGTGTCCGGTGCGGCCGCTGCACACTTTTTCATAGGTGGCGGTGTTCGCCGCGCCACCCGAATATCCAGAAGTGGCGCGCAGCACACCCTTCAAGCGTTCAAACACCGCCTGGATTCCCCAGAAGCAGCCACCCGCGACGACTGCCGTTTCCTGCCCTTTGGCCGCGGCACGCGGATTGTCCACCACCGGATCGGGAAGGGCGACCACATCACTGGAAGAGTTGCAACTGGCACCGCGTGAGAACATATGAGCCTCCGGTAGGACAAGCTGCAGCCCGTCTGGTTTAGGTTTACGGCTTACCGGAATCCAAACCGACCGGCTGAAGCCTACCCTACTAAAACGTTTGCGTAATCGTATTGCCCTTCGCCGGCAGCTTTCGCGGTGCCTTTGCGCCGCCGGCAACTTCCTTTACCACTTGCGCCGCGAGCTTGCCGCTGTACGGACACTCGGTATCGTTCACCCGGCACTGGGAAAGCGTCAGCTTGCATCCACAGGTGCAGCTTTCTGAATTCAATCGGCGAAGGGCTGCTTTTTTTTGCTCAGCCGTCAAACCCTTGAAATTGACGCCCGGCAGTTCCGTGGCATTCGCGGCGTTTTTCAGAAAGACCTGGCCGAGATCGACAAACGTCTCCACTCGCGCATCCGTCGGCAAGCCCAGAAGCGATCGAATTTCCAGGTGATAGCCCTCAATCGGATATAGGCCGCTATGTTTTTGCACCACCCGGCCCTGCGTATCGATCAGAAACGAAGTGGGCAATGCGGGCACACCGCCGTAGGCATCGATCAATTCCTGAGTGGCCATCACGATTGGATAGCTCATGCCTTTTTGCCGCGCAAACTTCAACACCGTCGCCGGTGGATCTTCATCTTCAGAGATCCCGACGATCTCCAACCGGTCTTTGTATTCCTTCTTCAGTTCGAGCAGTTCGGGAATTTCTTCACGGCACGGCGGGCACCAGGTCGCCCAGAAATTGATCAGGACCACCTTGCCTGGCCAATTGTCCTTGTTCACAGGTTTTCCGAGGATGTCCTGGGCCTGCAGCGGGGGCGCCATCTCAGGGTTCTTCACGAAACGGATTACCGGCGCATTCGCATCTTCGGCGTTCGCCGCAGACGCGGCCGCCGAGACTTTGGGCGTCAAGGCGCGCACGGCGCCCAGTAAGCCGAGTCCGGCGACGGCCAAAAGCGCGAGTTTTTGCAAGTTCGTTCTTCGCATGGCAACTCGCTTTATTATGCTGGCGTCCTGGGAGCAAAACAAGTGTTGACCGCGCAATGCTCCATGAGAATTACACACAGCGGCACAACCCCCACGCTCCATGCAAACGGCAATCTCCTTAAATCTTCACCGCCGAAGTTTAAGCATTGATTTAAGAATGACATTGACACCGGCAAACCTCCGGCATATGTTTTCCGCACACGGCTTGAACTTATCCAGGTTTCCGCACCCCGGAGGAAATCGCAGTGAATACGAGGCGCTTCGTCGTAGTGCTTGCGTGTGCAGCCGCCCTGCTTCTCTGCTCCAACGCGACTTTCGCGCATCATTCTACGGCGGAATATGACATGACCGCGTTGACCTCGGTGAAAGGCACGGTCACGCAATTTGAGTGGACCAATCCCCACGCCTACCTTCACATCGATGTGAAGGACGAAAAAGGCGCGGCCACCGCGTGGATCGCCGAACTCGCCAGCCTGGGCATGCTTTCACGGGTCAATTGGAAAAGAGACACGGTGAAACCCGGTGATGAAATCACGATCTACGGAAACCGCGCCAAGAATGGCAAGCCGGTGATGCGCCTCGATAAAATCGTCTTTGCGAATGGACAGGAACTCTCCGCGCAAGTCAGGTGAGGCCGCCCGGTCCCCTTCGACCAAGGAGTTCGATGCTGAAGAATGTTTTGAAACGTGGGGTATTCGCGGCAGTGGCGCTATCGTTGGCATTGCCTGCCATATTCGCGCAGTCGGCGGATCCGGCCAAGCCAACGGGCGCAGCGGACCTTACGGGCGTCTGGATGATCGACCGTTTTCAACCCGCCCTATTTCCAAAAGGAACGACGCCGCCATTCACCCCGTGGGCGGAAGCGAAATTCAAAACGGCCGACACCAAAGTGAACGATCCGAACCTGGCTTGCCTGCCTCACGGTATTCCGCGGCTCATGTTTGTTCCGCTGCCCATGGAAATTCTGCAGGTGCCGAACCGGGTGCTCATCTATCAGGAGGCTGGAAACCAGCTACGGCAGGTGTATCTGAATCGCGACCATCACCCGGATCTTGATCCCACTTACAACGGAGATTCCGTCGGGAAATGGGACGGCGGCACGTTGGTTGTCGATACGATTGGGTTCAACAGCGTGACCTGGCTTGATCACGTGGGCCTGCCGCACACGGAGGCGCTCCACGTCGTGGAGCGAATTCACCGCGCCGATCACGATACTCTAGTGGATGATTTTACGATCGAGGATCCCAAGGCCTACACCAAACCTTGGACGGCATCGCAAACCTACCATCTGAAGCCGGGCTGGGAAATCGCGGAATACGTCTGCGACAACAATCGCTACATCTACCACCCGGAAAACAAGTAAAGCATTTGTTTGCAGGGCCGGAGAATCCACCGACCTTATCGACATGGGCTCCCGAGGCTCGCCTACCCTTTGACCTCCGCGGGCTTGAACCCAGTCGCCGAGCTTGCCAATAAGCCAGTGGGTCTTCTCGTCACGCCACAAGCGCCGATACTTCATTCCGCCCATTCCCATCCATCAGTTCTGACAATAATATACATACTAGTACTTTAAATCAATTAGAAATATGTTCTAAATACTACGAACAGTAGTATCCTTATAGTCAATAGTGGCCGACCGACAATAGACTCTACCGTTGGAGGAATCCGTGAAAATAAACCGGCGAGTTTTCTTATATAGCGGCGCCGCGGCGATTATCACCACTCAGTTTGGCTGCCCTGTTCCGCCCAGTCCTGTACTGACTCAGAATCCGACCGCCAAGACCGCCAGCGTGAATATCCCCCAACTTTACCAGGCAGTGATGCAGCAGCAGTGCGAGGAGTGGTGCTGGGCCGCTTGCATTTCCATGATTTTTGACTTCTATGGGCACCCGTTGGCGCAGGCTGAAATCGTGGCTGCGACGTTTGGAGCGGTTGTCTGCCTACCGTCCAGCAACACCACGACGATTGGACAGGACCTAGATCGGCCATGGATTGATGATCGAGGTGTTTTCTTTGACAGCAAGGTGGAAGCGGCTTACGACTTCGAGAATGGAATCAACACGTTTAATAACTCGCTTATTGTGGAACTTTTGAGCACCAACAACCCCTTGCTCTATTGCAATACGGCGCACGCGATGGTCATTTATGCCGTCGATTACATTCCGACGGCGGGCCAGCCTGAAATTCTCGCCGTCCACGTCGTCGATCCTTGGCCGTTCAGCCCTACGACTCACTTGCTAAGTGCTCCCGAAATGGTTCCGGCGAACCTCGGAGGACAAATGATGTTCCTCGCGGCGGTTCAGATCACGTGAGGGCGAAGACGAGCATCAAACCGAATCCATAATCCGGAAGTCTCGGATCATGCGCCCGACGAATCGGCTGAGTGCTCGAGCACGCAATTCACTTCCCTGCCGCGATTTCTTTCGCGTGTCCCGTGAGCCGCATAATGTGCATCCCCGACCCCGCGCGGTCCGCGCTATAAATCAGTCCACGGTCGTCGACCTCGACGTTGTTCGTTTCAATTACTTTCTGGCAGGCAGATGTGATCTTGGGATCGCCGGCGGGATGGCTGATTCCGTCCGAGGGGCAAAATGCCATGGTGTTTTTGTTTGGCGCAGGAATGAAATACGCGACTTCCTGGACGGCAAACGGATCGCGAATATCAAACACGCGAGTCCCGGCATTGAACCACGAAAAAATCGCGATCTTCCCGTAGTAAGGCGGATAAAAGGATTCAGCCACCGCATGGGTTCCGAACCGCCCGCCCTTCCCGCAGTAATCGCCGGGATTTTCCGGCACACGGAATGTAGAAATGGGCCACGGCGTGGCTTCGTTGCTGATATCCACGAGAAAAGCGAGGTGCGGTCCGGCGCGATCTCCCGACGGACCCGGTGAGCAATGATCCCCGCGCGAAGATTCCGAGGGGACAATCAGCAGGTCGCGAGTCCGCAGCGCAGTGTGTCCTTGAAATTCAGGGATCGGCTCGGCGAAAATTGGAAACGTGGTATGCGCTCCCTGATCGGGCGACATCGTGAGGTAGCCCACTTGCGGGGCGAGCATTTCTTCCGTTGTCGGCTTTACCGGATTCTCAAATGCGGTGAGCAACTTCTTGCGGTCCAGAATCTGGATTACTCCGTTGGCTCCCGTGCCGTACGCGGCGTATACGCGATTTTTCTCAACGCCCGCCGAAATCATTCCATGGATGGCAATGCCCTTCTCAACGCCTTCGTAGGTGGTTGCATTCGGCTGCTGACCAATCAGGCCGAAGTCGCGAATGTATTTTGGCTTGGCCGGATCGCTCAGGTCATAAATTTTCATGTGCTGGCCCTTCCAACCTTCGGCCGGCGCATTGGCAACCAGATACGCGATGCCCGTATCGCATTCCCACCAACTCTTGTGGGTGTGATCGAGATTTCCCACGATCTGCGTCAGCAGGGTTGGATGCGACGGATCGGTAACGTCGTAGAGTTCCTGCGCCAGCGATCCCAGCGGACGCAGCAAATACCATTTCCCGCGTACCGCGTGCGGCAAAACGCTGCCGCTACACACGCGCACCATCTGAGCCCCGCCCGCTTCTTCCCCCGCTTGCGTTGATCCCGGAATGTGCGCCAGGTATTTCGGCTTGGCAGGATCGGTCACATCGACGATCGAGGTCCCATTGGGCTCCACAACGCCTGTCAGCGAATTCATGGCGCTGCCCGTGTGGTGGCCGACATAGGCGATTTCGCGCTCTCTTTGTTTGATGATGATTGGCTGGTAGGCGGAGCGTCCCTGGAGGTCGCTGAAGCCCGCCAGCTCCATGTTCCAGGCGGACTGCTGGTCGGGAGGATTGGGAGCGGGCTCCTGAACGGCAGGAGCGCCGGTCAATGCGATCTTGGGAATGCTGGGCCCGTCAGGAGGGAGATTGTCCTGCGCGCGGGCGGAAGTCGGAGCCGTCGCCGCGACCGACAAAAGGGCAAATACAAGGCCTGAAAAAGTCCCACCAGTGGCGATCCATCTCTTCGTTTTCTTCAATGTTGCCACGCTCATCCATCTCATCAACGTGTCTCCCTTACGAATTGGCGCACCAGCGATTCCCTCCCCAACAAGGGAACAGGTACCGAAAATTCCAAAACAAGTTGCGACTTTCCAAAAAACATACGACCTCCACGCCGCTGCGTCAACCTCAATTCGCGGCAGCGCCGATTTGGCGCCTCCGCAAGTTCGCAGCGGCTCCGGACGGCGGCCCTTGAAGTCCGATTCATCGAGTATTCACGTGCGGTTAATGTTTCGCCCGGCCATTTCGTGAGACTTTCGCCGCGCACATGATGTCCCCATGTGTAATTTTCAGGAGGAAACTCGACGTGAAGAAAGCATTCATCGCTATTGCTGTGTCCATTGTTCTGGCTGGAGGCATTCATGCCGGCAATGATCAGGCCGACGATCATCATTCCGATCATTTTGAATTCCAACCCGGCACGCTGGTCTTGACCCGGAGCGTGTATGCCGGAACTCCCTCATTGCTGGTGCCCAACGTAACCGTTCTGCCGCCAGGCTGCGCGCCCACCACGGCAAACGTGCCGCTCATCGCCGGAGGGACCACGCCGGTGGCGATCACTTGCGTTACGCCGACAAACGACGGAACATTTCCCACGGTGTTCAACAACGCCGCGGTTGACGGACACTTTGGCGTCACCTCGCCTGTGTTCCTGGACAACCTCACCACCGACGGCGATCGTCTCGACAGTTTGGCCATCCCGACAAATCAGATTGTGACCAGCTTCACATCGAAGTCGGAACTAGCCCTTCATCTGTCAACGGAAGGGAAATCGGTTACGTTCATGGGTTATCGCGGAGGCCCGGGATTCCTGACCGCGCCAAATATTTTCGACGTTTCCAACGGCAACACGCCCGGACTCATTGATCCGACCAACACCGCTGTGGGCCAGTATTACCGTTCCGTAGCGGAAGTGGACGCGCATGGACACCTGATGATTACCGAAGGCAACGCTTACAGCGGTGACAATGGCCGCGGCGCGGTCAAAGGCGGTTCGCTCTACTACCTGGTGGGAAATGACAACAGCGGAAACCTTTCGAAGAAGCAAGTAACCACCACCATCGTCGGCGAAGAACTCGTCAATTCGACGGGCGCCGAATTGCTCGTTCCCGGGCAGACACCGCCGGTTCCACCGAACATCGCCAAAATTGGCGACTTTGAAATCACCCAAGTGACGGATCCCCTGACCGGAAAGCCCTATGCGGCGGACAAAGCCGGCAAGGATAACAACTACCGCGGCATCACCATCTTCCAGAACACGTTGTACGTCACCAAGGGCAGCGGCGGAAATGGCATCAACACGGTCTACCAGGTGGGCGAGCACGGCGTTCTGCCTTCGGGAGACGCAACCACTCTTGCGACTTTGCCGATCACGATTCTGCCGGGCTTTCCCGTTACGCTCGCAGCCGGCGCTGATCCCACGAGGGGCGCCGTGACGCCAGTCATGTATCCGTTCGGCATTTGGTTCGCGGACGCCAACACACTGTACGTCGCCGACGAGGGCGACAACTGCACGAGCAACGGCGCTGCCCCCTGCACGGACATCCTGGCCACCGGCACGCCCGAACAGATCGGCGCCAGCATCTACACGCACGCCGCAAATCAAACAACCGCCGGACTGCAGAAGTGGATTTTTAATTCCACCACCTCGCAGTGGATCCTGGCTTACACCATCCAGGAGGGCCTGAAACTCGGCGTCCCGCAAACAATTCCCGGCTATCCGACAGGAATCAACTCCGGCACGGCGAGCACCAATCTTCCGTGGGCTCCGGCCACCGATGGACTTCGCAACCTGACAGGACGTGTAAACCACGACGGGACTGTCACACTCTGGACTGTCACTTCCACAGTAAGCGGCGGCGGCGATGAAGGCGCGGACCCGAACCAGCTCGTGAAAGTCACCGACTCGCTGAAGGCCACAACGCTCTCAAAGCGAGACGTTGACAACGATCAAGACGGCTCACTCGATCACTTCGTGACCATTCGCAAATCAAAATCGGGCGAAGTGTATCGCGGAGTAGCGTTCGCCCCGAGTGATGAAGGCGGCGAAGACCGCAACTAGTGGGCTGATGGGGCACGCGTTGCGGAACTATAAACTCCCGGGCTGAATGCAAATTCGGCCCGGGAGTGTTCATCGTGCGAAAGATGTTTCGGAATTCACTTACCTCCGGCGATCTCCCTGCAGCGATCAGTGAGTCATGTCGAAGAGGATGTAATTGATCCCGATCCGGTAGGCCAACGAGGTTTCGCGTTCAGGATACTGAGGACTGTCGGCCCATTCCCAGGCATCGCCCACATCGGAGTTGTGGCAGATGGCCACCATGATCCGGCCCTTATCGTCACGGACAGCTCTCCACTTTGGCGCGACCATGTCCGGCCCGTATGGGCGGCCGCCCCAGATAAATCGCGTTCCATGGATTTGCACTTTGTCGTCCAGGTCATACATGACGTGAAAGATTTCGTCGTCGTTCTTCAGATCTTCAATGGGACGGCCTGGGAAAATCATTTCCAGACCACCGACCAGAGACTCCCACTCGTAATCGCCATGCGTGTCATCCGACAGCAGAAATCCGCCCCGCAGCAAATACTGGCGCAAGCGTACTACTTCCTCGTCCGTGAGATTCCATCCATTGCCGTGCTCCATATCGATCCACGGCCAATTGAAAAGTTCGTCGGAATCGGCGTCGACGATCTGTTCTGCTCCTCGCGCGTGCAGACGCGTCAGCCGCCGCACTCCCATCGTAAATTGACGGTCGGCCTTCGGATAATCGGCCTTCCAGAGCTGGAAGCGCCGGAATCCGCCTGATTCATTCCTGGATCGAAAGTGAAATCGCGCAAACGCCCACTCCGCATTCTGGTGGGCATCGTAGGCCAGCGGAGGGGCCTGTTCATCGTCCTCAAACACGGAACGCTGGTACGCCAGCACACGGGCAGTAACAAGGGAGAGCAGGAGGGCCATCGCGAGGACAGGAAGGATCTTCATGACTCGTTTCCCTCCCGATTCTACGGCAGCTTCGGGGTTAAGTCAGCGACGGATCACGCAGCGGAGGCGCTTGAGCGGGAGGAACTTCGCCAGGAATAACCGGCACATGCTTGCGACGCCGGAAGCGCGACTGCAAACGATCCATGTAAAGGTAGATCACGGGTGTCGTATAGAGCGTGAGGGCCTGGCTGACCATTAGCCCTCCGACGATGCTGATGCCCAGGGGACGCCGCAATTCCGCGCCTGTCCCGGACATCAGCGCCAGCGGCAAGCCTCCAAAGAGAGCCGCCATGGTGGTCATCATGATGGGCCGAAACCGCAACAGGCTGGCCTGATAGATAGCTTCCTCCGGCGATTTTCCCGCGCGCTCTGCCTCCAGAGCGAAGTCGATCATCATAATGGCGTTCTTCTTTACGATGCCGATTAACAGGACGATCCCGATGAGGGCGATAACCGTCAATTCGGTGTGAAACGCCAGCAACGCCAGAAGCGCTCCCACTCCAGCAGAGGGCAAAGTTGAGAGAATCGTGATCGGATGGATATAACTCTCGTAAAGCATTCCCAAGACGATGTACACGGCGACCAGCGCCGCCAGGATCAGCCATGGCTGGCTTGATAGCGAGGACTGGAAAGCCTGCGCGTTTCCCTGGAAGGTCGGATGAATATCGGATGGAAGTCCCAGGTGCAAGACCGCGGATTCAATCTCCGATACCGCGTCACCCAACGCCACGGCTTCGCCAGATTGAAGGAAATCGTGACGGCGGGAAATTGGCCCTGATGGTTTACGGCGAGGGCGGTATTCTGCGTCTCGTAATGGGTAAACGCGCTCAAGGGCACCTGAGTCCCGGTGGACGATCGTACATACAGGCCCTGAATCGCATCCGTGCTTTCCCGGAAGGTGGAATCGACTTCCATGACCACGTGGTACTGGTTCAATTCTGTGTAGATGGTGGAGACCTGTCGTTGTCCGAAGGCGTCATAGAGCGTGTTGTCGATGGTCGCCGGCGAAATTCCCAGCCGCGAAGCCGTGTCTCGGTCAATCACCAGGGTGGCTTGCAAGCCTTTGGTCTGCTGATCACTGGCGATGTCGCGCAATTGCGGCAACTTCCTCATCTTCGCCTCGACCCGCGGCGCCCAACCCTGAAGATCATTGAGGTTTTCGCTGGATAGCGTGTATTGATATTGCGAACTGCTGATCCGTGCCCCCACGGTTATGTCCTGATAGGCGCGCAGGAATAAAGTCGCGCCGGGAATCACCGCGAGTTTCTTCCGCATTCGCGCGATGACCTGATCCACGCTGACTTTTCGTTCGGCGATCGGTTTCAATTCGATTTGCATGCGCCCGGTATTTTCGGATCCGCCACCGGTGTTCGCATTCATCGCTTTCACCGCCGGATCGCTCATGACAATGTCCATGTAGCGCTTCAATTTCTCCTGCATCACGGCGAAAGAGGTATCCTGCTCGCCGAGAATGTTTCCCGCCATCAGCCCGGTGTCCTGCTGCGGGAAAAAGCCCTTGGGAATTACGATGTACAAGTACACGCTGAGGCAAATCGTCGCGGCGGTCAAAACCAGCATGAAGGGCTGGTGGCGGAGAACCCAGCGCAATCCCGAACCGTAGGTCGACACTCCCCACTGAAAAACGCGCTCGCTGGCCAGATACAATTTTCCGTGCTTCATCTCCGATTCCGATTTCAGAAAATGCGCGCACATCATCGGGGTGGTGGTGAGCGAAACGCAGAAGCGATACCGCGATGGCAACGCTCAGGGTGATGGCGAATTCACGGAACAGTCGTCCGATGATTCCTCCCATCAGCAGGAGAGGAATAAACACCGCAATCAGTGAAATGCTCATGGACAAAACAGTGAAACCGATTTCGCGAGATCCCTTCATCGCCGCGTCGAGCGGCGAATCCCCTCTTCCAGATAACGGGTGATATTTTCGATCACCACAATGGCGTCATCCACCACAAACCCGGTGCAGATCGCCAGCGCCATGAGGGAAAGATTGTCCAGGCTGTAGTCCAGAAGGTACATCACTCCGAAGGTGCCGATGATCGATAGCGGTACCGCGATGCTGGGAATAATCGTGGCCCAGGCGTTGCGCAAAAATATAAAAATCACCATCACCACCAGCGCGACGGTCAAAAGCAAAGTGAATTCGATGTCCTTGACGGACGCCCGGATCGTGATGGTGCGGTCAAACGTGGGATCGAGAGTAACGGAGGGCGGAATCGAAGCGCGCAATTCCGGCATAAGCGCCTTGATATGGTCAACCGTTTCGATAATGTTCGCGCCCGGCTGGCGGCCAATTCCAATCACCACGGCGGGCTTGCCGTTGGAATACCCCGAATTTCGGAGGTCCTCAATGCCCTCCGTGACCTTGGCAATATCGCTCAGTCGAACGGGAGCGCCGTTCCGGTAGGCCACGATGAGGGGCACGTACTGCTTGGCGTCCAGGAGCTGATCACTGGCAAACAACATCCACCGGTTGTCCGGGTCCTCCAAGCCTCCCTTCGGACTATTGGCGTTTGCGGATCTCAGCGCACTGCGCACCTCTTCCAGACTGATCCCGTAATGAGCCAGCGCGTTGGGATTTACGTCCACACGGACCGCGGGCTTTGCTCCGCCATAAATATTGACTTGTCCCACTCCATCGACCTGGGAAATTTTTTGCGCGAGGATGGAATCGCATAAATCATAGAGATGACTTCTGGGAATCGGTGTCCGAGGAAACCGACAGATCCAAAATATCGGTTTCCGAGGGATTGATCTTCCTGAACCAGGGGAGTTGTGGCAGTCCGGCCGGCAGTTGGCCGGCGGAGGCATTAATGGCCGCCTGGACGTCTCGGGAAGCGGCGTTGATATCGCGGTCCAGATCGAATTGCAGGGTGATTCCGGTATTGCCCAACTGGCTTGCGGAAGTCATCTGCGTGACGCCCGCAATCCTCCCGAACTGACGCTCCAGCGGCGTAGCTAAAGACGACGCCACGGTCTCCGGGCTGGCCCCGGGTAGTGATGCCCGAACGTAAATGGTTGGGAAATCCACATGCGGAAGTGCTGCTACGGGAAGTAGATAGAAGGCTACGCCTCCCGCCAACAGAATCGCGATGCTCAAGAGTGAAGTGGCGACGGGCCGTCTAATGAATGGCGCAGAGATATGCATTTGCTACCCGGAAAATCCGCAGTTCCCGCCCTCCTGTACGATGTTGAATCTCATGTCTTAGAGGGCTCTGGGGCCGCGTTTGGTTACAAGGATTCTTTTGCTGACCGAAAGGCTCGAGTTCCAGCTCGCTTGGCACCCTCGGATTCTTTGCCTTTAGTTCGTCGGTGGATGGCCCGCAGGAAGCTGACCTCCGCCATTTGCCGGTGAGCTAGGTTGATCAGCACCGGAATGAGGATTGTCCATGCCCATCGGGTGGCCGCTCAGTACAGTCCAATCCTTACCTTGGCGCTCAAGCGCGTATTCGATCTCCATCCGCGCGTCGCCTCCCTTCAATCGAAATTCGACTTGCGCGGCGGCATGGTCACCGTTCACCGTGACCTGTTTGATCTCGCGGTCCATAACGGCAAGGTTCAGATCGGAGCGCGCATTCAAGCGCTTTTCGATGCTTGCACGGATGGCATCCTGGTCATTCACCGGCTTGCGGCACCCGAAGGTAAAAACACACACAAGTGCCAGCCCTGCGATCATGTTCCATCGAATCATTCGCTTGGGTTCCTGTCCCGTTGCCCTATTCTCCCATGGATTCGCCCCGTTCGTGCTGCAATTTGATTTCCGGGCAAATGAGTAAAGCGCACCATCAACTCGGCCGATAAAAACCATTGGGAGAGCAACCTGAGCGTCAGGTATGCGTCTTAGCATTGGGCCGCGGCAACCTTGCGGATTCAATTTCTCGATCGAACGCATACGCACGGAGGAGCATCTGTCAGGTAAACTTATTGTGCGCAAACCACTTAGGTAGCGCCGAGAGCCGGGAGCCGAACAAGATGATGGTCCGGAGAACCTGCCGCAGGATTGTTTCTAAGGACGTACTGCCATACACTCATCGCGAACAGATTTCATGGCATATCACCCGTGAGGGCGCTCGCCTTTGCAATCCGAATTACTGCGCGAACCAAGCCGAAGAGGACTTGATGCATCCCGTTCAGTATGACCTTGTCGTCATCGGCAGCGGGCCTGCAGGTCAAAAAGGCGCCATCGCCGCCGCCAAACTTGGCAAGCGCGTCGCCATGGTCGATCGCAACGACATGGTCGGAGGCGTCTGCATCCACGGCGGGACTGTTCCCAGCAAGACGTTGCGCGAAGCCATTCTCCACCTCACCGGATTCCGCCATCGCTCGTTTTACGGAAATGATTATGTGGTAAAAGACCGAATCTCCATTCGAGATCTGGCCGCGCGCGTCTCGCAGGTCGTAGAGCGCGAGACCGGCGTGGTGCGCGATCAACTGCGCCGCAATGGGATTGACCTGCTTTGTGGCACCGCGCAGTTTCTGGACGCCAATACCATCGAAGTGCAAGGCACCACCGAAGCTCACATGCTGCATGCCAATCATGTGCTGATTGCCTGCGGCACACGGCCCAGCCATCCCGATGACATTCCCTTTGACGGCAAAAAAATTATCGCCAGCGATCAGTTTTTCCAGATGGAAGAGATTCCCCGCGAATTGATTATCGTGGGCGGCGGCGTCATCGGTCTCGAATACGCCTCCATGCTCGTGGCCATGGGCGTGGAAGTCACGCTGATCGAGCAAAAGCCCACGCTGCTCGATTTTGTGGACTCCGAAATCGTGGAAGCTTTGCGCTACCACATGCGGCGTCAGGGAGCTATCTTCCGCCTCGGCGAAAAGGTCACGGCAATTCAGATGGACGAGCGCGGCCGGGTGGTCGCCAACCTGGAAAGCGGTAAACACATACACGCTACCTGCCTGATGTACGCGGTAGGCCGCCAGGCCAACACGGATTTGCTGAATCTGGAGGCCGCCGGCCTCACCGCGGGGTCTCGCGGCAAACTCGAAGTGAATGAATCGTTCCAAACTTCGGTTCCCAATATTTACGCCGCGGGAGACGTCATCGGATTTCCTTCGCTCGCTTCCACCTCCATGGAACAGGGGCGCATGGCCAGCTGCCACATCTTTGGCGCTCCGGCCGAGATGAGCACCGCTCTGCTCCCCTACGGCATTTACACCATTCCCGAAATTTCCATGGTTGGCAAAACGGAAGCCACGTTGACGGAATCGCACATCCCGTTTGAAGTGGGCATTTCAAAGTACGAAGAGCTGGCCAAGGCCCAAATCGTCGGCGACCACACCGGCATGCTGAAAATTCTCTTTCACCCGGATACGCGCAAAGTGCTGGGCGTTCACGTGATCGGAGAAAGCGCCGCGGAAATCGTGCACATCGGCCAGGCCGTGCTAAGCTTCGGCGGCACCATGGATTATTTCCGCGACACGGTTTTCAATTATCCGACCTTCGCGGAAGCCTACAAAGTTGCCGGCCTGGATGGATTGAATAAGCTGTAAAACGCGGGCGTGAACCACTTCGCCGTCTTAAGAGTTCCTCCCATACCCACATTCCGCCTTCAACTTTGGCCCCGCGTTCCCTATAATCGACGTCTCTTTTCACAGATGGGAGCCACTTGGTACAAGTTCTCGTAGCCCGAATCCGCGCCGCGCTCGCGGCGCACATCCGCCGGCAGTACAAACTGGACGTGACCATCGTCACGGAAAAACCTCCGCGCATCGAGATGGGCGAAGTTTCCTCGCCCATTTGTTTTGAGCTGGCCAAGCGCCTGAAACGCGCCCCGCGCCAGATCGCGCAAGAGATCGCCGTGAATCTGGGACCGATCGAGGGCGTGGCGCGCGTGGAAGTTGCCGGCGCCGGTTACGTGAATTTTTATTTCGCGCGCGCCGAATTTCTGGCGGATGCGCTGAAGGAAGTCGACGCTCCGCATGCCAGCGCCGCGCTCGATGCGCCGAAATGCATCGTGGAGCACACCAACATCAATCCAAATAAAGCGGCGCACATCGGACACCTGCGCAATGCCGCGCTGGGCGACACGTTTGTGCGCATCCTGCGCCGCGCCGGACAGCGCGTGGAGGTGCAGAATTACATCGATAACACCGGCGTGCAGGTCGCAGACGTGGTGATCGGATTCCTGCACATCGCCAAAAAAACGCCGGCAGAAGTTCGCGCCCTCGCCGCCGAACCAAAATTCGACTATTACTGCTGGGATTTATATGCGCAGCGTCTCGCGTTTTTTTGAAGAAGACAAAACGCGCGTGGCCCTGCGCGGCGAAACGCTGCGGTCGATCGAGGACAACGCGGGGGCGGCTGCGGAAATGGCCAACATCGTCGCGCCGGCCATCGTGCGCTGCCACCTGCATACCATGGGACGTCTGGGCATCGAATACGACCTGCTTCCCCGCGAAAGCGAAATCCTGCACCTGAAATTCTGGGATGCCGCGTTTGAATTGCTAAGGCAGCGCAACGCGATTCACCTGGCGGCATCCGGCAAGAACGCCGGATGCTGGGTGATGCGCATGGATGAAAGCGGAGTCGAGGCCGACGCCAACGCCGGCGATGACGACGCCAAAATTATCGTGCGCTCGAACGGCACGGTGACGTACGTCGGAAAAGACATCGCCTACCAGCTCTGGAAATTTGGAATGCTCGGCCGCGATTTTCATTACGAGAAATTCTATACCTACCCGGCGGGCCACACGCTTTGGGAAACCACTTCCACCAAGGGAGATCCTTCCGCCCCCGCATTTGGCAGGGCTTCCATCGTTTATAACGTGATCGACGCGCGGCAGGCCTACCTGCAGAATGTCGTGGTCGCCGGACTGCGCGCCCTGGGCCACGAGGAGCAAGCCGACCGCTCCGTGCATTTTTCCTACGAAATTGTGGCGCTCACGCCGCGCTGCGCACTCCGAGCTGGGCTACACGCTGAGCGAGGAAGACGCGAAGAAGCCCTACGTCGAGGTCAGCGGCCGCAAAGGACTGGGCGTAAAGGCCGACGATTTACTCGATCAACTAGAAGCGGCCGCGCGCGCCGAAGTCGACGAACGCCATCCGGATACGCCTGATTTTGAGCGCGCCGCCATCGCGCACAGCATCGCCATCGGCGCGCTGCGCTATTTCCTTTTGAAATTCACGCGCACCGCGATCATTGCCTTTGATTTCAAAGATGCGCTGAGCTTCGAGGGCGAAACCGGACCCTACTGCCAGTACGCCGTGGTGCGCGCCCGAAATATTTTTCGCAAGCTGCGCGAACAGCAGCCGGACTTCGATCCCTCTGCGGTGGAAAACGTGGATGCCCGCGCCGCCGCTGAACTATTTGCCGGGCCCGACGGCAATGCGTTTTGGGAACTCGCGTTTCTCGCCGGATCCCTGGACA
This sequence comes from uncultured Acidobacteriota bacterium, assembly GCA_963695945.1. Classification (GTDB taxonomy): domain Bacteria; phylum Acidobacteriota; class Terriglobia; order Acidiferrales; family UBA7541; genus Palsa-360. Next base: position 199,683 of record CAVOIX010000045.1, on the reverse strand, counting down.
TGTCAAATCGACGCGGCGGTCGCGCGCGCAGGAGCCTGCCTTCGTCGCAAAATACGCCTTCCAGCTGGCGCAAGCATTTAATTTGTTCTATCACCATCACCACATCCTCACGGAAAGCGACGCCGCCAAGAAGACGTTTCTATTGCAACTGAGCCGGCTGGTGGAAGTTCAGTTGGTTGCCGCGCTGGCGCTACTCGGCATCTGAATCGCCGGAAAAAATGTAGCCTTCGGTAGCACAGCGACTCTTCGCTGTGCTACGCAGTTCCAACGACAATTGCGCGAAGCCGCGACAGCGCGATGATCCCGAGCACCATGAGATTGGGAAACAGAGAGCGGCGCCATGGGCGGCGCGCCGTAAATAAAATTATCGAAGGCATGGACCGACGGCCCGCGCAAATTCCCGGCAGCATGCAGCGCAAATCCCCACACTCCCACCGCCTGCCTCCAGCAACAGAATTGCCGCACTGAGTTCGATGTACCGGCGTGTGACCGGCATGAGCAGCGGCACCGCCAGGAATCCTACGGCTATCGCGCTCGCCACCACCGGCACCCACTCCAGCGGATTGAAGAATCCGTTTCCCGCGTGATCGGCCAGGCTGAATGACGAAATTTCCCACGAACCCGCCAAGCGTGAGCAGCAACACCCATTGAGCCCATTCCAGCGCCTCCGGCTCCACCATGCGATTCATGATCAGCAGCAACCCCAGGCCTGTGTAGGCCAGCGGCGCGGCAAACGGGGCCGAGTAGGTAAGGCTGCGCAGCGTCCGCTCATAAAAGAAATGGCTTTGCAGGTGAAGAATCACGCCCGTGAACCCCACCAGCACCGCCGCCCAGCCCACCAGATAGCCGAAATCTTTCCACACGCGCCGGCCATCGACGCGCGCAGCGCAAAGCAAGAATCAACACCGCCGGCGCCGTGGCGGAAAAGAACAGCGGAATGTATTCCGCCGGATTGCGGAACTGATTGACCGAGTGCGCCAGATAAATATCAAACGTGAGAAAGGCAAGATTGGCAGATCGCGAACAGTTCCACCCAGAGTCTGCGGGCTCTCCCACCAGCGCTCACTTCGCTCGGCCATGCTCCCTCCTGAGCTCGGCGGCCATGGACTGCAGCTCGACAGTCTTTTGCATCATGGGATAATTTCCGTGCCATTGCACAAAATCGGCGCCGCCCATGAACGCGGCGTGTTTGCTGTGCGCCCGTCATAGTGCCAGAGATCGAAATACACAAAATCGATGGGCTGCGAGAAGGCGGGACCGGTGATCAGCACGCCATCCGTGCGCAATCCATCCACCAGATCCTTGGCCACGCGGACGCGACCATTCGTATTTTCGACCACCTGTTCGGCCTGGGTGTACACCCGATCGATCAGCGCGGGGTGTGGCACTGCGAGCAAACCTGCTTCATCTTGGCCTGCGCGGCCGCGTAGTTCGGACGCTTTTCGCTGATGGCGTTGGCCAGGTAATAAGACAATCGCTCCGACGGATCGTGGGTGATGCCAATGCCGTTGATGCCGCTCATGTGGCAGGTGGCGCAGGTGGGAACGAACATGTCGCGCGTGGTCAGCGTCTTCGGCGGCGCGTCCAGATTCAACAGATTCTGCTGCGCCTGGAACATTACGCCATGCTTGGATTCCTCGTAGATTTCGATCTGCGAATGGTCCGGCCCCATGTGGCACTGTGCGCACGTGCTGGGCAGGCGGGCGAGGCGCACGGAAGTGCGTGTGCCGCGTGTGGCACGAGATGCAATTGCCGATGGTGCCGTCGCTGTTGGGTTTACCCACGCTATGGCACTGCTCGCAGCCGCTGGTCATCGCCGATCCGCCTTCCAGCTGCACAAAGGGATGCGGCGGCCGGCGCGTTCCGCCCGGCTGATAGGTCTCGGAAAAATTAACCTGCTCCGGCGTGAGTCCCTTCTCGCCATAAATCGCGGCCCAGGCCGGCGCGGCATGGCGGCTGTGCAGAAACTGCTGATAGATGGATTCGTGGCAACTGCGGCAATTTCCCGCCGTAAGTTGCGTGGAGATCACAAAGCCGTGGTGATCCTTCTTTTCCTGCCCTTCGGCAGGCTGATGGCAATCCAGGCAGTTCACGCCTTTGGCGGCGTGCTGGCTCAACTCGTATTCGTGAACCACGGAATACTGCGTCCGCACGTGGCATTCGGCGCATTTTCCGGTGGCGCGCACGAATTCCGCGCTGGGCTGATCGGTTTCCGATTTGGGCCTGGCACGGTTCAGCAGAAACGCGGCCACGATCAGGGCAAAGGCGATGACGACGGCGAGGAATACGGAGCGAAACGACACAGGTTGCTCCCTTCGGATTGGCATCCAACCAGCTCTTCGGCGAGCCAGAAGCGAATCTTGACATGATATGTGAATGAATTGTATTTGAACTGCGGGAAGGAATGATAGTCAGGGTAGTGCGTGTGCCTTTATGGGACGGATTGAGTAGCACAGCGACTCTTTACCCTGAGCCCTTGCGAAGGGCTCGCTGTGCGCTTTTGTACTCCGCACACGCGGACCGAATCAAAGTGGGATCGCGAAAACCACGCAGTCAACCCCACGCAGGGGCTCGGGATAAAGAGTGGCTGTGCTACAAAAGCAGAACGCGATTCCCCGCGAGAGGAACTATTCCAATGAAACGAGAAAGCAGCCTTCACCTTCGTCCGATCGGTGTGATTCGCTCGGCCGTGAAAGAGCGCAGCAAGGCCGCCAAGCAAGGATCAGAAGGCGCGCCCGATGTGTGGCTGGAGTTGAAAAAGTTCGCGCTGCCCTGCCTTGACGGGCTCGCCGCCGGGCAGGAAATCGTCGTGGTGACCTGGCTGCACAAGGCGCGGCGGAACGTTTTGAAAGTGCATCCGCGTTCGGATCCGCAACGGCGGCTGATGGGAGTGTTTGCGACGCGGTCTCCCGACCGCCCCAATCCTCTGGGGCTACATCAGGTGACGATTCGCAAGATTTCCCGACGCCGCTTGCGAATTGGTCCGATGGAAGCGGTCGACGGCACGCCCGTTGTGGACATCAAGCCTGTGCTTTGCCCGGGAAAAGCAGGATAGGTTTCGATTCGGTTCGGCCCGTCTGGCTGTCAATCTTGGCGCGACGTGCATGCTTAGAGGCGGAACTGCAGAAGACAAAAGCAAATGGGCTGCGGCGATCCTGCCCGCACTCGCTTCTGTTTTGCCGGCACGAAAACCCGCAGACTGAAGTCTGCGCCACGCGGCCGTTGCATGGCTTCCATCGCGAGCAAATCGGGGGGGACGCGCTGTTGTAGCACAGCGACTCTTCGCTGTGTGATTTTGTAGCCCGCCAGTCAGTCCACTCCCATCGCTGTGGGCAAAAATCACACAGCGAAGAGTCGCTGTGCTACTCGAACCCATCGCAGCCAGCGACGATGGCGATCCGACACCACGATTCAGGTAGGAAGTCCTTCGGGAAACGTTCGCGGCGATGACCACCGAGGGGGCAGCAATGGTTTCAGACGGGTTTTGGCGGAGAGCCATGCCGAGACACGATCAGGCACAGCGTAATCAGGCAGCAAAAGACGATTGGCGCGGTAAACAGAAATCGGGACGGTTTCCAACTCGGTCACTCTCCAAACTTCATAGCCAAATCCACCAGCGTGCGCACCCCCACGCCCGTCGCGCCTTTCGCGTTCCAGGGCTTCGTGTCGTCCTGCCAGGCTGTTCCCGCTATGTCCAAGTGAATCCATGGCGTGTCTCCGGTGAACTCTCTCAGAAACATCGCCCCGACGCTGGCGCCGCCGCCTTTGCCGTTGCCTACGTTTTGCATGTCGGCAATGCTGCTGCGCATCATGTCGCGGTACTCGTCGTCGATGGGCATGGGCCACATTTTTTCGCCGGCGGACTTGGCGCTGGCTAGCAACTGATCGGTGAAGGCCTGGTCGGAGCCGAAGACGGCTGAATTCACATTAGCGAGAGCTACGACTACGGCCCCGGTCAAGGTTGCGGCGTCAACGAGGTGGGTGCATCCGAGTTGCCTGGCGTAGGCTATGCCGTCGGCGAGGACCATGCGGCCTTCGGCGTCGGTGTTGACTACCTCGATGGTTTTGCCGGCCATGGAAATCTGGATGTCGCCGGGCTTTTGGGCGCGGCCGCCGGGCATGTTTTCGCTGGAGGGGATTACGGCGATCACTTTGCACCGCGGTTTTAAGGCAGCGATGGCGCGCATGGCGCCGATCATGGCGGCGCCGCCGCACATGTCGTACTTCATGTCCTCCATACCCTTGGACTGTTTGATGGAGATTCCTCCGGTGTCAAAGGTGATGGCTTTTCCCACCAGGCCCAGGACCGGCGCGCCATGATTAACTGTTTCTGGACTGTAGGTGATGATAATCATCCGCGGAGGCTCGGCGCTGCCCTGCGCTACGGAGAGCAACGCGCCCATTTTCAGTTCAGCGATCTTTCCCTCGTCCAGAATTTCCACGGCGAGGCCCGCTTCGCGAGCCATGGCCGCAGCGCGGTCGGCCAGGATGCGCGGAGTCAGTTTGTTGGACGGCTCGTTGCCCAGTTCGCGGGCGAAGTTTTGCGATTCGGCGATCACGCGGCCGCGGGCCACGCCCTGTTCGGCTTCGGCGCGCTGGGATTCGTCCCAACCGGCGATTGCGGCGCTGGTGATTTCGTTGCCGGGTTTCTTGTCGGTCTTGTATTTGTCGGAGTCGAAATTCGCCAGGATCATGGCTTCGGCGATGGCCTGCGCCGCGGCGGCGCTGCGGTCATTCTCGCGCACCAGGAACGCCAGGCGCTTCGTTTGGCGCTGCTTCAGGGAGCGGACTGCCGTTCCGGCGAGCTTGCGGAGCTCCATGGCGCCGAATTTTTCGCGCTTCCCCGCTCCGAGGATCAACAGGCGATGGACGGACAGGCCTTGCGGGTAGTAGAGCAGGGTACTCTCCAGCATTTTGCCGGTCAACTCACCGCTGGCGGCCAGCTTGGTTAGCGCGCCGCCCGTGGCTGCGTCCAACTGGGCCGGGACGCCTTCGGCCGGCTTTTCCTGCTCGAACAGGTAGGTCACCAGGGCGTCGGCTTCGATTTTGGAGGGCACGCTTGTGTCGATGATGATTTCCATTGGGTCCCTTTCACGGGTGGAGTCGCGGGGCCTGGCGGGCCGGCGTGTTGAAAATTTAAGGGTTTGACATCAGCCTGTAATCTGATTTCGGTCCATTGGATCGTTGTTCTTAGCTTGGGCCGGTTCACCCGCCGCGAGTTGCACTTTGCCCTCAAGCGGGCCAGCGGCTAAAGCCGCCCGGTGGTGCGAATCTTGCGGCACGGCTAAAGCCGTGCCCTACAAAGATTTCGATCCACAACGCTTTTGATCCACTTTGATCTACGAAGATCCTCATCTACAGAGACTTCGGTAACAAAGCTACTGGGCAACATGATCTCCGGGCAAGGCGGTCTCCGGGTAACACGGACAACGTCTTCGGATGACAAAGTTTCTGGCACATGGATCGGCCAAGAGGCAGTCGAACCGATTGAGAAACAATCAATATGCGCTTACGGACTAACCGTGCAGCTTTGACAAACAGAGCCGATCGCATCGGCGGGCTGCTTGGCCCGTTTAACGATGACGGAACTGGCGCATGGCCTCGCCTACTTCCTTTCGGGCTTCCTTGTCGCGCTCGGTCTGGCGGCGGTCCCATTTCTTTTTGCCCTGGGCCAGGGCGATCTCGCACTTGGCGATGCCTTCGCGGAAGTAGATGCGCAAAGGGATGAGCGTGAGGCCCTTGGTGTCCATCTTGCGCTCGAGCTTGTCGATCTGCTCCTTGCGCAGGAGCAGCTTTCGCGTGCGTAGCGGGCCGTGGTTGAATGGGCCGCCGGGAAGGTACTCGCCGATGTGCACATTCAGGAGCCAGACTTCGCCGCGGCGGATCACGCCGTAGGCGTCGCGCAGGTTGGCCTTGCTTTCGCGGAGGGATTTCACCTCGGTGCCAAGCAACACCATGCCCGCTTCCAGCTTCTCAAGAAGGTGGTAGTTGTAGGAAGCGGCGCGGTTCTGGGCCACGACCAATTCAGCCAGTTTTTCCTGTTTTTTGGGTGGTTTCGGCACGGCTAAGTATCTTAGCTGCGCGTAGTTACTGAAGCAAGTACGCACCTTGTTCGAGTTTTGCGCGGGTGCTAAACTGACTCGATGCGAATGTGCCGAGTGGAGCGCGGATGACACTGCGAAATTTGTGTGGATTGTCCTTGACGCTGAGCGCCGCACTGATGTTGACGGGCTGCCCAAAGGCCAGCCAGGAAAACGGCGCGGCGGAAAAGCGGAAGCATTGAAGGATTACGACACCGCACTGGACGAATATAATAAAGCCCTGCAAAAATCTCCCAACAACACTGAATACAGATTGAAAGCGGACCGGGCGCGCTTTGAAGCCGCGCAATGGCACGTCGGGAAAGGCCGTACTTTCCGTCAGCAAGGCAATCTGGAACTGGCGCTGGCCGAATTCCGCAAGGCGCAGATGATCGATCCCTCCAGCGCGGTGGCCGAGCAGGAAGTACGAGCCACCATGGAAGCCATGGGAGCCAAGCAAGGAACTTCAGAAAATATGCGCCGGGGGACGCTTCGGGTAACGCACCGCCCGAAGAACCAAAACTGATGGCCGGGCCGCCGAAGCTGGAGCCGATCTCGCGCTCGCCGATCAACATGAAGGCTACCAATGACTCGAAAGCGGTGTTCGAGGCCATCGGAAAACTGGCCGGACTTACCGTAATTTTCGACCCGGATTTTACTTCGCGGCGCATTTCCGTGGAGTTGAGCAACGTGACTCTGGAACAAGCGCTGAACATTTGGCGCTGCAGAGCAAGGCGTTCTGGCGGCCGGTGACTTCCAATATTATTTTCGTGGTGCCGGACCAGCCGCAAAAGCGCAAGGATTACGAGGAAGAAGTTGTGAAGACCTTTTACCTGCGCAACACCGTGTTGCCGCAGGAATTGACCGAAATCGTGACCAGCATCCGGCAACTGCTCGATCTGCGGCGGGTGCAGCAGATCAATGCCCAGAACGCCATCGTGATTCGTGACACGCCGGACCGCGTACTACTCGCGCGGAAAAATTATCGATGACATTGACAAGGCCAAGCCGGAAGTGGTGATCCAGGTGGCAGTGATGGAAGCGCGGCGCGATCGCATGCGCAACATCGGAATCACACCACCGGCCAGTATTTCGGCATCCTTTGCGAATCCCAGCCCGACGACTACGACGAATTCGGGTTCTTCCACCACGAACACCACGAACTCCACCGCCGAAATCAGCCGCTGATTCACACGCCTGGAATTTTGACGAACGGCTACAGCATCACGCATGCCCAGCGCCACGGCGAACTTCCTGATGACGGACACGTCGACGCAAATCCTTGACGATCCGGAAATTCGCGTGGTCGACGGACAAACTGCCAAGCTGCGCATCGGCGACCGAATTCCGGTCGCGACCGGAAGCTTCCAGGCGGGAATCGGAGTGGGCTCCACGGGCACCGGAGCCGGAGTGGTCAATCCCCTGGTCAACACACAGTTTCAGTATCTGGACGTTGGCGTGAACGTGGACGTGACGCCGCGCATCCATCCGGACCACGAAATCAGCATGAAGGTGAACGTGGTCGTTTCATCGCAGACCGGTTCCACGAACATCGGCGGAATCAACCAGCCGATCATCAGCCAGCGCAGCATCGAACATGATATTCGCCTGAAGGATGGCGAAGTCAACGTACTGGGAGGCCTGATCGAGCAGACCGACACGGATACGACTACCGGAATTCCGGGCATCGCCAAGCTTCCGTTCTTCAAATATTTCTTTGCCGGCAATAATGTCGATCACGAAAAGGACGAGATCCTGATCGTCCTGACTCCGCACATTGTGAGATTGCCTTCGATTACGGCTGAGAATTTGCGAAGCATCGCGTCCGGAACGGACACCAACGCGGAAGTACGGCTGGAGGATGTGGTGATGTCGCCGGAGGCCCCGTGACCGCAGGTGTCGCCGCAAGCGGCTCCGGCCGCAGCGTCCGCGACGCCCGCGCCTACCCCGGCGAATGCATCGCTGTCGCAAAATGCGAGCCTGCAATTCGAGCCCGCTAATATTTCTCTGAAGACGGGAGAGACCACCACGATTGGCGTCGCTGTGCAGAATGTGCAGGATCTGTACTCCATCCCGATGCTGGTGCAATTTAATCCCGCGGTGGTTTCCATCGAGGATGTGCGCCAGGGCGGGTTCCTGTCCGGCGGCACGCAGGAAGTGGCCATCGTGGAGCGCGTGGACAAGGAACGCGGGCAAGCCATTATTTCGGCAACCCGCATGCCGAACACGCCCGGAGTTAGCGGATCGGGAACGCTGGTAGGCATTGTGGTCAAGGGAATCGCGCCAGGCAACTCGCAGCTTTCGATCGTTCAAGTGAACGCGAAAGATTCGCAGCAGCGGCCGATCCAGGTCGTTACCGGCGAAGGTACCGTCCGAGTTCAATAAACCAAGAGGGCCAGCGCACGTGCCTCGAATGAAATCATTTCCGCATGCCAATTCACGGGCTCGATGGAAGAGCACGACCGGATTGACGCTGATCGAATTGATCCTGACCACAGGAATTCTGCTCGTTCTGTCGTCCGCCGCGGTTCCCATGTTTCGAGTGACGATTCAGCACCGCAAGGAAGCGGAGTTGCGTTACGACTTGCGGCAAATGCGTGACGCGATCGACCGTTACAAGGACGATGCGGATAAAAATCTGATTCGCACCGAAGTTGGCAGCCAGAACTACCCTCCTGATTTGCAGACGTTGGTCGATGGCGTCAGCATGGCTGCCGGAGGAAGTGGTGCGGGCGGGATCAGCGCATCGGCGCTGGCCGGCGCGAGCAATACGACGCAGTTTGGATCCGCGGGAACGCCGCAACTCGGGCTCGGGCAGGCGGGCGGGTCGCAATTTGGTCCGGGCGCCGGTTCTGGCGCACCGGGGGGCGGCATTCCGGCGCTGGGTTCGGGCTCGGGACTCGGGACGGCAGGTGGGGCGATGTCCGATTTGCCGAGTAAAGTACGCTATCTTAGAAAAATTCCGGTCGATCCGATGACCGGCAAAGCGGACTGGGGCCTGCGCGCCGTGCAGGATGATCCGGATTCAACGAGCTGGGGCGGTCACAACGTGTTCGACGTGTATTCGCAATCCCAGGCGGCCGCCGTCGACGGCACGAAATATTCGGACTGGTAGCGCCTGATGAAATCCTTGCACATTCCGGCATGCGGCATCTGGAACATCCGTCGGCGACCTGCGTCCACGCGGCGAGGTTTGCGTGTCGCCGGATTCTCGCTGCTCGAAATGATGATCGTCATCACGATCATCTTGATCCTGGCGGGCATCGCGGCGGGAAGATATGAGAAATCGGTGTTGCGCGCCAAGGAAGCCACGCTGAAGCAGGACCTCTTCACCATGCGCAATGCGATTCAGCAGTACACGCTGGACAAAGAGGCGGGTCCATCATCCCTGGATGACCTGGTACAGGCGAAGTACCTGTCCGGCGTGCCGACCGATCCGATTACCAAGCAGAAGGACTGGCAAACGGAATCGGAGCAGGTGCTCCTGGATCCGCTGCAGACTCAGCCCGGAATTACCGATGTGCACTCGAATTCCGACCAAGTCTCACCGTTTGAAAATACTTCGTACAACACCTGGTAGCCTGGCTTGTATCACCCGAAATTCGGATAGCATGGACATTAGTCGGCGAGGTTCGCGATTGGCGTGCTTGCTGGCGTTTCTTTATTCCGTTGAATACCTGCTCGGACAAAAACTGAACCCGACATGCGGGGGCCTGTTCTAGTGGAAACCCCATTCCGGCAACGATCTCTTGCCGCACAGGGATTCTGCGGCCCAGCGGCCGAGGTAGACCGACTGCGCTACGCCATGTCCGCTGAAGGCGCCCAGGACGACAACATTTTCGCTGCGGGGATGCTGCGCAAACAGCGGGCGCCACTCGTTGGCGATGAGGATCGGCCCGCCCCAGCGATTCGTAATGCGCACATTTTGCAGCACCGGATGCAGCGCGCGGACTCGGGTTACCAGCCGTTCGATCAGCTTGCCTGCCTCCGCCGTTTCAATGTTGACGTTTGCGAGCTCGTGCCAGTCGTTGAAATGAACTAGCCCGCCGCCGAACACGACTCCTTCCGTGCGCAGCGTCCTTCCCCACAGATATGGGAAATCGACCGTGTAGAATGGCCGCTCGGAGTCCAATCCCAGGCTTTCCAGTTGCACGACGTCGAGCGGTTCGGTGGCCACGGCCAGCGTAAATTTCGGTTGTCCGCGCTGCGCGAGATCGCTCAATTCCAGGGACATTCCGTTTGTCGCCACGAGGACCTTGCGCGCACAAATCTGCCCGCCAGGGTATCGCAGGTTCACGCCGTCCGCGAATTCAATCGCCTCGACTGGAAGATTCTCAAAAATTTGCACCCCGCTCGCTTCCGCCGCTCGCGCCAGACCGCTCGCCATTTTCCCCGGATCGATCGTTCCTCCGGGCACTTGCTTGACCGCGCGCAGCGTACCGGAATCCGACCAGCAAATCGGAGAATCGTGCAGTCCGCCGCTTCGTCCGATCTCGTATCCGCCGGGGAGCGAAAGATCGCAATCCACGGCGAGTTCCTTGAGGATGGAAGTGAAACCGGCGAGTACGTCTCCCAAACCGGGAAGATCGCCTGCCGCGGTCTCGGCCAGCACCATTCCGCCGGTGTGGCCGCTGGAGCCCGCTCCGATTGAATCGGATTCGAGCAGCACGACAGTTTTTCCGGGCGCGAATCTGCGTATCCAGGACGCCGCAGATAGACCTGAAAATCCGCCGCCCACGATCGCAAAATCGGCTTCCGCAGGAACGGATGCGCGAGCTGGCTGAAAATCGATGGACCATGGAGGATTGCCCCAAAGCGGATGGGGATTGGTTCGCCGCATGCGATTTCTCCTGTCGAAATCAGGATAGCGCAATCGGCGACGGATTTGTTCCCGGCGATGTGAAGTGGGAAACCGCCTGTCCACCAGTCAACGGCCAGCGCGATTTAGCGGCACCGGCATCGTGCCTGCGGTTTGCGGCTACTTTGGCGGTTCCAAAATCGCAGGGATTACTCGCCGAGCCCGAGGGCCAGACCCGTAAAGCGCCGCTGGAAGCCCGCGAATTGGCCAAAAATGGGAGAGGTAACGTTGCTGTAAACGTCGTGAGGATTCTGACGCCCGGTGACGTCCAGCGAATAAACTCCGACGCGGATCTTCCGCACTTTTCCCTTCGGACGCTCTCGGAAGGGGATGCGAATTGGAAAGTCCCGGTACACTTTTACGTCCAGCGAGTAATACGTCGGGAAACGCAAGCTGTTCGGAGCGCCGACGTAGTCCTGAAAAACATCGACGTTCGAATAGGGGAAACCCGAGTGCATATCAAAAACCGGGCTGAATACCAGGCTCCAAAACGGGACGTGAACGAAGCCCCAGGCCAGAAACCGCTTCGGAATATCAGACGGCTGCACGCCATAGACGTTTTCGCGAATTACCGGCACCTGAAACGGAATGAAAGTGTCAGAGAGCGTGTTCAAATCGCCCCGCGCGCGACTCCAGGAATACGAGACATTCACTTCGGCCTTCTCGCTGGGGCTGTAACGGGCGGTTATCTGCGCCTGGCGATAGTGCGCTGTTCCGGTATTCTCCAAAGCGAGAAAACCGCTGGTTGCGGCCGTACCAGTCGCGGGCAGAACCGGATTCACAATGAAAAGGTCGTCGGTATGGGTCTCATAGTAGCCTACGCGAACGGTGACATTTTTGCGTACCGCAGTTTCGCTCTCAATGTTCCAGGTGAACGTGCGCGGACTGTTGCCCACATCTTCCGGGCTGGTGGCGTTGGCAATCGATCCGTCTGGAAAATAAACATTTTGCAGGGTGATGGTTCTACCCGCGTAGGGACCCGACGAAAAATTGAGCACGCGGGTCTGGTTGTCGGCAAAATCCTGAGCCAGCAGAGGAACGTGGCTGTAGATCAATCCGGCGCCAGCGCGAAGTACAGTCTTCCAACTCGGAATCGAGTAGGCAACCCCGGCGCGCGGCGCCAGCGCGGCGTCCAGACCGATGGTCTGGGTGCTCAGATCGCGCCCCGAGGGTGACGGACAATTTCTTCGTGAGGGTCCAATGATCCTCGACATATTCCGAGAATTCGTGGTCCGCTCCCTGCAACGCTCCGGAGCCTTGAAAAGTGATCTGCTCGGCGAACAATGAATTTTCCTGCAGCAGATCGATCGGCCGGGAAATACTGCTCCCGGTAAATGTCCTGTAAAGGTAATCGAATCCAAATCGAATTTCGTGCTGCCCGAGCCAGTGTTTTGAGGCCAGCTGCAGGACTGGCAGAACCTCAACCTGGTTTGCATTGCGAGAAGAAACGTCAAAATAGTTTCCGCCCCAGCCCTCCGGGTTAATCGTCTGGTCGAGAGTGCCCTGCCCGTGCGCATCCGTGTAAAAATTGGTGTAGCGAACCACCGTGGTCAAGAGCATTCCGGAATCGAACTGGTAGGAATCCGTAAATCCGAATGACCCGCCGCGGCGCCGGAAATTCACCGAAGCGGTTTGCGGGATGAGGGCGTCGATATTCGCGTAAAGATTCGTCGACTGAAAGAGATTCAGATTGAGATTGACCAGATGCTTCGGCGAGAGGATCCACTGTAAACTCGTGAAAGAATCGAAGGCATAGACGTAGGTTTCGTTGAGCGGCCAGGTCAGCCCGCGGATCGGATCGCGGCGGAACTCATAGCTCAGGTCCTGGGAGAAATTGAGCTTGTTCTTGATCAGCGGCCCGCCAATCTCAAAACGCGGAGTGATGTTGGCGATACCCACGAGGTGATCGTTTTTGCCGCGAAACGACGGCAGGAAGTCCAGAAATTTGTAATTCCACAGGGGCGACGGAGGACGAAGATCGATGCGCGTCAAGCCCGCTGAGAATCCGCCGTACGCCACGCTGTCCGGAGTATTGAACACCTGGATCGACTGAATCGCGTCAACGGGAACGGGAATCGCGAAACTGCCGGCAACCGGATCCACATTTTCGGCCGAGTCCACCAGCAACATGCCCTGGCTTTCAGCCTGCCCGTTGAAATTCAATCTCCCTTCCTGCGTCTTGATGACGCTCGGACTGACGGAGAGAGCTTCAGTGAATTTACCGGTGCGCAGCGGCAGGGTTTCAAGCTGCTGTTCGCTGACGGTGGCGGTCGCGCTCACACTTTCTGTCGAAACCTCGACCGCTTCCCCTTTGACTTCAACCTTTTCCTCGACCAGATTCAGCTGCAATCCCGCATCCTGAACCGTGGCCTGGCCGGCCATCACCGCCACCGCGGCGGTCCACGAATTGAAGCCCGCAACACTGATGGATAGCGTGTAATTGCCCGGCGCCAAATGATCGAATTCGAAACGTCCTTCGTTATCTGAAACTGTTTCCTGGGAAGCGGCGCCCGGAAGTGGCCCGGTCAGCTTGACGGCAATTGCGGCCAGGTTGTTGCTGACGCCCTGGCTGGATGCGACGCTTACGCGCCCCGAGATAATACCAGTAGATGCCTGAGGCGGCGTGTCGGCCTCTCGCGCGTACGCCGGGACCACGCGAAACGAGGCGCAAAGCAGCAGGGCGCCAAGCACCACCCATCGAGCTGAGTTGGCCCTGCTGTGCGGCGTCTTCAACGAGACACTCCAATACCCTCCACGTGCTTCCCTGATCTGTCTACCCGAATGAGATGGATTTATCCGGCAGATGATACAGCTTGACGGTCTGCAGCTCTATCTTTGTGCCGCCATCCCCCGATTGGCCGCATGGATCAGAAACGAAGAAATTTTGTCTAACGCCGTTCGCGGACAAGACCCATCTTCGCTCGATTTGACTCCACGGCCAAACATTAGGTTGTATCCGCTTTCGCAAACGGTTACCCGCGAACCACGCTTGCGAACCAGGTGCCAATTAGCGCCGCCACGTTGACACCCCTTGGCGGGCTTGATATGTTTCCCCCTCAATCAACCAAGCATCGGATGCGCGAATGGTCTGGACGATTCTTGCTATTTCCTGGCGTTCCGCTGTTCAAATCCAAGAAAGAAGGACTGCATGAAAATCGATATCTTCTGCCATATCGTTCCGCAAAATTATTACGATCGCATGCTGAAACTTCCGGAATCCGGGACCACCATTAAGAGGCGCACGGCCAACATTCCCGCCATGGTCAACCTCGATGTCCGCTTCCGCATCATGGATCGCTTTGGTGACTATTGCCAGGTCGTTAGCATGGCTGCCCCTCCGATTGAGGCGATGGGCGACGCGAACCTTTCTCCGGAACTCGCGAGGCTGGCCAATGACGGAATGGCGGAACTGGTGGTGAAGCATCCCGATCGTTTCCCCGGATTTGTGGCTGCGCTGCCAATGAACAATACGGCGGCTGCGGTGGAAGAGATCGATCGCGCGGTCTTGAAACTGGGAGCGGTGGGATTCCAGATCTACTCGAACGTGAATGGGCGTCCGCTCGATGAGCCGGATTTTCTGCCCATCTTTGAGAAGATCACGGAACGAAATGTGCCGATTTGGCTTCATCCCAGCAGGTCATCCAGTTTTGCTGACTACGCCACCGAAAAGAAATCCAAGTTCGAACTTTGGTGGGTCTTTGGGTGGCCGTACGAAACGTCCGTGGCCATGGCGCGCATTTTGTTTGCCGGGTATTTTGACCGCTTCCCGGATCTTAAGATCATCTCGCACCATCTGGGCGCTATGATTCCCTACTTTTCCGGACGCACGGGTCCGGGGCTGGACCAACTGGGAGCCCGGACGGAGGAAGAGGATTTGGCTGCCGTCGGCCGCAAACTCAAGAAGCGCCCGCAGGAATATTTCAAAATGTTTTACGCGGATACCGCGACGTTTGGTTCTGCTCCGGCTCTGGCATGCGGGCTTGAGTTCTTTGGAGCCGACAAGGTTTTGTTTGCGTCTGATTCGCCCTTCGATCCGGAAAAGGGGCCGGGGTACATTCGCGAGACGATTCGCTGCGTGGATGGCGTGGAAATGTCGGACGAAGACCGCTACAAGATTTACGAGGGCAACGCGCGGAAGCTGCTGCGTCTGAAATTGGCTTAGGAACTCGGAGATGTGGCGCAGGCTTCAGTCTATGGATTTTGGTTGCTGCCAGACCAAAAACTCGCAAGCTGAAGCCTGCGCCAGCTGCAACGCTGCAGAACTTTCATCTCCCGCTCCTCGCCAAGCTTTATTCGGTGATTAGCTCGTCGCGCGGCTCGGGGAGCCAAAAACTTCCGATAAATCCTGCTGCGTAAGCCAGAAATCCGACAATTCCCGCGGCGTAGCCGAGTTGTCTCGCGGCTGTGCCTCCCGGCATGTAGGTCACAATCGTGGTCGTGATCAGCGCGGCGGAAGTGCCCAGCATGCGTCCGCCGACGTTGGCCGCAAAACTCTCGCCGGTGCCGCGCAAGTGCGTCGGATACAGCGTTGGCAGATAGTTTCCCCCAAAAACTGAATTGCGCGACCGAGACGAGACCTAGAGCGAAGATTCCCCAGGATGGCATGGCTGAATCGTGCATGGCCGGCATCAACACTACCAGCGGAATCAGCAGCAACCCGGGAATCTGAAAAATGTGCAGCAGACGCTTGCGGCTGAGGACAATGATGGCAAGGATTGCCATGAAGATACGCCCGAATAAGCTTCCCACTTCCTGTACGCCCTGCAGTGCGCTGACGATTTTCTGCTGATCCGAATGCGCCAGGATTTTAACTTCCGGCGCGCCGGGAATGATGCGCGCAAAATGCTGCAGCATGCCGAAGGAAGCCGCATAGGCACAGGCCATCATGAAGCAGCTTAAGAGAGCGGTCTTGCGAAATTCGGGATGAAATAATTCCAGGATGCTGGGGCGCTGGAGCGTGCCTTCGTCTCTTTTCTTCCTCCAGATCGGAGATTCAGGGAGAAATGGCCGGACGATCAGAAGCGGGACAGCCGGGAGAATCCCCCACAGGATCGTGTAGCGCCAGGCCTCGTGCCCGCCGTGGATTGCGGGAAGTTTCGGGCCAATCGAAAGGCTGAGATAACTTGCAGCGCTCATGAGGATTCCGCCGGTGGACGCAAAAATCTGCGTGAAGCCGAGAACGGTTTCCCGTTGTTTTCTGACCGGAAATAATTCAGCGAGCCAAGCGGTGGCGGCCACGAATTCGACGGAGACTCCAACGAATGTGATGCAGCGATAGATCAGTAATTGCACGGCGGATGCTGCGTAGGCAGTGGCCAGCGCGGAAAAACAAAACAAAAGAATGCTCCAGAAAAGGACGCGGCGGCGGCCAAAACGGTCGATCAAATAACCGCCGAGAAGTCCAAATATGCCGCCGGCGATCGCCGGAACGTAAAACATCAGGCCAATCCAGCGGTTAAATTCCGGGCTGCCGGGCCTCGCTGTGAGGAATTCGGTCAGCGCCGGCTGAACGGTGAGCGTAAGCACCAATAATTCGTAAGTATCGAAAGCAAATCCGATGCATGCCACGCCGCAAATGACCCAATCGAGGAGAGTAAGACGCCGGGATTTTCCCTGTGCCGTGGACAAGCAGTCCTGCTTTCTGCGAAACGCACAGTAATTGGCTCACACAAGTTGCAACGAGAAAAATAATGGGTCGCGTGACGCTAACAGACATGCAACTTTGCTGTCAATCCGGGTTGATCCAAAGATTGAGTTGACGGTCAGTGAGAAAGCGGCCGGCCGCTGATTCACCCAATCCGCCAGCGCCTTGCTCTACCCGTGGCCGAAGCAACCAAGGCGGCCGCCAAACGCTCCAACCACCAGGAGTCCATGCGGACGCCCGGTTCCCCGTTCTTTTGCAATCGAATGGAATTTGGGCGTGATTGCTGTGTTAAATTTCTATTTTGAGTTCCAGAGGGACTCGGGCAGTTCACCACGGCCAATACGCAGGTCATTCAAAACAAGTCCCTCGGAGAATAGGCTATGACGAAGATTAGATTTGATTCTGCTGCCGCCTGCCGTCGAGGCAGCAAAGCTATTTTAATCGTGGGCATCGTTGCGATCGCCGCTTGTGTACCACTCGCGGCGCGCCAAGGGGATCACCCTCCCGCGGCCAAGGTTCTCCCGCAAAACAACTCGGCCAGCGCCGAGGCGCATGATGCAACGCTCGCGCCGCCGACGCAGCCGATCGAGGAAATCATTCAGAAGTTTGCCGCGCGGGAGGCTGAATTCAAAACCGAGCGGGACAACTTCACGTATACGCAGACATTTTCCATTCAGACCCTCGATAGCAGCGACCGCGTCGACGGCGAATACAAGATGACCAGTGAGATCGTGTTTACGCCATCAGGAAAACGATTCGAGAAAGTGACCTACGCTCCGCCGCCGACACTTGAGCGCATTTCCCTCTCGCAGCAGGATCTGGACGACCTGGAGCATGTTCAGCCCTTTGTGCTGACCACTGCGGAATTGCCCAAATATAATGTCAAGTACGTCGACCGGGAACCGCTCGACGAACTCAATACGTATGTCTTCGAAGTGGGCCCAAAACCATGGAAAAGAATCAGCGATATTTTCAGGGGCGTATCTGGGTGGACGACAAAGATTTTGCCATCGTCAAGACCGATGGCAAGGCCGTTCCGGATATTCGAAGAAGGGCCAGGAGAACGTTTTCCCGCGTTTGAAACGTTTCGCGAAAATATCGAGGGCCATTATTGGTTCCCTACCTACACGCGGTCAAATGACATGCTGCATTTTCAGCAGCGGCGACGTAAAAATTCGCATGGCCGTGCACTATGAAAATTATAAGAGATTCGGAGTCACCATCAAGATCGGAGCGCGGCGAAGACGGAGCCGAACCCACAGTAGAGGCGCTTGGATTGCCAGCGAGATGAAGATCTAGGCGTAGCGGAAAAGCGCTTTGAAACCGTAGTCCATGTGCTGCTGAATGTGGCAATGAAACAGCGTTAGCCCCGGCTGATCCGCGATCATATCCACGGAGGCGCGTCCGTAGCCGGGCACTATCACCGTTCTTTCATTACGCCCGCGGTGGCCTTGCCGTTGATTTCCACCAGTTCAAACGAGTGCCGGTGCATGTGCAGCGGATGATCGTCTTCGCTGCGATTGCGAAATACCAGGCGGTATCGGCCGCCTTGTTTAGCACAAATTCCTGGTCGTGCGGATATTCCTTTCCGTTTACCGTCCAGCTGTTGAATAGTCCCGCCCCGCTGGGAACTTTTCTGGAAAATCATGTCGACTGTTTGCGTCCGGCGCGGGCTGCGCAGCGCGTTTTCCCAAAAATCGTGTAGTCCCACACCGATTTCGCGGGCGCCATCCACTGCGGCTGCTTGTGCTGATTGGCATACTCGATCACCACGCCCATGCCGCCGTTGCGCGCATCATCCATGGTCGCGCCCAGAATCCAGACTCCTGGCTGCTTCATTTCGACGATCGCATCGATGCGTTCACCGGGTCCGATGTACATCACGTCCACCGATTGCGGCGTCGGAACTGGATTGCCATCCATGCGCGACGACTTGAAATTTGTGACCGGGCAGAGCGATGCGGCGGTTCATGCTGGCGCTGGCGTTCAACAAATGCATTAGAACTTTCTGCGCCGGGCCGAACGCGAATCGGTTCGCCTGCTCCCAGCGACTTTGTCGTTGATGGAAAGCATCTGGTAGCCGACTTCCAGGCCGGATGGGCTGGTGTCCATCGCCTTGGGCCGCTCAGGCTGCGGTCCGGCGTTCGATGCATCGTCGTCGTCATCTTCCTCTTCCGGATTGAAAAACGGCTCCCATTCGCGCAGCGCCAGAAAGATTTCCTGATCGTAATTACCCGGATTGTTTGCCGGATTCGATCATCAGAAAACCGAATTGCCCGGTGTAGGCGCCGCGATGCAGATCCGCGCCCGCCATGGTGTGGGTGTGATACCAGCGCGTTCCCGGCGGGCTTGCGGCGTGAATTGATAACGGATACGGCCGTGCGGCGGCACCGTGGGCGTGTCTTCTTCCTCGACGCCGTCGACCTCAGCCGGGACAAACAGGCCATGCCAGTGCACGAGTTCCGGAACGTCGGTTTCATTGATGACGTCCACCGTGACGGGCTTCCCTTCCTTCATGCGCAGGACTGGACCGGGCGAAGTTCCGTTGTAACCGATCGTGCTGATGATGCGCGTGGGAGTGAGCTCGACGGTCACCGGCGCAATTCGAAGTGTAATGTCGGCTTTGGAAGTCTCCTGAGGGGCTGGGGTCGTCGGCATTCCGGTCATGCCGGATTGGGCCTGAGACATCAGCAGGTTTGCCGCGCCTAATTCAATCGCGGCAAGGCCACCGAGTTTCATGAACTTCCTTCGGTTCACAGTGCCCTCCACACCCGGCTCACGGGAATGCCATTACACTTCACCGCGCATCGGCGCCAACCGGGAAATCCTCTCACGGTGGCATGGTCGGTTCAAGCGCATCTCGCCACTTTCCATTTTTTTGCGGATGGCACACCTCCCGGAAAAGTACCTGTCCCGGGGTACCAGCGGGCGCTAGGACTATGCATCTATTGGCGAGCTGAGATTCCATTGCGATGATGGCTGGTCCGAGGTTTGGCCAGCACAAAATCGTATTCGTCTTGCCAGGACTTATTTCATGAGCCGCATCTACGATGCAATCAAGATCGCGCGCGAGTCAAGATCCCGGAGCGGCCTCGAGGGCTCCGATTTTCTCGGTGAAATGGAGCTACCGGAACGCCGTATTACGCCGCGCTCTGAACTTGATATCGACTTGACGGTTTACGGCCGTTCCGCATATGAAGCCACATTCTATGAGCGGGCAAAGGCGATCAGTGGAAACGTAAATGGAGGAGTCATCCTGCTGACGGTCCCGATTCTGGAGGGGCAGGATGTACTGCTGATCAACAACAGCACCTCACTTGAGCAGATCTGCAACGTGGTTGCCGTTCGAGTCGTGGACCTGGAGACTTGCGAAGTTTCGGTGAGTTTTCCAGTGCCGAATCCAGACTTCTGGAAGGCCTCCAAAGCCGCTGCCGCCCCCGGATAGAAAGTGCCCGTTTCTAAGGGTACGGTTACGACGAACGGTTGCGATTTTCCGCTTTCCCCCGTTTCGATTGTTCTTTCATCACATAAAGCGCCCGGTCGGCGAATTCGACCATCTCTTGCACGGACCCGCCGCACTTCGGATAGGTAGCGACTCCGATGCTGATGCTGAGTTGCGGCACCTCTTCATCATCCGTAAGGCAATTCCGTATGCGCTCGGCCACCTGCTCGGCAGCCGCAGTATTGGTTTCCGGCAGCACCAGCGCGAACTCGTCCCCGCCGTAACGCGCCGCTGTGTCAATCGACCGCGAATTCAGGCGAAGAATGGTGGCCACCCGGCAAAGAGCTCGGCTGCCGATAACGTGTCCATGGCGATCATTGATTTTCTTGAGGCCATCAAGGTCCATCAGCAGAACCGAAAACGGCCGGTTGGTTCGACCAGAACGTTCCAGCTCGCTTTGCAGAATGTCGATCAAATGCCGGTAATTGGCGAGCCCGGTTAGGCTGTCGCTGATGGCCAGCGTGCGCACCTGGCGAAACAGCCGCGCATTATCGAGCAGCGTGGCGCCCAGCAGCACGATGTAGCTGACGGCGTTGATCAATTCCGCAACCCCGGCGGCAGCGTCCAGCAAGCGCGCCGACTGCGAAGCGATCAGATGGCTGATCACATTCAGTCCGGCCACCCAAACGAGCGCGGCGTCAAACGCGAAGCGATCGTCCTCCATCACATTTTTCAGCACTACGGCGGCGATCAGAAAAATTACGGCCGGAAGCAATTCCCAGACGCGCGGCGTGGGACTATGCGGCTCAATCGGCGGAGTACTTGGCAAAATCAAGAACGCGCCGGTAACCATGCAGGTCGCCGCAACCACCATCGAAGACATGGCTACAACATTTTTGCCGGGATCACGTGACCATGGCAGCCACTTGTTGATTACGCAAGCGACCAGCAGAAGTATTCCCAGCAACATCTGCCGATCATCCACGAAACCGGTACGCGGACTTGCTCCGACGGCTTCAGGAAATGATCGTAGAACTCAAAAATCGCTCCCAAATGGATGATGCCCGTAACTCCAAACGTCAAGCCCAGAAACAGCGAAACACGGTTCCCGGACCCGTAATATCTGACCAGGACACTGGCGGCGATCGTGAAACTGAGCAAGGCGGAAATGATTTCAGCGCTGGACCATGCCAAAGGATTCAGGACGATGTTGAGCTGCCGCAGAAAATGGCCGAGGATGACAGCTCCGCTGCAGGCCACAACCGCTGGCCACCACGGGCGCTCAGAGGCCCGAAGGGTCTTAAGTCTTTCGAGGACAGCCATGTATATTTAGATGCTCCCGGAACTATTGTGAGGCATGTTGTTGCCGAAACGATCACGGTCTGTTGGTCCAGAATTGGGACAGGCCGGTTTTACCTGTCTCTTTGGACGGTGCAGATTTGCTCATCAGAGGTTGCTCATCAGGGAATTGCGCGAGTCTTCCCGAGTGGCAGTCTTCAGCAAATTTTCAGCCGCCGATCAATTTGCCGCGGCAATCTCTCGCTATGAAGTCGGAAATAGCAGGGGCTGCATCGGTGGCTCGGAGGCGATACGTTCCAGCACGGGGAAGCGTTGGCGCAGAGTTTCGGGAACTTTTACTTTTGCATGAGTGAGAAGATGAACTAACTGCAGCGCGTTTACGACACCCTTGCCCTCGAAGTGATTGTTGGTGATGACGAAAGTGGATTCGCCGCCTTCAGCGACGTGCTGGATCCGTTTGGCCCAAGGCTCAAGCTCCGTTTCAGAATAAAGATAGTTATACCGCTCGGAGGGCGGCGTCGTGGGATCGTCGCTGAACCAGGTGTCATAGCGGCGCCCGTGCAGCCGGACGTAGGCTACGCGCCCTGTAGAGCGTTCCGTCGGCTTCATGGAGCGCCCGATGACCGGCTGATCGATATTGCAGAAACCGACGCCCCGCTCGTTCAACATCGCGTAAAAGGATTTGTCATTCCACGTGGCATGGCGCACTTCCACCACCAGGGGGTAGTCCGAAAACTGTTTTAGCAGCTTGCCCAGATACGTGACGTTTTCTCCGGTGCGGTGAAATGAGAACGGAAACTGCAACAGAACCGCGCCCAACTTTTCGGCCTTGCTGAGCACATCGAATCCTTCGCGCACGGCACGCTCGTCGTCCACGCCGGTATTTCCCACGTGCGTGAATTTTTGCCACAGTTTCGCGGTGAACAAAAATCGAGGGTTGCTGGAAACCAATTCAATCCAATGCCGGCAGAGATCCGTCCGCAGGGGCTGGTAGAACGACGTATTTATTTCGATGGTATCGAAAAATTCAGAGAGATACCGAGCCTCATGAAAGCCGGGCGGCCTTTGCGCGGGGTATACCATGCCGGCCCAATCAGCATAGGACCAGCCGGCCGGTCCGACGCGGATCGGACCAGCACGCCGCCCTTTCAACTCTTGAGCTACCGTCATTTTGATCGAAAAGCTCCCTCTATACCCTGTAGTAATGCTACTCTGGAGGCAGCGCAATCGGGGTGGAGAAATGATGTAGGAACCGGCTTTTCTGGTTCTAATTCCGGGTTTACAGATACGCACCGGAACTGGATTGTCTCTCCCCTGGAACGGCCGTTCGGAGTATTTTATTTTCAGATTGCCCAACCCCAGCCGGGCTATAAGAGAACCAATGAGCCGTATTTTTGAAGCATTGAAGAATGCCCAACGGCTTCGCGCCGGTAAGGCGGAAGCAACGCCGTCGCCTGCCAAGGACGCCTCTGAGCTTCCCGACCGGCGGAAGTGCCGCCGCTGGGCGGTTGACGTCTCGGTGTACGTCTATGGTTATGGTCCAAGTACGGAACCCTTCCACGAAGAAGCACACACGCTGAACGTAAGTGAAGCGGGCGCTCTGCTACTGCTGAGCGTTCCGGTACAAAAGGGCCAAGTGCTGCTGCTCACCAACCAACTCACTCAGCGAGAGCAGGACTGCCGGGTCGTTTTTCTGGGCACGCAGCACAGCCGAACCGTCGAGACCGGCGTAGTATTTCCCGCCACGAATCCCGATTTCTGGCAAACGCATACGCCTCCCGAGGATAAGCCCGCCGCGTAGCACGTTCCACATCCGTAAAATCGAGATTACTTCAGCTTTCCCGTATAGAGAGCCATGCCGACGGCGGCATCCATTTTAATTCGCGCCAGGGCGCGAATTTCTTCGCGGCTACGTATCCCTCCCGCGGCGGTGATAGGGCGCCGCGTGGCGCGCCGCAGAGTGCGAAACCATTCGAGATTCGTTCCGCGCATCGTGCCCTCGGCGTCGACGTACGTACACAGAAATTCCGAGGCGTATTTCTCCAGCTCCGGGATAACTTCCCCGGGACTTAAGCGCAGTTTATCCTGCCAGCCGCGCACCAAGATTTTTCCGCCTTCCGTATCCAGCGCAACAATAATGCGGCGCCGTCCAATTTTTTGAGCCAGGCGCTTCAGAAAAGCGGCATTTACGCGCCCGCCTTTGAATGCCGCGCTGCCAACGATAATTTTTTCCGGACCCCAGCTCGCGATTCTAGCCGCTTGCGCGACGGTACGAATTCCGCCACCCACGCGAACGCGCATTTTGCGTTTTTTCGCCGCCGCGCACAATTCGCGCACCAGTTTGGCGTTGCTTCCCTTGCGCATTGCGGCATCGAGATCGATGACGTGAATCAACGGGTGCCTGCCAAAGCGGTCCAGTAATCCGAATACATCATCGACCGCGAGTTTGCGTTCACGGCCATGGACCAATTGAACTGCGCGGCCGTCCTGCAGATCAATGCAAGGAATCATCATGTGCGGAAATTAACCTGTCTGGCGAACCGCTATGTCGTGTTCGCCCGAGATAACGTTTGAGTTCACCGAGCCCCTGAATGCTATCGTGAAAGATGGATGCCGCCAGCGCTGCATCGGCGCGGCCTTCGCGGAACACTTCCAGAAATGTTTCCGGCGTGTCCGCCCCGCCCGAGGCAATGACCGGAACGGAAACGGCTTTTGAAATCGCGGCTGTGAGCGGGCAGTCGAATCCCGAACGCGTACCGTCTTTATCCATCGAGGTGATCAGAATCTCGCCCGCGCCGGAGTCGACACCCTGGCGGGCCCACGCAACGGCGTCGATTCCGGTGGGTACGCTACCGCCGCGAACGAACGCTTCCCAATGGTCGCCCACGCGCTTGGCATCGATCGCCAGCACCACCGCCTGCGAGCCAAATTCCGCGGCAAGTGCCGTCAGCAGCGAAGGATTGCGAATCGCCGCGGTATTCACGGTCAGCTTGTCCGCGCCGGCGCGGAGAATCGCGCGCCCCTCATCGACATTGGCGACGCCACCGCCAGCCGTCAGTGGGATTGCCAATTCGGCGGCGACGCGTCGAATGGTCTCCAGGAACGTCGGCCGATGATCCCGGGAGGCCGCAATGTCCAGAACCACGAGTTCATCGGCGCCCTCGATGTTGTAGCGCGCAGCCAGCGCCGCGGGATCTCCCGCGTCGCGCAGATTGACGAAGTTCACGCCCTTTACGACGCGCTCGCCGTCCGTGTCCAGGCATGGAATGATGCGGCGCGCGAGGCTCATCCTTTGCCGCCCGCCGCGCGCATGAAATTGGAAAGAATCTGCAAGCCGACCGGCCCCGATTTTTCAGGATGAAATTGTGTCGCGAACACGCTTCCCTTCTCCAGCACGGCAACAAACGATGCGCAGTGATCGCAATAGGCCACGCCCGCGTCACCGGCATCGAGCGCCGCATAGGAGTGCGCGAAATAAAAGTAAGCGTCCGACGGAACGCCCTCCAGCAACTTGCTGGGGCCTGCGCGGCGCAACTGGTTCCATCCCATATGCGGGAGGCGATCGACGGGCGGCAGCGCGGAAACTTTTTGCGGGAAGAGGGCTAATCCCGAATCGCCGGGAGCTTCGTCGCTGGTGGCAAACATGGCTTGAAGACCTAAACAAATCCCCAGCAACGGCGTGCCCCGCGAGACAGCATCGCGCAGCGGCTTTACCAGCGAACGCTCGCTGAGCGAACGCATCAGCGCTCCAAAGTGGCCGACACCCGGGAGGATCAACGCATCGCAGCCGGCCAATGCTTCCGGGGTAGATGCGCGGCGCGATTCGACGCCGAGCCGTCCGAGCGCGCGCTCGACAGATGGAAGATTCCCCGCTCCGTACTCCACCAGCGCGATATTCATAACAGACCCTTCGTGCTCGGCAGCACGCGCTTCAATTGCGGATCGCGCGTGGCTGCAAATCGCAGCGCTCGGGCGAAGGCCTTGAAGATGGCCTCCACTTGATGATGCGAGGAACGCCCATATTTGAGTTCCAGATGAACGTTCGCGCCCGCGGCTTGCGCAAACCCGCCGAAAAAATCCTCCAGCAGTTCCGTCTGCATGCCGCCCACTTGGGTGGCCGAAAATTTCCACTTGCAGACCAGATGCGGACGTCCGCTGAAGTCGATGGCCGCAGACGCGAGCGTTTCGTCCATGGGCATAAGAAAATATCCAGCGCGCAGGATGCCGCGCTTCGATCCCAGCGCCTTTTTTACCGCTTCGCCGAGCACGATGCCGGTATCCTCGACGGTGTGATGTTGATCGACTTGGAGATCGCCGCGCGCGGTGAGCTCCAGGTCCATGGCGCCGTGCCTGGCAACGAGCGTCAGCATGTGGTCGAGGAACGGTATTCCTGTTGAGATTTTGGCGCGGCCCTGCCCGTCCAGGTTTAGGCGCACATGAATGTCCGTTTCCGTAGTGGTGCGGCGCAGATTGGCTTTTCTCATTCCCACAGTTTCTCCAGATCGTTCACGCTGTGCAGGATGTCGATCGCGCCCAACTTGCGCAAGCTTGCCGCGCGCGCGGAATGCGCGTCGCTGCCGTGCGGCAGAACGCCTAAAAACGATACGCCCGCGCGCTTTGAGGAAAGCGCGTCGTCAATGTTGTCTCCGAGGTAGAGCGCGTCGCGTTTCGGCATACCATCGAGCAGCAGACGCAATCCTTCCGGATCGGGCTTCCCTTTTTTTACGTCGTCCATGGTAATCGCACGGCGAAAAATATTGTCCGCGTGCGTATCGGCCAGAGTGTGGCGCAATTCCCGCCGCGTGCGCCCCGTAAAAATCGCCAACTCGGCGCGCCGCGACCACCGTTCCAGCCGTTTGTGAGTGATCAGCCAGCGCTCGCGCGCCACATTGCCAGGCGTGGACTTCGTACCCCAATAGAATTTCTGAAAGCGCGCTTTCACCTTCTCATAGGGAACGGTCGGGCCGAGCGACGCGATCCAGTCGGTCGTCAGCCGCCAGTCGTCGTTGTAGCCCGTGCGATTTTTCCACTGGTGAATTTCGGCATAAGAGACGCGCTTTTTGGTGAAAAAATAAACCGTATCCACGATCGATTTGTGGAATGAGCCGTGGACGTCCAGCAGTACGCCGTCGACGTCAAAAATAATAAGTTTTGGAGCGAGCTTCACAGAATTTTCTCCATCGCGCGAAGCACTTTGCGCGTATCGGCCCGTGTACCCGCGCTGATGCGAACGAAACCGGCGCGCGGGAAATCCCGGCGACCGCGAATTAAAATTCCCTGCCGTTCGAGGGAGCGAACCAGGCGCGGAGCCGCGGCGCCGAAATCCGTTAGCACAAAGTTCGCGCTGCTCGGATAAATCCGCGCTCCAAGCCGCACCAGACCCTTTTCAAGAAGCGCGCGGCTTAACAAAACCTCTCGCGTGTAGTTGCGGAGAAAACGCGGGTCGCGAACCACCGCGTCCGCCGCCACCAGCGCGGCCGTATTCACGGGATACGGCGTGCACGCCCGGCGCATCGCCGCTAGAATCTCGGGCTTTCCGAACAGGCAGCCTACGCGCAGCGCGGCGAGGCCGGCGGATTTTGAAAACGTGCGCGCCACGAGTAGATTTGGATAGCGGCGAATCCAGGGAAGAATCGTCAGTCCCGAAAAATCAAAATAGGCTTCATCGACCAGCACCAGGGTGTGGGCGGCCGCGCGCAGAATCCGGCGCAATTCCCCTCTGGACCAGAGTTCCCGTGGGATTATTGGGATTGGCAATATACAAAACGCGCGGGCACCGCGTTCGCGGCTGCCGCAGCGCTCGAACCACTCCCTCAACCGGAAAGCGCATTTCCTCGTCATAACGCAACGCCGCAACGCGTGCGCCCGCCAGTTCCGCGAAGAAGCGGTACATATCGAACGTTGGCTCAACGACCAAAACGGAATCGCCATCCTCGATGTACGTGTCCGCAATCAGGTGCAGTGCGTCATCGATCCCGTTTGTCAAATGCATTTCCGCCGGCCGCACGCCGAAGAAGCGCGCCAGGCGCTCCGTGGTCCGCTGATACTCGGGATAAATGGCCATTTCTTTCGCCGTCATTCGCGAAAGGGCTCGTAAAACTGCCGGCGAACAGCCCACGGTATTCTCATTGAAGTCGAGACGCAGTTTTTTGGCGCGCCCTTCCTTCGGGGCGTTGTACGGCGCCAGGGCAAGCACAGCCTTGCGCACCGGAATCGCGGAATTTTTGGCGCGCTTCATTCACGCACCTCGACGGCGCGGGCATGGGCCTCAAGCCCTTCGGCTCGTGCCATGGCCGTCACGACGGGAGCGAGACGCTTCAGCCCGGCGTGCGAAATCTCCTGCGTGCTGGAGCTTTTCACAAAGTCCGCGACGCTCAAACCGCCTCGCGCGCGAGCCCAGCCGGATGTGGGCAGAACGTGATTCGTGCCGCTGGCGTAATCCCCGATCGGCTGCGCGCTCCATGGCCCAAGGAACACGCTTCCCGCCTCGGACAATTTCTCAATCAAAGTTTTGTTCGCCGCGGGAATGCTCAAGTGCTCGGGGGCCACGCGGTTTGCAAATCGAATGGCCACATCCAGAGACGGTGCGACAAAAATGGCGCTCGCCTGTTGCAGCGATTTCCAGGCGGCATTTGTTTTTGGCAATTCGCGCAATTGAATCGCAACCTCGGCAGCAACGGATTTCGCCAGGCGCGCCGATGGAGTCACCAGCAGCGCGATCGCATCGGGATCGTGTTCGGCCTGGGCCAGAATATCCGCCGCGATGAAGCGCGGCTCTCCGCCAGTGGCCAGGATCAAGACTTCCGTCGGACCCGCCGGCATATCAATCGCACAGTCAGTGGATACGATTCTCTTTGCGGCGGTGACGTAACGGTTGCCGGGGCCGCAGATTTTATCCACGCGGGGTATTGATGGCGTGCCATACGCGAGTGCGCCGATTGCCTGCGCACCTCCCATCCGGGCGATTTCCTTCACGCCAACGATGTCGGCGGCCGCGAGCAGCGCGGCGCTCGGTTTCGGACAGGTTACGATGATGCGCTTCACCCCGGCCACTTGCGCCGGAATGGCGGTCATCAACAGCGTTGAAAAAAGCGAAAACCTTCCGCCGGGAATGTAGCAACCAATGGTTCCGAGCGGCGTGATTCGTTGTCCGACGCGAACTCCGGGTTCGACAGTAATGGTCCACGAGCGCGGGCGCTGCTGTTCGGCCACACGGCGGATGTTGCGCGCCGCGTACTCGATCGCCCGCAGCAGTTCAACCGGCACAGTTCGTTTCGCGACGCGAATTTCCGCCGGGCTGATCCATAACGACTGTCGTGTGAGGCGAAGGCCGTCAAGGCGCAACGCCCAGCGAAATACCGCGGCGTCGCCTTTCTTCCGGACGTCGGCAAGAATCCCGGAGGCAATACGCTCCGCCGCAGCGTCATGGGAGCTGCGCCGGGCGAGAAATTTGTCGGCTACCGCGTCCGTTAGCTTAAGTATGCGCATCCAATTCCCTGAAAATATCTCCCCACCGATCACAACACGATCTTGTTCAGCGGGTATTCCACAATTCCTTGCGCGCCCGCTGCTTTCAACCGCGGAATGATCGAACGCACCACGTCCTCGTCGATGATCGTATTCACCGCAATCCAATCCGGATCGCTCAATGTAGAAACCGTCGGATTCTTGAGAGCCGGCAGCGCGGCCAACACCGCTGCGAGATGCTCCTTGCGTACGTTCAGCATGATGCCCACTTTCGTGTATGCCGCGATGGCGCCGGAGAGCAGCAGGAAAATGTTCGACACTTTTTCAGATTTCCAGGGATCGGCGGCCGCCGCATGATTGAGGATAAACACCGTGCGCGATTCGAGGATGGTATCGATGATGCGCAGGTGATTCGCACGCAATGACGAACCCGTTTCGGTGACTTCCACGATGGCGTCCGCCAGTTGCGGCACCTTCACTTCCGTCGCGCCCCAGGAAAACTCCACGCGCGCATCGACATTGTTGCGCGCCAGATATTGTTTTGTAAGGTTCACAACTTCCGTGGCGATCACTTTTCCCGCCAGGTCCTTCACCGATTGAATGGGGCCATCTTCGGGCACCGCGAGCACCCAGCGCACAGGAGACAGACTTTGCTTGGAGTACATCAGTTCGCCGACTTCCGCGACCTTTGAGCCCGTTTCAGAAACCCAGTCGCGGCCGGTGATTCCCGCATCGAGCGCGCCGGTTTCCACGTAGCGCGCCATTTCCTGCGCGCGAACGAGCATGCAATTGATTTCCGGATCGTCGATGCCCGGGAAATAGCTGCGCGAGTTGATCGAGATGCGCCATCCGGCCTTGGCAAAAAGCTGGATCGTCGCATCCTGCAGGCTGCCCTTGGGAATTCCGAGGCGAAGTACGCTCATCCGCGCGAATCCTTTCCGTAGACCGCGTTCGGGTCGAAGGTGCGTTCGGCAATCAGCTTGGCCTGGCCATCCGCGGAAAGCTGGCGGAAGAAACAGGAGCGGTACCCTTCGTGACAAACTCCGGGGCCGATCGCATCCACGCGAATGAGCAGCGCGTCGACATCGCAATCCACGCGAATGTCGCGCACCTTCAGAACGTGGCCGCTCTGCTCGCCCTTGCGCCACAGCTTGTTGCGCGAGCGGCTGAAGAACGTAACCTCGCCGCGCGCCTGCGTTTCAGCGTAAGCTTCGGCGTTCATGAACCCGAGCATCAAAACTTCGCCCGGTGCCCGCGTCCTGAATCACCGCGGGAACCAGTCCATCCAGCTTCTTGAAATCCAGTTCCATCGCTCCTCCGAAAACTGTCGCGCCGGTCCGTAGGGGCGCCCAAAAATAAAAAACCCGCTGGCGCTTACCGCACCAGCGGGCCGATGAGTGCGAATCTCGATGCGCTACTCAAGCCTCCGCGGGCACGGTCGTACGCCGTGATGGTGATGATGACCGTGGTGTCTCGCGGAGCACTTCATGGCGAAAAAGAATATACAAGAGCAGGAGAATCGCGTCAAGAGACGGGATCGCGCCGCCACTGGCCGGAACCGTGAGGAAACCCGCAGCAAACGGGGCGACGCTGCGTCAGCATTTGCCGCACTCTGTTGAGTTTGCCGGAAATCCCCAGCGTGGTACGCTGCGCGATGCCTGTGAAGGGCTGCCAGCGACATTATTTGTGGCCACATCTTTCAGCACTCCATGGTTCTTTTCGGCATTCAGGAGATTTCAATGCACTCTAAAGTTCTGACCGACATGTTTGTTCTCGCGCTACCCGTGGCGGAGAAAATTCTGCGACCCATCGTCGTTTATCTCTTTCTGGTGATTGGATTGCGTCTGGCGGGCAAGCGCGAACTGGCGCAGCTGAATCCATTTGATCTGGTCGTCCTACTGACGCTTTCAAACACCGTACAGAACGCCATCATCGGAGACGACAACAGCGTGACCGGCGGAATTATCGGCGCAGCGACTTTGCTGCTGGTCAATTATCTGGTGGTGCGTTTTCTTTTCCGGCACGACAAACTGGACCGGCTGGTTGAGGGCGAAGCCACCGTGCTGATCGAAAACGGCCGAATTTTGCAAGACAAGCTGGCCAAGGAAGTACTCACGGTACAGGATCTCGAAGCCGCCGCGCACAAACAGGGATTCGGGAACCTGGGCGAAGTGGATTGTGCCACGCTCGATCCGAGCGGCATGATTTATTTCACCGCCAAGAAACCGGTCCCGGAAGAAACGCGACACCGCGAAGTTCTGGAACGGCTCGATCAACTGACTCGCGAAGTGGCCACGCTAAGGCTGCGCGCGGCTCCACCGGCATCGTGACGCGCTCACCAGCCTGCGCTAACGCATCAGGTGGCCGGTGACGGCAACAGCCAGCCCCGCAACCCCGGAAATCAATTCCCAGAAACCAGTAGATTCGCTTTCGTGACAGCAGCGCAAGAGACGAAATCACCAGCGCAATTTCCAGAAACACTTCGCCCAGATCGAAACGGTCGGCTTTGCGTTGCGCGCGCGCCGACTCTTTCTCAAAATCCTTGGCCTTCTCCTCCATCTCAGCCTGCTCTTTCGTATAGCGTTCGACTTCGCCTTGATACTTTTCGCGAACTTTCCCGGCCAGCTCCTTGTCCTTGAATTCAACCAGGTTGAGGAGGTCCAGGCTCATCTGATAGTTGTGCAGGCGAATATTTTTTGCCTGATAATACGCCCATTGATCGGTCGCGCGATTCTGCGTGAGTAATTCTTCGGTATGCGAGCGGTGTCCCATCAAGGAAACCACGGCCACGCAGACGGCGAGGATCGCCATGGTGACCGAAACCGGGGCGAGCGAAGGATTTTCGCGGCCGTGTTCCGCGTTCTCTTGAAGCTCGCTCAGTTCATCGGACATGAATTACTTCTCCTTCTTTAAGTCCATGGACGGTCGCTTAAGTTTCGCTTCGCAGCGACGTTTCGGCAGCTTGCCAAAGCTTTGCCTGGAGTGTTGCACAAAAATCGCCGAGAGACGCCGGCGCTGCCTAATTTCGCTGCGACGAATTTCATCCCGCTATTGCGGCTAAGCTCTCGCGTACATGCTGCGAGTGTACGATCAATGTCCTCGTCCGTGTGTGCCGCTGAAACGAACAACGCTTCAAATTGCGACGGCGCGATGAAAACGCCACGATCGAGCATTCCGCGGAAAAATTCCGCAAAGCGGCGCGTATCGCACTTTTTCGCCGCGGCATAATCGGTCACCGGCTCATGCGAAAAGAACAGCGTGAGCAGCGAGCCTGAGCGAACCGCGGTCGCCGGCACCTTCGATTCGCGGAGCACCTCCACGATGCCGTCGCCGAGGCGTTTCGCTCGCGCGTCGAGCGATTCGTAAAATCCGGGAGCGGCCAGCAGATCGAGCGAAGCAATTCCCGCGCTCATCGCCAGCGGATTTCCGGAAAGCGTTCCCGCCTGATAGACCGGTCCGAGCGGCGCGACTCGATCCATCAAATCGCGACGGCCACCGTACGCGGCGACCGGCAATCCTCCACCGATGATTTTTCCGAGCGTGGTCAAGTCCGGCGTAATTTCGAACAACGTTTGCGCGCCGCCATAACACACGCGGAATCCGGTTATCACTTCGTCAAAAATCAGCAGCGCACCATGGCGCGACGAAAGATCGCGAAGGGATTGAAGAAAGCCGGGTTTCGGGAGGAACGACGCCCATATTGGCCGCGACCGGCTCGACGATCACCGCAGCAATTTTGTCGCGATGCAGATCGAAAAGCTTTTCCACCGCCGCCGCATCGTTGTATGGCAGCGTTCAGCGTCAATTCGGCCAGCGCTTGCGGCACGCCGGGGCATGCGGCGATTCCCAGCGTCGCCAGGCCCGAGCCTGCTTCCGATAGAAAGCTGTCCGAATGCCCGTGATAGCAGCCGTCAAATTTGATGATCAGGTCGCGACCAGCGGCGGCGCGCGCCAGGCGCACGGCGCTCATTGTGGCCTCGGTGCCGGAGCTGACGAATCTACTTTTTCGCAGGAAGGAAGCGCTTTTCGGATCCGCGACCGCAAGTTCGACTTCAAGTTCGGTGGGCATGCCATAGCTCGTGCCGCGGCGCGCCTGATCGCGATGGCCTGCACGACCTTGGGATGCGCATGGCCCAGAATCAGCGCCCCCAAGAGCAGACGTAATCGATGTACTCGTTTCCATCGGCGTCCCACAGCCGCGCGCCTGCCGCGCGATCGACGACGATCGGTTCCCCGCCCACGGCGCGAAATGCGCGCACCGGGCTGTTCACTCCGCCGACCAGACACGTCAGTCGCGCGGCGGAATATTTCCTCGGAGCTAGGACGCTGCATTTTTACCAGTTTTGGTGAACTCATCGTTCGCCTGTGGACGGGAAATTTCGCTTCAAGAGTTTTTCAACCAACGGGCGGCATCCTTGGCATGGTAGGTCAGTACGATGCTGGCGCCTGCGCGATGAATGGCCGTCAAAATCTCCAGCGCGATCCGCTTTTCTTCGATCCAGCCGTTCGCGGCGGCCGCTTTGACCATGGCGTATTCGCCGCTGACGTTGTATGCGCCCACCGGAATGCTGAATGTTTCGCGCACGCGCTGAATGATATCGAGATAGGCCAGCGCCGGCTTCACCATGACCATGTCGGCACCCTCGGCGAGGTCCAGTTCCACTTCGCGCAGCGCCTCGCGCGCGTTGGCCGGATCCATCTGGTAGCCGCGCCGGTCACCGAATTGCGGCGCGGACTCCGCCGCCTCGCGGAACGGCCCGTAAAATCCGGAACAATACTTGGCTGCGTAGCTCATGATCGCGACGTCCTGAAATCCCGCACCGTCCAGCGCTTTGCGAATGGCCCCGACGCGCCCGTCCATCATGTCCGAAGGCGCAATGATATCGGCGCCGGCGCGGGCATGGGAGACCGATTCCTTCGCTAGCAATTCCAGCGTCGGATCGTTCTTCACTTCCCCGTTTTCAACGATTCCGCAATGCCCATGGTCCGTGTATTCGCAAAGCACACGTCCGTCATCACCAGCAAATTCAGATTCGCTTTCCGTACCGCCTCGATGGCGCGCTGCACCACGCCATCTGCCGCATAGGCCTCCGTGCCGAGCGCGTCTTTTTGTCCGGAATGCCAAACAAAATAATTCCGGGAATGCCAAGTTGCTCCACTTCGCGGCATTCCTCCAGAAACGTGTCCACCGACTGCTGCGCGACGCCCGGCATCGAGCCGATCGGATTGCGCACATTTTTGCCCGGGCACACGAACATCGGATAAATAAAGCCATGCGTCGACAGCCGCGTCTCCCGCGCCAGCGAGCGAATCGCTTCGCTGCGCCGCAGCCGGCGCGGCCTGGTTACCGGAAAACTCATACCGCCCTCGCTTTTGAGTCGTGTGCTCGGCGAAAAATACTTTTCGATGGCCGCGGCCATCGATTCCGCCGTCGCCAGCGGCGCTTCGATGGCCACCGGCAGGCCGGCGTTGCGCAACGCTGCAGCCGTCACTGGGCCGACCGCGGCCAGCGCCGCTTTTGCGCCCAGCCGCGAAAGCATTTCCTCTCCAAGCTCCGCGCGCATATTCTCGATCGCCGATGGGCTGAAAAAGGAAATCACGTCCACTTCGGCCTCGCGAATCGCCGCATCACTCCGGGTTCGATCACGCCAATACCTCCCGTATGATACGCCACGACTTCGGTGACTTCCGCGCCCACGCTCGTCAGCGCATTCGGCAGATCGGCGCGGGCGCGTTCGCTTCGCGGCAAAAGAATCTTCTTTCCGGCCAGCGTCGCAGCGAAGTTCGCGGGCCAACGCCACACCCAGAAATTCCTGCGCCACATGGTCGACCGGAAAACCCTTCCGCGGCCACGGCGCTCGCGGTTGCCGGACCGACCGCGGCGCAGCGATAGTTTCATCCTGGATCGGGCTCGACTCCCAGCTTCCGGCAGCGACGCGCAAAAAATCGCACGGCATTCGCGCTGGTGAACAAAATCCAATCGAATCCGCCGAGAGAACGGATGGCATCGATCCAGTCTCGGCTGTATCGGCAGGCTCGGAAAAACTCACCGCCGGAAACAGCAACACCGTCGCGCCCATCCCTTCCAGACGCGTCATCAGATCGCGGGCCTGCTCCATCGCACGAGTGACAACGATCCGCTTTCCCTGCAGCGGCCCGGCCGTACTCATGCGCGGGTCCCGCGGCTTTCGTGCTCCAGCAAGCGCTGCAGCGCCACGTTCGCAGCAATTTTTGGGCGACCGCTTGCCAATCGCTTCAGCTTCCTCCGGAGCGAGCCGAATCCTTTTCCCACATGCGCTGCGTGCCATCCGGAGAAAGCACGACCACATCCAGCTGCAAGTTTCCGCTGTTCGACGACGTCCCCACGCGCCAATCGGCACCTGGCACCCGCCGCCAAGACCCGCAAGCGCGGCGCGCTCCGCGGTCACCGCGCTGCGCGCTTCCGCGTCTTCGAGCGCGGCAAGAACGCGCAACGTTTCGGTGTCATGCCGCGCGGGTTTCGATTCCGATCGCGCCCTGTCCCGCGGCGGGCAAGCTCACCTCGTGCGGCAGCACCTCGCTGATATTTCCGGCTCAAGCCCAGGCGGTCCAGCCCGGCCTTGGCCAGCACAATCGCGTCATAATCGCCGCGTTTCAGTTTTTCGATTCGCGTGTCGACGTTTCCGCGAAGTTCCAGCACGCGCAAATCGCGCCGCGCGTAAAGCAATTGCGATTGGCGGCGCAGACTGCTCGTGCCCACTCGCGCACCGTGCGGCAGCGACGCGAGAGTCGCTCCACTGGAGAAAGCAGCGCGTCGCGCACGTCTTCCCGCTTCCCGATCGCGGCGATGGTCAGTCCTTCGGGCATTTCCGTGGGCACATCCTTCATGCTGTGGACGGCGAGGTCGATGCGCCCATCGAGCAACGCATCTTCGAGTTCCTTGATGAACACTCCCTTGGTCCCGATCTGGCTGAAACTTGTTTGCTGAAATTTATCGCCGGAAGTTTTGATGGTGACAATTTCGGGCTGGACGTCGCGTCATCTCCAGCAACGCCTTGGCGATGCTCCGCGCCTGCCACAGAGCCAGCGCGCTGCCCCTGGTGCCGATTCGCAGCGCCTTCAAGGCTTCTCCCGATCGAGGTGAAACAAATCCCGAATGGCCTCAAAATTTTGCAGTTTGCGGCGCAATTCCGGAATGCCGCGCATGCGTTCCGCCGGAGTGAGGACCACGCGATCGAGAAATTCCTGCAGCATGGCCGAGACCTGCGCGCGATCCCCTTCCGACAGATGGGACATGGATGCCAGCCGTTCCTGGACGAAGGCCTCATGCTCGGCTGCCAGTTTGTTGCGCAGGTCGCCGAGCACGGCGCCCGCGGCGACTCCGGCCTGCCAGTGCAGAAATTTTTCCACTTGCTCGTCGATGATCGCTTCGGCACGCGGAATTTCGGCCACCCGCGCCTTTTTGTTTTGTTCCACGATTTCGGTCAGGTCGTCGATGTTATACAGATAGGTGTTATAGACATCCCCAACGTCGGATGCGACGTTGCGCGGAACACCGAGGTCGATCAGCAAGCAGCGCGCGGTTGCCACGGGCGGCCATGGCCCGCTCGATGATGGAGCGTGTCAAGATCGGCTCGCTGGCGGAAACCGAAGTCACGATCAGGTCCGGCCATTCGAGCGCGGCGCCCAGATTTTCCCAGGGCACGACTTCTCCACCAAAGCGCGCCGCAAGCTCGACGGCGTGCTCCGGTGTGCGATTCAGAACGCGCAACTGCTTGATGCCGCGATCGCAGAGGTGCCGCACCACTTGCTCGCTGGTCGCTCCGGCTCCCGACGATCAGCGCGCGGTGGTTGTTTAGCTTGCCGAAAATGCGCTCGGCCAGCTTCACCCCCGAAAATGCCACCGAAACCGGCCGCGTGCCCAGTTCCGTTTCGTTGCGCACGCGCTTGCCCACTTCCAGCGCTGCCTGGAACATGCGGTTGAGCACCGGGCCCGTTTCGCCGCGGTCCAATGCGATCTGATAGGCGTCGCGCACCTGGCCCAGAATTTCCGCTTCGCCCAGCAGCATGGAATCGAGCCCGGCGGAAACACGGAAGAGATGCCGCACGGCGTTGCTGTCACGATGCCGGTAGAGCGAGCCGTCCAGTTCGCTGAGGGATAGTTGATGGAAGGACGCCACGAACAGTTCGACGGCTCCCGCGCTGTCGGTCGCGTCTTCGCGCGGAACTCCATAGAGTTCGCTGCGATTGCAGGTCGAAAGGACCAGCGATTCCTCCAGGATGCCGCGCGAACGCAGCTGTCCGGCAGCTTCACGCGCCTGTTCAGGGGTGAACGCAACGCGCTCTCGCACCTCGACCGAAGCCGTTCGGTGATTCAGTCCGATGAGAACAATTTCCATCTACGAAATGCTCGCCCAGCTTCCCCGATTCCCGTTCTTTACGGAACACGCTGATATTGTAAAACCGTCAGAAATACCGGTGAAAATGGGATAGATAACGGTTCACGATACTGTAGCTGAAAATCACAAACATAAAATTAAATATACAAAGCGCCGAAGCCCGGGCGCCGCGCCACGCCGCAGTGCGCGAAAGGACGGTATAGCCCACATAAATTAAAAATATCAGCACCGTGACGATTACTTTCGGATCGCCGTCCCAATACTGCCCCTCCAGACGGTGGGCCCAGATCAAGCCCGCGGTCATGCCCGCTGCCAGCGATACGCAACCAATCAGAACGCTGCTGCGCGCCATGCGCTCCAGAACATCGAGTGCCGGGAACCGCCATCCCACAACGCCCAATTTGCGGTTGCGCAGCCGCCAATTCTGCACCAGAAAGATTATGCTCAGCACGAAAGAGAGCGCAAACGCCGAATACGCCAAGATGTTCAACGTCACATGGAACGCAAAGAGTGCCCCCTGAGCCGGCGGTGCTTTGACCGGCCGCGCTTCAGGCAGGTGCGCGAGCAAAAAGACTCCCAGCACGATCGGCAAGACGAAAGGGCCGACCGCACGCCGGCGATGAATGGCTTCCAGGCACAGGTAGGTCGCAGCGAGCAACCACGCAAAAAGCGATAGCGAACCGAAAAGATCGTCGTAAGGGACGGCATGAATCAGTCGCGATCGGGCGAGTAGAGCCAGATAATGAAGCCCCAGCCCCACCACCAGGCATGACGTGGCGCCAATTCCCGCCAGCCGTGACGGTTCGCGCAGATTCCAGATGTACAGCGCGAGGCTCACCGCATAAAAAAAGAGCGTCGCGATTACGTAGGGACTAGTCATTTTGTGCACGCACAGGCGCGGAGCTTCGTAGTTTCACCCCGACGCGAGGATTCATTGTCTCAACATTATAGCCAATTCCCAAGAATGAAAGCAGGAATCCCGGGGGGCCATCGGTCTACAAGTCCACAGTCGTCGTTTTCAGAGGTCGTTTCCTCGCCGAAAAATCGTTGTTTCGAGCACCTTGGAAGCGTACGATGCGGCGGAACGTTAGAGCACTCGCAATCGGCTAGTAACTCCCATCTGTGTCAATTCAAGGAGAGCACCATGTTCAATAACCGAATTTTCTTGCGTGGTGCGGCCGGAGCTGCCTTAGCGATCATTGCTGCGTTTGGCGCGGCCTCCGCTGCAGCCGATATTCTGGACGATTGGGCCTCGGTAAAAGCGCCTCCTCCAGTCGAAGTGAAACCCGTGACGCTCGAACCGTCGACGACCGCTTTGCTGATCCTGGACATGATGAAGACGAATTGCGGCGCGCGCCCGCGTTGCGTGGCGACCGTACCCAACGTCAAGAAGTTGCACGACGCGGCACGCAAAGCCGGAATCATGGTGTGGTACAGCTTCGTGGGAAGCGACGGCAAGGCCACGCCTGCGGATCAGATCGATCCGGGATTCACCGCAAAGGACGGCGAATGGGTGCGCCAGAACGGGCCGGACAAATTTATCGGTTCAAATCTCGAGGAAAAGCTGAAAGCCGGCGGCATTAAGACCGTGATCGTCTGCGGCACGTCGTTTCAGGGGGTAGGAATCGGGACTGGGGGCGGCGCAGCCCAGCGCGGCTACAAGGTGATTGTCCCGATTGATTGCCTCTCCTCGGAGAACTCCTATCAGGAACAATATTCTGCGTACCACCTGTTCAAGGGCGCGCCGGCAGGAGTTACAAGCCAGGTGACGCTGACGCGGACCTCAATGCTAAAGTTTTAAGACGTTGTAGCGCCCGCGTCAGGCGGGCGTTCGCTCAAGGGGAAATTCAGCCACCGAAGGTGGGCACGACAAGACTTCCCTGTTCACCTCGCGAAACAAACCGAAAATTCGGGGTGAATCGTTCCCCGCGGTTCGATAGAATCCTTGTTGCCCGCCCGGCTGTCACCAGATAACGGCGTATATCTCTTCGTTGTAACTCGCTCGATTCCGCGCCGTTAGTACAATACGAAACAGACGATCGATTGGTGTCCAAGGGGAGATTTCATGAAGGCCGGGAAGAGGGCCCATTTATTTCACGCCAGCTTGTTCTCCTATGTGTTGGCTTTGTTGACCTGCGCGTTGGCAGTGGTTTGCCCGACGATCGCGAAACCCGACAACGCTTTTGATTTGACCGGCCCGAAAATGGAAGTTGACGTCACCCGCGCCGGCAAGAAGCTGGGGATCG
Source organism: uncultured Acidobacteriota bacterium (assembly GCA_963695945.1). Lineage (GTDB taxonomy): Bacteria > Acidobacteriota > Terriglobia > Acidiferrales > UBA7541 > Palsa-360. Next base: position 160,269 of record CAVOIX010000045.1, on the reverse strand, counting down.
CGGATGTGCCCAATCTGCTGCCCGGGGACCGCCTGTGGATACATGTCAATCTCCCCGAAGATCAATCGGTGCATTATCTGCTGGTCGTCGCGTTCATGCGCGGCACGACGAACCCGCCGCCCGAAAACTGGTTTACCCGGGCGGAAACCTGGAGCCGCCAGATGATCGCGGAAGGAATTACCGTTACCGTTCCCGCGGATGCGCAGCAGGCGGCATTATTTCTGGCTCCCGAAACCGGCGGCGATTTCAGTAGCTTGCGTTCCGCGGTCCGCAGCAAACCCGGGATATTTGTCAGGGCGGTGCAGGATTTGAATCAGGCTAGCCTGGATCGCACCCGCTCGGAACGTTATCTCGAAGAAATAAAGCGCAGCGCTGCGCTGGATCCCAAGGCGCTGCACGATCGATCCGTTCTGCTGGCTCGAACGTTGCGCATCAAGCTCGACGAACAGTGTTTTGACAAACCCGCGGAGGAACAATCCACCTGCCTGACACAGAACTCCGATCAGCTGGTTCTGGACGATGGACACACCCAGTCCATGGTGGCAGCGCTGACCTCTGGTCCGGCTTCGGACTTGATGGGCGCCCTGAGCGCGACTTCCATGGCTGGCGGAGGATTTTATAGCGCGTACGTCGGAGCCGTCGTGGATCTGGCACGCATCCTCGGCAGCCTTCACACGGCCTCCTACCAATACATTCCTGCGCTGGCGCTGCCAAAAGGCTCGCAACTGAATCTCCGGCTCAATAATCCTCCGTCCTTCCGGAATCCGAAATCTGTATTAGTCGTGGGTCTGCCGGCGGTCGAAGCGGCGCAGTTGCCTCCCCTGCGCGCCGTGCATCCCGATGAAATTCTATGTCTCGAAAAAGCGCCTCTCGTCCTGGCGGTCGATGGCGCACCCTTGGTGTATTCCACCCAAATCGCCCATGATTTTGTGCTGCGGATCAACGGAAAAGGTGGCAGCGTGATGAATCTGCCGGCGGCGGCCGATCCGGAGCAAGGCGGGTTCGTGATCGATACTCACGGGCTGCAGAATACCGACCTGGATTCTGACGTGACGGCGACACTCTACGGCAATTGGGGCTTTGATTCATTCGAAGGACCCGCTTTTCATTTGCGTAATGCGCACTCCGCTACCTGGAACGTGAAACCTGAAGAACATGGCGCGTTGATCCTGGGCCGGGAGGACACGGTACATTTGCATTCGGACTGCGCTGTGTGCGTGAATGACGTGAAGGTGCAGGACGACCAGCATAAGGATCTCCAGTCCACCTGGAAAGCCACCAAACCGGATGAGCTGGAAGTCAAGATTCCGCTGAAAGATGCCTCTTCAGCCTCCCTAAAATTGACCGTGAAACAGTTTGGCGTAAGCACGTCTGACGAACTTGTTTTGCCAACCTACGCAGAGGCGGCCGAACTCGAGCACTTCAAAATCAACGCGGGCGACAAACAGGGCGTGCTGACCGGCACGCGACTGGACGAAGTGAATAGTTTTGAGTTGAAAGGCATTCGCTTCGTGCCGATGAAATTATCCCGAGCCGACAAGAAAGACGTACTGCAGCTGGCTGTCGTGAACGCCGCGCCCGCGGCCTCGCTTCAGACCCACGAGCAACTCGTCGCGCATGTGGACCTGAAAGACGGCCGCGTGCTGGATTTGCAGACAACGGTCGATAATCCGCGGCCAAAAGTGGAATTGATCAGCAAGAGCGTGCAATCGGGAACCAATCGCTCGCCGGTACTGCTGAAAGGCCTGGACGAGCTGCCGCAGGATGGACGGCTGTCGTTTTTCTTGAAAAGCGATGTGCCGGAGAGCTTTCCGCGCACTGAAAAGATCGAAGTTTCCAGCGAGGACGACTCGTTTCACGTATTGCTGAGCGTCACGGACGGAAACCTGATCCTGCAGAATTCGCAAACGTTGCTGGCCATTCTCGATCCGCTGAAGAGTTTTGGGCCGTCGGCTTTCGGGCCTCTTCGTTTTCGGCCGGTCCAAGGCGACGGCGAGAATGGCGACTGGCAACCGCTCGCGACCCTCGTGAGGATTCCCACGTTGAAGGAGATTCGCTGCCCTGGCACACCTGATAAACAATGCCGGCTAATTGGAGGCAATCTATTTCTACTGGACTCCGTCGCTTCGGATTCGCAGTTCACTCATTCGGTCGCCGTGCCAGTCGGTTTCCCGGACTCCACGTTGAGCGTTCCGCGCCCGAATGGAACGCTGCTATACATTAAATTGCGCGACGATCCAACGACCGTGAATCCCATGGTCCTGCCGGTCCTGCCGGACGACGAGTAGCTGAGGCGATTTGGACGGCGGCCGCCGCGACCCTCGTGGTGCATGGGTGTGTTTGATTAGCTCCAGGACTTCCCAACGAGCACTCACAAGCGGGTATTCGGAATATGCAGCCATGCAGGCGACCCGAGCTTTTGTTATGATGAATGAGAATCCTGAACCTGATGACTCCTTCGCCCGAATCCGTGAACCGGAAAGAATTATTTCTGCGCGCCTGCAGGTGTGAACCTGTGGAGCGGGTGCCGGTGTGGATCATGCGCCAGGCCGGGCGGTACCTGCCGGAATATCGCGCCATCCGCCAGAAGCATAATTTCCTGGAAGTCTGCAAGACGCCGGAACTGGCGATTGAGGTTTCCCTCCAGCCGCGCCGTATTTTGGGCGTCGACGCCGTTATCGTTTTTTCCGACATCCTCATTCCCGCCGGTGCCATGGGCCTGCCATTCGAATTAACGGATAAAGGGCCGGTGATCCAGTCCCCTCTTCGTACCGCGGCGCAGATTCGCGAACTCTCCTCGTTCGATCCGGAGCTGGAGACGGGCTTCCTGATGAAAGCAATTCGCGGACTGGTCCGGGAGTTGGGTCCCGACATTCCAGTCCTGGGATTTGCGGCTGCTCCGTGGACCCTGGCCTGCTACATGATCGAGGGCCACGGCAAAGACGGATTTCCCGCAGCCAAGACGATGCTTTACTCTGATCCGGAACTGTTTCGAAGCCTGCTGGAGCGCATCGCCCGCGCCACCGCCCGCTATTTGCGCGCGCAAATCGATGCCGGCGCTGCCGCCGTGCAACTCTTCGACACCTGGGTGGGCGAACTCACCCTCGATCAATACCGGGAATTTGAATTGCCCGCGACGCAGCTGTTGATTGAGGAAATTGGCGCAGGCGATACGCCCGTGATCCTTTACACCAAGGCATCCAGCCACTTGCTGTTGGCGGCTGCTGAATCAGGAGCGAATGTGCTGAGCGTGGATTGGCGCGTCGACCTAGCCACCGTCCGCGAGATGGTCGGTTCGCGCATTGCGCTGCAAGGCAACGTCGACCCCTGCGTGCTGCTCGGTCCTGAAGCGGGCGTGCGCCGCGCAGCGCTCCAAGCGGTGGAGAGTTCGGGCGGTGTCGGGCACATCCTGAACCTCGGGCACGGTATTTTGCAGCAGACGCCGGTTGAGAATGCGCGCGCGTTCGTACAAGCGGGCCAGGCGGCGCCGGTAATCGACAAAGTCCGCGTGGAAGGGGCGCGCTAGCATCCCGCCATGAGCGACTCAACCCTCCATCTACAATTGAATCGGGAACGCTTCGAGATCTCCGAAGGGTTTCTTGAAAAATATAATCGGCCGGGACCGCGCTACACGAGCTATCCCACGGCGCCCGTATGGCAGGATAATTTCGGGCCAGATGATCTTGAGCAGTATTGCACGACGGCCAATGCGGCAGGCACCCCGGTTTCGCTCTACATGCATCTTCCCTTCTGCGAGAGCCTCTGCCTGTTCTGCGCGTGCAACGTGGTCATCACCAAGGACCACAGCGTGGCGCCACCGTACATTGAAATTCTCGAGCGCGAGATCGCGCACGTCAGCCGATTCGTAAGCCGCGACCGGCCCGTGGTGCAGTTTCACTGGGGCGGCGGCACGCCGACGTATCTGACGCCAGAGCAAATGGAAGGCCTGTTTCGCTTCACCGCGGAGCGCTTCACCTTTGCGCCGGACGCGGAAATCGGCATTGAGATCGATCCGCGCGTGACGACGCACGCGCATCTGGAAACTCTGCGGCGGCTCGGCTTTAACCGCCTGAGCATGGGCATTCAGGATTTTAATCCTGAAGTGCAGCAGGCGATCCACCGCGTGCAACCGCTGGATATGACGCGCGGGCTGATCGAAGAAGCGCGCCGTCTCGGCTTTGACAGCATTAACGTCGACCTGATTTACGGTCTTCCTCTACAGACTGCGGAGCGTTTTGCGCATACCGTAGAGCAGGTGGTTGCGATCGCTCCGGATCGCGTTGCCATGTTCAGCTATGCGCACGTGCCGTGGCTGCGCAAACAGCAGGGCGCGCTGGCCACGCGCCTCCCGGAGGGCATGGAAAAATTCCGCATCTTTCGCGCCGGCCTGGAAAGTTTTCTAAATGCCGGATACCAGTACATCGGCATGGATCACTTCGCGCGCCCGGACGACGAACTGGCCGTCGCTCAGCGCGAACGCACGCTGCACCGCAATTTTCAGGGGTACACCACGAAAGAGGGCGCCGATCTATACGGCATGGGCGTCAGCGCCATCAGCAGCGTGGGCATGTGCTATGCGCAGAACGATCGCGATGTTGCAGCCTACCGCGGGCGCATTGAACAACGCGGGCTCGCCACCATGCGCGGCTACCGCCTCACCGGAGATGATTTGCTCCGCCGCACGGTCATCAACCGTATCCTGTGCCACGGAGTGCTCCACAAAAACGAAATCGAACAGGAATTTGCAATCAACTTCGATCAGACCTTCGCCACGGAAATTGAGCGCCTCGCCCCGTTTATTTCCGATGGCCTGCTGGAATTCGACGGCGGCGTCCTGCGCACTTCGCTCCTGGGACGCATCTTCATTCGCAATATCGCCATGGTCTTTGATCCCTATCTCGAGAAGCAGAAGCTCGAAAGCCGCCAGCTTTTTTCAAAAACGCTCTGACCGATCGAGGATTCGTGCCCCTTCCGGCCCCCAACGTGTATCCCGTTCTGGTCATCGGCGGAGGAATTTCCGGCCTCGCGTGCGCCTATCAACTCCAGCAGAACGGAATTCCGGTGCGTTTGCTGGAGGCCGCTAGCCGCCCAGGCGGAATGATCGCGACCACCGAGAAGGACGGATTCCGTTACGACCTCGGCCCGCAAAGTTTTCTGTCAACCGCACCGCTGCTTGCGCTGATCGATGCGCTTGGGTTGCGCGATCACCTTTTGCACGCAAACCCGCGCACGCCGCGCTACATTCTGATCGGCGGAAAGTTGATACCGGCGCCGCTGGCACCGCCTTCCCTGCTGACTACGCCGCTGTTTTCCGCTGGCACCAAATGGCGGCTGCTGACGGAGATCCTGCGGCATACGCACCCTCCCGCTGAGGATGAATCGATCGCCGCGTTCGCCCGTCGCAAGTTCGGTGGCGAATTGCTGGATCGTCTGGTCGCTCCGTTCGTATCCGGCGTGTACGCCGGCGATCCTGAGAAGTTAAGCCTGCGCGCCGCGTTTCCGAAGCTCCACGAATTTGAAGCGCGATACGGAAGCGTTCTTCGCGGCGCGATGAAATCGCGGCCGCCGAAAGGCACGCCGCGCGCGGGATTGTGCTCGTTTCGCGACGGGATGGAATCGTTGCCACACGCGATTGTTGGACGCCTGGGCGATTCCCTTTTAGTGGGAACCGTCGTTACGGGCGTGCGGCTCGGCGATACCAATGGCAAGCCATTTTTTGAACTCCACGTCGTGCGACAAAAGCGGGAGGAAAAGCTGGCGGCAAGCGCCATCGTCGCGGCCACGCCGACGGATACGTCATCGAAGATTCTTGCGGGCATCTCCGGTGAATTCGCGCCGCTGTTTTCAAAAATAGAATATGCGCCGGTGGCCGTCGTGTCCGCTGGTTACCGGCGCGAGCAGATTCAGCGTTCCTGCGAAGGATTTGGATTCCTCGTTCCGCGCTCCGAGGGCCTGCACGTGCTGGGCACGGTGTTCAACTCCTCGCTGTTTGCCGGCCGGGCGCCGGACGGAATGGTCAGTCTCACCAGCTTTGCGGGCGGCGCGACGGATGCTAAATTTTGCGACTTGAGCGATCAGGAAATCGTGGCAACCATTTGCGCCGAACTCGCGCGGGTCCTGGGGATTTCAGGAGAGCCGCTAGCCACGAACGTGCACACTTACGCGCGAGCCATACCTCAATACAATCTGGGCCACACGCAGACTATCAAGTCGCTCGAGTCGCTGGCGGCATCGACGCCCGGATTGTTTCTTGCTGGAAATTATCTGTACGGCCCGTCCATCGGCGCCTGCGTCGAGCAGGCTAACCGCGTAGCCCAGGAAGTCCGAGTCTATCTAGCGTCAATTGGCGCAGCGGGAGTCGGCGCAGTGGCGCACGCATGACGCTTCCTGGAAGAGGCGCAAGCCTGTCCTACAAAATTCTCTTCTCGTAGTAAGATGTTGCACGGTATCGTCTCAAGTCTCCGTCTCATCCAATCGCCACGTTTCTCCGTATTTATGGAGGAACGGAAAGGGTACGAGATTTTGCTGCTTGCAGTCGTCCAACCTTGGCCCGAGGGCAAACAGCCGACGGACGCTGTACTAATGGAACGCATTCTGCAACAGGATTCCACCGCTCTCGAAGCACTCTACGACCGGTACGGCAGGCCGGTTTATTCCCTGGTTCTGCGAATTGCTCAGAATCCCGCTTCGGCCGAAGAAATCGTGCAAGACATTTTTCTGCAACTCTGGCGCAGCGCGGACCGCTTTCAAATTTCACGCGGACCGCTGGAGCCGTGGCTCTTTACCATGGCTCGCAATCGGGCCCTCGATTTCCTGCGTCTCAAGCGCGAGAAGCAACGGCGGCGCGAGGATTCGGATTCCGATATTCTTCCCTCCGCCGTGGTGAGGCCAGATCCTGAGGGCGATATCGACCAGTCGAGGCGCGCCGAAAAAATTCGCGCTTTGCTTACGTCTTTACCTGAAGCGCAGCGCCGGGCGATCGAGATGGCCTTCTTCGAGGGCCTCACGCATAGCGAGATCGCGGCAAAAACGGGCGAGGCGCTGGGCACCGTGAAGAGCTGGATTCGCGGCGGGCTTTTGAGGCTTCGGGAATCGCTTGGGGAGGCAAGTTCGTGATGACCTGCGAACAACTTGCTGCGCTCTACGACGAGTACGCGCTGGGCGTGCTTGAGGGAGAGGAGCGCGCGGAGATCGAGGCGCACCTGGCTCGCAATTGCCCAACATGTACGCCGGGAGTCGCCGAGGCTCGCTGGATGGTCGCGCAACTCGCGCACACCGCACCTGCGGCGCAGCCCTCCGGAGCGTTGCGTAACAAAATCATGGAAGCGGTCCAGTTAGCTTCGGGTCCGGCACGCGGCGTGGTTTCCCGTGAACAGCCGAAGCGATCAGCGCCACGCACACTTTTTCCGGCGTGGGCATGGGTTGCCGCTGCGGCCCTGGCGCTGATCACCGGATACACGATTCGCCAGATGAATAGCCAAAGCGCGCAACTGGCCGAGCTGCGCAAGGAAATGAAGCTGGCCACGATGCAGAATCAGGCGCTTCAAAATCAGCTGGAAATGAACCGCATGGTCGCGATGGTGATGAGTTCGCCCGATTCCACGCAACTGAAGCTCATGCCCAAAGACAAGAACATGCCGATGGTCCATGCCTATTTGCATCCGCACATGGGCGTGGCGATTACCGCAGATCAGATGCCGTCGATGCCTTCGGCGCGTACGTTGCAGCTGTGGCTTGTGCCGAAATCAGGGCCGCCGGTGAGCATCGCGATCTTCCATCCGGACGCCGCTGGAGAGGTTGCTATGGTGGCTCCCGTCACCATGCCAAAGAATGAGATCGCGGCGCTGGCGGTGACGGACGAACCCGCCGGAGGCAGTCCGCAACCCACCACGCCGATCGCCTGGATGGCGCAGGTCAATTAATCGGAATTTTTGGTAGTGGGTCAGTTTGATTTCCGGGGTCTTGACTACAAAGGAAAAAGGCCTATGCTTGAGAGCGTGAAAAGTAAAACACAAGACCGCGACTTCAGTCTCAATTGCCCGTAAAACAGTCGAGAAAGCGATTGGCGAGCATCTAGACGGCTCTCCGTTGGAAGTCCCTGTTATGCACAAGGACGCTGCCGCTGTCACTCGTGGTCGTCTAGGTGGTTAAAGGGCGGTAAGGTAAGGGCTAGGAAACTGACCGCTAAACGGCGCAAACAGATTGCCAAAAAAGCCGCTAACTCTAGGTGGAATAAGTAGCTTTCCTACCGTTGTTGCGGATTTTCTGTAAGGAATTGTGGGCATTCACCCAAGTCGCTGTTACTGGGCATACCCAATTCAATGTTTCTAAGATTTCTTGATAATCCTGATTGATGTTTCTGTTTACGACTCTCTCGTGATGGGCTATCCGATTTCTGAGGTTTCTAATCTTATCGACGCGATCAAATACTAATATTCTATTTGGTTTATGTAGATTTGGAAAAGATTTGTAGATGTGCTTGACCCACAGCAGTTTCTCATATTTCGGAGAGATTAATCTAACCCAAAATCCGAAAGTGAGTTCAGCCACAATTCTTCCAGGAGTGGATATCTTAGTCCGGCGGCAAATGCTATCTTTGGCTTCTTGAATGGATTCTTTTTCTGTTCGTTTTAGCAAGACATGATCATACCAGTCAGATCGACCCATATCAGTGGTTAATACCCGGTGAATTGAATTACGTATAGAAACTTCTAAGACTTGAAGTATCCCATAGAGCCCTTCTGAAATAATCGTATTACGCTCGTGGAGAAGAATGGCTTCGGCTTTATCACCACCAGTAAGCGCTGAGTAGCTTGCAAGTCTTTCTATTGAAACGGTTTGTTCAAGATTGCTTAATACATCAGGTGAATAGACAAAAGGCATTGATTTTTCCGATCCAATAGAAGTAGAATTCATTTGTACGCCTCAGGACCACCGATACCATGATGTCCTATGGCATGTACCTGAGGTATAGGGTTTCGAAAAAGTCAACAGGTCCGAGTGTTTGTACCACGGTGAGTGAGAGAGTTTATATCACAGCCATGGACTGTGAATCTTGGTTAGGCCGATCCCAGGGGCTACAGGCCGCGGGGGCAGGCGGCCTGTAGCCGAGCGCCGAGTGGGGCCGCCTGGTGTTGTATTCGACTCTCCACTTCTCGATCACGATTTGTGCCTCCTTCAGCGAGTAGAAAATCTCCCCATTCAGGCATTCATCCCTCAGCTTTCCGTTGAAGCTTTCGCAGTAACCGTTCTTCCAAGGACTGCCTGGCTCGATATACAACGTTCCGGTCCCTACATTCGCCAGCCACTTCCGCAGTTCCTTGGCCACAAACTCCGCGCCGTTGTCAGACCGAATATTCTCCGGCACTCCTCGCCACAGCATCACATCCGCCAGCGCCTCGATGACCTCGTAGCTTCCCAATCGCCTCGCCACTCGAATCGCCAGGCACTCTCGCGTGTATTCGTCGATCATCGTCAGCATGCGAATCGTTCTGCCATCGTGGGTCATTGCACTCACGAAGTCATAGCTCCAGACGTGATTCGCCCGCTCAGGCCTCAGCCGCACACAGGAGCCATCATTTAACCAGAGCCTTCTCCGTGCCTTTTGTTTGTTGGGTATCTTCAGCCCTTCGCGACGCCAGATGCGCTGCACTCGATCTTTCCCCACCTGCCAGCCTGCGGTCCGCAACAGCGCCGTAATCCTCCGGTAGCCGTAACGGCCATACTGACTGGCCAGCGTGATGATGTCTCGGGTCAGCGCATCTTCGTCCACTCTCTGGATCGGCAGGTAGCGCTGCGTTCCACGCCACTGCTTCACCAGTTGGCAAGCATGCCGCTCGGAAAGTTCGTGCTTCTCTCGCGCATGCTCCACCGCACAGCGACGCCTCTCAGGGCTTAGAAGTTTCCCTCCGCGATATCCTTGAGAACTTGCTTCTCCAGCGACAGCTCCGCCACCACTCGCTTGAGTTTGGCGTTCTCTCTTTCCAGTTCCTTGAGTCGTTTTGCTTGATCCAGCTTCAGGCCGCCGTATTCCTTCCTCCAGCGGTAATAGGTCTGCACGGTGATCTCAACTTCCTTGCAGGCTTGCGGGGTGGTCTTTCCATTCGCGATTCCCACTTCGATTTGCCGCAACAACGTCACGATCTGTTCTGCCTTGTACCTCTTGTTTGGCATATCCAGCCGTCCTCCTCGTAAGAGATTCTCTCTCACTTCGGCTGGTACAAAAATCCCCGGTCAGGTCACTACGCCATGCTGATTAAGATGTATGGTGGCGACAGCGCACCGGACACGAAATACAGTCCAGCCAATTGCATCGGGACGCGAACCATCAAGATTAACGGCTCCCCGAAGGACGCCAAGATTTCTACGAGCCACGTCGAGCGCCACAACTTGACGATGCGAATGTCTATGCGGCGTTTCGCACGGCTGACCAACGCATTCTCGAAGAAATTAGAAAATCACGTCGCGGGTTTGTCTCTCTACTTCATGTATTACAACTTCTGCCGTGTCCACCAGACCTTGCGAGTCACGCCAGCGATGGAAGCGGGAATTACGGACCATGTTTGGGACATTGAGGAACTGGCCGCGCTATTGCCTGCTGTCGAGAGCAAACCACGCGGACCTTATAAGAAGGAGAAACGATAATGAAAGTGTTTTGGTGGCAAGCCGGATTACATATAGAACCAGAAAATAATGATGAAAGGAAAGCGTTGGTGCTAATCTCTGATTCTCTTAAGCTATCGAAGCTTACTTCGTCGAATGGTACATCAGCAGTTTGTCCGAGCCCATCTGCTCAACAAATTACTCGAAATCGGCACTGGAGACTTGTAGTCCTCTCCACGCGCAAGTTGGGGTATTGTTAAAAAGCTCACATGCAAAAATGTGGTCACCTGCCATTACGTGTTGAATTACGACGTTGACGAGTTCTAGAGCACTTGAATTGTTTTTCCATGGAACGACCCATTCAGAGTATAAAACCCTAACCGCTCCAAGTCTTTTGAGGAAATCCCATAGATTTTGATAATCGTTGTCTTTTTCAGATATGTCATAGCTTAGTAGATATAGAGCCATTCGGACCTCCGGTGGCGCGTAGTCTAGCGAATATGTCCGTTTAGGGCAAGTATTGGGTATGATATTCACTTCTCGGGAGGACCGCTAGATGAGAATTGACTATCGGAAAATCGTGACCTTGAGTTTTGTGGGCCTTTTGTTTGTGTGTTGGGGGCGATTGGCAGCGCAAACCGGGTTAGTGGACCCGCGAAAAACAGAATATGTATGCGTTCTGTCCCGTACTGTCAATTCGACAGCCGATCAAAAAATAGAAGGCATTGGTACTGTCAAAGCAAACGGGACGGTTATCGTATTGCCATGTGAAGCCGCCAGCGTGAGACAAGATCGTTTGATAGAAGCTGATTATGCCGTGCTTGAGAAGATGCAATTACAGCGAACACTTTTCAGTCTTCTCAAAACTAGACCAAACTCTGACGCAGAGGCCCGGAGCACATTATCGGATTTTCAGAAGTTAGCGAAAGAAGTTTGCAGCCGCCATCCGAAAATAGCGCTACTTCCTTTGGATTGGAAGACGAATCAGGCAGAGGGTGCGATTTTGAAGACCTGCGGTGCTTTATAAATCAGAGGTTTTATGACAGCCAAAAATGTCTTAAATGTAAGCTTTTCAGAGATAGGCAAGGTTGAAATAACTTGCAAGTGCGGGGCAGCCCTTGTCTTTCCAGTTCCTCAGAAGGATATTTCTGGCTACTTTCCTCCTGCGAATTTTGATTGCCTGAGCTGTAAGCGGCGATTGTGGGACGGGGAAAATGACCAAAGGTTTCTTCGGTTGGTGGGGATTATTAGATGTTTGGCTTACTGGCAGGAGCTAAAAGACCCCGGATTTGGGCTTTCTTTCTCTTTATTTTCAAACTGACCCACTACCGAATTTTTGGCGCAGATCTCTCCTGAGTTTCTCGGGGTCCTCTGTGTTGAGCGTTTCAGGTGTGAGATCGCAGTGGCAGGTTCAAAATTCAAAAGCGCTCATACCGAGGACGCCGCGAACTGCGAAGCGCCTAAGCAGGATCCAGCCAGTTCCATCTTCATTTGGCTTGTTTGCGGGCTTTTAAACGTAGATTCCGGCGCCCTCCCGCTTCCCTGTAGCGCCGTCGTTCTTCGCTGGTTTTTACGATCAACGGAGGAACTGGCACCGGCTTACCCGCCTCGTCGAGTGCCACAAACGTTAGAAATGCCTGGGTGGTATGTTTGCGAACGCCCGCGACGGAGTCTTCCGAAAAAACTTCGACACCTACCTCCACCGAGGTATGAAACGCGCGGTTGACCTGCGCCTCGAGAACAATCAAGTCTCCGACGCGCACTGGATTCAGGAAATCCAGGTGATCCACCGACGCCGTGACAACCTGGCGGTGGCAGTGCCGGTGGGCGGCGATCGCTCCAGCGATATCGATCAAATGCATGACTCGGCCGCCTAGAATATTGCCCAATAAATTTGAGTCCTGGGGGAGCACCAATTCCGTCATTTCGGTGCGTGAAGCGCTGACCGGCCGCCCTGGCAGAGGTTTTTCCGAAAGAGCTTTCGATCTGTTCGTCGTCGAAGATGGAGGCATCAGTGACTTCGCTCCTGATTGCACAGTCAAGCGCGGCAACCCTGCTAGTTGGCGTTCTCCTGCCGCGCGAATATACTATGCGCATGTCCACCACCCAACCACAGAAGAAAACACGCCGTCAGATTCTGGAAGATTTCGTTATTGCCAAGCCCGGCGATGCGTTCGCCCGTTATGGACTGGCGATGGAGTGCGCGAATTCCGGGGATGCCACCGCAGCCGACGAGCATTTCAAAGCGCTGCTGGCTGCTCACGCTGATTACGTCGCCGGATACTTCCAATATGGCCAATTCCTGGCCAAGTCTGGACGCTCGGACGAGGCTCGGTCAACGCTGAATGCAGGGGTCGCCACGGCCCAGCGAACTGGCGACGAACACGCGCGATCCGAGATGGAAGCCGCACTCGCCGAATTGAGCTGAACCGATTTGTTTTTAAGGCGCTTTGTTCCCTGAGGCGGTCTGGAATTAGCCTAGGCCGCCCAATTCTGTACCGCTGCCAGCATGTATGAGCGTTTTCGCTCGCCGGAAGGGCCGTTACTAGGCGGCATCACCGGGCTGCGGCGCGCTTGCCCGCCCCTCCCCTCGGTGCTACGTTCGATAAAGCGCCAAACTTCATGGAGACAGCCTACTATGGCCCTGAGCATTGATGACCTGCTGCGCCGCGCCGTTGAAACCAAGGCCTCCGATCTCCACTTGAAGGTTGGGAATCACCCCTGTCTGCGCGTGGACGGCTCGCTGACACCGCTTACCGACGTTCCGCGGGTCACTCCCGAAGAAATGCTGTCCATGGCGTTCAGCATGATGACCAATCGCCAGAAGCAGAAATTCAAGGAAACAGCGGAACTGGACATGGCTTACGGAGTCGCCGGCCTGGGCCGCTTCCGCGTCAACGTGTTTCAGCAGCGCGGTAACGTCGGCATGGTGCTGCGCGTCATTCCCACCAAGATTCGCACCATCGAGGAGCTTAATCTTCCTCGCGTGATCGAAACGATTTGCGAAGAACAACGCGGACTGGTCCTCGTCACTGGCACCACCGGTTCGGGAAATCCACCACCCTCGCCGCGATGATCGACCGCATCAATACCACGCGCTCCGATCACGTGATCACCATCGAAGACCCCATCGAATTCCTGCACCGCGACAAGAAGAGCTTCATCAACCAGCGCGAAGTCGAAGTCGACACCGCGAACTTTTCCACTGCCCTGCGCGCCGGACTTCGCCAGGATCCCGACGTGATTCTGGTCGGTGAAATGCGCGACCTCGAAACGATCGCCACAGCGCTGCTCGCCGCGGAAACCGGACACCTGGTTTTCTCTACCTTGCACACTCTCGACGCGACGGAAACGATTCAACGCATCATCGCGGTCTTCCCACCGCCGGAGCAAAAGCAAATTCGCCTGCAGATGGCCGCTACGCTAAAGGCCGTCGTCAGCCAGCGTCTGGTGCACTGCGCCAATGAAAATGGCCGGGTCCCGGCTGTTGAGGTGATGATCGCCACCGCGTACATTCGTGATTGCATCATCAATCCGGACAAGACGCGCCTGATTCACGACGCCATCGCCGCCGGAACCAGCCAGTACGGCATGCAGACCTTTGACCAATCGCTGTTCGATCTCTATTCGCGCAGCCTTATCACCTATGATGAAGCCTTGTTGCGCGCGTCGAACCCCGACGACTTCAAGCTGCGTGTTCAGGGTATCCGTTCCGCCTCCGACTCCGCCCGCGAGGAAATGGAGCAGAGCATGAACGAGTTCGAGCGGCTCGGGAAGCGATAAGCAAGCAGGTTTTAGTTTCCAGCGCGTGAGTTTTGCCGTTAGGTGACGAGCCAAGCGCGAGGGTCATGAGGACAGCGTTCCCTTCTTTGGCCTTTACGTAGGTTCCGCTTCTTCGTTCGTGTTTCTCACTCCTGTTTTTTCGTTTTGTGCGTGAGCTTCCTTTACTTCCCTTTCTTCTCCTTCTATGCTTCTGTCATGCGTTTTTCGACTCGAAAACTTGCCACGGAGAGTGAGCTGTATACGGCGGCGATCAATGGCCTGGCGCGTCGCGCGTATTCTGTTTTCGAGATGCGGACTTACCTGGAGCGGCGCGCCGAGGACCAGGACGTGGTGAAAGGAGTTCTGAACCGCCTGAAGCAACTCGACTATTTGGACGACGCGCGCTACGCACGGCAATTTGTCCGGCTGCATACGGAGTTGCGAAAGCAGGGAGCGTTCCGCATCGCACGAGATCTGCGCGCGCGCGGGGTGCCTGATCGCCACATCGAAGCAGCGCTCGCGGAACACGCCTCCGAATCAAACGAGGGCTCTCTGGTACGGGAACGCCTCGTGCGGCGCATCAAATCCATGCGCGGACCGCTGGATGAGCGCCGCGTGGCCTCTCTCTACCGCAGCCTGCTTCGCGCGGGCTTTGCCGCCGATACGATCCGCCGCGAGCTAAAAACGGTGACCAACAAATCCGCCGAAGAACTTCCAGAAATGCCGGGCAAAGAAATCTAGTAGCGCAGGCTTCAGCCTGTGGTCTTTGGTTCAACCGCGCCCATCCTTGCCGCAACACGAATCCACAAGCTGTCGCCGGCGCCATTCGATCCGCATTACATCCGGCGCCACGTCATTTCCACAAGAACAGGCACTCCATTTTTGACCGGGAGGGCCAGGAGGGACGGCGGATCGATTTTGAAATCGGACAGCTTCAGCGGGGGCGATCGAGAAGCCAAATTAATACCACTTCGGGGGTTGGCCGCCGAAACTACGCAACGTGCATACTCTGGGTATGCCACCCTTTCAGGCAGACGCGCGTGGACCGCTTCGCGGCGGTCAGCATGATTTTGTCTTCGCGGGCCAGCCAGCCGATCGCCCAGTCAAACATTGGTGATCCCGCGTTTAATTCCTTTTTCAATTTGGTTAGCGTCATTTCTCCGTTTGATTCGAGAGCTTGCCAGATGGCCCCGGCCATGGTGCCGATTTCTTCAGTCATTGGGATGATCCCCTCCTCTCCACATTCCGGTTTTCGAGCACCTCGATTGCGGTCACGGTGACCGGCGGCATTTCAATTTTCTGTTTCCTTTGGCGAGACCTCGATCGGGCCACGCGCCGCGGTAAGACCGGTTTGGAGTCAACTTCCGGTTGCAGGACAAAGTAAGATGGACGCTCCCCGGCGACCGCTTCCAGCCGCTGCATCAGTAACACTCCCAAGCCCTTCTGGTAATCGATGGTGTACCGTTCGCAGCATCGCGGGCAAAGCCAGTAATGCTTTACTCCATGCCAGTGACTCGGTTGTTTTTCCTGGGGAGTGGTCTGCCGAAAACGAAACAGACGCCCTTGCCCGTAATCAAAATCAGACGAGCAATCCGGATGAGCGCATTTCAAGTACATAAGCGTTTGTTTCTCTACTTTCCCCACAGGATCACGCAAAGCGGTAGAAAAAGCAAGATACGAACGGCTGGATATAAAATCAAACTCAATAAATGAATTCTACGCATCCGCGCAGCCATGTGATGCGAGTCACGGAGCAGGACATTTCGCGGCGCCTGAAGGAACCCGGCTCGAGGCGCCGATAAACAAGATTCCGCGATCGAGTACACCGAGGAAACCGCCGGGAAAAAAACTATATCTCGCTGCCGGATTGGCGCTTACACACTCCTCGTTCGGGACTCTGTGGCCTCCATCTCGTCGGTGGCGCACAGCTTTTTCCGCCTTTGTTGCCCTGCAGCCGGGAATAATCTCGCGCCTGCGGTGCCCGCGTTGCGGGTCTGCAACTCGTCTGCGATAATATGGCGCCGAAGTGAATTCATCTGGGTTGCAGCGGACAGGACGTCTTCAGCCAAAATCCTGAGCATGGGCCGCCGGATGGAGACGCCTTCGACGGGTCATGAGTCACGGGTCAAAACTTACGCGTCACCAAAACAGGGGTCATATTGCTGAGCGGCAATGAAATCCGCAGCACGTTTTTGAAATTCTTCGCCCAGCGCGGCCATCGCGTCGTGCGCAGTTCTTCCCTCGTTCCGACCAATGACCCTACGCTGCTGTTCACCAACGCCGGGATGAACCAGTTCAAGGACGTTTTCCTGGGCCTGGAGCGGCGCGACTACACGCGCGCCACGTCGTCGCAGAAATGCGTGCGTGCCGGCGGCAAGCACAACGACCTGGAAAATGTCGGCTTCACCAACCGGCATCACACGTTCTTTGAGATGCTCGGAAATTTCTCGTTCGGCGATTATTTCAAAAAAGAAGCGATCGCCTACGCCTGGGAACTCATCACCTCACCAGATTGGTTTGGGATTTCGGTCGACAAGCTGACGTTCACCGTGTTTGGCGGCGCGGAAGTCGCTCCCGGAAACATCTTGGGCATTGATGAAGAGGCTCGCGATCTATGGATCAGCGTCGGCGCTCCGCGCGATCGCGTAATTCCCGTCCCCGGCCTGAAGGAAAATTTCTGGGCCATGGGCGATACCGGCCCGTGCGGGCCGTGCAGCGAACTTCATTACGACATGGGTCCAGCGGCGTCCGATCAAGGCCATACGGACTGCCGATTCGGATGCGATTGCGGCCGTTACGTGGAAATCTGGAATCTCGTCTTCATGCAATTCAATCGCGACGCTTCCGGCAACATCGCGCCGCTGCCAAAGCCTTCGATCGATACGGGAGCGGGCCTCGAACGCCTCGCCGCGGTTCTGCAAGGGAAGATCAGCAATTTTGATACGGATTTGTTCATGCCCCTCGTCCAGCGGGCCGCCGAACTTACTGGTACTCGACCCGGGGCCTCATCTCGAAGCGACGCTTCCCTGCGCATCATTGCCGACCATGCGCGCGCGTCGACCTTCCTGATATCCGACGGCGTCGTGCCCTCGAACGAAGGGCGCGGCTACGTGCTTCGCAAGATCCTGCGCCGCGGCATACGCCACGGACGATTGCTCGGTGCGACGGAACCTTTTATGTCGCAGATGACCCTTGCGGTTCACGCTCTGATGCGTGACGCATATCCCGAACTCAATGAAACCATCGAGCGCGTCTCGAAAGTGGTGTTCGCGGAGGAAACCCGTTTCGCGCACACCCTGGCCGTGGGCCTCAAAAAACTCGATGAAGACCTGGAAAAGAGCTCCGGCACTTACGAAGGCGCCAAGGCGTTCAAACTCTACGATACTTACGGACTGCCTCTCGATTTCATCACCGATGCTGTCCGCGATTTGAAGCTCCACTTTGATGAAGGGGGATTTCAGCAGGCGATGCAGGAGCAGCGCACGCGGGCGCGCGCTTCGTGGAAGGGCGGGCACAAGGAAGTAGCAAATCCCGCGTATACAAAAATCGCGCAAACGCAACGGACGCAGCCGGATTTTTATTTCGCCACATCGGGAAAAGATTTCCGCATCGAGGCAATTATCACGAAAGGCGGCGCGGTGAACGAACTACCCGCCGGCGCGGACGGCGAAATTATTCTGGATCGCACCGTATTCTACTCGGAGTCGGGCGGACAAGTTTCCGACATCGGAACACTCTGGAATAACGAACACACCATGCAAGTGGCGGATGTGGGCGGAGCGTATTATCCGGTGTCCGGATTAGTCGCGCATCGCGTGGTGGCCAGGGAAAAATTGGCGGTGGGCGATCGTGTCGCGGGAGACGCCGACGCAGCGCGCCGCGAGCACATCAAGCGCAATCATACCGGCACGCACCTGATGCACGCCGCGCTGCGAAATATTCTGGGCACGCACGTCAAGCAAGCCGGATCGCTGGTCGAGCCCGGGCGCCTGCGTTTCGATTTTTCGCACTTCGCCGCGATCGATCCCGCGGAGTTGCGCGACATCGAACAGCAGGTGAATGATGAAATCTGGCTGAACAGTGAAATGGAAACGAACATCATGCCCCTGGATGATGCGCTCGCTTCCGGCGCGCTGGCGTTTTTCGGCGATCGCTATCCTGAACACAACGTCCGCGTGGTGACGATTCCTGACCCATCCGCGCCGCGCGGTTTCTACAGCAAGGAATTGTGCGGCGGCACGCACGTGCGTCGAACCGGCGATATCGGGGTGTTTAAGATCGCGGTCGAGCAATCCGCAGCCGCGGGAGTGCGCCGCATAGAAGCCATCACCGGCGCAGCTGCTCTGGCGGATTACCAGCGCTCCCAGCAACTCCTGCGCGACATTTCTGGTCGCCTGGGCGTAAACGAAGAAAACCTGGCCGCAGCCATCGAACGCACCGAGCAAACCCAGAAGCAGCTCGAAAAGCAGCTGGAAGCCATGAAGCGCAAAGGCGCGCTCTCCAAGTCGGACGATCTGGAGTCGCAAGCGCGCACCATTAAGGGCGTTAAGGTCATCTCCGCGGTACTGGAAGGGGTGGACCGCGAAGGCATGCGGCAGTTGGTGGATACCCTGCGCCAGAAACTGGGCTCCGGAATCGTCGTGCTGGGAACGGCCCAAGATGGGAAAGTGGCCCTGCTGGCCGGCGTAACCAAGGATCTTACCTCTAAGTTACATGCGGGCAAGGTGATACAGGCAATCGCCAAGGAAGTAGGCGGTTCCGGCGGCGGCCGTCCCGATCTGGCCGAGGCTGGCGGAAAAGACACATCCGCCCTAAAAAGTGCCCTGGACCACGTATACCCCCTTATCGACCAATTGCTATAATTCCTGAGTTGCGCCAGGAACGTCCAGGGCGAGGATTTCTCTCCCTGTAGCGGTGATTGGTCTGTCTCACGGGTGCGGGCTTGACTTGGAGCCTGCCTCGTAAAATGGAAAAACAGAATCGCACTGCCTTCCCAAAGCTGAATGCTTATGCGCTCCCTCTCCAGTTCGGTGGCTATCCTTGTGGTTGTACTGGCCTTATGGGCGATTCCAGCCCACGGCCAGATCGTTTCTTACATGGATTCCAATGGCAAACGCGTGTTCGTCAATTCTGAACCCGCAGCCACCCCGCGGCAGTCCAGAACGCCCGTCCTCAGGACCGCCGCCACCGGACTAATGCCCCGAACACCCCAGACGTCATTTGCAGCTTCTTTCGAACTCTCCGCCGTTGAGAGAGTAAACCGGGAGAAAATCGAGCAGATGATTCGCGAAGTTTCGGCTCGTTACCGTGTGGATCCGGCGCTGGTGCGGGCCGTGATGCAGACGGAATCGAACTGGAAAACCAGCGCCATTTCGCGAAAAGGCGCCTTGGGGCTAATGCAACTGGAGCCTGGAACCGCACAAGCGCTCGGCGTGAACAACGCGTTTGACCCCCAGCAGAATCTCGAGGGTGGAGTTCGCTACCTACATATGCTCCTGGAGCGTTATAATGGCGATCTCGACCGAGCCTTGGCCGCATATAATGCGGGACCGGGCGCCGTGGATCGTGCAGGGGGCATCCCACGGTATCGAGAGACGCGCGAATACGTTCAGAAGGTAACCGATTCCTATTTCCAGCCCGGTTCCAACCGGCTCCCCCGAGCATTTGAAGGGCGGCGTCCTATTTACCGCGCGGTGGAAGCTGACGGACGGGTCGTTTTCACGAACGAATGAGGCAGACGACGTTGCGGCCCGCAGCCGCTACAATCCGGCCAATTCTGCGCTTGATTTGCGCATCCGCACTCGTATTGTCGCTATTTTCCTCCGCCAGCCGCGCCGAAGAGACTTCCTCCAGCCGCCGCGATGCCGCCAAAGCCCAATTCGATCGCGCCGAAAAAGCGCGCCAGTCCCTGGAAGCGCGTTCGGAAAGCTTCCGCACACTGAAGGATTACACCGCGCTGGTCATCGATTACCAGCGCGTTTACCTGATTACTTCACACGCCGCGGAAGTCCCGGCGTCGCTCAATGAAGTGGCGGAATTATTTCGAACGATGGGCGACCTGTTTGACACCAAGTATTATCAGCGTTCCATCGATTCGTACCAGTTTCTGATGCAGGAATACCCGACCAGCAAATACCGCGAGGATGCGCTGCTGACAGTCGCGCATATCGAACAGGAAGACCTCCACGATTCCACGCTGGCAAAAAAGACTTACGAGCAATTCCTGACTTTGCACCCACGCTCGTCTCATGCCGCGGAAGTTCGCGGAATCCTCGATAAGATGTCTACGGAAAGCGCGGCGCTAAAATCGCCGCAGCCTGCGGCTCCCGCGAAAGATCACACGGAGCGGGCCATGGCCAGAACGGTCTCGGCAGAAAAAACTGCGCCGGCAACCGACACCAAGCAGGGATCCTCTGACGAGGATGCCAACTCCGGCTCCGGGCCGGAAGTTTCGCGAATCCGCACGTGGAACGCCGACACCTATACGCGCATCGTCATCGATGTCGGCTCAAAAGTAAAATATCAGGCTGCCCGCATCACCGGCCCGGATCGCATTTATTTCGACATTGAGGGCGCGAAGCTCAGTTCCGCTTTGCTGCGCAAGCCGATCGATCTCGACGGCGCAGGCTTCTTGAAAACAGTTCGCGTGGCGCAGAACCAGTCCGGTATTGTGCGCGTCGTACTCGAAGTGAATCGCGTCTCGGACTACTCGGTATTTCTGCTACCGAATCCGTACCGGCTGGTCGTCGATGTCTACGGCACTTCCGCGGCAGCTGAAGAAGCCGCGCGCAACACCGCTCCTCCCTCAGGTCCGACGACCACAACGGAGCCCACCCCCGCTCAACCGGGAAAGCCAGTCAAAGAAGCTGAAACTAAAAATGCGCCCAAGGAACCCGAGAAATTTATAACGAATTCAGCCCGAGCTTACTCGAACGCCCCTGCGCCCGACGCGCGTTCGGCGCAGGCTTCTGATAGCGGCGCGGATACCGCCAGCGAAGGGGAGCCCGCAGCGAAGAAAGCGAATGGCAATTCAAACAAGAATTCAGGGAAAACGACTTCCGCTGCCGTGACCAAAGGCAATAAAGCACAGGATGGAGAAGCGAGCGGTTCGACATTGACGGCGGCGGATCCTGCCGCCTCGGAAGTTTTGCCGCTCCCCAGCCATCCGGCGTGGCCCAAAAAGTCCAGCCGCGCAAAATCGGCGCACGATCAGGCCGCCGAAATGGGACCTCCGCCTGTTCCTGATTTGACGCTCGAAGGACAGCATTCCCTCACCCGTGCGTTGGGCCTGAAAATCGGACGTATCGTCATCGACGCGGGCCATGGCGGGCATGACACCGGCACGATCGGTCCAACCGGGCTAATGGAAAAAGATTTGTGCCTGGACGTGGCGCTGCGACTCGGGAAGATCATTCAACAGAGGTTGCCGAGCGCCGAAGTGATTTTTACTCGCAACGATGATACGTTCATCCCGCTCGAGCGCCGCACGGAGATCGCCAATGAAGCCAAGGCTGACCTCTTCGTTTCCGTTCACGCCAATTCCAGCCAGGATCGCCAGGCCCGCGGGATCGAAACCTACTATCTGAACTTTACGGGCTCAAGCGACGCAATGGAAGTTGCTTCCCGTGAAAACGCGCTGTCCGCGAACGCGGTGCACGACCTTCAGGACATTGTAAAGAAAATCGCAAGCAACGAAAAAATCGAGGAATCGCGCGACCTGGCGGCCATGATTCAGGATTCCCTGTCCAAGCGCATGGAGAATATCAATCGCGGCGAACGCAACCGCGGCGTGCGCAAGGCGCCGTTCGTCGTATTGATCGGGGCTGACATGCCTTCTGTGCTGGCGGAAATTTCATTCCTCTCCAATCCAAATGACGAACAGTGGCTCAAAAAGCCCGACAACCGCCAGCGCATCGCCGACGGCCTGTATCACGGAATCGAGACGTATCTGCAGAGCACCAATAGCCTGACCTCCGATAAAATCCGGTCCGCCGCCGATAATTTTGCCGGAAAAGTGGCGCGAACCGGGAACTCGCAGTAAACTTCTTGCGTCTAATACAGAGCGACATGCGCCGACTACTTCGGATTGGTCTTGGTTTGTTGTGCCTCACGGTAGCGGCATTGCCGGCCGCCGCGCAGGGTATTCTTCCCTCGTCGTTCGCAGGTTGGTCCGCAGGGTCCCCCACGACCACCGTTCCGCCTACCGCCCTGGACCCGCTTCTCGGCCCCGATACTCCGGCGTTTCGCGAATACGTCGTAAAATCGGTCGAGCAACGAGCCTATACCCAGGGTCCCCAGACCACCTCGATCACCCTGTATCGTTTGCGGGATCCGAGTTCCGCTTACGGCGCCTATACGTTCTTGCTCAACGATGCGGTTACTCCCACCGATCTGGGCTCCTACGCCAGCAGCTCTCACGATCGGGCCCTGATCGTTGTGGGAGAGCTACTGCTTGACGTTACCGCGCCGCCGAAGCAGGGCCGGCCATCGGATGCCGACCTGAAGCAACTGGCCGATACGCTTGATAAGAAAGCAGATCACACTCCGTATCCATTTATCGGCGAACATCTTCCCGAAAAGGGCCGCGTGAAGGGTTCAGTGCGCTATGTCATTGGACCGCTCAGCCTTTCGCACTTCGTGCCGCTCGGCACCGACGATTGGATGGGTTACGACCACAGCGCCGAGACCATCCTGGCTCACTACACGGTTGGCGGGAAAGACGAGACACTACTCATCACCTCCTATCCCACCCAGCAGGTGGCTGCGGCTGAGTTTGCCGGGATACTCCGCCGGTTCACCTTTGACCCCCCGGACGGAGTCCCCACGGGGCAGAATGTCCTCTTTGGAAAGCGCGTCAGTTCCTACATCGCGGTTGTTGCCGGGGCGCCGTCCAGACAGGCGGCAAATAAGATTTTGGATCAAGTGGGCTATGCAAGCAATGTAACGTGGGATGAACCGAAGCAGACGCTGACCGAGCCGGGCATAAACAGCATGATCGTGGAAGCGTTCATGGGTACGGGCGTAATCATGCTTTTTGCGCTTGCCGCCGGAATTGGCTTCGGAGGAATTCGCGTGCTGGTAAAGATTTTCCTTCCCAACAAGGTCTTTGATCGTGAGAAGCAGATCGAAATCCTTCAGTTAGGGATCGCCAGCAAACCGATAAAGGCAAAGGACTTCTACTAGAAATCTCAAGAAGCTGTTGAAAAGCTGCGGGAAAACCTCCAGGTCCGCGGAAGCGATTTTTGCCAACCTTCTGATTGCACATCACTTGCAAACCGATGGATTCGGCCATTTCTGTGCTTGACATTCTACTTTATGGTCCTCTAGACTTCCCGCGAGGACCAAGAGTTCTGGTGCCTACCGCGCAATGGCACGGAACTATTCTCCCCTCTGGAAAGCCCGTCCGCGAAATCGGACGGGCTTTCTGTTTCTTCGTTAGCCTTTCGGCTCAATTTTAGGGATTTAGTTCACGCCTGGGCATTCCATAGACCCGCCATCTATCATCCCGTCCGCCATCAGCACGGAGGTTTTGACGTTTTAACACGCGAACACAGCGACCAAAGGAATTACGGATGTGTGGGCGGGGCGTTGGTTGACCAGGAATCCGGCGCCGGGGTCCAGTTTCGGGTATGGTAGTCGCTCATGGTAAAAGCGATGAGTAGCGCCAGCCAGAAAAATCCTGCGATCAGAACGACCTTAATCAGGCTGCTGCTGTACTTCACACCCATGAAAAACAGAATCACCAGGAGCATTTTCGAGAACGCAATCGCCAGGGCCGCCACAGTATTGAACGGCCCGAGATCGACAAACGCGACCGCCGTAGTGAGGATGGTGAGACCGATGAGCGTCGCAAAAACCATCACGTATGTTTTTGTCGGCACGATTGGATGTGACATTAGTAGCGCCCGCCTATCAGATAGAGCAACGGAAACAGGAAAATCCACACAATATCGACAAAGTGCCAATAAAGACCTACAACTTCAACCGGAGCGAAGTAGTGCGGATTAAATTCATCCTTTCGAGCTCTCACTAGCAGCCACAGCAACAAGCCCATTCCGATGATCATGTGAATCGCGTGCAGGCCGGTCATCGCGAAGTAGAAAATGAAATACAGCTGCGCATGCTCGACGCCGCCGGGCGCAACTTTGGCGAGTGTCGCGCCTTCCGGGGCCCAGTCCAGCCCGGGAACCACGTGCTCCACGAATTTCTGGTCATATTCGTACGCTTTGACGCCCAGGAAAGTCCCGCCGAGTATCATCGTGGCGATCAGCAATCCGATGAGCGCACGGCGATTGCCTACCTGCGCGGAACGCACCGAGAGGGCCATCGTAAGACTGCTGCCGATAAGGATAATGGTGTTCGCAGCGCCGAGCCTCACGTCCAGAATGTGGCTGCCGCCTTCAAATGCCGCGAAGTACAGCCAGCGATAAATCGCGTAAGCGGCAAACACGCCGCCGAAGAACATGATTTCCGTGATCAGGAACACCCAGATTCCCAGGAAATCAGCTTCCTGCTGCTGTTCCATGTTTTCAAACTGGTGCGCGTGCGGCGCGTGCGCTTCGGCGTCAGTCACCGGCAGCCTCCTCAGGCGCATACGCATAAGCTTCTTCGGTTACCACCGGAATTTCCGCGAAATTTTCCGTGGGCGGCGGAGAGGAAGTGGTCCATTCCAGGCCCGTGGCACCCCAGGGGTTAGGTTCCGCAATGGGTCCGTAGCGCATGGACCAGATCAAAGTAAATCAGCGGAATCAGATAGCCGACTCCGAGAACCGTGGCTCCCGCCGAAGACATCACATTCAGCACCTGAAATTCGGCGGGATAAAACGCATAGCGCCGCGGCATGCCCAGATAGCCGAGGATGAATTGCGGGAAAAATGTGAGGTTAAAGCCGATGAAAATAATCACGGCGGCAATGCCCGCCCACATCTTCGGATATTTTCTGCCGGAAATTTTCGGCCACCAGAAATGAATGCCGCCGAGATACCCCATCACCGCGCCGCCGACCATGATGTAGTGAAAGTGGGCCACGATGAAATAGGTGCCGTTGAGGTGCACGTCGGTGGCGAGCGACGCGAGGAACAAACCCGTCAGGCCGCCCATCGTGAACAGGCCGATGAATCCCAGCGCGTACAGCATGGGAGCTTCATAGGAGATCGACCCCTTATACAAGGTAGCCGTCCAGTTGAACACTTTGATCGCGGATGGAATCGCCACCAGGAAGCTCAACATCGAAAAGATCAGGCCGGCGTAAACCGACTGGCCGGTGACAAACATGTGGTGGCCCCAGACCAGAAATCCGAGGACGGCGATCGCCACGCTGGAAAACGCGACGATCGAGTAGCCGAAAATGCGCTTCCGCGCAGAAACAGGCGATGATTTCGCTGACCACTCCCATCGCCGGCAAAATCATGATGTAGACGGCGGGATGCGAGTAGAACCAGAACAAATGCTGGAACAGCAGCGGATCGCCGCCAAGCGCCGGGCTGAAGATTCCCACATGAAACAAATGCTCGAGGGCCAGAAGGAAAATGGTAATGGCCAGCACCGGAGTGCCGAGCACCATGATGATGCTGGTGGCGTACATGGACCACAGAAACAGCGGCATGCGGAACCAAGTCATCCCCGGCGCGCGCATTTTGTGAATGGTGACGATGAAATTCAGCCCGGTGAGAATGGAAGAAAATCCGGTGATGAAAACGCCGATCGCGACGGCGGTGACCTGGGTATTGGAATACGTGCTGCTATAGGGGGTGTAGAACGTCCAACCCGTATCCACGCCGCCGGCGATTGCCGATACAACGTGAACATCCCGCCGACGATGTAGATGTACCAGCTCAGCAGGTTCAGTTTCGGGAAACGCCAGGTCCCGCGCGCCCGACCATCAGCGGAACCAGAAAATTTCCCAGCACCGCGGGAATCGACGGAATCAGGAAAAAGAAAATCATCATGATGCCGTGCAGCGTAAAAAGCTTGTTGTAGGTTTCCGGCTGCACCAGCGCGCCCTGCGGCTCGACGAGATGAATGCGCATCAGCACCGCGAACGAACCGCCGATGATGAAGAAAAACGTGATCGATACCAGATACAACAGCGCAATGCGCTTATGGTCCAGCGTAAAAAGCCAGGATTTCCAGCCGTAGTCCGCGTTCAGGTAATTCTTCTGAGCGCGCACGCGTGGTTCCAGCGTGGCCGTACTCATTGCTTCCCCTCTTCCTTTGGCTGCTGCTGCGCGTTGCCTAATGCGCGAAGATAGGCGACCAAGTTATTGATTTGCTCTTCGGTGAGCTGCCCCTGGAACGACGGCATGATGGGAGTGTAGCCCTGCACGACTTTGGCCTTGGGCAAAACGATGGACTCGCGCATATAGGCATCGTCGGCCGTGACGGTTTCGCCGGTGGTCAGTTTGACGGGGTGCCCGTAAACGCCGAGCAGCGACGGGCCAAGGCCCTTGCCGTCGGCCAGATGGCACGTGGGGCAGCCGCTTGGCCTGAAATACTTTTGCGCCAGCCTGTTCCATGGATTCGCCCGGCGCTCCGCCCGAGAGCCAACGCTCGTACTCGTCAGGCTCCTGGACGATGATCGATCCGATCATCCCGGCGTGGAAGGCGCCGCAATATTGCGCGCAGAACATATGGAACGTTCCGACCTTGGTGGCCTCAAACCACAGCGAGGTGTAGCGTCCCGGCAAGACGTCTTTCTTCACGCGAAATGCCGGAACGAAAAAATCGTGAATCACGTCTTCCGACGTCATGGTCAGTTTGACCGGCCGGCCGAGCGGCACGTGCAGTTCGTTAATTTCGCGCTGCCCCTCGGGATGCTCCACCTTCCACATCCATTGCTTGCCGGTCACGAAGATTTCCATCGCGCCTTTGGGCGGCTCCGCATTTTGGAAGTACAGCGCCGAACCCCAGAGGAAAATCACGGCAACCATCAGCGTCGGAACCACCGTCCACAGGATCTCGAGCGGCAGCGAGCCGTCAATGGCCTTGGGGCGCTCGTCCGGCGAGCGCCGGCGGTACTTGATCATGAAATAAAAAATGACCGAAAAAATCAGGACCGTAAAAAACAGCGTGACCACCGTCAAAAAAAGATACAGCTGGTCCACCGACTTCGCGATCGAGGAAGCCTGTTCCGGCTGAAATGGAAAGCTCTGCATCAAGATGGTGTCCTCACTTCATTCGTCCTCATCGCGCCTTGGCGCCCACCGCCGGAGGAACGCCGGCAGCCCTTTTGCGCTCGCGAAGAAACATCAGAGTCATGAAAATTCCCAGGACCAGCACGGTTAAGCCGCCCGCCGCGCGCAGCACATTCATCACGACCACGCCGTACTTTCCGGTCATGGGATCGTACTGATAGCAGTACAGCAGGGCGTGATCGGTGATCGTTCCGATCTTGCCACCGGAAGCGTCAACCAGTCCGAGGCGCACGTCACGGCGCCGGATATTTCACACCGTAAAAATAACGAGAAATGCGGCCCTCGGGCGTGAGCACCAGGATGGCCGCCGCATGCGCGTACTGGTGGATCGACGAATCGTAAGCGTATTGAAAGCCGACCGCGTTCGTCAGCGCGTCAATCGATTGCTGCTCGCCCGTCAGAAAGTGCCAGTGGCCCGCAGCGCCCGGGCGGCCATATTGGCCGATATAGACGTCACGCTTGGCCTTGGCCAGCGCGGGCGTGTCGTTCGGTTCAAAGCTTACGGTCACCGCTTCAAAATCTTTCCCCAGACCCAGGGAGATCGCATTCATCGTGCGCAATTCGCCGTTCAGCACTTCGGTGCAGAGCGCCGGGCAGTCGAAATAAACCAGGGACAGCACGATGGGCTTCTGTCCGAAAAAGTCGCCGATACGCACGGTTTTTCCGGTCTCGTCGCGGAAGGTCAGATCCGGCGGAATCTGCTGGTTTAGATTTTGCGTGATGCCCACTTTATGCAGGATTGCTGGAACGCTGCCCTGCTGCGCGCCCGCGGGAATCGCCGAAAACGCGGCCAGTACCAGAAGCATTCGGCTATAGGATTTCCAGATCATGGTTTTTTACCTTCTTCCGGCGCGGGTTTTGCAGAATCGGCAGCTGGCTGCGACTGCGGCGCGCCTTGCACCGGCACGCCCTTTTTCACCAGCAAGTCCATGGCGACTTCGATGGGCACGCGCGCCACGCCTGCCGGGCGATCCTGCCACGCATAGGTTTCCAGCTTTTGCTCCTGCTCCGCGCGGAATTTCAGCCAGTCCTCGCGAGGATTGACCTGCAACTGCGGCCCAGGGGGAACCTGGCGGCTATCCGCGAAAGGAGACGGCGAAGCCGGCGGCTCCAATGCATGCGCGGAGAAAAACCGGAACATTCCCCAGCAGACCAGCGCGGTAACCACTAGGACGGTCCCCAGCGCAACCAGAAATTTAAGGACTCCTCCGGCATCGGCATCGCGCGTTTCGTACCCCGGCGTGGAGACCGGAACGTTGTGTGCTGGTTTATCCATGTTCAACCGCCTGCTCCGCGAGTTCTTCCATGCGCGGGTCATGGACCGGCAAAATCGGCATGCGCTGCAACTGCCACAGGAAATATGCGAACCAGATCGCCGCCATGCCCACCGGAAGCGCCACGTTCATCCAGGTGAGGCGGACGTTTCCTCCGCCGAAGGCGGGCAAAACCATCCAGTACATGTCCACCAGGCGCATCAACAGCACGATAAACACGACAATGAGCAGCGAACGCGTTCTCCGCTTCACGTGCCGGAACAGCAGCAGGAAAAACGGAAAAAAGAAACTCAGGATCACCAGCAGGAGACCGACGTTTCCCCACACGCCTTCCATCCGGCGGATGTACCACGGAATTTCATCCGAGAGGTTGCCGCCCCAGATGATCAGAAATTGCGAAAATTCCAGATACGCCCAAAGCATCACAAACGTCAGGACGAAGCTGCCGAGGTCCTGGAATTGCGCGGGTCTGACCACCTGGGACAGCGGTTTGCGATCAGAAAGCCAGATCAGGATGGCAATGGCGAAGGCCAGGGCGGTAAGGGCTTGCCCGACCATGAAGATCATTCCGTAAATCGTGGAATACCATTGGGGCTCCAGGGACATGACCCAATCCACGCTGGCAAACGTGACGGTAAATCCATAGATCACCAGACCGATTCCGCTCAACCCTTCCAGGCGCATCCACAGCGCGACGCCCGCCTCCCCGGCATCCTCTTCCCTGGACCACTTGTTCAGGAAATAGGCCAGCGTGAACCATACCGCAAAATAAAAAACCATGCGGGCAGTGAAAAATCCTGGGTTGAGATAAAAGTGCTTGGCCACGATCACTGGGTCCGTCTGGCCGGGACGGGACCACGCGTAGAGCGATGTCATCCCCACGAGCAGCGGCAGCGCCGCCACGGCCATCAGCGGAAGCGTGCGCGTGCCCGCTTCGAGAATGCGGCGGATGACCAGCGCCCATCGTCCTCCGGTAAGGTGCTGCACCATCAAGAGCGCCAGCGAACCCAGAGTGATGCCGATGCAGAAGAGGAAGGCCACCAGGTACGAGCGGAAAAACTCAGCCTTGTCCGCAAAGCCCGCGGCGACGCAAACCGCGAGCACCACAGCGCCCGCGATGCCCAGCCGCATCGGCAGGCTCTCAATCTTCAGCGTTCCTTGTCCGGTTTCGTTCATTTCGATTGGCCTGTCAATTTGGCGCGTTCCGCGTCCGGCAGGTCGGCAACCGGCGCTTGCCGGCTCAGTTGCAGCGCCCGAACGTAGGCGATGATCGCCCAGCGGTCCGCGGGCGGCACGCGATAGCCGTACGGGTACATCACCCCAAATCCGTTGGTGATCACATCAAAGTAATGCCCCACGGCCGCGGTTCGCAGGCGATCGTCATGAAGCGAAGGCGGGCGGCGGAATCCGCGCTGCACGATCATGCCGTCCCCATCGCCCGCGAATCCATGGCACGGCGAGCAGAACACGTTGAAGCGTTCGCGTCCGCGCTGCACCATTTCCTTCGTGACCGCATACGGAAACACCTCGGAAGGCTGGCCGTTCAACTTTCCGGTGTACAGCAATTCGTTCGGGCCCAGGGTCAAGTCCCCGCGAGGAACCGTGCCGGCAACGGGCAGACGCGCGGACTGGCCGTCTCCGAAAAAGTCGCTCGGATCGTACGGGTTATAGCGCGGCTGCACATGCATATCGAGGCGGCATCCGGCGCAGACAATAAACAACGCGAGAGCGGCCAGCAGCCATCCGCCTCGACAACGGCTTTCGATGCTTCGCGCTAGGGTTCAATTTCAACCACCTCGCGCGGGTTGAGCGCTCTGCATAAATTTTTTGGTCAATTCCAGATCGAACATGGGATCGCGCGCCTTGATGCACAGAAAAAACCGGTCGCGCGAGGCCAAAGCGAACCGCGGCACGTTGAACACCGGATGGTACGGCGTCGGCAATCCATTCATCGCCAGCATGCCGAATACGGCGGCGGCCGAGGCGAACAGGATGGTCATTTCAAACGTCACGGGGATGAATGCCGGCCAGCTATTCATCGGCCTGCCGCCAACGTTGACCGGATAACTGACTGCAGCGGCGTAATACTGCAGATAAAACCCCGCGCAGCGCGCCGAAGATCCCGGCCAGCAGGACCACCAGCGGCAACCGCGTGCGGTGAAATCCCACCGCATGCGCCAGCCCCTCAATCGGAAACGGAGCGAACGCGTCGATGCGGCGATATCCGGCATCGTGCGTTTGGCGGGCCGCCTCGAGCAGTTGCTCAGGAGTGGCGAACTCGGCCATCAATCCGTAAATGGTTTCGTGTGGCTTCATCGCACCTTCGCCATTAGCGAAAATTTTCCGGCGGCGCTCATTAACCGGCCGCCTTCTTCTTCTCCTCTTCCGCCACCAGCGTGCGCATCTCAAAAATGGAAATCAGCGGCAAGTAACGGAGGAACAGGAAGAACAGAAACAAGAACAATCCAATGGTACCGAAAAAGGTAAAAATGTCCCACCGCGTCGGGTAATACATGCCCCAGGAGGACGGCAGGAAATCGCGGTGCAAGCTGGTCACCACGATGACGAACCGCTCGAGCCACATACCCATGTTGACGACCATGGCGATGGCGAACAGCGCCCCCACTTTCGCCCGCACTTTCCGGAACCACAAAAACTGGGGCGTCACGATATTGCAGCAGATCAGCAGCCAATACATGGGCGCGTACGGACCGGTCATACGATTCAGGATCATGAAGCGCTCATAGGGATTGCCGCTGTAAAAAGCGGTGAACGCCTCCATCATGTAGCCATAGCCCACGATCAATCCGGTAGCCAGAAGGACTTTGCCCATATTGTCAAGGTGACGCATGGTGATGAAATCTTCCAGGCGAAAAAGCTTGCGAATCGGAATGGCAAGCGTAAGCACCATGGCAAAACCCGCGTAAATCGCGCCGGCCACGAAGTACGGCGGAAAAATCGTCGCGTGCCATCCGGGAACGATGCCAAAGGCAAAGTCAAAACTCACGATGGTATGCACGGACAGAACCAGGGGCGTTGCGAGACCCGCGAGCAGTAAGGAAGCTGTCTCGTGCCGCTCCCAATGCACCGCCGAACCGCGCCATCCCATCGCCAGCAAACCATAAATCATTTTTGCCGCGGCGATTTTTTGCGCGGTCGCGCAAGGTAGCCAGATCCGGAATCAGGCCGATAAACCAGAATAAGAGCGAAACGGTCGCATACGTGGAAACCGCGAAGGCGTCCCAGACCAGGGGACTGCGGAAATTGGGCCACATCTTCATCGTGTCGGGATACGGAAACAGCCAATAACCAAGCCACGG
The DNA here is from genome assembly GCA_963695945.1 of uncultured Acidobacteriota bacterium. Taxonomy (GTDB): domain Bacteria; phylum Acidobacteriota; class Terriglobia; order Acidiferrales; family UBA7541; genus Palsa-360. The sequence continues at coordinate 128,118 of CAVOIX010000045.1, read as the reverse complement.
CCGACCCATGTGCACCAGGGGAAATATTCCCGCGCAGGAGACTGCGAATAAGGTCATGGCTTCCGCAAACCGGTTGATCGATGTACGCCACTGCTGCCGCAACAAAAGCAAAATCGCGGAAATCAGCGTGCCGGCATGTCCGATTCCGATCCACCAGACGAAATTGATGATCGCGAATCCCCAGCCGATGGGAATGGTGATGCCCCAGATGCCGACGCCCTTAACCATGAGGTAGGTGACGGACACCATCAGCAGCATGACCAGGGCAAACGAAATCAGAAACCCGAAGATCCACCACTTGGGCGTGCGACGGGAGAGCACGATCGCGCTGATCTTGTCGGTGACCGAGGCAAAATCGTGCCCCGGGCCGAGAATCGGCGCGTTTAATATCTCTGCGGCCGCCAGTTTGTCGCTTGGACTATCTGCCATGTCGTCTCATTTCACTCGGAACGCTGCTCCAGACGCCGTTCTAGGCGCCTGACGCCTTCTCAATCTCCGGATTGGGATTGCGCAGCTTGGCCTGATACGTGGTCCTCGGCCGCGTGTTCAGTTCCTCGAGCAACTTATAATTTCGATTGTCGGCTTTCAGCTTTGGACACCCGGCTGTTCGGATCGTTGATGTTTCCGAACACGATCGCTTCCGCCGGGCACGTTTGCTGGCATGCGGTGACGATTTCGCCATCGCGGACGGGACGGTCCTGCTTTTCCGCATCAATTTTTACGGCATTGATGCGCTGCACGCAGTAGGAGCACTTTTCCATCACGCCGCGGCTGCGCACGGTCACGTTGGGATTGCGCATTCCAAACAGGCTGGGCGTGTCCCAATCCGAATACAGAAGAAAATTGAAGCGCCGCACCTTGTAGGGGCAATTGTTGGAGCAGTAGCGGGTGCCCACGCAGCGGTTGTAGACCATTTCGTTCAGGCCTTCCGGACTGTGCACGGTGGCGGCCACCGGGCAGACCACCTCGCAGGGCGCGTCTTCGCAGTGCATGCACATGCACCGGCTGATGATAGATGCCGGGCTCGTCCATTTCGCCTTCGTAATAGCGGTCGATGCGGATCCAGTGCATGTGCCGGCCGATCATTACTTCTCTTTTGCCGACCACGGCGATGTTGTTTTCCGCCTGGCAGGCCACCACGCAGGCTCCGCAGCCGTTGCAGGCGTTCAGGTCAACGGCCATGCCCCAAGCGTTGCCCTCATATTTGAACTCCGGGTAGAGCGAAAGGGGATTTTCCTGAGCTTCGGCTTGCGCGAACTTCGGATTCTTCTGATACTCATCGAGGGTGGCGACGCGTAGCGGCTCGCGACCTTCCATCGTGCTCTGCGTTTGCGTCGTCGCCAGCGCCCAGCGTTCCCCGGTTTTGCGAACCTCGAGTCCAGTACCAATCCATGGCGTGGCCAGAGGCCGAATCCATCCGGCGTCAAAGCCAGTCCCTGTGCCAACACGGCCGGCGCGGGTGCGGCCGTAGCCGAGAAACACGCTCACGCTTTCATCGGCGTGCCCGGGCATCACCCATGCGGGGCCCACGATCACTCGCCCTTGATACTTCAACTCGACGGCATCTTCGCTTTTGATTCCGAGGCGCTCGGCGGTTTTGGGACTCACCGCGGCCACGGCGTCCCAGGTGAGCAGCGTCAACGACTTCGGGAGTTCCTGCAGCCAGCCGTTGTTGGCAAAGCGGCCATCCCAGATGGTGTGATCCGGCCGAAAAACGATTTCGAGCCCTGGTGCGGCGGCGGTGGGAGCGTCCGCGCCGATTCCCGTTTTAAGCGACACTTGCTTCGGCGGGAGAACGCTGTCCGCTACCACTCCGTCGCGCAGCGTCTTCTCCCAGAATGCATCGAAGCGGCCCACATTGGGCCGCTGCGCCTGCCAGTAGTCGTGGACGATATCGTGGCTCGGCTTTGCGCTTTGTCCGTTCAGAACCGCCAGAAAATCGACTTCTGATTTTCCCCCGTAAAGCGGCGCGATGAGCGGCTGGATCACCGAGGCCGTGCCGTCATAGGCGCGCGCGTCGCACCAGGACTCCAGTTCATGCGCCTGCGGGATATGCCAATGGCACAGCGCCGAGGTTTCGTCTTCGTACAGTCCGAGACGCGCGCTGAAAGGCACCTTGGCCAGAATTTCCTTGAAGCCCAAATCGGCAGGCGCGTCATAACCGGGATTGCTTCCCAGAATCAGCAAGGTGGTGACGCTTCCGGCGCGAATATCCGCAGCCAATTGACCGATGGATTCCCACTGATTCGCAGGCGCAATTGCAATGGGATCCGTGAAGTAAACGGTCTTATCGAAATTTCCCAATGCTTGATTGATGGCGTGCGCCAGCGCGTGTACAGCTGCCGGCTGTTGCTCGCCGGCCACCACTAACGTTGCGCCGGGATGGGCCTTCAGATCGCGAGCCAGCGCCGCAAGCCATCCAGAAGGAATATTCGGAGCAACCGGCGGCGGCGCGACCGAGCTTAGGCCGATTTCGCGAGCCAGTGCGCGCGTGAAGCCTTCAATATCGGAAGCCTTCATACGCAGGCGGTGATCGGCCATGGCCCCGGTATTGGTCGGCGTGGACTCCACCGCGTACAGCCGATTCATTTTCGATTGGGCATTTTCGACGCGACGCTTCCTGGAGAACTCGCGCGCGTAGCGCACACAGCCCGGCCCGCTGGTCAAGAAATCCGAGTCCAGCGTGACGATGACGTCGGCCTGATCCACGCGGTATACGGTGTGTGCCGGCTCGCCGAACGCAAGCTTCGCGCCTTCATGAACGCTGTCGCGAGTGACCGATTCGTACTGAATCCATTTGGCAGAAGGATAAGCCTTCAGAAATGTGCTGATCTGATCGCCGAGCGTGGGCGAAGTAATCGTCGGCGTCAGAAGCCGAACGCCAGAACCGCCATTGCCCTTCTCCGCACCGAGCGCCGTGGACAATTCTTCCTGAAATTCGGCCCAGCTTCCGATGCGCCCGTCGTGAATTTCTGCTTGCGAGCGGTCCGGATCGTAAAGTCCCAGGATCGAAGCCTGCGAAAACGAATCCGCCGCGCCCAGGCTGCCCGGATGATCGGGATTCCCCTCAATTTTTGTGGGCCGGGCCATGTGGCTCTCGACCAGAACGCCGGTGGCCACCCCCCCGAGAGTCACCGCCGTCGCGTAAAAGAGCGGTTTGCCGGGAATGATCTCCTCCGGCTGGCGAACATACGGAACGATTTTTTGCGTGGGAAGCTTGGTGCAGCCGGTGAGGCCGGCAAACGCGGCCGAGGCCGCCATGACTTTCAGAATTTCTCGCCGGTCAATTTTCGCATCGGGATCGTTGGCGCCGTGCGGAAACTCATTTTCCTTATGGTTTCGAAATTCCGGCGTATCGGCCAGCTCATCAAGCCCGCGCCAGAACTGGGGCGTTGCACCGCTGTTCGCGGCCTCGCGCAACGCGGAAATCTCCACATCGGGCGGGCCCGCGTTTTTTCGATCGATGTCCATGAACTCCCTGATCCCCTCTAAGTCCGGCATCTATTTCAATGTGGCGGTTGGACCGCCGCGGCCAAACATCCGCGCCGCTAGCGGTGACACGTCGTGCAGTTCGTCAATTTTTGCACTTTGTATTCAGCCATCAATTGCCGTCCCAAAGCTTCCTGATCCTTGGGAGGTGCGTAATACGGATTGAATACCTGGGACTTGGGCCGCAAATACTTTTCCGGCGCATTGTGGCATTCCAGACACCAGCGCATGTAGAGGCTGTTCTCGCGCCAGGTAATATTCATTTCCGCGACGGGTCCGTGGCAGGTGGTACAGCCGACGCCTTTGGCGACGTGGATGCTGTGATTGAAGTATACGAAGTCCGGGACGGCGTTCACGCGGGTCCATTCGATCGGCTTGGAGTCACGATAGCTGGCGCGCACCGGCTCCAGAATCTCCGCGCTGGTCCAGATCTGCGAATGGCACGTCATACAGGTCTGCGTGGGAGGCATGCCGGCCGAGGAGGAAACCTCCACGGAGGTATGGCAGTAACGGCAGTCCAGGCCGAGTTCGCCGGCATGATGCTTATGGCTGAACGGAACGGGCTGAGGGCGCGCGTTGTGCACTTCCGTTACGTAGGAAGTTTGATTCACAATGTTCACGGCATATCCGAGAACCGCAATCAGGATAACCGCGCCGTAGATGCTGACGCGCGCAATGGTATTGGTGCTGCGATGAAAGATCTGTGCCATACGTGCCGGCCTCGGAACACACCCCGAGGTGTTTACTCTGGACGGTCTTAGCGCCTCTCTGGAGGCCGGACATCCGGCCTCGATTTTTCGCGGGAAACGGCGCCCTCGACCATGGAAGGGGGATACAGCCCAGCGGCACTGCTCGTTCCATTTCTATGATTTCGCTGGACTGCTTACGGGTAATTCTAAGATTCCATTTATCTAAATGATCTGATTGCTCGCTGCCCCGCGCGCAACACTATAACAGCAATGTAAAAATAATTTCAATCCTTCGTTTCTTGTTTCCCAAAATATTCAAAACCGACGAGTGATGGGGATCACAGACAAACCTTTCCAATCGCCGCTGGCTTTGTGTTCGCTTAAACCGCTCCGGTCACTCGGCGAGTGTCGCATTTTTGCAGCGAAGGGCTGGCGCGGCGCTCCCTCTCCTCCCCAGGCCCTGGACAATGCTTTCTATGTAACGTGTCGGAATATTTGAGCGTCCAATAAGCACCAACACCGGAAAAGCTGTATATTAGAGGTCCGCTGGCGAATTCGTTCGCGGTAAGAATCCCAGGATCTCCGAGGGCACGGCATGTGGATTGTTCGGATAGCGCTGACACGGCCCTACACGTTTATCGTGGCCGCGCTGATCATCGTGCTGATGGCGCCGATCGTCCTGCAACGCACGCCCACCGACGTATTTCCCAATATAGACATCCCGGTGGTAAGCGTTTGCTGGAATTATTCGGGATTGTCTCCGCAGCTGATGGAAGACCGCATTGTCTCGCCTTACGAGCGCTTCCTGACGACGGTGGTCGACAACGTCGAGCATACCGAATCGCAGACCGTGGGCGGCCGCTCCATTATCAAGGTGTTCTTCCAGCCCGGCGCCGACGTCCACGTCGCGGTCACCCAGATTACCGCCCTTTCGCAAACCATGATCCGGCAGTTGCCCCCGGGTATCTCCCCGCCACTGATTATTACCTACTCCGCTTCCAGTGTGCCTGTTCTGCAATTGGGGATGAGAGGACAAGGACTGTCCGAGCAGGAACTTTTTGACTATGGAGCGAACCTGGTTCGCAATCAATTGGCGAACGTGGCCGGAGCGGCAATCCCGTGGCCGTACGGCGGAAAACAACGTCAGGTCTCCGTCAACATCGACATTCCGGCGCTGCAGTCCAAAGGACTTTCTCCCACGGACGTCATCAACGCAATTTCCACGCAGAACCTGGTGCTGCCCTCGGGCACGGTCAAAATGGGTTCCACCGAATTCAACGTGGAGATGAACGGTTCTCCGGACACGCTCGCCGCGCTCAATAACCTGCCGATCCGCACCGTCAATGGCGCGACCATCTATGTGCGGGATGTCGCGTTCGTCAGCGACGGCTTTTCGCCGCAAATCAACATCGCGCGCATGGATGGGCAGCGCGGGGTAATTCTGGCGGTGTACAAAACCGGCGACACCTCCACGCTCGACGTCGTTTCGCAGATTTACTCCAAGCTGCCGATCATCAAGAATCTGGTGCCGCCGCAGACCGTGATCACTCCCCTGTTCGACCAATCGATCTTTGTGAGGGCGGCGATTCAAGGCGTCATCCGCGAAGGCGTGGTGGCCGCGTGCCTAACTGCTTTGATGATTCTTCTGTTCCTGGGAAGCTGGCGCAGCACGCTGATCATCGCCATCTCGATTCCGCTTTCCATTCTGGTTTCGATCACCGTGCTCAGCGCGCTGCACGAGACGATTAATCTGATGACCCTCGGGGGCCTGGCGCTGGCCGTGGGCATCCTGGTGGACGACGCCACCGTCGCCATTGAGAACATCGAGAGAAACCTGGCGCAGGGCAAGGACACCGTGCGCGCCATTCTGGACGGCTCGCAGGAAATTGCGATTCCGGCGCTGGTTTCGACCCTGTGCATCTGCATTGTTTTCGTGCCCATGTTTTTCCTGACGGGGGTGGCGAAATTCCTATTCGTCCCGCTGGCCGAATCCGTCGTGTTCGCCATGCTGGCGTCGTATGTATTGTCCCGCACCCTGGTTCCCACCATGGCCATGTACTTGTTGAAGAATCATCACGGTGAGGAATACGCCACCGGAAACGACATTTTTTCCCGGGCCCAGCGCGGATTCGCGCAAGGCTTTGACCGCATGCGCCGCGGCTATCGCGCGTCGCTTTCTTTCTGCATCGAGCGCGCCTGGCTTTTTGTGATTTTATTTCTGGCTTTTTGCCTGGGATCAATGACGCTGATTCCCGTGCTCGGCCGGGACTTTTTCCCGTCCGTGGACGCCGGATTGATTCGCCTGCATATGCGCGCCCGGGCCGGACAGCGCGTGGAGGAGACCGCCCGGGAAGCCGATGGCGTGGATAATCTGATCCGCCGAACCATCCCCCCAGGAGACCTTGGCACCGTTCTTGACAATATCGGACTGTTCAACAGCACGGTGAACACGGCCTATAGCAATTCTGGCGTGATCGGCGAATCCGACGCGGAAATTCTGGTTGGCCTGAAGCCCGAGCGGAAACAGCAGACTAGAGTTTACATCGACGCGCTGCGCGTAAAATTGGCCGAAGAGTTTCCCGGGACGCAGTTCTTCTTTCAGCCCGCCGATATGATCAGCCAGATCCTGAATTTCGGCGTGCCCGCGCCGGTGGATATTCAACTGATCGGGCCAAATGAGCGGGCCAATTTTCTGCTGGCCCAGCAGATTACCAATCGCATTCAGCACATTCCTGGGGCGGTGGACGTGCACGTGCAACAATTGCGTTCCTATCCCGCCATTTTCCTCGATGTTGACCGCACTCGCGTGCAGTCCGTGGGCCTCAGCCAGCAGGACGTCGCCAACAGCGTGCTCCTCACGCTCAGCTCCAGCGCTCAGGTCTCTCCGTCGTTCTGGGTGAATCCGGCCAACGGTTACGAGTACAACGTTTCCGTGCAAGTGCCGCAATACAAGATTGACTCCATGCAGTCGCTCGACAACATTCCAATTTCCTCGACCAAATCGCCAACCCCGCAGATTCTGGGGAATATGGGGACATTGAGCGTGACCACCGAACCGGCGCTGCTCAGCCAGTATGACAGCCAGGCCATGATGAACGTGTACGCATCGGTGGAAGGGCGTGACCTGGGCGGAGTGGACGCCGATATCCAGAAAGTGCTGGCGGACTTTAAAGACAAGCTACCGCGCGGAACGCAACTGTTTCGCCGTGGACAGGTGGCGACCATGACGTCATCTTTCGCCGGACTTAGCGCCGGCGTGGGCGTGGCCATCGTTCTGGTTTATCTCTTGATTGTGGTGAACTTTCAATCGTGGGTCGATCCCTTTATCATCATTACCGCGCTGCCTGGAGCGCTGGCAGGAATCGTCTGGATTCTGTTGCTGACGCACACGACGTTGAGCGTTCCCTCCCTGACCGGCATGATCATGTGCATGGGTGTAGCGACGGCGAACAGCATTTTGATGGTGTCCTTCGCGCGCGAACGCTTGAATGAAGGAATGAGCGCCGCGCAGGCGGCGGTTCAGGCCGGCTATGTGCGAATTCGACCGGTGCTGATGACGGCATTCGCCATGATTATCGGCATGGTGCCGCTGTCGCTCGGGCTGGGAGAAGGCGGCGAGCAGAACGCGCCATTGGGCCGCGCCGTGATTGGCGGGCTAGTGCTGGCCACGTTCGCAACATTATATTTCGTGCCCTGCATATTTTCGATCGTTCACAGGAATCACCGCCCCGGCCAGCGGGTTGGCGCGGATCTCGGAACGATTTCGTAGTTTTTACGTTCGTGTTCAGGAACTCAGGGAGCAAATAGGGAATGTCTCAGCACCCCGTCGAACTGCAGGACGAATCGAAATTTGCGGAGGAGCCTTCGGGCCGAGGTCCTGGCCCGCTGCTCCGCTGGTTTCTGATTTTGTTTTTAGTTTTTGTAGTTCTGGGAATTTACGCCGTTACGCAGCGCATGTCCGAGCACAAGGCCCTGGCGCAGCAAACGGAACAGATGGCCGTGCCGTACGTCTCGGTGATCCGCGCCACGGCTCTGGACGCCAGTTCCGAAATGGTGCTGCCGGGAACCTTGAAGCCTGAGGTCGAGTCTCCAATCTACGCGCGCACCAATGGCTACCTCAAGAAGTGGTACAAGGACATTGGCAGTCACGTGACCAAGGGCGAAATTCTTGCCGAGATCGATACGCCGGAAATCGATCAGCAGCTTGCTCAGGCCCGCGCGGATCTGGTCACGTCGCAGGCCAATCTCAGTTTGTCGACGCTGACGGCCACACGCTATCAGGATTTGATCAAATCCGATTCCGTGTCCCGGCAAGATTTGGACAACGCCAACGGCGATCTCGCCGCCAAACACGCGATGGAGCAATCCTCGGAAGCCAACGTCAAGCGCCTCGAAGAGATGGAATCCTTCAAGCGCGTGTATGCGCCCTTCACTGGAATCATCACGCAGCGAAACGTCGATCCCGGAACCCTGATCAACGCCGGAAATGGTGGAGCGAGCACCAAGGAAATGTTTGACCTGGCGCAGATTGATCCCATGCGCGTCTATGTTTCAGTGCCGCAGTCCTACTCTCCTTCCATCCATCTGGGACTGAAGGCGTGCCTCACGCTTACCGAGTTGGCTCAGCGCAATTTCTGCGGCCAGGTGGTTCGCACGGCGAATTCCATCGATCCCTCCACGCGGACCCTGCTGACCGAAGTGGACGTTCCGAACTCTTCCGGCACGCTACTGCCTGGATCGTACGCGGAAGTGCATTTTGACGTGAAGGTCACCGGGCAGCGCCTCTCACTGCCGATCAACGCATTGCTGTTTCGCCCGGATGGGACGATGGCCGCCGTGGTGGGAGCCGACAACCGGATTAATCTCAAAAAAGTGACGGTCGGCAGGGATTTTGGCAATGCCCTGGAGTTGCTTCAGGGGATCGATGCGACGGACCGCATTGTCGTCAACCCGCCCGACGCGCTGGAACAGGGCGAGCAAGTCAATCTTGCGCCGCAAGACGCCGCGGGAAGCACGAGCCCTCGTTCAACGCAACCCGCCAAGCCTTAAGTATTCGGGCCCCAGTTGCATCACAGGGTTAGAGATTTGAAACTTTCCTCGTGTTTGCCTTGACTGTCACTTGGCTCGCGTGTAGCGTTGATTTGCCGCGCTGTATGCTTCACCACAGTACTCCCTCTCCCGGCGCGACTTGGGAGGGTTGCATGTCAAACGGTCCGCAAGCAGCAACTGCAATCGCATACGTTTCACGTTTGTTCGAAACAAATTCCGCACGGGTTGCGAATCCTGAGAGCGCGACGGCCATTGCTTCTTCGAGCGTTTTGCTCGTCGGGCGAAGCGGCTCCTGGGGAACCTCGGTGTTGAAGTCACTCTCGAACCTTCGAAGCGATTTGGCTTACGCCGTGCCGAACTCCGTTACTTCAAAATATCTGAAGGCGAACGCTTTCGATCTCATTCTCCTCGATTCCACCGTTTCGCCGGAGCAACGCAGGCAAATCGTTTCTGACCTCCTGGGCACGGCAGCTTCCGTCTTCTATACGTTTCCCGTTGAAAACGGTTGCTGGTGGTTACCGACGCTGCGCCGCGGGCAGGATTGCCATGGCGCCCCGGCGTTTCGCCACAATGAGTTCGCCATGGAGTTGGAGCGAATTCTCCGCGACGAAACGCCAGCGTAGCCGTTGGTTCCAAGGAAAATCGTTTGCGAGAGGGCTGGCGCAGACTTCAGCCCGTGGAGCTTGGTGCGTCCGGATTAAACCCCCAGGGCTGAAGCCTGCCGCACAGTTCACTGTGGGTTTGGTTCGCCCAGAATGCAGCGGGCGGTGTCCCGGGCAATTAGCAATTCCTCATCGGTGGGAATTACGTATGCGGCCAGGCGGGCATCTTTGCGGCTGATACGGCCCTCTTTGCCTATCGTTTTTTGATTCGTTTCCGCGTCAAGCGACAGTCCCGCCCATTCGAGGCCGGTGCAAATGCCGGCCCGCACTTCGGCGGAATTCTCACCGATGCCCCCGGTGAAAACGATGGCATCGGCGCCGCCCATGGCCGCCAGGAACGCTCCGATATATTTTCTGACGCGGTAGCAAAAAATATCGATGGCCAGATTTGCGCGGCGGTCGTTGTGCTTTCTGGCTTCTTCCTGCAGGACGCGCATATCGTGCGTCAGTCCGGAAATTCCAAGCAGGCCGGACTGCTTGTTCAGCATGGTTTCCACTTCATGAATCGAAAGCCCTTCTTTTGCAGCGATGAAACCGAGGATGGCGGGATCGACATCGCCCGAACGCGTGCCCATCACCAGTCCCTCGAGGGGCGTCATGCCCATCGAAGTGTCGACGGAGGTTCCAGCGCGAATGGCCGCAGCCGAGCAACCGTTGCCGAGGTGCAGGCTGATGATGTTGGTCTGTTCCCGCGCAAGATTGCGGATCGTACGATAGCGGTATCCCATGTAACGATGCGAGATGCCGTGAAATCCGTAGCGGCGAATGCGGTACCGGAGATAGAGATGATATGGAATCGCGTACAGGTAGGAACGCTCCATCAGGGAATGATGAAAAGCGGTATCAAAGACCGCGACTTGCGGAATCTGGGGGCCCAGCAGCTCGCGCATGGCGCGAATTCCCCGAAGATTCGTCGGATTGTGCAGCGGCGCAAGGTCGATGCAGGCCTCGATTCCGGACAGCACTTCGTCCGTAATCAGAACGGAATCGGTGAACTTTTCGCCGCCGTGCACCACGCGATGCCCGACTGCGTGAATATCCGAGATGCTTTGGATCTCAGAAACTCCGGATTCCGCCGAGGCCGCCCAACGGATGATGAAATCGAGCGCGCCGGAAATATCTTTCAGGGACGCGGTGAGCGTCTGCCTGGGGCCGTCGCCCTTCTGTACGGTGACCACGGCTTCGGCGCCGATTCGTTCAACCTCGCCGCGCAACAGGCGAATGTCGTTATCCTCGCGGATGCGCTCGAGGTCCGTGGCGATAATTTGAAACTTCAGGCTGGAGCTGCCGGCGTTCAGAACGAGAATATTCATTCGGTCCTTGTTCGCAATCGCGCGCCGTCAGCCCAAACCCAGAGTCAAATCGGGGTCCGGATCTGCCGGCCTAGTAGGGCCACTTCCAGTTTTTGATTTCCGGCATGTCGTCGCCGACATCCATGATGTATTGCTTGTGATCGATCAGCTTGTCACGCAGGAATTGTTTGAAATGCGCTCCCACACGCTGAAGCCGCGGGACGCGATCGACAACGTCGGCGGCCAGGTGAAAGCGGTCCATGTCGTTCATCACCGTCATGTCAAAGGGAGTGGTCGTAGTTCCCTCTTCCTTGTAACCGCGCACGTGGAGATTTTCGTGGTTCTTGCGCCGGTAGGTCAAGCGGTGCACCAGCCACGGGTACCCGTGAAACGCGAAGATGATGGGCTTGTCCACCGTGAACATCGAATCAAACTCCGCGTCAGCCAGTCCGTGCGGATGTTCGCTCGCGGGTTGCAGGGTCATCAAGTCCACCACATTGATGAAGCGAATACGCAGGTCGGAAAAATGCTGGCGCAACAGATCGACCGCCGCCAGCGCTTCCAGTGTGGGCACATCTCCGGCGCAGGCCATCACAACGTCCGGCTCCGCGCCCTGATCGTTGCTGGCCCAATCCCAGATGCCGATTCCCGCCGTGCAGTGCTGAATTGCCGATTGCATGTCCAGGTATTGCAGTGCGGGCTGCTTGCCTGCCACGATCACATTCACGTAATGCCTGCTGCGCAGGCAATGATCCGCGACGGACAACAGCGTGTTGGCATCGGGAGGCAGGTAAACCCGGACGACGTCGGCTTTCTTGTTCACCACCAGATCGATGAAGCCGGGATCCTGATGCGTAAAACCGTTGTGATCCTGGCGCCACACGTGGGAGGTCAGCAAATAATTCAAAGAGGAAATCGGCCGGCGCCAGGGAATCCCGCAGGTTACCTTCAGCCATTTGGCATGCTGGTTGAACATGGAATCCACAATGTGAATGAACGCTTCGTAGCAGGAAAAAAAGCCGTGGCGGCCGGTGAGCAGATATCCCTCGAGCCAACCCTGGCACATGTGTTCGCTGAGCACTTCCATCACCCGCCCGTCCACGGAAAGATGTTCGTCGGTTGGCAACAGCGGCTCCATCAGAATCTTGTCGGTGGACTCATAGATGCGTCCAGCCGGTTCGAGGCGGTTTCGTCCGGACCAAATACGCGAAAGTTCTTGGCCGCCGCGTTCAGACCCATCACGTCACGCAGGAATTTTCCAAGCTCGCGCGTCGCTTCCGCGAAGGAAGTGCCCGGCTTGACGACTTGCACGGCATACTCGCGAAAGTCCGGCATGACCAGATCCTTCAGCAGCAAGCCGCCGTTGGCGTGAGGATTCGCGCCCATGCGCCGATCGCCCCGCGGCGCAAGCGCCGACAACTCCGGCATGAGCTTGCCGGTGTGATCGAACAGCTCCTCGGCCCGGTAGCTTTTCATCCATTCTTCCAACTGTCGCAGATGTTCCGGCTTGGTTGCCAGTTCCGCGAGCGGAACCTGGTGCGCGCGCCAGGTATCCTCGACTTGCTTTCCATCCACCACCCGCGGCCCCGTCCAACCTTTAGGCGTCCGAAGAATAATCATCGGCCACAACGGCCGCTCCTTTACTCCCTGCAGGCGGGCCTTATGCTGGATGGCTCGAATTTCGGTAATCACCGTGTCGAGCGTTCCAGCCATGAGCTGGTGCATGACGTCGGGTTCGCGCCCCTCCACAAAGTAAGGGACGTAGCCGTAGCCAGCGAAGATCTGGGCAAGCTCATCGTCGGACATCCGGCCCAGCACGGTGGGATTGGCGATCTTGTAGCCGTTCAGGTGCAGCACCGGAAGAACACCGCCATCACGCGCTGGATTCAGGAATTTGTTCGAATGCCAGCTCGCTGCGAGCGCTCCCGTCTCCGCTTCGCCGTCACCAACGACGCAGCAAACCACCAAATCCGGGTTGTCGAACGCGGCGCCATTCGCATGCGCGATGGAGTAGCCGAGCTCGCCGCCTTCGTGGATAGAACCCGGCGTCTCAGGGGCGACATGGCTGGGGATACCTCCAGGAAATGAGAATTGCTTGAACAGGCGTTGCATGCCCTCTTCGGACTGCTGAATATTGGGATAGATTTCGCTGTAGGTGCCCTCCAGATAGGTATTCGCAACGACGCCGGGACCGCCGTGGCCAGGGCCGGCAATGTAAATGGCATTCAGGTCGAACTTCTTGATGACGCGATTCATGTGCAGATAAATAAAGTTCAGGCCCGGAGTCGTACCCCAGTGTCCCAGCAGGCGCGGCTTGATGTGCTCGATCTTCAGGGGTTCGCGCAGCAGAGGATTGGCGAGCAAGTAAATCTGTCCGACGGAAAGATAATTCGCGGCGCGCCAATACGCGTGCATTTTATAAAGTTCATCGCTGGAGAGCGGTTTTTCCGAGGCGAACACTTTGATGGAACCGGGCGTGTGAGTGACGGCCATGTGAATCTCCTTTTCTGGGCTCCCACGTGAAGCTATGCACTGAACGTTACACAGTGATGACATCTTCAGCATGGAAGCCAGCCTGGCCGGGGAGGCCGCTGGAAACTCGCGGGCTTACCGTTCAGCTACAGGCGTCGGAGCCTGCGCCCACTTGATTAATGCTCGCAGAAAGACGTCGTTACAATCTGCGCCGTTTAGCAACACTGCTTTCGCGTTGCGATCAAAACCGGTTCTTGTCCAAAGCCGGACTGCGCCGCCTAGGGAGCGAAGCGAGCGTCCCATTCACCGGCATGAAAAACCTCTTCACCGAAGAGAATTTCGGCAACCCCTTCGCCTAGATTCTACACGCAAACGCCCGGATTCGCGTTCAACTTTTCCGCCGCGGGCCGGAAGGACCCGCGGCAATGAGCGAATGGTGATGGCGCTTGACTCAGAAAATGAGTTTCAGTCCCAGTTGAATGGCGCGATTTCCACCCGAACCGAGAACGGGGTTGCTGCCGGCCTGATCCGGAGTCGCACACCCGCAGCCGAACTGGCTGGGCTGTGAAGGATCGGCATAAGCGCCCAGGCCAAAACCGCTCGGCCCACCGTAGGGATTTGCGAAATTGGGATGGTTGAGAATGTTGAAAAACTCCGCGCGGAACTGCGCGGTGAAGCGATCGCCGAATCTGGTTTGTTTGGTCACCGACATGTCCCAGTCACGGAAGCCGGAGTCGCGGAAAATATTGCGGCCCATGGTGCCGAATGTCCCGGCAGCGGGTGGAATCATCACCGAATTGCCCTGAGCGTAGCAGCCAAAAGTGTTTAAGGACGTCACCGTGGCGGCATTCACGGCGGAGGCCGCGGTGAAACACGCCTTCGCGAAGGCCGGTGTTTGGCCGGTAAGGTTCAGCGTCCCGCCGGGAGTAACCTGACTGCACGAAATCGTTGTCGGATCACTGAAATCGGTTCCGATGCAGTACGGAATCGTGGAGTTCCCCGATTTGAAGTCGTTCGGAGTACCAAAGAAATCCCAGCGATCGGCGAGTTCGTTGGTCCCGCTGATATTGTTTCCCTGGTCGTTGGCGATCCAGGGCTGGCCGGTTTGCCAGGTCACGATGGAATTGATGGACCAGCCTTGCAGAAGCTGGGCGGGCGACTCTTTGCCGGGAATTGCGTAAGTCAGCGAAAAGGTGACGCGATGGCGAATGTCAAAGTCGCTGCTGGCATATTCGGCGCCGGGATTGGTGCTGTCCTGCGGCAGGAACGGGCTGATGTTAAAAGAATCCTGGTCCAGCGCATGAGAGTAGGTGTAGCCGAGCGTGAATGACAAACCGTGCGAGGTTCGTTCGGTTAACGTGGTCTGCAGCCCATTGTAGTTCGAGCGATAGAGGTTCGACAAAAAGTTGATGATTCCGATATAAGGAAACTGCTGCGCGTAGGGCAGTGCGCCAGTGCTCAGGTCGGGCTGATTGAGGTCTCTGATGCCGGGAAGCCGCGAGCCGTGATTGCCTACGTACGCAACATCCAGTGAAAGATTCGGCGTGAACGCGTGCTGCACGCCCAATGTCCAGTTTGTGATATAAGGATTACGGAAATTGCGATCCATGGCCGAAACATTGCAGGGGCCAGGGTCGCTGCCGACGCCGTCGCCGCATTGAATCGGAGTGGTAGCGGGCGGAAAGATGGTGTTGTTGGGGCCGTTATTCTGCCAACTGTTGGCCAGAGAGGATGCTGGTACGGTGACACTGCTGACGGCGATCGAGCCAATTCCGGTCTGCGGGGCCTGTCCATTCACCACGATCTGCGCGCCGGTGGGAATCGTAATCACGCCTCCGCTGGCGCCATTTTGCGCATTTCCGGAAATATTGGAGAACACGAACATCGGCAGTTGGGTATCGAAAATCGTGCTAGCGCCGGCGCGGATCACCGTGGTTCCCTTCCCTGAAAGGTCCCAGGCCACGCCGATACGCGGGCCAAAATCCTTGTGGTCGCCGTTGTAGGGTGAGCTGATCTGTTTGCCCACCTGCAGCAGCCCGACCGAGGGATCGAAGTTGCCCAGCAGATTGTTGGCTTCCCGCAGCGGCGTGCTGTAGTCGTAACGTAATCCCAGATTCAGTGTTAATTTCGGAGTGACGCGCCAGTCGTCCTGGACGGAGGCGGAATATTCCAGAGTCGTCAGGTGACGCTGCGGATTTCCGAGCTGAACATTGGCCGTTGCCGGGGTTCCCGCCAGAAAGTCTTCGAGCGGTGTGGACGCAGCCAGGGCGTTACCGCCAAAAAATTTGATAGCCCCCTTCGATCCTCCAAAGGCGCCGACATCAACGCCGTTATGGCGAATTTCTCCGCCGAATTTGATGGCGTGATTGCCGTGCAGATACGAAACGTAATCCACGAACTGAAAGACTGTGGCGGGCCCCTGAATCGACGGCCAGCCGGGGCTGCCGCCGAGGTTATTAAATCCGTTCACGTGGATTTGCGGCAGCGAGCCGGTAAGGGGATTGGTCACGCCCGTAAATATTCCATACGCTGACGCTGGAACAGTCTGATCGATGGTCTTGTTGTTGCGGTTCATGTAGATGTAACCGAAGCGAGCATCGTTCACCCAGTTGGAACCTGGCACCCAGGCCCAGTCGGCTCCGAATACTTTTGGCTGATTGATCTGGTGAGAGAGCCATTGCGGCTGCAGGTAAGTGACGTCCTCGGCGGTAATGTCGCCTTCGCTTTGAAAATACATTCCGTTCAAAGTGTTGTGATCATTAATGTGGTAATCGATCTTGGCTACGCCGTTGTCTGAGCGGAAAACACTGGGGAATCCTTGAAGAAAATTAGTGGAGGAACTGTTGTTCGCCGGATACAACCCTCCGGTGCAGGTATAAACCGTGCCGCCTCCACCGGGCGCAGTGCATCCCGCCAGTTTCAAACTGAGCGCGCTGGGCTGGACACCATTCGCAACGAGATCGGAGATGGCATCCGGCAAACTATTAGCGCAATCTCCCGCCGCGAGTGTAGTGCAACCGCCAGCCGTCAATCCATTCACACCAGGTTGCGGGACGTTTTCGGGGACGGAAGCCTGAAACAAATTACCGACGCTGTAGCTCTCCGCTTCGTAGCCCAGAAAGTAGAACAATTTGTCCTTCTTGATTCGGCCGCCGATCGTCGCGCCGTATTGCTCGAGTTCCACGGGCTGCTTTGGCGTGCCGACCGCGTTGAAATAATTTCTCGCGTCCCACGCACTGTCACGCCCAAAAGCGTACGCGGTACCGTGAATGGAGTTGGTGCCGGACTTAATGCCCACAGTGACGACGGCTCCCGGCTTGCCGCCATATTCAGCCGGCGGATTTTCCTGAACGTTTAGCTCCTGAATGCCGTCAATCGGCAGGATCGTTGCGGCATCTCCGGCGACTCCCGGGCCGTTGATAATCGTAAGGCCAGTGAGCGGATTATCATTCGTCAAGCCGTCGACAATGTACTGATTGTCCTCGGGCCGCAGGCCATCGGTGCTCTGTGTCCAGCCGCCGCCTCCCGGATAGATCGTCATTCCCGGACGCAAGACCAGGAGGTTTTGATAATTTCTGCCGTTCAGCGGCAGATCGTTGATGGTTTCATTGCTGAGCGTGCCTCCCAGCGTCGCGTTGGTCGTCTCGATTTGCGGAACTTCTTCGGTGACCGTAACCGTTTGTGCCTGATCACCGGGCTGCAGGACTAGATCGACGCGGATGTCCTGCTTCACTTCCAGTTGCAGGCCGGTGCGTTCAGCCGTCTTGAAGCCCGTCGCTACAGCGCGAACCGTGTACGCACCCGGAACAAGGTCAGGCGCGAGGTATTCTCCCGCTTGATCCGTAGTGAGTGTTCGGGTGACGCCGCGCTGCACATCCATGACTGTGACCGTTGCTCCGGCGACCACGCCGCCGCTTTGGTCCGTCACGGAACCTAGAATCCGGCCCTCGCTGCCTTGTGGAAACGCCGGAAGACAGGTGATCAACGCACACACGCCTGCCGCCAATAGACGCAGACCGCCCCCAACTTTTAGACGGAAGCATTCCATACCGCACCCCCCTCGCATCAACTCTCTTCGGGCAAAACGGGATTCCCACACAATCCCGAACATGTTCATGTTTCAGAACACATGGAATGCGTATATCACTGCATAATTCAAAGCGTCAAGGTTAATTCCTGTTAAGCCGCGGGTAGGACCGGACGGACTTTTGAAAACAGCCTGCTGCTTGGCGATGGGCTTCCTGTTGAATCGGGAAACGGTCCTGTGTATAGTCGGCAATTAACGGCCAAACACGAACGTGTTCACCTTTTGCGCGGCAGGAGGTCCAATGCAATCCATTAGCAAGCTTGCAGCGTTTGTGACTCTTATCGTTCTGTTCTCTTCGAGCGCCTTTGCGGCGACAGTGACGGGCACGGTACAGGGACCCGATGGTGCGCCTTTTGAAGGGGCGTTCGTGCAGGCCGTCAATGCCAGAACGAAAATCAGCGTGAGCGTGCTGTCCGACAAGCAGGGGCGCTACCGCGTGGAGAATCTGCCTGCCGGCGAATATCAAGTGCGCGTGCGGGCGGTGGGTTTCGCGACCGATCCGCGCAGTGGCGTGAGCTTGACGGCGGACCAGAACGCATCCATTGAATTTTCGCTAAAACAAGGAACGGTGCACTGGAGCGATCTGAATCTGTATCAGGGCAAACAGCTCATGCCGGCTGGCAAAGGCAAGGACGTTCTCTCCACAAATTGTTACATCTGCCACGGATTTCAGACCCGCATGGCCGCCGTTCGCCGCGACGAAGACGGCTGGCGTGACCGCGTGAACTACATGCGCGACGCCATGGGATTTCAGCTGTCCGAGCGATTCAATGATGACAAGGCCAACGAAGTCATTTCCTATTTAAATTCTGTTTTCGGCACTGATTCTTCCCTGCCCAAAAGTCCGGCCGAGTTGCCGACGTACAAGGATACGGTGCGGCCGTTCAGCGACGAGGCCATGAACATCGTCTACGTTGAATACGACGTTTCCGGCTCCAAGGGCCTGCCCTGGAGCGCGTCTCCGGACAAGGATGGAAATTTCTGGATCCCCTATTACGGACGAGGAAACGAAGTCGCGCGATTGAATCCCAATACGGCCGAACTTACCCGCTTCCCGTTGCCCTTTGACCAAACCGCAGGCATTCATTCCGTCGTGCGCGGGTCGGATGGCATGGTGTATTTCACGGAGTTTGCGCTGGATCGGCTGGCGAAGCTGGATCCGGCTACCGGAAAGATCACTGAATTTCAGGAAAATGTCGTGGTGCCCGGCGAACGGTCGGACAAGCACACGGTGCGCGTGGATGCCCGAGGGAATTTATGGGCCTCCGGCAGCCCGCTCAGCAAATACGATCAGGAGACTGGAAAGTTCAAACAATTCATGGAAGTGCCTTCGTCCTACGGGATCACGTTCGACAAAGAAGGCAACGTGTGGTTTTGCGTGCTGAAAAAGGATGGAAAAATCGGCAGGATCGACGCAAAAACGGAAAAGGTAACGCAGTGGTCTCCGCCGACTCAAGGCACGCCGCAACGGCTGGCGATCGATTCGGACGGAATCGTCTGGTTCGGAGAACGTACCGGCAATAAGATCGGCCGGTTTGATCCGAAGACAGAGATGTTTAAGGAATATCCGCTTCCCGGGCCCGCCGCGACTCCCTATGCGATCATCGTTGGAAAGGACAACGCAATTTGGTACGCGTCCACGGATCAGGATTTAATCGGGCGACTGGACCCCAAGACGGGGAAAGTGATTGAGTATCCCTTCCCGCATTCGGAGGCCATGATGCGGGAATTTTTCCTGGACGCGCAGGGCCGCATCTGGTTCGCAACGCCTACGAATAATCGGGTGGGATATTTCTACCTGGCCGGCGTGAATGAGCGCGCCAGCAACTAGACCCAACAGCCGGCGAAACATCATAAGCCCGTCATTCCGAGGCGTGCTGTTCGCCCGGGAATTTCACTGTGGCTTCAATCGAAGAGATCTGAATGACTCGATCCGCTGGATTATGTCCGGAAGCGCGGCAGCATGGAAAGAGCGTTATCCCGCTGGATTTTGCGAAGATCTCCCGCGGAAATGTCGAACTTATTCATGGCCGTGGCGATCTTTTCGATTGTCCAGAACGGGATATCCGACCCGAACAAAATGTGTTCCTTTGGAATGGCGTTGAAGACCGCGAGCATCGCCGTGGAATCGACCGCGACGCTGGCGATGTCATAGTAGAGCTTTTGCAGTTCGTGCGGAAAGCCATTGGGGATGAGCAGCGCGCGCTTTTCCGGATTCAGCCACCCGCCCGACAACCGGGCGAGAAGCATGAGCAGCGTGCCTCCGCCGTGTGAAAAGATAAACTGTATATTCGGGCAACGCTGCACGGTGCCGTTGTAGATCAGGTCGGCGATCGTCCGTGCCGTATCGGTTGGGAACTCGATCAGCGTGGTGTTCAGTCCGGGAACCGGGTTCGCGCAACAGGAAACCGTGGGGTGGACGAAAACCACGGCCTTGCGTCGATTGAGTTCATCCATAACCGGCGCGAAATTCGGATGGCCAAGTAATTTTCCGCTGTCGTAGCTCGAGAGCAGGCCGATTCCATCCAGCTTCAGTACATCAAAAATGTATTCGATTTCGCGAAGGCTTCCGTCGGTATCCGGAAGTGGAATCGCTCCCCACATTCCAAATCTTCCCGGATAATCCTTGGCTAATTGAGCGCCATATTCATTCACGCTGCGCGCGTTTCTGCGCCCCTCTTCATTGTTTCCAAACCATACTCCGGGACTGGAGATCGACGCGATGGCCGTGGCCACGCCATTCTGGTCCATCTGGTCCAGCGAATAACGCGGCGTCCAATTTGTGTAGAGTGTGCTCGGGACGCCCGGAGCGTCATCCACGATCCGCTTCAGATTATTGGCGGTGTGCTTGGGCGGGTAGATGTGATGATGGGTGTCGATCAGCCGCGGTCCACCGACCATGGTTTGCGCGAAGGAGCGCGGAGAGATCGCCAATCCAGCTCCGACGGCCGTCAACATGCCCAGAAAATTGCGCCGCGGAAAATAGCTTGATCCCGCAAAGAGAAAATCGGAATTTCGCCGGCAGAACCCGTCATTCTCGTGTTTCAAAGCCGTTCCCTTCCGGATGCGGCGTTCGGGCCGCGCATCGGGATAAAAATGTTGATTGCCAGCATGCTTGCATGCGGATCACGAGGACCGTACTTCCGGGCGTTCTTGATGTCAAGAAGCTTTTAGCGCGTGTTTAAGTTTTTGCTTAAATACTGGAAGCCTAAACCTGTTAAGCGAAGTAAGGATCATGAGCGGGTAGAGCCGTTGCATCGCGGTATCTTCGCGTGGTTTAAAGGAATCACGACGGTGGAATTGCCTTCAGGTCTCCAGCGGAGGGACATCCGCACCGTGCGCGTTGGGCGGGGTTACCCGCCCAACTGTTTCGGAGCCACGGCCAAATGATTTCGGTCAGCGAACTTATGAATTACCCAGCGGCTTCAGCGGAGGACTTTGCCGGCGACTCACTGGCAGCGCCGCTGGCCCGGGCGACGATTTCCAGCCCGTTCTTGTTCATGTCAAATCGCTGCTTGCGATCCAGTCCCTTGACGAACTCGCGTGTGGCCTTGGCCACGCCCCCTGGAAGACTCGAGGCATCGACCAGTTTCGTCGCTTCCACCGTCTCATCCTTGCGATCGCGATAGCGAAATTGCACCTCAAACGTTTTCATGCGTCTTACCTCCCCTTTGAATTAAAGTCTTGAAAGCCGGTTCATGAGCTCAGATTCGCGAAATTACAAAAGTGCCGGGACCTTGGCATTTCAACTCCGGCGGCGCTTTTTGCCGGCAACTTTCTTTTTAGGACTTTTCGGGCTCTTCGGTTTCAGGACACGAACTTGCGCTTTCAGTGCCTCGTTTTCCTGGGCCAAAGCATCACGGGCGGCCGTTACCGTCTCAAGATTATTCCCCATTTCGCCATTTTGCTTCTGAAGATCGGCAACCTGGGCCTTCAGCGCCTCGTTCTCTTGCAGCGTTTTCGTGTCCTTGCAGGCGGTCATCCCCAAACTCAACACCACCGCCACAACAAGGCTCGCCAAAGTGCTCTTGCGCGTCATGCGCCATCCTTCCATCACTAGAATTTGAACTGCAACCGGAGAATCGATAGCGGGGTGAGGTGGGAAGACTCCGCCAACAACTTAGTCAGCGTACTGGAGATTGTGTAGTTGCGCAAGCCTGATGAACGATTTTGAAAAAAAAGCGCGCCAAGGAAATCTTCCGCACGGAGATCACCCGCGCGCCGCCGTTCGATATTCTGCCTGGCGAGTGTTATATCAAACTACAAAAGTCACGTAGATTAACTGTCCGTAACGTTCGATCAACAGCACCACGGCATCGCCCGGCGTCAACTTGGCCAGGCCGTCCCGCAAATCGGACATGTTGGTGACGGTCGTTCCATTGAAACCGTGAATGACGTCCCCCGTCTGAAGCGGTACCTCGCCAATCCCGGCGCCTGATGTCTTCGCCGCGACAATCACCCCGCTAGGAATCCTCAACTCGGGCAAGGAGTGGGCCAAGTCAGGATTGAGCTCGACACCAAGAATACCGAGATGCGAGATGAGGTTTTTTATGGGGTCGACCGAGTCCACCAGGCTGTCTACCTTGTGTGGCCGCTCGGCCAGCGAAATATCCAACTGCAGGTCTTCCGCTCCTCGAAGTACTTCGAGTTTCGCATGTTCCCCGCTCCCATGCATATAAAGGCTTTGGCTGAAGACGGGAAGACTTCCCGTGAGCGTACCGTCCAGACTGACAATGATGTCCTGAATTCTGACCCCTGCCCTGTCCGCCGGACCGCCTGGCGTTACATCGGAGACAATGATTCCATAATCTCGCGACAGGTGCAGCCCGGATGCCAATTCCGGCGTGATGGACTGAAGAAGCGCGCCGATTTCAGGGGCATGGATATGGCCATACTTTACAAGCTGCGGATAGGCATACGCCACAACCCCTGCGGGAATCGCGAATCCCAATCCCTGATTGCCCCCGGAGCTGGACAGAATGAAGGTGTTGATTCCCACAAGTTCGCCGTCCGCGTTGACTAGCGGCCCACCGCTGTTTCCCGGATTGATTGGCGTATCGGTTTGAACGTAGACCATCGGACTGTCTGGGTCAGGCTGACGCGCCACCGCGCTCACCACTCCCATGGTCACGCTGTTCTTAGCCCCTCGGGGCTGCCGAACGCGAACACCATCTCTCCCTGCCTCGGCGAGACTTCCTTGCGAATCGGGATAGAAGACAATTTATGAGCCTCGATCTTGATCACGGCGAGGTCCAGCTGTCGAGCGACCCCTACGATGCGAGCTTCGTAGGTTTGCTCGCGATTCGGTTGAACCGAAGTCTGCGACGTGGCAACCACCGCGGCGGGAGGAACGACCACTTCGATCTTTTCCGCACCTTTCACCACATGTGCGTTGGTAACGATGTAGCCATCGGGATCCACAATCACGCCCGAACCGATGATGCGCTGCTTGCCAATCACCACGCTCATCTGGCCCTGCTCGGTGTCCTCGGTGGAGCTGTATCCCACAACGAGGATCTGAACAACGCTGGGCGAAATACGCTGAACCAGCGTTTCCACCGATTCATTCAGCTGGTGCAGCGCATCCGTGGCGTGGCTGGATTGTGAACTTTGCCCGTCCATTCGGGGCGCAAGAACCAAAGTACCGATAGCCAATAGGAGGGTGATTCGCGCCGGCGCGGTGAATTTTGTGCGATTTGTCTCGGACTTTTTTGAGTTTGTCATAGGCCCCATTCGTTAGACGCTTTTCCGGCATCGGCGGATGCAGAAACAGGGCCACGCCCCCGCCGCGCACGGATTGAAAGCCGTCTTCCTGGTTTGCGGCTAACGAAACGTCGTAACCGGCGGGACGTAACAGCTCGAGAATCCGTTGCCCGGAACTCGCGTCGGGATCGACGAGTACAATTTTTGGCTTTCGGCGGGCAAATGGCTCCCTCGCTTCGGCGCAGCGACGCTCCGGCCTCCCGACCAACATACAAGCATACCGAGTGGACGAGCGCTCGCCGTAGAGAGTATCAAAGTGCGCGGGGATATTCAGAACCAGGGCGAAGTGCCTGATTCGCACCGGCTTGAGGTGGATTCAGGCCTCGCCGGCGGTCGTGGCATCGCATGCAGAAGAATAGGACCGAGATATGTCAACCGCCGTTGAGCGCCACGGGTTCAGCAGTACCATTACGGGAGATACCATAAAGTAATTGACGGTGTCGGTTTACACCGATAGAATCCCGTGCATGCGTTGAAAGGACTGGAACCGTGGGGCGCCTCGCCGCGTTCTGATTCGCGCCGTGTCCCGGGTCTTTCCGAACGATCAGATAGCCCGCCGAGAACCGGCTTCCGTGCACATTGGAGAGCAAACATGCCGCAGCCATGCGCCAAACGTTCGCACCGCCAAGGCCCCTTGCTGGCGTTGCTTGCTTGTGCCTGTCTGCTTCTGACGGCATGCGGCGTTGTCGGTCCCGCCAGCCCCGCGAACACGATTCCGCCCCCAACAATTTCCAGCACTCCGAATACGGCAGCTAGCGAGGGCACCTCCTATACCTATCAGATCGCGACTTCGCCTGCCGTTGGAGTGACCCTGGCGCTTGTGGATGCGCCGGCCGGCGCGTCTGTGCAGGCCAGTACACTTACCTGGACACCTGCCGCGGCGCAATCTCGGGTCCCCAACCAATTTTCCATCACGGCCACGGACTCAGCGGGTAGCGTGACTCAAAAGTGGAGCGTGACTCCGACCGGGACGTTGAATGGAACTTTGGTGAATACCAGTTGGGGGCCCAGCGGTCCGGTGCAGTTTCCGGTGGATTGGACCAAAATAGCACCGGCTCCCCAGGCCATCGTCCCGCAGGCGGACGGTTCCTTCCAAATTCTGCCGGGTAGCGGGAGCGCGGACGGAACGTTCCATATCGCCAACATTCCTGGGGGCTACTACTGGCTGCAGATATTCGGAAATGTTTATTGGACGAGCAGCAGTACATTTGATGCTGGAATGAATCTCAACGTTCCGGTCATCGGCAGCGGGAGCACTCCCGGCCCACAATCCAATATCGTTTTCAATCTTTCGGGTCTCGATCCGTTGCAAACATCGGATCAAATCGCGTTCTTTTGGAATACGTCGCCCCCCTTCTCGCTGATTTTGGCGGCGGCGTCTCCTGTAGGAGCGACTTCCCTGACCACGGGCATATTATTGTCGACAACGCTCGACCTGTCACAATCCGCCCCGGCCTACCTTTTGCAGTACGAACCGGAGTCGGTCGGTGCCCTGAATGCGGAGAGACTGGGCGCGGCGGAGACCTTGCCAAACGTGTCAATGAACAACGGGGGAACGAGCACGATCAATGGGACCTTAGCTCCTTCGCCCGAGAAATCATTCGATGTGAGCATCAAGGGATCGGCTTGGGCATCGCTGTTCACCAATGCCGGCCCGAGTTCAGCTGCGATCCAGCGCACCGGCCTGGATGTCCGCGCACAACCATACATGCAATCGCCGAACGTTCTGTCCACTCTCGGGCTGTCAATTGCCCTGTTGGCCAGTTCGCAGGGCCCTGCGCAGGCCCAGACCGGCTTTTTCTCGGGCCAACCAACGAATTATCTGACGGACTCTACTTCCGCGCAGTGCGCACCTTCTTTTTCGACCACCGGAGGATCGACGGTTCCAAACCCCGCCGAGCTGCCAATCACCACGGATCAGGATTTCGGCCCCGCGACATTTGGGGATCCGTTTCCCTCCGCGTGGCCCCGTATCTTCTCTTTTTGCGAAACCGCGACGGTCCCGATCGCGATCCCTGGATCCAGTACTCCTGTCTTCTTTGGACTGCTGGACTTGCAAAGCAGTGCGCTGCCAACGTCGCCGGTAGCCCCGCTCATCGGCCAGGTGCAAAATCCAACGCTGAACGGGTCGACCATCTTCACCGCTAACACCGTCAGCAGCACCGGCATCAAACTAAGCTGGACCGCGCCGGCCGGCGCGACACCCACGGGCTACGAAGTCATTGTGCTAGTGCCCAATACGACTTTTGCGATCCCAACGTACGGTACGCTGTTGAAGTTTTACACCACAAAGACGTCGGTGGAACTGCCGCCTTTGCCAGCCGGGCAGACCTACGCGTTCTTGATTAAAACGCTTCTTGACGGAGCCGCGAATTTTGAAACGAGCCCGAATCGCTCGGCCCTGCCCACTGCCTCCGTCAGCGTGGTTTCCGCTCCTTTCACCACTACCAGCGCACCCTAGAACGACTCGCGGTCCTGCATTCTTCCGATTCTTTATCGCCCCCGCTCGCAAGGCGAGGAACGCTGGCGGTTGTGGCTTGATATTTCCAGGCTTCAGGCGCGTAGAATAAGGAGGAGAAGGACAACCATGAAACTCCCAAAGCTCGCTCCTTACGCAGTGATCTCACTGGCGCTTCTAGCGTCCGCTGCGATGGCATCACAACTCGTCGCACGCCAGGCGACGCACGAAGCAGCCCAGCAAAAATCAGGCCAGCGCCCCGCACACGATCCCAGCATGCCAGGAATGGACGACAGCATGCCCGGCATGGATATGGATCACGATGTGCCTGGCATGAAAATGGGGCAGGGCCCGGACGAAAAAGATCAGCAGACCGAGCACGGCGCGATGGACGCCATGAGCCACATGCACCATCACCAGATGGGCCCGCACATGTACATGACCAGGCTGCGAACGCCCGCATCCCCCGCGGATTGGGCCAAAGCGGACGAAATTGTGAAAGAGCTCCGCGAATCCATCGAGCATAACGAGTTCAAGGATTACCACGTGGCCCTGTCTGACGGCTTTCGAATTTTCATGCCGAATCTGCCGCAGGCTGAGTATCACTTCACAAATTATTACAACGGATTCCTGGAATCCTTCAGCTTCGATCCCACGCGCCCGACCTCCCTTCTCTATAGGAAAGACAAAGGCGGGTACGACTTGATCGGCGCCATGTACACGATGCCCAAGCGCGTAACCGAAGATCAGTTGAATGAACGCATCCCCTTGAGCATTGCGCAGTGGCACCTGCACACCAAGCTATGCGCGCCGCCGAAGGATCAGCGGGCGACCGCCGACAGGAGCAAATTTGGCCTGCAGGGATCGATCGTTACCAAAGAGGCCTGCACCGAGGCCGGCGGCACGTTTTACCCCGTAATTTTCGGCTGGATGGTGCACGTCTACCCGTTCGAGGATTCCCGCGAGAAAATCTGGGGGCAGTAGTCACGGCCTGGCGAGCGTGTCTAAGGACGGCCGCTTTTCCGCTCATCGTTCACAATTTACTCATCTTGTTGTCACCAAAATTTTACATTGTGTGCGTATAATGAGCTTCGGGAGGACGTTTTTGACTTCGCGGCCACTGTCTCCGGTTGAGCAATCGCCCGCTCGTCCCGTCGAGCAAACCACCGAAGCAAGCTCTTTGCGATTGGAGCCTTCCCGGAAATATCCCGGTGCGCTGATCGTCGTCGAGGGAATTGATGGTTCGGGCAAAAGCACGCAACTCTATCTTTTGAAGCGCTGGCTGGAGATCGGCGGCTATCGCCTGCATTTCACGGAGTGGAATTCCTCGCCTCTGGTGAAGTCCGCCACCCGTCGTGGAAAACAGCGGCGGCTTCTGACGCCTACCACGTTTTCGCTTCTTCATGCCGCCGACTTCGCCGATCGCTGTGAGCGGCAAATCCTGCCGTTACTCCATAGCGGATACCTGGTACTGGCGGACCGTTATATCTATACGGCGTTTGCGCGCGATGTGGCCCGCAACTGTTCCCCCCGCTGGCTGCGCAATCTCTACCGGTTTGCGCCGGTTCCGGACATTACGTTTTACTTTCGCGCGCCGCTCGACGTGGCCGTCAAGCGCATCATGAGCGGCCGCCCTAAATTGAAATATTACGAAGCGGGAATGGACTTGAACCTGTCCTTGACCGCGCGGAAAGCTTCCGCATTTTTCAGGGACGCATTCTGGCGCAGTACGACGAAATGATCGAATCGGATAAATTTGTGGTCATGGACGGTACGCTGCCGGTGAATTCCCTGCAAAAACAGATGCGCCAGATGGTGAAAACGCGCATCGATCTTTCCAGATTCGCGCCGAAGAAGTCCGCGCGGAGGGCTTCGTAATGGCCACAAAGGCCAGCCGCAAAAATGGCAATTTAAAAAAAGGGCTGATCCCTTCCGGCGGATCTCCGCGCAATTATGGATTGCCTTTACCGGGCGTGAATGATGAGGAATTCGGTGGTTCGCTGATCGTCATCGAAGGCATGGACGGCTCGGGCCGTTCCACGCAGATTGCGTTACTGACCGAGTGGCTGGAATCCGAAGGTTTTGCGGTGGAAACCATGGGCCTGCGCCGGTCGGGACTGGTGGCGAAAGACATTGACGCGCTGCTCGCCGAAAATACCATCACCCGCATGACGCTTACGCTGATGTATGCCACGGACTTTTACGATCAGCTGGAACACCGGATCATCCCCGCGTTGCGTTCCGATTTTGTTGTTCTCGCGGACCGATACTTTTATACTTTGATCGCCCGCGCGGTGGCTCGCGGTATCGAACGCGACTACCTCAACGGCCTATACGAAATGGCGGTTCGTCCCGATCTGACGTTCTGGCTCAACGTGCGCCCCGAAGTGGCGTTCGAGCGGGAGTTTCGTAAATCTCATGCCATCAGTTACTGGGAATCCGGGCGCGATCTTTCCCTCTCGGACGATTTGTTTCAATCCTTCATCCTGTATCAAGCCAAAATCAAAAACGAATTTGAATCGCTTTCCGGGCGCCACGGTTTCATCGGGCTCGACGGCGAGGCCAGCGTCGTATCCGTGAACAACGACCTGCGAAAACGCATCGCCGCTCACCTGGGCATTCAACGCACGCATTACCGGCCCTCCGCGGCGCTGGCCCCCTGTGGCGCTGAGACTTCGCAAACCTATCCAGCTCGCGGCGATTGACGCCGGATCCAACGCCTTTCGCCTGATGATTGCGCGGATTCATTCCACCGATGAGTGGGAGATCGTGGAATCGGTGCGCGCTCCTGTGCGCCTGGGCCATTCCGTGTTCACCTCAGGAGAGTTTGATCGTAAGACCTTGCGCGACGCCACCGCCGCGTTTCGAGAATTTCGAAGCATCATGGACGCCCGGAACGTGACCGCCTATCGCGCGGTGACGACCAGGCCACCCGCGAGGCCCGAATCGCTACCTGCTGATCGAACGCATTCGCCACGTCGCAAAAATCAATCTGGAAGTGATCTCCGGCGATGAGGAAGCCCGCCTCGTGCGCGTCGCGGTGCTGCGCGCGCTTCGGGATAACGATCCGCTGCGATTCATTCTCGATCTGGGCGGGGGCAGTCTGGAGATTAACGAGTTGCGTCACGGAATCCTTCAGGAGAGCGTCGGGCTGCCGCTCGGGACCGTCCGGCTGATGGAGGCGTTTAAGGCGCAAGGTGTCATTCATGAACAGACTGCGCACGAAATCCGCAAGCGCGTGCTTTCCGTCATGCGAAGCGAGCTGCCCACTCGTCCACGCCTTTCCGGCTCGCTGACCGTTGCTTGCGGAGGTAATGCCGAAACTCTATCGGTGCTGGCTTCCGGGCCTCGCGTGGGCCGCTTCTCTACCCTGAACCCCCGATTGCTGAGCGACCGCCTATCGCGGATTCTGCAACTGAGCGTGGAAGAACGCATGAAAGCATTTTCCGTGCGGCGCGACCGTGCCGAGGTGATGGGCGTCGCGGCCATCGTCCTGGTAACGGCGGCATCGTGGCTGAGGCTGCGGCAGATGATAGTCCCGCGCGTCGGCGTCCGCGAAGGCCTGCTGTACGAACTCGCACTGGCGCAGATGCGCCCCCCCGAGGTCACCGACGAGCATCAAAAACGTTCTCAGGTTATGCTGGCGGGCGCCGCGTCGTATGCCGAGAAAGTGCGCTGCGACTTGAAGCATGCCGATCAGGTTCGCGTGCTCTCCCTGCAACTCTTCGATCAGCTCTGGCCTTACCACCGCCTGGATTATGAATCACGGGACATTCTGGCATCCGCGGCGATGCTTCACGACTGCGGCGTGCTTATCAACCGTAAAGCGCACCACCGCCATGGCGAATATCTCGTCCACAACGCGAAGATTCCCGGGCTGCGCGGCTGGGCGAAAAATATGACCGCCTGCCTGGTGCGCTATCACAACCGGAAATCAGAGCCCAGCACGAAGCACCCGGTATTCGCATCGCTCAACCGGGAACAGCGGAAAAGAGCGCGGATTCTGGCCGGAATGCTGCGTCTCGCCGAGCGCCTGGAAAGCGACCATCACCAGACCATTTCAAAAATTACCGCCGAAGGCGGACCGCGCGAAGTTCGTATTCATGTGGAACTGCGCGACAATTCCCGGTTGAATCTCGCCGGCATCGAACGCAAAGCGCGACTGCTGGAGCGCGAACTGAATTTCCGCTTGTCGTTTCAGCGGGTCCTGATGGTTGAGAAGGAGAGAGTCGCCTGATGATGCATCTTTATCTCATCCGCCATGGCATCGCCGTGGACCGCGAAGATCCCAATTGCCCGCCGGACACTCAGCGCCCCCTCACCCCCAAAGGAATGAAACGATCCGAGGCGGCGGCGCTGGGCCTGAGCGCGCTGGGCGTAAAACCGGACGCCGTACTGACCAGCCCCTGGCTGCGAGCCCTGCAAACCGCCGAGATCTTTTGCGAAACGATTGGGTATCCGTCAAAGAAAATGATTCGCACGGACGCCTTGAAAGGCACCAGCGTTCCTGCGGATTTATTGCGGGAACTGCAGTCGATGAAAGCGAAAGTTGTGCTTGCTTTCGGCCACGAACCGCACTTGCATCTGGTGATTGGCCACGTCCTGCACACCAGTGCAAAGATCACCGAACTCAAGAAAGCGGGCCTCGCGCTGCTGGAATTAGAGCGCCTTTCTCCACCGCAGGGGCGGCTACTGGCCCTGTACCCCGCGAGCACTCTGCGGCTCCTCGGGAAATAGTTTCACGATTCGCTTTGCAGAAGGCTTCGCAGGCTCGCACCACAAACCCCACAGACTGAAGTCTGTGCTACTTGAGCAGCTGGATTTCCGGCCAGCGGAAACAGGTGCGCAGATGGTCGTTCACCATGCCGGTCGCCTGCATGAATGCGTAGCAGATGGTGGAACCGACGAAGCGGAAGCCGCGCTTCTTCAGAGCCTTGCTCATCGCATCGGACTCCGCCGTGCGAGCGGGCACATCTTTGGGAACGCGGCGCGCCGTTCCTGGCAGTGTCTTGCCGCCGGTGAACTGCCAGATATAGGCGTCAAAGCTTCCGAATTCGCGCTGCACTTCGAGGAACACCTGGGCGTTGGAAATAGTGGAAGAAATTTTCAGACGATTACGGATAATGCCCGCATCGCCCAGGAGTACGCGCTCTTTTCGAGAGTCGTATCGTGCGATTTTGGAAGCGTCAAAGCCGTCGAGCACCTCGCGGTAGCGTTCGCGCTTACGCAGCACGGTTTCCCAGCTCAACCCCGCTTGTGCACCTTCCAGGATTAAAAACTCAAAGAGGATGCGATCGTCATGCACTGGAACGGCCCACTCACCGTCGTGGTAGCGCGACAGGATGCCGCCGTCTTCGGCCCAATGGCACGTTCGCCGGGACGGTTTCCGCGTCCCGGCGTCTTTTCGATCTGGCATGGTGAGCTTACGAGAGGTGACGCTGAACGGCTTTCTCGATCGCATCCTTGGGGACCGCACCCACAACCTGCTCGGCGACCTGCCCGCCCTTGAAGATGAGCAGGGTGGGGATACCACGGATGTTGAACTGGCCGGCGGAATTGGTGTTTTCGTCGACGTTCAGCTTCACAACCTTAATTTTGCCTGCGTAGGCGGTTGCAACTTCGGCCACCGTAGGAGCCAACATCAGGCATGGCCGGCACCACTCCGCCCAGAAATCGACCATCACGGGCTGAGTCTTGCTGGCCTCAATCACCTCCGCCTGAAACGTGCTGTCCGTTACACTGCTTACGTTATCTGCCATGAGAACCCTTTCCTAGGGGACTTACCGGCGACATCTTAGCCGATTTGGCCCTGGGTTGATTAGATGTACTTTTAGAATTTAAGTTTCTGGACTTCCAGGCGGCCTCGTACAGCTTTACATATTCATTCGCCGAGGTTTGCCAGGAGAAATCCTTGGCCATGCCGTTCAATTGGACGCGGCGCCAGGCCGTCGGATCATTTCGGAAGGCCGCGAGGGCTTCCCGGATTGCCGCGAGCAGCGCCATACCATCATACGCCAGAAACTTGAATCCCGTGCCGCGTCCTGTTGCCGGATCGAACGCCTCGATCGTATCGTCCAACCCCCCGGTGGCGCGCACCACGGGCACCGTCCCGTATTTCAAGCTGTAAATCTGGTTCAGGCCGCAGGGCTCGTAGCGGGACGGCATCAGAAACATATCGGCGCCGGCCTCAATCTTGTGCGCCAGAATATTGTCATAGGCGACCTTCACGCTGAATTTCGCCGGAAACGCTTTCATCAATTCGCGGAACAGCCGTTCATATTTCGGCTCGCCCGCGCCCAGAGCAACCACCGCCAGATCCTCGGCCAGCAAATCGACGGCGACTTGTTCGATCAGGTCAAAACCCTTCTGGCTGGCAAATCGCGAGACAATCCCGATCACCGGCTTGCTCACCGTTTCCAGCGGCAGGCCGAATGTCTCCACCAGATTCTTTTTGCAGGCCAACTTGCCCGACAAATCTTTCGGCGAATAGCGCGAAGCGATCACCTTGTCCCGCTCCGGACTCCAGGCGGCATAGTCCACGCCGTTCAGAATTCCGGTGAGCCGGTCCGCGTGGCTTCGCACTACGCCTTCCAGTCCGTGGCCGTTTTCCGGCGTGGCAATTTCCTTGGCATACGTCGGGCTCACCGTGGTCAGGTGGTCGGAAAAAATCAACGCGCCTTTCAAAAAATTGACGCGCCCGTAGAATTCCATAGCGTCGATCGCAAACAGGCTGTCCGGCAACCCGATTTTCTTCATGGCCTCGGGCGGAAACGAGCCTTGATAGCCCATATTGTGAATGGTGAAAACAACCGGCAATTCCCGCACCGCCGCATCGTTCGCGTAACGCGTTCGCAGCAGCACGGGAACTAGACCCGCCTGCCAGTCATGACAATGGATCACATCCGGCATCCACACTTGTTTGCAAAATTCAACGGCCGCGCCGCAAAACTCCGCAAACCGCTCAGCGTTGTCGGGATAGTCTTTCCCGGCCACACCGTACAGCTGATCGCGATCAAAATATTCCGGATCATCGACGAAGTAATAATAGACACCATGCAGCGTTCCGCCTTCCACGATTCCCGGAAAGCGCAGCGCGTCGCCCATCGGAACCGTGACACTCGGTGCGGTAACGGCCTGCCCGCGTGTGTTGCGGTAGCGCGGCAGCAGCACGGTAACCGCGTGACCGAGTTCCACAAGCGCTTTCGGAAGCGCTTCGATCACGTCTGCCAAGCCGCCCGTTTTCGAAAATGGAAGCCCTTCCGACGCGACAAAGAGTATTTTCATAGGAAGTCTGACGCTCAAACCTACTGAAACGCTCCGCAGCCGTCAAGGATCATGCGAACGATGCGCGGCGGAGTTGCCTGTTCTGAATCTGCTTCCATTCGCAGCAAGCGCTTGCTAATGATAGAACCGCGTGATATCCAGAAGGGAAACTGCAGTTCCCATGGGGGACAAAATATGAAGATCGGCTTTGCTGTGCTCCTGATCTTGTCGACGGTTGCCGTTGCCGGTGCGCAGAATCCGCCTTCCATCGGGCGGCAGGTGCCTATGACGCATATGTCCGGAATCCTGAAGCTGGTCGAAACTATTCCCATACCGACGGAAGGCTACATGGACCGCATGGCCGTGGACGCGAAAGGCCAGCGCCTGTTCATTTGCGGCGAAGCGGCCAAGAGTCTTCTGGTCGTGGACCTGCGCGCAGGCAAGGTGATCCACGAAACAAAAGGCTTGGTGGCGATGCCGAAAAAGGCTTTTTACCTTGCGGATAAAAACGAAATCTGGCTGACCATGACCAACAGCAGCGTCGTGGCAATAGACGGCGCGAGTTATGAGGTCACCAAGACGGTGGAATTGTCTGCTTTTGGCGATCCGGATCGCGGCTCCGATAACGGCGCGTACGATCCGGCCCGGCACTTGCTTTACGCCGGGGTGGAATCGTTCGTATCCGGCAATCACGTGGAGGTCGGCGGAGGTGGAGCCCATGTTGCTGCAAATGCATCCATCGAAATCGTTGACACGGAGACAGCCAAACTGCTTGGGAGCATCAAGCTTCCGGGCGGCGATCCGTCAGGCCTTACGATCGAGCCCTCGGGAAAAAGGATGTATGTGGCCATGGGAGACGTCATCGGCGGCGAAAGCCACACCCAGGTGATCGACCTTGAAAAGCGCGCCATCGTCGCGGACTGGCCCATTACCGGCGCTCCCGTGCCCCATACCGCTGCGGTGGATGAGGTCCACCATCGACTTTTCGTTGGCAGCCGCATGAGACAGCATGAAGGAGAAATTGGCGGCGGCCACCAGTACGAGCCCGGAAAACTAGCCGTCATGGATACCGAGACCGGGAAGGTCGTGCAGACGTTGGACAGTGTTGGCGGCGCCGACAACCTCGATTTCGATCCCGCCACCGGGCGCATCTATTTCGTGGGCACCACCGGTACGGTGGCCGTCTTTAGGGAAGTGGACCCCAATCACTTCGAACTCCTCGGAAAAGTTCCCACCGGAGCCATCGCCAAGAGCGGGCTTTGGGTGCCGGAGCTGAAGCGTTTCTATTCGGCGGTTCCCCGGCATTACGTGCTTACGCCGTCGCGGGCCACACGGGACCTTAACGGCGACCTGCGCAAGGAACTGGCCGACATTCAGGGCGGGACACAAGGAATCAACGTTCCTATTCTTTCCAACCTGATCGTTGAGGAAGCGCACCTGATGGTGTTTGACTACGCTGAGTGAGAGGCGTTCCGTACGGCGTCGTACGCTGAGGCCAGGGTGAAATCATCCGCAGGTGCGCTGCGATCCGAAGTAAAATTGAACTCGCGGGCCAATCGTGGGCGAGCAGGTCTTCGAGACGAGCCCGGATGTTTCGAATAACTTTTGCGGAGGTCAGCACAATGTCCAGCGTCAAACCGATTCCGGAGGGATACCGCAGCGTCACGCCCTACTTGTTCGTCAGGTCTGCAGCCCTCGCGATTGATTTTTACAAGAACGTCTTCGGCGCAAAGGAAAAAATGCGGATGCCGGGCGCCGACGGCCGAATCATGCACGCGGAAATTGAAATCGGTGATTCCATAGTGATGCTGGCAGACGAGCACCCACAGTCGGGTGTGATGAGCCCACAGACGGTTGGAGGATACTCGGTGGGCCTGCACCTCTATGTGGAAGATGTCGACGCCGTGGTACAGAAAGCAGTTCAGAACGGAGCCAAGGCGCTGCGACCGATAAAAAATCAGTTTTACGGTGACCGCTCAGGTTCCATCCTCGATCCGTTTGGGCACATGTGGTCGGTGGCGACGCATGTGGAGGATGTCTCACCCGAAGAAATGCGCAAGCGCATGAACGCGGCAATGAGTCAGACGGCGGGTTCGTAGCGGGCGCAGCGCGGGGTCACCACTTGCAGTCGATCGGCGCTGGTGTGGACGTTCCAAAGTGAACAGAATAGATGCGCAGACACGTGCACTGCGCGCATACGGAATGCCGTAACCCTACCACCGTCGCACCTCGCGATTTTGGCGGCCTTCTTCCGATCAATTGGCAATACGCTCGGCGAATTTTGGGACCTGCGAGTCCAATCGTTAGTGCCATACCCGCACGCTCCTCTTGATACACTGTCTCTCCATGTCACCAGAGAAACTTGGGCAGCACTTCCTCAGCGATGCAAGTTGGCTGGACCAGATCGCGCGATCGGTTCGGATCGATGACGGCATGTGGGTGGAAATCGGCGGCGGGCACGGCGAGATGACTACCCGCCTGGCACATAGCGCGAGCAAGCTATACGCCATTGAACTGGACCCGCGACTGGCCAAGCGATTGCGCGAAGTCACGATGCCGCTTAAAAACGTGGAGGTTGTTGAGAGCGACGTGATGGCCGTGGATTTTCAGAAGCTCACGGGCGGCGGACGTTTCTCCGTCTACGGCAATTTACCTTACTACATTACCTCGCCCATTCTGCATCGCCTGTTCCAGCATGCCGCACACATCGCGGCCATTCACATCGTGATCCAGTTAGAGGTGGCAGTGAGAATCGTGGCGCGGCCCGGGAGCCGCGACTATGGATACCTCTCGGTAGTGTCACAGTGGTACGGGCGGCCGGAAATCGTGCTTCGTATTCCTCCGGGAGCATTCCGGCCTCCGCCAAAGGTAGCGTCCGCGCTGGTGAGTCTTCGCATGCCGGGAGAACGCTCCAGGATTCCGCTTCAGAATGAAAACGAGTTTCTCGATTTTGTTAAGGAATGCTTCGCACAGAAAAGAAAAACTCTGCGCAATAATTTGCGCGTACGGCTGGGAACGCGAACGGAAGAAATTTTGCTTGAGGCCGGGTTGCGTTCCGACGCGCGCGCGGAGCAGTTGACCGTAGCCCAGTTTGCAGAGCTATTTCAACTCGCCAACAAGTAGGACAGACTTCCGTCTGCCGGATTGCGAAACCATTAAAAATACCTAAAATTCAAAGGAACGCTCGCCTGCAGGCCAGCGCTACAACTTCCCTGACTGATCTCTCATCACCTCTAGCAGGCGGTCCGGATAATCGGTGATGATTCCGTCCACGCCCGCCGCGATCAGACGCCGCATTTGTTCCGGTTCGTTAATGGTCCAAGCCACTGTTTGCAAGCCCGCGCGATGCGCTGCATCGACTACCGCCGGCGTAATGAGGTCGCCGCGCGCTACCAGTTGCCGCGCTCCGGCGCGAACCGCGCGCTCGACCAGGTCATTGGACGGATGTTCGCACAAAAAACCGGTCATGATGGTGCTGTCGAGGCGGTGGATCGAATCGAGCGCCGACGGATCGAAGGAAAGAATCACCACCCGGGCCCACGCGTTGTGGTCGCGCAGGGCAGCCACCACGGCATGTTCCACGCCCCAGGCCGGACCGGATTTAATCTCAAGATAAAAAATAACGTCATGCTCTTTTGCAAAATTGAGTATTTCCTCAAGCGTGGGAACTCGCTCCCCGGGGAATGCCGGCGCCGCGGAACCGCCAAACGACGATCCGGCATCAAGAGCGCGGATCTGGTCCAGCGTCAGTAAGTGAACTTGGCCCTTGCCGCTGGTCGTGCGGTCCAGGGTGAAATCATGCATCGCGATTACGCGCGCGTCGCGCGTGATCTGCAGGTCGGTCTCAATGAAATGCGCGCCCAATTCCACGGCGCGGCGAAAGGCAGCCATGGTGTTTTCGGGCGCATGTCCGGAAGCGCCGCGATGCGCGATTGTCCAGATAACCTTTCCCATCTCTCCTGCACCTTTGGCGAGCGGCGATACGAACCGGCGCCTTGCGTCATCCTACCAGAGCAAGCCGACGGGTCTGAACGTGTTCGATGACCAAATTATGCAGGTTGCTTTTTCGGCTAATACCGCATCTAAACAGGTGAAAGAAGTTAGTGGATCGAAACAGGCCGGCCCAGGATGGCCGCGGAAAGAGAGTCTCGAATGAAAACCCGTGGAAGTGTTCTAAAGGCTGTATTTGCAGTTGTTTTACTGACCTTGATGGGCGCTACTTTTGCCATGCTGCCCGCAAGCGCGGGCGCTACCAACAAAGCCAAGCTTACGACGCTCAATGATCAGGTGCGCCACGAATTGATGACGCTTCCGTGGTACGGCGTATTTGACAACTTGACCTATGAAGTCAACGGCAGCGAAGTGACTCTCAGCGGCCAGGTGATCAGCGAGCACGCGACGACCAAGGACGACGCCGAAAAATTCGTGAAGTCGATTTCCGGCGTGACCAAAGTCGTAAACAATATCGAGGTGCTTCCACCCTCGCCGTTCGATAACCAGATTCGCCGCGCGGAATACCGCACCGTTTTCTCACACGCGGATCTGGGTCGCTACACGCTCGGCGCGATACCTCAAGTTCATATCATCGTGAAGGGCGGCCACGTGACGCTGGAGGGCGTGGTGATGAATCAGATGGACAAAAACATCGCGGGAATCGTGGCCAACACGGTTCCCAACGTCTTCTCGGTGGAAAATAACCTGCGCGTCGGGAGCTAAATAGGTTCGATTTCCGCGCCACTCAATTCAGCGGGCCCGGATTCGTCCGGGCTCGTTTCATTTGTTTGCCCATGTGCCCGTGCGGGTTCCGTGGAAAATCCAGCTCGCGGCGTGCGGATTCTGGGCATTCCCTGGGGAAATCGCCCTGCGTGAGTGATGGCACTCAGATTGAAACGTGGTGGAAGCTATTTCTTCGAGCGGTCTTTCAGAAGGCCCTTTAATTCGGACATGAATTCCTTCACGTCCTTGAAATCCAAATAAACCGAAGCGAAGCGAACGTATGCGACTTTGTCGAGTTTTTTGATGCGATGCATCAAAAGCTCGCCAATTTCGCTGGTTTTGCGTTCGCGCTCCGGCGCTTCATGAACGAAGCGCTCCACTTCATCCACGAGCGCCTCGAGTTTCGCCGTGGCCACCGGCCGTTTCTCGCACGATTTCAGCAGCCCTTGCAAAATTTTCTGGCGGTCAAAACGTTCGCGGCGACCGTCTTTCTTGATCACCATGTAGGGAATTTCGTCAATGCGTTCGTAGGTCGTATAGCGGCGCCCGCACTTCAGGCATTCGCGGCGGCGGCGGATCAGGTCGCCGGCGCGGCCTTCGCGCGAATCAATGACCTTATCATCCATGACCGAACAAAATGGGCATTTCACCGCGCCGAATCTCCTGGCAATTTTTGCTTCACCGCGACCGTAGGAGTCCCGCCATTCGCGCCCGGAACTGTGATGTGCTTGCCGACTTCTTCTGCTTCGGCTTCGGCGCGGGCCAGCTGCCGCAAGTCGCCGAAGGACATGCCCTCGTGAATCAGCAAAGGGATTCCCGCGAGCGTGCATCCGGCAAATGTGGTGATCCAGAGGACCACCGCGATCGCGATGGCGGGCTCTTCCGCGACGCCGAAGATCGCGGTCAACGCCACGATGCTGGCAATTTGCGCTCCCCCGCCGATGCCCGGAAGCTGCAGCACCGATCCGACCAGGGTTACGGCCAGAAGAAGCATCGCGCCCCAGAAATTCATGTCGGAATGAACGAACGCGCCGGGAAAGGCTTGCGCCATCCACATATAAATCAGTACCGCCAGCACCCAGTGCGCCGCGGTATAACCGATCGCCGCCCACAAATCCGAGTGCGTTCGAATCGCCTGTAGCCCTCGCTGATCCCGGATATAGCGCGACGCGATCGCATCCTTGCCTCCGTGGCGCGTTCGCCAATGTTCCAGTCCCCGATCGACCGCCGCCGCCCCATGGACGCGATAGTAGACCAGGATGGCCGTCAAGTCCGCACCAACGCGGCGAGCAGCAGCCAGGCCCCATGCCGGGCATGGCCCACCCAATTCATATCCGCTCCCGCATCGGATAGCCTGTTCGGAAACACCAGCAGGCTCAGGCAGGCCAGCGCGGCGGCGGCGGCGAAATCGCAAAACCGCTCCAGAAAGAAAATCCCAAACATGCTGGAACCGGCAGCCGATCCTTGCGCGCGAGCAACAGCGGCCGACCGGTTCGCCGGCTCGGCCTAGAACAAAAATTGCTGCGAAACCCATCAGCGTGCCGGCGAACGTGTTGAGTAAATGTGGGTCGGGCCCAGATAGCGGCAAAAGCGCTGCCAGCGGACGGCTCGGATCGCATAGCACCGCATAAATCGCCACCATGCGAGTAATAGCAGCCAAATGTTGGCCTGGCCGACGCTCTCGATGAATTTTTTCCAGGTGAAGTCGGCTAAATGAATCTTATGGCGGGACTGATACGCCAGCGCGACCAGAGCCGCCAAAATAATTAGGGCGATGAGTATCCTACGGAGAGTTCCACGCATTCGCACGCGAGGTTAACCGTTGCAGTAACGGGGTGTCAAGAAAGGACGTGATTCAGCGTTCTAAAGTTTCCGCATGTCCTTTAATGCCACCTGACTGCAATGTCGCAGTTTTTCTAGCACAGCCCTCAGCACTATGAGTTATGTGTCTTCCGAATGATTACCCCTGTTTAGACGCTGGCCGCATTGATCGCGGACATGCGTCGGCTTCTAGCGGATTGCCGGATTCGGACCTATCGCTCCACCAGGCGTTCCAAGGTGGGAAAGAAGTCAGGGTAGGATACGGCGGCGCATTCGGCGTCGCGAATCGTCGGTTTCGCCTTCGGCTCCGAGAGCGGCGATGGCAAAGGCCATCGCCATACGATGGTCGCCGTGCGGCTCGATTTCCGCGCCGTGTAGTCGCCCCGCGGAACGTCCGGCGACGCGCAGCCCGTCAGGAAGCTCCTCCACCTGGCGCCCATGCGGCGCAGGTTCTCCGCGAGGACGGCGATACGGTCGCTTTCCTTAACTGCGCAATTCGGCGGCGTTGCGGATCTCAATTCCCTCTTCGGTGTACGGCGCCGAGGACCGCGATGGCCGGAAGCTCATCGATCAGTTGCGCGATGAGTCGCCCTCAATCGTGCCACCCTTGAGGGATTCGTGGCGAATGGATACGTCACCGACCAGCTCGCCGTGTTCGCTGCGGACCGAAACCAGGCTGACTGGCGTGCCCATCGAACCCAGTACGTCGAGCACGGCCGAACGCGTCGGATTCAGCCCTACGTTCTGGATCACGACATTCGATTCCGGGAGCACCATCGCCGCCGCGAAGAAAAATACCGCCGACGACAGGTCTCCGGGAACGGCGATTGCCCGGCCCTTCAGTCGCGGCCGGCCGTGAACACGAATCGTGCGGCCTTGGTGTTCCAGGCGCGCGCCGAATTCTTCCAGAGCCAGTTCCGTGTGATCGCGGGTTCGTACCGGTTCGGTTACCGACGTTACGCCCTCTGCAAACAGTCCCGCGAGAAGCACTGCAGATTTGACTTGCGCGCTGGGTACGGGCAACGTGTATTCGATTGGGGAGAGCCTCGCGCCTTCGATCTTCAGAGGCGCAAAGCCGCCTTCGCGGGATTTAATCTTGCGCCCCCATTTGGGCCAGCGGATCCATGACTCGGCGCATCGGGCCGCCGCGCAGCGAAGCTCTCCATCGAGGGTTGAGCGGAAGTCCTGTCCGGCCAGAATTCCGGCGAGCAGGCGCATCGTCGTGCCGGAATTTCCAGCATCCAGCGTACGGCGCGATTTGCGCAGTCCGCCAAGACCGGCTCCGGGAAGCGCACGCGATCGCCTTGAATTTCGACTTTTACTCCCAGCCGGGAGAAGCAATCCAGCGTGCTGCGGCAATCCGCCGCAGCCGAAAAGTGGGTAATTTCACTGGGACCTTCGGCGAGCGCCGCCAGCATCGCGTAACGATGGGAAATGGATTTGTCGCCGGGAACTTCGAGCGATCCGCTGATCGCACGGCCGGGACGAACGATTTGTTTGGACACGACAGAATTCTAGCACGCGGCAGAAATTTGCCGCAGCCGCCCGCCCGCACCGCGATTCGAGCATGCCGGTTGTAGCGCTCGCCTTCCGGCGAGCATCGTGAACGGTGCCAAAAGCGCGAGAAATCTATGACTTTCGGCGACCACGAATCCGGATTTTCAACCGGCTCGAAACCGGAGTATGATTCATTGAAGGCACTTTTCGAGGAGGCAGGGAGATGAAGTATTTTGCAGGGTTGCTGTTAGCCGCACTTCTCGCTATTGCTCCAACGTTCGCACAAGCGCCGGCGGGCTGGAAACTGCGCCCGGATTCACAGTTCCAATGCGTCCGACCCCGATGCTGCGGGAGCCGACAAGTTCACGGCCAGCGGTTCAGGTTTCCACGCCGTCAATCCGATGGCCGCTGTTTATTGGAATCCGGCCAATACGGCGTCGGGAGACTATACTCTCAAAGGCACGTTCAAGCTCGATCAAATCGAGCGGTTATGACGAATATTACGGCCTGATCTTTGGCGGAAGTGGGCTGGACGGCGGATACAAAGCTATTTCTACTTCATGATGACGGACGACGGTACCTATCTAATCAAACGCCGCGAAGGATCTTCAACACAAGGAGTTTCGGAGAAAACGCCGAATGCCGCGGTGAAAAAACCCGATGCCGGAGGAATCGCCACCAATGCGCTGGAAGTCCGCGTGAAACGCGATAAGATCGACTTTGTCATTAACGGGACGGTGGTCACCCCTGCCAAAATCCGGCGCCGCCGCAAAGACCGATGGGGTCTATGGAATCCGCATTAATCATCAACTCGATGTGCAGATCGATGGCTTTGGAGTCTCGAAAGATGTAATTCCGCGCGTCAACCGTTTCCGGCACTGAGCGTTTGACACAATTCCGTCCCTGCTGTATTTAAACTGGGCTCCAGGTCGATCGGACAACCGCGACGGAAGCCGTGCAACGGTTTCAGGAAGCTTTTGCCGCGCAGATGGAGGGCGACTACGATCGCGCCGTTGAACTCTATCTTGGATTCGCTGGCGCTGCATCCTACGGCCGAGGCTTATACATTTCTCGGATGGACCTACCACTTCCAGGGAAAAATCCTGGAGGCCATTGAGGAATGCAAACGCGGCCATCGACTCGATCCTGAATTCGGCAATCCGTACAACGATATCGCGTCTACCTGATTGACCTCAACCGCCCGGATGAAGCGATTCCCTGGCTCGAGCGGGCCATGTCCGCAAAACGCTACGAGCCGCGCCACTATCCCTACTTCAATCTTGGCCGCGTCTATCTGGCCAAAGGCCAAATCAACCGCGCTCGCGAACTCTTTCAAAAATCGCTGGCCATCGAGCCGCGCTATACGCTGGCGCGGCAAGCGCTCGAAAGCGTACGCCGAATGGTGAATTGACCGCGCTTTCGCGCCATGCCTCTTCAAGATTTCACACCAGAATCTCCCACCATAAAATCTTAGTGGCCAAGAAAAAACGTTACCGCGGCAGTGCCACAGTGGCACATCGCAAAGGAATTACAAAAGTCTTACAGTCAGATCCGCGCACCGGCGATACTGGAACCATGACGACTTACCCGGTAATCATTCAAGGCGGCATGGGTGCGGGCATCTCCAATTGGAGGCTTGCGCGGGCTGTTTCCCGACTCGGATGTTTGGGCGTTGTTTCCGGTACGGCTCTCGATCAGATCCTGGCCAGACGGCTGCAAGATGGCGATCCCGGCGGCCATATGCGGCGCGGGCTGGATCATTTTCCCGCACACAAATGGCGGAGCGCATCTTCCGCGAATATTACGTTGCTGGAGGCAGGCCCGACGGAGTGCCCTATAAGCGCTCGCCCTTGCATGATAAAGACGGCCCGCGGATGCGCGTGGAACTGTGCATCGTCGCCAATTTTGTCGAGGTGTTCCTGGCCCGCGAGAACCACGACAATTCCGTGGGAATCAATTATCTTGAAAAAATCCAGATCCCGCATCTGCCTTCGCTCTACGGCGCCATGCTCGCTGGCGTGGATTACGTGCTGATGGGCGCGGGAATTCCGGTGAAGATTCCCGGCGTGCTGGACAGTTTTGTCCGGCATCAATCCGCGAGCTACCCACTGCATGTGACGGGCGCAATGGACGGAGACGAGACGCGTGTCGCGTTCGATCCCGCGGAATTTGTAACAGAAAAACTTCCGGCGCTGAAACGTCCTCACTTTCTCGCCATCATTGCTTCCAACGTGCTGGCTGCCGCCATACTCAAGAAAGCCAATGGCCGCGTCGATGGTTTCGTTATCGAAGGGCACACGGCCGGCGGGCACAATGCCCCGCCCCGCGGAAAATTACAATTGGACGACCAGGGCGAAGTGGTTTACGGAGAGCGTGACCACGTGGACCTCGATAAAATTCGCCAGTTAGAACTGCCATTCTGGCTTGCAGGCGGATATGGTTCGCCGGACAAATTGCGGGAAGCGTTCCGCGTCTGGGCGCCGCCGGAATTCAGGTGGGA
This sequence comes from uncultured Acidobacteriota bacterium, assembly GCA_963695945.1. Classification (GTDB taxonomy): domain Bacteria; phylum Acidobacteriota; class Terriglobia; order Acidiferrales; family UBA7541; genus Palsa-360. Next base: position 84,360 of record CAVOIX010000045.1, on the reverse strand, counting down.
ACGGCATTCGCGTTCTGTGAGGAGTCCGGCTTGCGAGACGATTACAAACCGCAATTATCGAAAAGGTCGCCGATTCCGATCTGGGTATGATGACGAAAGCCTCCGCTTCCCCAACTGGTTTCCCTTTCAAGGTGGTTCAACTGGACGGCACGCTTTCTGAGCAGGAAATCTACGATGCCCGGCCGCGCATTTGCGACCTTGGTTATCTGCGCGAAAGTTACCGCGCTTCAGACGGAACGATTGAGTATCGTTGCTCAGCGGAGCCCGTGAGCCTTTACCTCAACAAGGGCGGCAAAGTGGAAGATACGCTGGAAAAAAGATGCCTTTGCAATGCTCTGCTTGCGACGATTGGACTCCCTCAGCTGCGGAACGGAGATCTCACCGAATACGGCATGGTTACTTCAGGAATGACCTGGCGGCGCTGGGACGCTTTCTGCCAGGCAATGGGCTTTCCTATAAGGCTGCGGAGGTTGTCGCCAAACTCCTCAAGCGTGAGGACTTGGCGGTCAACCCGCCGCCCACACCGCGCATTCGGATATAAAGCAACTTTCCTTTACGGCCTTTCATGGCCTTTTACGACTTCCCCCGCGATCAAAACAAATTCACCGCAACGCGTCTCGAATCCCCGAGGAATAATTCCTGGCCACAAACAAGCAGCGGAATGCTATAAATTACGCCCACCTGCGCGACGATCATTCCGAGAGGGGTAACAGACATGAACTGGATGTTTGCGGCATTGCTTTTGTTTCAGGCCATGCAGTCGAGTCCCCTGCTTGAAAATGATTTTGTCCGCGTTTTCAGAAATAGCGCGCCGTGCGCGGCGGCCGCGGAGCCCTGCGGCGACCGCGTTGTCGTGGCTCTCGGTCCGATCGATTTGAACGGCAAAAAAATGGAGCGGGGCGACATTAAGGTATTCAAGGCCGGCGAACGCTACACCCCTCCTAAAAGTGGCGAATTTCTGGAGGTGGCCATTCATCCGGGGCACCCCAAAGTGATGCCGCCAGCTGCTGGAACTCCTCCCCCTCCCGGAAACAAAATTCTGTATGACGGAAAAGACTTCACCGTCTTTGCGGAAAAGATGCAGCCCGGCGAGTACGCCGCTCCTCACAGCCACAATTTACGCGTAGCAATTTTCCTGAACGACACCCGGGTGCAGCAGTGGACGGATGGAAAAGAAGAAACCAGAGAGTTGGTGCCTGACACCGTAACCTGGAGACCCGCGGTCGTGCACGCCTCCAAGGATGTTGGCACGGCGCCCATCAGTAATCTCCTGATCGAATTCAAACCGTAAAGGCCGGTCCCAATGAAACGCAGCTCAAATAGAATTCTGACGACGCATGTTGGCAGCCTCATCCGTCCGTCCCGGCTTCTGGAACTGGTGCGTGCGAAGGAGAACGGCGATGCGGCAGGAGCACAGGCTTACGATCGGTGCCTGAAGGAGTCCGTCGCCGATGCGGTGCGCCGGCAAGCCCAGGCCGGAATCGACGTCGTCAACGATGGCGAATTCGGAAAATCGACCAGCTGGTCGCTCTATGCGTTAAAGCGCGTAAGCGGCTTCGAGATGCGCCCCGTCAAGCCGGGAGCGGATCCCTTCGCGAGAGGAGCGGACCGGGAACGATTTAAGGATTTCTACGCAGAGCTGGAAGGCGGCAACAATCGCACCTGGTCGAATGTGACCAGGCAAGAAGCGATTTGTGTCGCGCCAGTCCAATACACTGGGCTCGCCGAGCTTCAGCATGACATCGACAATCTGAAAGCGGCGCTACAGGACGTGCACGTGGAAGAAGCATTTCTGCCGGTGGCAGCTCCCTCCAGCGCCATCCCCGACCGAAAAAACGAATACTACCGCAATGACGAAGAGCTGGTGATCGCGCTGGCCGAGGCGCTCCGGACCGAGTACCGGGCCATCGTCGATGCCGGATTTTTGTTGCAGTTGGACGACGCTCGTGCGGCCGTGACGTACGACCGCATGGTTCCTCCCGCGAGCTTCGAGGATTACTACCGCTGGGTGGGCCGGCACGTCGATGTCCTTAATCATGCGCTGGAGGGTATTCCCGAAGATCGCGTGCGTTACCACGTTTGCTGGGGCAGTTGGCCGGGGCCGCACACCACCGATGTGCCGCTGCGAAAGATTGTCGATTTAATTCTGAAGGTGCGCGCCGGCGCGTACCTGATCGAGGCTGCGAATCCTCGGCACGAGCACGAATGGCGCGTCTGGAAAGACGTGAAGCTGCCGGAGGGCAAAATCCTCGCTCCGGGCGTTGTCAGCCACGGTACGAACGTCGTCGAGCATCCCGAACTGGTGGCGGAACGCCTTCTGCGTTTCACCAGCGTTGTCGGACGCGAAAATGTAATCGCCAGCACCGACTGCGGCTTCGCGCAGGAGCAGTTTAACCGGCGCGTCCATCCGTCGATCATGTGGGCCAAGCTGGAGGCGATGGCCGAGGGAGCACGAATCGCCAGCGAGGAACTCTGGGGACGAAGCAAAGTTGAGCGGAGCGCAACGATCCGATAATCGAGTTTAAATTCCGGAGTGAATCTCTGCAGATCACGGGCCAAGCCATACGCCAAAAATCAGGAACGTACTGACGCGGGCAAGTATCGGCAAATAGCAATAGAAACCGTCCTTGATGGCGCTCACGAGCCGGTCGTTCCTTCCAGCAAGGTCTCCTCCAGCGGATGTATTTTCGCCCTTACGAAGCCGCCCCGGCTGCGCGAGGCGTGCATCTCCTCGTGCCCGTTTGAGTGATAATAAAAAGCTCCGCTCTGATATGCCTCTGGATCATGGGTGGCGATGATCTCGTAACATCCACTGCAAACGTGTTCTTTTCCATCTCCGATCATAGAGCCTCCTTGAACATCCGCATTGTCCACTGATCCTCGGAAATGGTGAATCCGTTTGAGCGCGTATTTTCAGGGTGAAGGAACTGTAGATTGCGAAGCGAGAAAGATGAGGATTCCTGTCAAGGACTCGCGGCTAGTCAGGCAAAAAAATGTGGCGCTTTGGAAGTTTGGGAGGCTTCGTACCGTGCCGCACGGAATTCGCCACCGGCGCATAGCAGAGCGGGACACCCTCCCGAACTGAGCGAAGCAGCAGGCTGCCCCGGCTCATGTCCCCGGCCCGACAAATTCACTAGGAAACAGTAGTCCTTGGCCGAAAATTCCGAGCAAAGGCTCCACATATTTTGGGGTAGCGATGCTTCCGAGAAGAACCACATCGCAGTCCGCGCCTATTTGCCGGGCCAACAGCCGGGAGTCTCGTTCCAGCGGATCGCGATACCGCCGATCTCCAGCATGGATCGGTACGGAGGCAATCTCCCTCAAATCGGCCAGAGTGATAAGCGAGTCGGGCGATAACAGTCCCCGCGATGCGGTGATCACCAGGATTCCGGGAACATTTTCGGGCGGCTCTGCAAAAGCCCGCGCATATTCCAGCTTGCCGCGGAAATACAAGCCGCTGATGAACCTGAATAATTCGCCCAGTGCAACTCCACTTTCCCGCAGCCGGGTAGCCAGCTCAAATTGCGCCTGCTCGCGCAGAATCAATTGCGCCCGGATTCCGGTTGCATTGGCCGGAGAGAGGAGAAATACCCGCTTGGCTTTTTCGCTCATTTGGACGGATGGCACCCCTGCCGACGAAAAGCAGCTTAATGGAAAAATACGGGGCGGGTGCATGCAGAAGCATTGACAAATTCTTGGAGCCGAAGTCCGGACTTGAACCGGAGACCTGTCGATTACGAATCGACTGCTCTACCAACTGAGCTACTTCGGCCCATGGTCGAATGGAACAATTCACTGTAGCAAAGCGCGGAAAATAGTTCAAACACCTGTAGTGGACTGGATACGCCTGCCGTTCAATGCGGCAACGATCTGTTTGCCGTGGAACCGGCCATTTTCAATGAAAATCTCGCTGGTGTGATTTCCCCCGGTCACCACTCCGGCCACGAAAATTCCCGGAACGTTGCTTTCATGGGTTTGCGGGTCCATGGTGGGCTTGTTGGTTTCGGGATCGAGCGTGATTCCCAGTGATCGCAGGAATGGAAAATCCGGGTGGTATCCGGTCAAGGCAAATACCTGGTCCGCCGGCAAGATCGCTTCGCCGGAACGATTCGAGACGATGACGCGGCCTTCTTCAACGCGCTTCACTTCGGTCTCAAACAGCGCTCGAATCTGCCCGGCCTTGATGCGATTTTCGATGTCCGGCCGCACCCAGTACTTGATCGTTGAGCCCAGCTCCGCGCGCCGGTGCACCATGGTGACGTTCGCGCCGTTGCGGTAAAGATCCAACGCTGCTTCGGCCGCGGAATTCTTTCCGCCGATCACCACAACATTCTGGCGCCAGAACGGATGCGGCTCCGTGTAGTAGTGCGAAACGTGCGGCAGGTCTTCTCCTGGAACATTCAGGCGATTCGGAAGATCGTAATAACCGGTGGCTACGGCAATTTTCTTGCCCGCGAACTGCGCGGCATTTCCGTGTTCGTCGCGCGTATGAACGCTGAATTTTCCGTCCGATCCTTCGACCCGTTCCACTCGATGCCGCAGGCGCAGGTCCAGATCGTAGTGTTCGGTGCACTTGCGATAGTACTTGAGCGCCTCGGTGCGTGTGGGTTTCTCCGCGGCGCTGGTCAGCGGAATGTCGCCGATCTCCAGGAGTTCCGGCGTCGTAAAAAACACCATGTTGACCGGATAATGGTAGATCGAATTGCAAAGAGATCCTTTGTCGATCACCAAAGGACGCATTCCCGCGCGCTTGGCTTCAATGGCGCAGGCTAGTCCGGTAGGCCCGGCTCCAATGCAGATCATGTCGTAAGTGCTCATGGAAGAAAGTTTGCCCCGGGAAGAAGCGTTTTGCAACCGGCTCTGAAAAATGGCCTTTTCAGCGTAAAAAATTGAAGCGCAACCTTTGCCGCTGTGAATTTTGAAGCGACGGCGCGATTCTGGATTTCACTTCGGAAGTCAAAAGCAGACAGGCGGAATCCTATCCTACCGTTCGCGGATGCGGGTCGGGTTGGCCGGCCAGCTCCCGCGATTCCTTTTTTCCCCGCAATCGCAATTGCAGGCGGTTCATGTAAAGGTAGATCACCGGAGTGGTATACAGCGTCAGAGCCTGGCTCACGAGCAATCCGCCGACGATGCTGATTCCCAGAGGCCGGCGAAGCTCCGCACCGGTACCGTTCATCACGGCCAGCGGCAATCCACCGAACAGAGCCGCAACCGTGGTCATCATGATCGGGCGGAATCGCAACAGGCAGGCCTGATAGATGGATTCTTCGGGAGACTTTCCTGCGCGCTCCGCTTCGATCGCGAAATCGATCATCATGATGGCGTTCTTCTTGACGATGCCGATCAGCAGAATAATGCCGATCAGCGCAATCACCGACAAATCCGTGTGGAAGGCCAGCAAGGCCAGAAGCGCTCCGACGCCGGCGGACGGCAGCGTCGAAAGAATCGTTACCGGATGAATGTAGCTCTCGTAAAGCATTCCCAGCACGATATACACGGCCACGAGCGCCGCCAGAATCAGCCATGGCTGGCTCTCCAGCGAAGCCTGAAACGCCCGCGCATTTCCCTGGAAGGTGGGATGGATATCGGCGGGAACTCCCATGTGCAGGACGGCGGATTCGATCTTGGTTACGGCATCGCCCAGAGCGACTCCGCCCGCGAGGTTAAAGGAGATGGTAACCGCGGGAAATTGGCCCTGGTGATTGACGGCGAGCGCGGCATTCTTGGTCTCGTAATGGGTGAAGGCGCTGAGTGGCACCAGCTCGCCTTTCGCGGACTTCACATACAGGCTGCGAATGCCATCCGTGCTGTCACGGAATGCCGAATCGACTTCCATCACGACGTGGTACTGATTTAACGCCGAAAATATCGTGGATACCTGGCGTTGGCCGAAAGCGTCGTAGAGCGTGTTGTCAATTACGCGCGGCGAAATTCCCAGCCTGGAGGCCGTGTCGCGGTCAATTACCAGCGACGCCTGCAACCCAAGAGTTCTGCTGATCGGTGGCAATGTCGCGCAATTCAGGGATATGTTCCATGGCCGATTTCACGCGAGGCGCCCACTCGAGCAGATCCGTCAAATTTTCGCTGGATAGCGTGTACTGATATTGCGAACTGCTGATTCGTCCTCCTACCGTGAGATCCTGGTACGCTCGCATAAACAGTGTGGCCCCGGGAATCACCGCTAGTTTAGGCCGCAGGCGCGCAATCACTTCGTACACGGAAGCCTTTCGTTCCCCGATGGGCTTTAATTCGATTTCCATTTGCCCGGTATTTTCGGAGCCGCCGCCTGCTTCGCCTACCAGGCTTTGAACCGCCGGATCACTCATCACGATGTCCGTGTACCGTTTTAATTTTGCCTGCGTGGAGGCAAAGGACGAATCCTGCGCGCCCACGATATTCCCGGCCATCAGCCCGGTGTCCTGTTGCGGAAAAAAGCCTTTGGGAATGACCATGTACAAATACACGCTCAGGCAGATTGTGGCACAGGTGACGGCCAGCATGAACGGCTGGTGCCGCAACACCCAGCGCAGCGCGCCCGCATACCCATCGACGGCCCGCTGAAACATCCGCTCGCTTGCCTGATAGAGTTTGCCGTGCTTCTTATCGCGCTCCGAAGTCAGAAAATGAGCGCACATCATGGGCGTGGTCGTGAGCGACACGCAAAGAGAAACCACAATGGCCACGCTCAAGGTGACTGCAAACTCGCGGAAGAGCCTTCCCACGATGCCACCCATCAGCAGGAGAGGAATGAACACCGCGATCAGCGAAGTGCTCATGGACAGCACGGTGAATCCGATCTCACGCGAACCTTTCAGAGCAGCTTGCAGCGGCGAATCCCCCGCTTCCAGATAGCGCGTGATGTTTTCAATCACCACAATGGCATCGTCCACCACGAAGCCAGTGCAGATTGCCAGCGCCATTAGCGACAAGTTGTCGAGGTTGTAGTGCAGCAGGTACATTACGCCGAATGTGCCAATGATCGAGAGTGGCACCGCCACGCTTGGAATAATCGTGCCCCACGCGCTGCGCAAGAAAAGAAAAATAACCATGACCACCAGCGCGACGGTCAATAAAAGAGTGAATTCAATATCTCTTACCGACGCGCGAATGGTCGTGGTGCGATTGAAATTGGTGCCTAACGTGACCGTGGGCGGAATGGAAGCGCGCAATTCAGGGAGCAGCGCATTGATGCTGTCCACGGTCTCAATGATATTTGCGCCAGGTTGCCGCCCGACGCCCATCGATACGGCGATTTTGCCATTTGAGAATGCCGAGTTCCGGACGTCTTCGATTCCCTCGGTCACTTTGGCAATATCGCTGATGCGGACCGGAGCTCCGTTTCGGTAGGCCACAATTAACGATGCGTATTGGTCGGGCTTGAATAGCTGGTCGGTATCATCCAGAATCCAGCGGTTGGAGTCATTTTCCAGGGTTCCTTTGGGAACGTTGGCGTTAGCTGCCGCCAGCGCGGCGCTTACTTGCTCCAATCCAATTCCGTAGTGCGCCAGAGCATTGGGATTCACGTCCAGGCGAACGGCAGGTTTTGCTCCTCCGGAGATGCGAACCAGGCCCACCCCATTTACCTGGGCGATCTTTTGCGCCAGAAACGAATCGCACAGATCGTAGAGCGCGCCTCGGGTAACGGTGTCAGACGACACCGTTAGATCCATGATGTCCGTTTCGGCGGGATTGATTCTGCGATACGTTGGCAAATTCGGTAGCCCCGACGGCAACTGGCCGGCTGCGGCGTTAATGGCCGCCTGAACGTCTCGCGAGGCCGCGTTAATGTCCCGATCCAGATCGAACTGCAGAACGATCCCGGTGGAACCCAGCTGACTTGAAGAAGTCATTTGGGAAACGCCGGCGATGCGGCCGAATTGACGCTCCAGCGGCGTAGCAACGGAAGAGGCCATGGTCTCCGGGCTGGCGCCCGGCAAATTTGCACGAACAAAGATCGTGGGAAAATCGACGTGCGGCAATGCGGACACGGGCAGAAAATAAAAAGCCACGCCGCCCGCCAGCAAAATGGCAACGCTCAACAATGAAGTAGCAACAGGCCGTCGTATGAAAGGCGCCGAGATATGCATCTTGGTTTCTTCAGGCCGTTCGATGAATCAGGGACCTTGCGCCAGCAGTCGTCTCACCCGGACATCAACCGTTTCAATACTAGTTGTAAATTCTTAAATTCACCTGAATGGTTGGTGTATGGTTATCTGCCGCGCGAATGGGACCCGCCTCGTTTCGTCTCTCACGAGACTGCCAGAAATGTCCGCTATCGAACGAACTTTGGCGAAAGACGATGCGCATGCTCTACCGTTGTGCTTTCCAGGCTGGGCTGCGTGCGGGTTCCCCCGCTCATGCCGTTACCGCGCGCACACCCAGCGCCTGCGCCGTCACATCCGTGTATTTAAGTCCGCCTCCGGTATTAAACAGCACGACGCGGTCCCTGGCAGTGAGGAACCTCGTGGCCAGGAGATGATCGTAGGCTGCCGTGGCGGCAGCGCCTTCGGGCGACAGGAAAATGCCTTCGTTGCGCCCCCAATCCTTCACCGATTCCAGAATCTGTTCGTCCGATACCGCCAGCGCCACGCCGCCGGACTCCCGCAGAATTTCCAGCATGATGGAATCTCCATATGGTTTCGGTACGCGAAGGCCCGCGGCAAACGTGGCGGCGTTTTGCCACATCTGGCTGGCGGTCTCACCGTGTTCGAATGCGCGAACCACCGGGGCACATCCGGAGGCCTGCACCGCGATCATGCGCGGACGCTTGCCGGGACGCACCCAGCCCAGTTCTTCCATCTCCAGAAATGCTTTCCACATGCCGATCAGTCCGACTCCGCCGCCGGTCGGATAAAAAACCGCGTCGGGATACTCCCAGCCAAGCTGCTCGACCAGTTCGTAGCCCATGGTTTTTTTACCTTCCACGCGGAACGGTTCTTTGAGCGTGGAAATATCGAACCAGCCTTCTTTCTCTTTTCGTTCCGCGACCATGCGTCCGCAGTCCGAAATCAGCCCATCGACCAGAGTGACCTTGGCACCGTACACGGTGGCCTCGACAATGTTCGCCAAGGGCACGTCTTTCGGCATAAAGATATGCGCCTCAATGCCGGCGGCGGCCGCGTAGGCAGCGAGCGCGCCCGCGGCATTTCCTGCTGAGGGTACCGCCAGTTTTTTCAGGCCGTAGTGGCGCGCCATGGTGACCGCCAGCGCGAGTCCGCGCGCTTTGAAGGTGGACGTTGGATTGGCACCCTCCTCTTTCAGAAAAACGTTCCGAAAGCGGCGGCTCCGCAGCATGGGCGTCCAGCCTTCGCCCAGGGTGACCGGCTCGGCATCGGGCAAAACCAGGCTGTAGCGCCACATGCCGGCCCAGGGCAAGCGCGCCGCCCGCTGCGCGATGGTGTCGCGCACTGCAAGTCCGCGTAGCGGCGTCAAGTCATAGCGCACGTACAACGATCCTGAGCAATGAGGGCACAGAGTCTGTGGAGTTTCCGCGGAAACAAGTTTGTGGCAACGACTGCACTCTAAATTCGCAATGGGTGGCATCGGCGAACGATATCAGAGCGGGACGGAAACTAACAACCTTCAAAAGACGACAAAACGCGACGAAAGACGAATGCCTTTGCGGTGAGCGCCTGAGGTACTATCTGCCTCACGCGATGGCCGCTGGCAATGCCGTAAATCAAAATGCGTTGGGGACTGCTTGCTGATGACGGTTGACACCAAAAATATCCCGCTCAAAAAGGCCAGGCCAGGGGCCTACTTCGGTATTCCGCTAGCGCTCTGGGTGATGGCTTTTCTCGCGGCTGGCCTGCTCGTCGGCGTCTTGTTTCGTGGCAACCGAATCGCTTCCGCAATCTACACAAGCGGTACATATTTCCCCAAGCTGGTGGTGACCTTTGCCACGCTCATTATTTTTGCGCTGCTGTCCGGAGCCACAGCCAAGCTAGTGCTGTTTAACCGCCAAGGCGCCGGCCGCTTGTTTGGTTCGATCCTGGCGGCCTATGTGGTCCTCGGAGTAGCCTCGCTCGTTTACGTCAGCTTCTGGATCCCGATTCTCACCAGGCTGCCGCTGGCAACTCCGGGTGCCTCCGCTCCAGCGGCCGGCCAGTGGCTGCAACAAGTGGGACGATCGTTCTCCACTCTTTTTTCGGAACAGCCCCTGGTGCAAGCGCTGATCGTCGCCGTGATCATTGGCTATTTTGCGGCAATCGTCCCAGCACTTCGCGCGGTTGCAAGCGGACTGATCCTGGCCAGCCAGGCCACGCTGTGGTTGTTCAGGAAACTGCTGTGGTACTACCCAGCGATGATCGGCTGCCTGGCGATTGGCATTCCCATGAAGTTCGGCGTGAAAGGAATGACCGCGTACGGGCAAACGACTCTCTGGGTGGGTGTCGTGACGGTCAGTTGGTCCATCGCACTCGCGACGTTCGTGAAGCTGACGTCGAAGCGCAGCTGGAAGCAGCTGGCTTCCTACTACGCCGCAGTGTGGCCTACGGGATTCGGCACGGGAGGCTCGTACGAAACATTGGCGATGAATGTGGTATCGGCGGAATCCGAGTTGGGCTTGCCGCGCGAAATGGCCGAAGTCTCCATCGTGTTCGGTACCGTAATGAATAAGAGTTGCGCCACCATGTCGGTGATGCTGGTGACCATCTCCGTGGCCCGGCTCCTCAATTTTCCCATTTCCATGGCGGAAATTCTGACGCTGATCCCACCGGTCTTGATCCTGGGCCTGGAATCTCCCGGAGTCCCGGGAGGCGCGGCATTTTTTATGTCGCCGATCGTAGCCGTGCTGCTCCATGTGCGCGATGTCGACGTGTTTGTCGCCACTTTTGTGACCATGTATTCCGGACTGATTCCCATGTTCTCGACCGCGGGCAATACCACCAACGATGGCCTGGTCGGCGCGTTATTGAATGACCGGTTCTGCACCTATTTGAAGCCCGAAGACCCGCCGCTGCGAAAAATCGAGAACGAATCTGCCGCGAGCACGAGCCACGGCCAGACATTTACTTTGGCCACGCTGATCGGCTGGATTCTGCTGGTGGTGAGCGGATGGATGTTTGTGTCGCCGCAGGCCCTATTGGGCCTCGACCAATTGAAATGGATGAACCGTTATGCGTTTCCAGCGGAAGTGCTGTTGGGAGCGCTGGTGATGAGTGTCTCGCTCAGATTACTCGCTCCGGAAAAGCTTGCCGGCCAGGTCGGGTCATTCGTCCAGCAAATTCCGCCCGCTCCAGCACCAAGGAGTGCGGCGCCGCGACACTGACGAACTCACCACCTGGCGCCGCGGAATGGTGAAAGTCTGCTTCAGGCACGCGCCGAGCTCGCGGAAAGCTGTTTGCGAATAACAGGCGCAACGCGCGTACCAAGAATCTCGATCGCTCGCAGCATTTTGGGGTGCGGAAGCGTAGAGACGCCCATCTGAAACGTGATGCGGGAGAGGCCGCCGAGAACTTCATTCACGTACAATATTTTTTTCACGACCGTTTCGGCATCACCGATCAGCAACGCGCCAGTAGGTCCGCGTACAGCATCGAATTGCGCGCGCGTTGTCGGCGGCCATCCGCGTTCCTTGCCGATCTCCGTGAAAGTGTGGGCATATCCCGGGAAAAAATCGTCGGCGGCTTGTTTGGTTGTATCTCCGAGGAACCCGATCGAATGAAGGCCCACGATCAGTTTTTCGGCAGCGTGCCCGGCGCGGCGGCCGGCCTCGCGGTAAAGATCAATTAACGGGCGAAAACCTTCGGCTCTCCACCGATGATCGCCACCATGAGGGGCAGTCCTAGAATTCCGGCGCGCGCAAACGACTCAGGCGTGCCGCCTACCCCGATCCAGATAGGCAGCGGATTTTGCATCGGGCGCGGATAGACTGGTTGTCCCGTGAGAGGCGCGCGATGCTTGCCGGACCAGTGCACGTGCGTGTTCTCTCGGATGGTCAGCAGCAAATCGAGCTTTTCCGCAAAAAGTGAATCGTAATCTTCCAGCTTCAGGCCAAAGAGCGGATAAGATTCCACGAAGGAGCCGCGGCCGGCGACGATCTCCGCCCGGCCGTGCGAGATGAGGTCAAGGGTCGCAAACTCCTGGAATACGCGGACAGGGTCGGCGGCGCTGAGCACGGTAACCGCGCTCGACAGGCGGATGTTTTTTGTGCGTGTGGCAGCCGCTGACAGAATTACAACCGGTGCGGAGTCCAAAAACTCGGCCCGGTGATGCTCGCCGATGCCGAACACATCGAGGCCCACGCGATCGGCAAGCTCGATTTCCTCCAGCAGATGCTGCATCCGGTCGACGGGCTCGAGAACCAGGCCGGTCGCCGGGTCAGATATGGCCGCCGCGAAACTGTCTATGCCGATCTGCATTTTGGTCGCTCCTGATGAAACGCCTCACATTGGATGAGAAATTTGCGATTTGGTCGCAAGCGGTGCTGGACCTCACGCGAAGCATCCTTAAGCACAAGGGAATGAAGGACCGGCGGGCCTCACGATTGATTCCCATACTGAGCACGCGTATCATGGAAGATTAATGCAGCTAGGCAGAACAGGTCACCCGGCTCGCTTCTTCCCTACTTGCAGGCGCATCTTGCTTGCCGCGCTGTTTGTATGTTCACTCTCACCTGCTCTGTTCGCCGCCGATCCCGAAATTTTTCCGCTATCGCAAATTCAGCCGGGAATGAAGGGGGAAGCCTATACGATTTTTGCCGGTGACCAGATTGAGAAATTTGATCTGGTGGTCATAGGCGTGATGCCCAATTTTCTGGCGCCCAAGGAATCGATCATCCTGGTGCAACTCGTGGGCGCGAAAGTCGAACACACGGGCGTCGTTGCCGGAATGAGCGGAAGCCCGGTCTACATCGATGGAAAGTTGGCGGGGGCCCTGTCCCTGAAGCTCGGGCAGTTTAGCAAGGAGCCGCTGGCCGGGGTCACGCCCATTGAAAATATTCTAAGCCTGCCGACAGGCCAGCCGCCGGCGATGCGCGCCGCCACAACTCCAGACTCCGACGCTTCGCCTTCACAACAGATGGACGCGCGTTTGCAGATCCCCTCGGATTGGGCTTCGCGCGCGGGAGTTTCCGGCGGAAGTTTTCTGACCCCGATTGATTCCCCGCTGGTTTTTTCGGGGTTTAGTGCCATCGCCATCCGCCAGTTTGAAAAGGAATTCGCGCCCTACGGCATGGCCGCGACGCAGGGGGGCAGCGTCGATGCGCGCCCCGACGACGGCAACATTCGCCCGGGAGACATGGTCAGCGCCGTACTGCTCGAAGGCGATCTATCATTGAACGCCTCGTGCACGGTCACCGCCATCGTCAACGGCCGCGTCTACGTCTGCGGGCATCCGCTGTTTGGATTCGGCTCGGTGAAGATGCCGATGGCCCGCGCGCGCGTTCTGACCACGCTCAGCTCCGACCTGGAATCCACAAAAATTGTGAACGTTGGCGGAACGATTGGATCGTTCAGCCAGGATCGCGTGACCGCCGTCGTCGGAAGTCTGGGTGCTGCGCCGAATCTAATCCCCATCGACATGACCGTGGCCACGCCGGATGGCGACCGGCACCTGTCGTTCCGCATGATGTCCAATCCCAAGATCACGCCGATCCTGATGGGCATCGCGGCACTGAACGGCCTGACGCAGAGCAGCGTCTACGGCGAAGGCAGCACGCTACACTTGACCGGAGCAATCGACATCGCCGGCCACTCCAGCGTAACGCTCGATAATCTTTTCCCGCCCATCGATTCCTTCCTGCCCGACGGCGTTCCGGTGGCCAGCGCGGTGCAGAATTTATTTCAACGAATTTTTTCCAATCAGTTTGAAACCGCGAATATCGAGCGCGTTACACTGCGCATGGAATCGCAACCGGATCGCCGCCAGATGAGCATCGAAGGCGCATGGCTCGATAAATCAGAGGCCGAACCGGGCGACAACGTGACCGTGCGCGTGCAATTGCGCCCTTATCGCGGTTCGCCGGTCATTCGCGACGTGCGCATCGCCATCCCGCCGCAAGCGGTCCGCGGCACGTCCATGCAGATTCTGGCCAGCGATTCCAGCACGCTGAACCGCATGAGCGTCGTTTCCGGTTCGCAGGCCCGACTCGACAGCCTGGAGCAGCTCATATCCGTGTTAAATCGCGAGCGTAGAAATAACCGGCTGTACGTGACGCTGCTCGGGTCTTCACCGACCATGGTAGTGCAGGATAAAGTGATGCCCAACGTCCCCGCGTCCCAGATCAATCTTCTCGACCAGCGCGGCGGCCCGGCGAGTTCTCTAGTCGTTCGGGAATCGGCGGCGGGAGAATGGTCGCTGCCGCTCGATCAGATCGTTTCGGGATCCACATCACTTACGATTCAAATCAAGTAAGCGGCAGGCTGGCGCGCGTCGCCGGCTCCTTGAGGAGTCTTATGCGCAATCCATTTTCGAGTGCCTGCAATTTGCGCGCAGCACGAACGGCGGCCCTCGCCCATCCCGGCACGCTGATATTGCTGGCCGCGATCGTGCTCGCTGTCGCGGCTCCCGCCCTCGCCGAACACACCCGCTGGTGGCGTCAAACTTCGTTTGAAGATTTCGACAAGGGCACTGCAAAAGGCGTGGCGCTGCGTAGCGACGGCAAACTATTTCTGGCTCCGCGCTTCGCCGAATTCGCGGACGCCAATCTCGCCTTTCTTCTCCAGATTCGCGCCGATTCGAAGGGAAACCTGTACGCGGCGGGCGGTTCGAACGCCAAAGTACTGCGCATCGACGCCGGCGGCAAAGCCACCAGCGTGTTCGAATCTCCGGAGTTGGCCGCCCAGGCACTGGCTGTCGATGGCGCCGGGAACTTGTTCGTCGGCACTTCGCCTGACGGAAAAGTTTACAAAGTCACGCCCGCCGGACAGTCGTCCGTGTTTTTTGACCCCAAGATGAAATACATCTGGGACCTCGCCATTGATAAGGACGGAACGCTGTACGTGGCGACGGGCGATACCGGAAAAATTTTCGCCGTTGCCCCTGACGGCAAGGGACAGGTGTTTTATTCCAGCGAGGAAACCCACATTCGTTCGCTGGCGCTGGATGCCAGCGGAAACGTTCTCGCAGGAACCGAGCCCAGCGGGCGCGTGCTGCTCATTCCCAAAGCGGCCACCAATCGCCGCGCCTTCGTGTTATATGAAACCGCGAAGAAGGAAATCACGGCTCTGCTGCAAACAGCGAACGGGGATTTGTACGTCGCCGCAGTCGGCGAGAAAACTCCTCCATCGCCTGGACAGCCGCGTCCACTGCCGGGGGCAGACCCGACGGCGACCTCCAGTTTCGTAATTTCAGTTGGCCCCGGCGGCGCGACCAGCGCAACCGTTCCACAAACGCAGCCCATTCCCTTTACGCCGCTGTCCACCGTGAATTCCAGCTCAGTTTATAAAATTGCTTCCGACGGCTCTCCTGAAGAACTCTGGAGCGCTCGTGATGACGTGGTGTACTCAATGGGCCTCCTCCCCGGCGGAAAACTCCTCCTGGGAACTGGAAATGAGGGAGCCGTTCTGGAACTCGATGGCAATCACGTTTTCTCCAAGCTGGTGAAGGCCACTTCGCGCCAGGTTACGGCCATTGCCAACGGTCCCGGCGGAAAGCTGTTCCTGGCTGCGGCCAACCCGGGGAAAGTTTTCACGCTGGGACCGGAAAACGAATCCGAAGGAACCTACGAGTCACAGCCGTTCGACGCGCACATTTTTTCGCACTGGGGCCGCACCATGTGGTGGGGTGAAAATATAGCTACTTCTGAGAATAAAGGTGCCGCCGCGCGCGTCGCGATCTATGCCCGCTCGGGAAATACTTCCGACCCTGACTCCAACTGGAGCGACTGGTCCGGTCCCTACGCGAATCCTTCCGGAGACAAACTCGAATGTCCCGCCGCGCGCTTCGTGCAGTGGAAGGCTGTTCTGCGCGGCGGAAGCGGCGGCCCTGCTCCGGCGATCGACTGGTTCAGCATCGCCTACTTGCCAAAAAATATTGCTCCTGAAGTGACCGCCATTGCTCTGCAGGATCCCGGAGTCCGCGTCCAGGGAGTTTCCCTGCCGACTGGAATTCCCGGACAGCAAGCTTCCGCGCAGATTCGCATGCCGCAGCCGCCGCCGACTTCGTCGTCCCCTGGCGGAGCATTCTCGGTGACATCCATTTCCGCTCTAAGTTCCTCCGGGCCGGCGCATTTCGATGCCGTACCGCAAGGCGTATCGCAAAAAGGCTACCAGTCCGTTCTGTGGACGGCCGATGACGCCAACGACGACCAGCTTGAATTTGCCGTATATTTTCGCGGTGAAAACGAAAGCGCATGGAGGCTGCTGAAGGACAAGCTGGACACGAAATTTTATTCCTGGGACACCACGACGATGCCCGACGGGGCGTATTACCTGAAGATCGTCGCCAGCGACGCTCCATCAAATCCCAATGGCGAAGGCCTGACTTCCGAACGCGAATCCGATCGCTTCATCGTGAATAACACGCCGCCATCGATTGCTCAACTTGCCGCGGAATCGGCCGGCGCCGGCGTGCGGATACGATTTCAAGCCAGCGCGCCGGTCAGTTTTATCACCCGCGCGCAATACAGCCTGGATTCGGGAGATTGGACGCTGGTGTTTCCGGCTGGCGGATTGAGCGACGCGCCGCAGCGAAAATTACGATTTTCAATTGCAGAAGGTTGCGCCCGGCGAGCATACCGTAACGGTGCGCGTCTACGATCAGTTTGAAAATGTGTCGACTGCAAAAGCCACGGTCAAAACGTCCTCCAGCGGGAATTGAATCGAAAACGTCCGAGTGTCATTCCGAGCTGAAGCGAGGACTTCTCCGAACTGGCTATTGAGAGAGATTCCTCGCGTCGCTCGGAATGACAGCGCAAGCTTGACAGACCGAGCGGGATCTTTCAGGAAAGCAATCAGTTCATCGCGTGTTGGCCTATCCGAGTCAGCTCGCCCAGCGTTCGCGCGTCGTTTGCTGGGCCTCATAACGCTCGATATGCAGGCCGATCCCCAGCATTCCTCCGGTGCCCGAGTTCGGCTTCACGTGGACCACGCGCGCCACACACTTCACGTCGCTTGCCACTTTTCCGGCCAGTTCCTGCGGCATCCGCAGTAACACCTCCACCGGCGTCCCGACTTTCAGCGGCACGTTGGTCAGAAAAAACATTCCGCGTTGCGATATGTTTTCTGACTCGCGTCTGCTCCGTTGACCCGGGATTATTCAGCGCCCGAAATCGCAAGGGCACACAAATATTCACGCGCGTATCGATACGTCGTTCACTTGAGCTCATGGTTTCCTCCCCGCGCGCTGGTCAGAAGGCGGCGGTTATCAAAGTAGGAAGGGGGGCAGATTTGATTCTAGCGCGAGGCAATCGGGAAGCAAGAAAAATGCGTGGGATTTGCGGGAGATGCGCCATCACGGGACAACTTGTGCCATAATGCGCCTTCTCTTAGGATTCTCTCATTGAGCGCCTCAGATACTCCATCCTTCGCCGGTCCCGACCTTCTGGCTATTCGGGAGGCCCATCGCCGCATTGTTCCGCACATCGAAGAGACGCAGGTGATGATTTCCTATCCGCTCGATGAACTTGCCGGGGCTCTGCTCTACTTCAAATGCGAAAACCTGCAATTGTCCGGTTCCTTCAAGATTCGCGGCGCGACCAACGCTGTATTTTCCTTAAGCGAATCGGAAGCGGCCCGCGGAGTCGTAACGCATTCTTCGGGAAACCATGGCGCCGCACTGGCACTGGCCGCGCAGATGCGCGGCATTCGCGCCTGGGTGGTGATGCCCCGCGACGCTCCGCAAGTAAAAGTGCGCGCCGTGGAGGCCTATGGCGCGGACATATCATTCTGCGAGCCAACGCTCGCCGCTCGCGAGGCGGCTGCCGCGGCATTGCTGCGCTCCACGGGCGGAACGCTGATCCATCCGTACGACGACGACCGCGTGATCGCCGGACAAGGCACTGCTGCTCTCGAATTTCTGGAAGAAATTCCCGATCTGGACATGATCTGCGCGCCGGTTTCCGGCGGCGGACTGCTTTCCGGCACGGCGATCGCGGCAAAATCCCTGCGCCCGGAAATTGTGGTCATCGGTTGCGAACCGGCCAACGCCGACGACGCCTCGCGTTCGCTAGCCAGCGGTCGGCTGGAACCCGGCTCGGAAATGTTTACCATTGCCGACGGCCTGCGGGCCACGCTGGCGCCGCGCACGTTTGCGATTCTGCGCGAGCGCGTGGACCGCATCATGCTGGTAACGGAAAAGGAAATCGTGGAATCGGTGCGCCTGATCACCGAGCACCTGCGAAGCACCGTCGAACCCTCCGGCGCGGTTGCGGCGTCCCCGGCGCTGCACCGCCAGATCGAAGGCGATGAACTGCGAATCGGAATTATCCTGTCGGGCGGCAATCTTGACCCGGACACCATCCCGTCACAACCCGATCCCAGAATGCGGCCGGAACGGCAGAGATCCCCGGAAGAAGACTGAGTTATCCGGCGTACACCGCCGCCGCTAACCGCTTACATCATCCGCCGGAGAATACCAGTCTTCGAAAACAATTAATTAATCTTTAGATTGTTTGAGGGTTTCTACGAGATACCGACGAGCTAAAAAAGTCGTTCGATAGGGCTTAGAGTTCCGTGATTATTGCACGCTTACCGTAACTACGGACGAGGTCGCGCCGCTATAATTTCCATCTCCACTATAGGTCGCCGTGATTCTTCCGGTCGCGGCCAGCTTAACATTACTCAAGGTCGCAGCAGCAGCCGCAAATCCATTCGCATCAGTCATGGCACTCAAACTGACGGTGCCGAGTTGCATGGTAGTCGTTGAGCTAGTTGTTGTTCCGCTGCTTCCGCAACCCGCTATCACGACAGCCACAAACACCAGCGCTAGTCCGGACAACATCCAAGCAGGCCGCGTTTTTGTAAAGGCTAGCCAGACAAACAAACACCCAACCGTTACGAAGAATCCGTCGACAAACTGACGATTCGGTTGTGGCCAGTTACGTCCCGGGGGAAAGGATCCGGCGGAAGTGGTCGTGACCGAAAATGTCACCGACCCCGTCGGAGCGGTCCCAGAGCTGCCAGCAGGAGGATTTGTGGAATTTTGCGTGTCTACGACCACCATAATCGAGAAACTTGTTGTTGCCGAGGCGGACAAAACACTCGGAGTGGCTGTGACGGTCGTAGGCGCCTTGGTCACGGTTACAGACGGAGCGCTTGTTTTGCTAGCGCTAAAACTATTGTCTCCGGCGTAGGCCGCTTGAATATTGTGCGTGCCCACGGAGAGCTGAATCTGCTGGTCTTCGAAAGTTCCAAGGCTATTTAAGTTAAATGAACCGCCGTCGAGAGGAAGAGCAGCCCCCCCATTGAACGAATCGGTGAGTGCAATGGAACCGGTTGGGCTCGAACCGGATTCATTGGGAGAACATGGCGACGCGACAGCATTCGGGTCAGAGACAACGACGGTCAAAACGTAAGAAGAACCGTAGGGTATGGATGTTGTGGTCGAACAAGTTGTTCCGGAGGTTACCGTAACTCCTAAACTCGTCCGGCTGCCCTCTGGAGCAATCGTCACATTCACGGGCGCGGAATCGCTCCCCATGAAGGTCTGATCACCCTCGTAATGTGCATGAACCTGGTAGGTTCCGCCAGGCAGGAAGATTGTGCTCCAGGTCGCGGTACCATTGGTCAACGGAAAAAAGTCAGCACCTTGGCCCGTAAGCGAATTTGCAACTAGAGAAACATCCCCCGTCGGCGTTCCGGTCGCCGGTGCTACCGGTGCGACAGTTACATTCACGTTCACTGACCTTCCATGAGTCGTACTTGCGGGGTTCAAGCTGAGCGTCGACACACTCGCATTGACGATAGAGGTGTGCCACTGGTTGACCAGATTCGTGATATTCACAGACCCAAGCCCCGTCGCTTGGTCGAAGCCAACTCCGGCGGTGAATCCCATTTCAAGAGGATTCACTTCAGGAATATTCGTGTTTCCCACGGTGACATCATGAAATATGCAACTGCCAGCGGGCAACGTCGCACTCGATCCATCGCACAAAGTTGAATTAAGAGGCAATGTGGGAGGTTGATTGGCTGCGAGATTATAGAGTGAATAGTTCGCAATTCCGACTCGCGCTCCTGCCTTTTGGACGACCAACGCCATGACTCCGCCAAACGCCTGGGCCGAGGCCGAAGTCCCGCTCAGAACGCTGAAGCAGGGGCCCGTGCCCGGCGGAGGACAGCCGATTCCCTGACAAGACGCATCGAGGCACAAGAGGTACCCATCGTGCTCCGCTGCGTTGATTGAAACGTCAGGAAGCGCCCGGTTTCCAGCCGGAATGCCGGCCACACCCGCCTGCCACGGTGGTTTTGCAAAGAACAAGCTTTGTCCGCCTCCACTCGACCACAACCCAGAATTCAACAATCCGGGGCATTGCGCCTCCGTGCAGCTCTCGTTCCAAACATTCTCAGGGATGTAGGACTTCGCGGAGCCCAGCGTGTTGGGATCGTCCGCGGCATTCCAATACGTGCTGGGACTTGCCAAATCGTTGAATTGCGTCCCTCCGACAGCGACGGTGTAAGGAGTTGCCGCCAAAAGGTTGACCGAAGCCGGCTGAAGTGAGTTCGGCACGCTATTGGGATCGTCGCAGGAGTCAGGTCCGCTGTCTCCCGAAGCCACTAGATACGTAATACCCTGCGCCGCCGCTTGTTCCGCCACCGAGGAATAGAACGAGGCAGCGGAAGACAACTGCGTTCCAAACACAGCTTCACAAACCGAGAAGCTCTCGGTCATGACGTCGGCCAGATTATTGTCAACAATGTAGAACTCAGAAAGGTCCTCACCCGCCGCGGCATTCGTTGCCTCCGAAACAACCAGGTCAACGGAAGCAGCAGGTGCCACAGCGCCTGGCCAAGTGGCGTCCAACACCGCTTCGGCTTCTTCGCCTCCGCCCAGGTCTCCAGGATCGGGGCCGTTCAAAATAATGGTTGGACCGCTTCCCCCTAAGTGAAACTGGTTGCGAAAATCGGTGACGTCCTGCGCGACGATGTTTGAGCGCGCAATCACACCAATCGTTACGCCACTGCCTGTCATGGACGGAGAGACGTTGTAAATTGTGTCGAAGTCAGCCGGCGCTAGCGCGTGACTTGCGGGAGTGCCGCTTGAGGTGAACTGCGGTTTCCCGTCCGAGGCTCTCGTCAATTCCATTTCCTGTCCAAAGCGAACGGATGCGGGGCGCTTGGGAAAATTGTGGAGCGATGCAACTCCCGCCACGACCGGGGCGAGCGCCGCAGGAATCTGCGGGTCGTTGGCATTCGCCCAATGCGCTGCCCCATTCACAACATATTTGTGAATCGAAGCATGCAGGCTAGCCTGCACCTGCGCACTCGTTCCCGAAAACTCAATTACCGTGCGGCCTTTTGAAACCTTGATGGACTGGAACCCGTAGGATGCCAGCCAGGACGTGATGGCCTGAATATCCGCGTCCGCGGGCCCGAATTGCTGGCCGAACTGATCGGGCGTGAGCCATTTGTGAAAATTCGGCGAGGCGGTCACCTGCTGCTGCGTCAGCAGATCCTGCAGCGCGGATTCCTGGTCGGCGCTTCGCTTTAATACCAGCATCATCCGGTTCATCGGCAAATCGGATGGCGCTGCACCCTGATCGTACTGCGCCCGCGCCAAGGGGTGCGTATTTCCGGTGAGGGTGACCATGCGGTTGTTGTCGATTCGATCCGTAATCCGTGCCGGAACCGCGCTCCTCCCCGGCGCGAATGCCGCGAGCGGAGCAAGCAGCGCCAAAGCGCCAGCGAGCGCCGCGCGGCGACGGGCGCGGACCAGGTTTTTGCCAACTTCGCGCCACGCTTGCGGGACGCCGGATTCTTCCGGCGCAGATCCGCGTCGATGCGTATGCGCACTTCCAGTGAAGGGTTTAATCACGTTTTTCCTCTAGCGAAGCTAGAATAATGGGGAAGCAGACCTGGCCCCAAAGGACTCGAAATCTCGTAGCGCTCATGAACAGGACACTGCCGACATTTGTCAAAACCCCGTTGACCGGCAATCCTTGATCCGCATTCTTGGATGCCGGAATGGGTCCAGGGTTTTTCCCGTGTCGTGCGTCGTATTTTTTCGGAAAAGCGATCTCCCTCAGGTTATGCCCTTCGGCAGGCGGCAACAAATCTCAAATCCCGGGGGATGCCTTGCCCGTTAACAATTAAAGGATAGACGTGGCGCCCCGCAGGAGGTTGCTTGCCGCGAAAATTCCCGTACTTCATGCCGTTGATTGTAAGTTTTGGGAATTCCAATCGGGAAAAGCGGAGTTCCCTCGGAAGCGTCGAGAACTTGGATGGATAGAGGAATGGCCCGGCTGCCAGCGAGAACAGCGGAGAAATTGCCTGCGATTCTTACTCGGGGGCCTTCCAATTGACGGAGGAAAAGAGATCTGCCAAAAGTTGGGCGCTGGGGACGTAAATTCCACGGAATCAGGAAGCCTTGGAACTTTCCCGGGAGCACGGGTTACGTGAAGCAATCCTCTCCTGGGTGCGCTCATTCACCATCTGCAAGGTCGCGTCCGCTTCCAGCCTCCGCGGGCTGACTGATCATCGCGCCATGAATATTCACGGCGACCGTGTGGGCGTCAATCCGCACCGTCTGGCCGTTCTCCGTGGCCAGCAGCGTTACCGGCACGCTGGATAATGAACGCGCCGGCTGCGGCGGCGTTCTTCGCCCGGCATGAGCGAGGTCCCTCGATTAGACTGAACTGCCTCTTCGATTGCGTCACAGGTCCAGCTCCCAAAAACCCATCTTCGGGTCAATCAATTCAATTCCCAGTTCCCCGACCTTTGGCGCGCTCCATCCGGCGCCACACAATCACCGCGGGACTGCTCACTTTGCTCACCATGTTGGTCAGCCGGATGGACTGCTTTACTTCCAGATCATCGGCAGTACCACCATGCAGCCATACGGTCCGACGACACGCGTTTGCGCTTCCTTTGCCGATTAATTCGCCGCCCGCATGCCACTCCACGGCAACCGGAACACGGGAATTCACTCGCACTCCCCGGCGCTTTTCAGCGCCCGTGGTCGTAGAGGCGGCTCTTACATTTGCAACCGGGTGGATTGCCCTGCCCGGGATACTTGGGGCGCGTTTGGCCCTGAAATCCGTCATTTCGGGCCCCCTCAGTGGACCGTGCGGAAATTACCGATTCGCTCGTTAAATCTGTAAGGAGAAGAGACCAACCTACACGCAAGAATGCTAGGCGTCGGGGACCCGGCGGTCAATGGTACGCAGGGACAGGCGAACGGATGGGTCAGGACAGGCGGGTCAAATTGGAACGCTAATTGCCAGGTATTTTGCGGTTTTCTTGCAGGCTTATGGCGATCTGACGCCGCCTATAAATCGTGTCCGCAAGGCTAGTTGTATACTTTCCGGATGAAGGTTCTCCTATTCGGCGCTACCGGCATGGTTGGGCAGGGCGTGCTTCGCGAATTCCTGCCGGATGCTGAGATTGAGCGCGTGCAGACCGTAGGCCGGACGGCCTCCGGAGCACGTGATCCAAAACTGCGCGAAATCGTTCGAAAAGATTTGTTTCATTATTCCGACATTGAGACGGACCTGGCAGGTTTTGATGCCTGCTTTTTCTGTCTGGGAGTGTCCTCCGCCGGTCTGTCCGAATCGCAGTACGAAAACCTCACCTACACCCTTACGATGGCTGCGGCCGAAACGCTCTCGCGACTGAATCCTGGAATGGCATTTATCTTCGTTTCCGGCGCCGGAACAGATAGCTCAGAAAAAGGCCGGGTGATGTGGGCCCGCGTGAAAGGCAAAACGGAAAATGCGCTACTGCACCTTCCGTTTAAAGCCGCATACATGTTCCGGCCAGGAGTGATCGAGCCTGTGCACGGCGAACGCTCCAAGACCACTGCGTATCGCGTTGGCTATGTGGTAATGAAGCCTGTGCTCCCGCTGCTTCGCCGATTATTTCCCCGCTATGTTTTGACTACCGAAGAAATTGGCCGGGCGATGATCCGCGTCGCGAAGCAAGGCGCTCAGAAAAAAATTCTGGAAAGCTGGGACATCGGGGATTGTGCGAGATCGATTGTTCCGACCGATTAGCGCCGCGCTCGCGCGCATTGCGATGTGCTACTCTTCCGTGGTTCTGAGCGACTCGGGGAGGGGCCATGAAACTGGACTTGCTGGCGATTGCTGCGCATCCGGATGATGTCGAGTTGACGTGCGGCGGCACCCTATTGAAAGCCGCCGAGCAGGGCTACAAGACCGGAATTCTGGATCTGACCGCCGGCGAAATGGGAACGCGCGGCACGCCGGAAACCCGCCTGAAGGAAGCCGCCAAGGCCGGGCAAGATTTTGCGCGTCGCGCACCGCGAAAATCTTCGGCTGCCCGACTCGAATGTGGAAGCCACAAAAGAAACGAAGCTGGCTCTGGCGCAGCGCATTCGCGCGCTGCAACCCCATACCGTGATTCTTCCCTACTGGGAAGGCAGGCATCCGGACCATTACAACGCCGCAAGCTCGGCTACGAAGGCTGCTTTCTGGCTGGGCTTAAACAACTGCCTATCAGCGGCGAAGCCTTCCGCCCATTCAAGATCTTGTATTCAACCGTCTATTTTCGCGAAGTCCGGCCCACTTTCGTGGTGGATATATCCCGCCAGTACGAGAGGCGATACCGGGCCATCCTGGCGTATCACTCGCAGTTCAGCCCGAAGACAAAGGACAAGAAATCGAAGGTCGATATCCCTTTGGACCGCCTGCATCACGAAGTGAACCTGATCGCCCGGTACTACGGCCAAATGGCTGGAGTGGAATACGCGGAACCGTTTCTGGTGAAGGAAGTGATGCAAGTGGATGACGTTTTGAAGCTGCCGGTGCGGTCGATCTAAGAATCCTGCGGGGGGGCGCCGGCGGATCGCGCCAGTATCAGTCGCTTAGCCCTCCTGGGCCATCGTGTAGCCTGGCAGTGTTTGCCCATCCGCACGCCGTTCCACTCGAACTCTTAACATCGACTCGGTTGCCGCACCCGTGGGGCGAAGCACGGCGATCGTGGACAGGGCCTCGTTATAAAGCTTGGTCACTAGGAAAGTTTCCTCGGAACCGAGCTTCTTCCAGACCTGCCCGATTCGAATGCGCTGCTCCACCATAGGCATATCTTAAGGTTAGAGAGGCGCGCGACGAGTGTCAATTGCTTGCCAACGTGCGCTTTCCAGGCCAGACAAGCAAACCAATTTGGGAGCGCCCACATCTGAGTTCCAAGAGAGTGTGCTTCCAATGCCCGGGTGTATTGTATAATGGCTCGACAGAAGCCTTCAGGAGGAGCCATGAGACGCCTCTGCAACGAATTTTCCGGAATCCTGCTTGTGCTGCTACTGGCCGCTCCAGCGGGCTTCTCTGCGCAACAGTCGCAAACCCAGACCCAACCACCACAGGCGCAGACCCAACACCCGCCTACTGCCGACCCGGGCCAGCAACCCCAGGCGCAGGACCAGCCGGCAACTACCGACGAAGGCGATAAAGACGAAACGATGAAGGGCGTCAAACCCGGCTCCGACAAGGACGTGAATGCCATTGGGAATCGGGGAGTTGGCAAAGGGGTGAATCTGTATTCCCTGCAGCGCGAGATCGCGCTCGGGAAACAGGCGGCCATGGAAGTCGAAAAAACCGCCAAGATGATCAATGACCCCATCGTCACCGAATACGTGAATCGCGTCGGGCAAAACCTGGTGCGGAACTCCGACGCCAAGGTACCCTTCACAATTAAGGTGATCGATTCAGACGAAATTAACGCCTTCGCCCTTCCCGGCGGCTTTTTCTATGTGAATAGCGGCCTGATTTTGCGCGCCGATGAAGAAGCGGAGCTCGCGGGCGTGATGGGACACGAAATCGCGCATGTGGCCGCGCGCCATGGAACCAAGACCGCGACCAAGGGCGAGATCATGCAGTTGGCCACCATCCCGCTGATTTTGCTGGGGCCGGGTGGCTGGGCTGGATATGGCTTGTACGAAGGCCTGAACCTCGCCATTCCCATGAGCTATCTGAAATTTACGCGTGACGCCGAGACGCGAGGCCGACTTCCTGGGCCTGCAGTACATGTACAAAGCGGGCTATGATCCGAACGCTTTCGTGAGTTTCTTTGAAAAAATTGAAGCCGAAGAGCGGCGGCACCCCGGCAGCATTCCGCAAAGTTTTCTCAACGCACCCGCCTACTCCAGACCGCGTGCAAAAAGCGCAGGAAGAAATCGCCACGATTCTTCCGGCGCGCGACGAATACATCGTGACCACTTCGGAGTTCGACCTGGTGAAGGCCCGCTTGCGCAGAATCGAAAACCGGAACAAGCTGGACGAAAAGAAATCCTCCGGCGATAAACCCACTCTTGCGGACGCGCACCGAGACGCAGCCGCCCGCCAAGCACGACCGGCTCGCAGCAGCCGCAGTCCGGCGGGCGACGATTCGATCCGGACCGGCCGGTGCTGAAGAAGCGCACGGACGACGGCAGTAATCCTCAAATTAATTTGGGTATTTCGTTCGCAGACTTTAGCCTGAGGCGTTTTAATCTTGCCCAAGCGAGAGGAACTCCACAGGCTGATGCCTGTGCTACTTGAGAACGTTATGTTGAGCTGGCTTGCTGAATGTGGACGATTCCCATGCGGCGCATTTCTTCGCGCGTAATACTTGCGGTAAAGCACGTCCCATTCCTCGCTGCCTTCGAGAATTTCTTTTTTCTGCGAGCTGATTTTCTTCGGACTTCGGCGTCCACCGCTTCTTCTTCCTTCAGTAGTCCTGCAGGATCTGCAGAACTTTTTGGCGGATGGTGTCACGGTCTTCAACGAATTCCACATCGTCGCTGGCTACTAAAACATCGGTTATCAAATGGGAAAGGCGAATGGATTTTTCGCGGGTAAGTCGCATCAGTAGGTTATTGAACTTCCCTTTCGTTGCGCATCAACGCAGGATCAGCTTTCTTTGCCGCGCCAGCTCGCCCTTAACCTTTTTGTACATCTCCTGGTACTGAACGCCCGTCCGGCGCATTTCTTCCGCATGTTTGGTCAGAATTTCGCGAACTTCTTCGTTCAGCCGGTCCTCTACGCTGATTTCGTCCTGCATGGCGACGCGTACCTTTTGCGTTAATCCCGCCGTCGCCGGCGCCTCGACTTCTACCATCTTGGAGGCGAGCAGACGCTTGGTCAGTTCGCCAGCCATGTATCCGACGTAATCGCGTGACAGCAGCATGGTGAAAGGCCCCTGAAGAATTCGGAAAAGCAGTTTACTGTCCCGCGCAAAGGAGTGTCAAGGAAGGTTCGCTTGCGGGTGGGCGCGGCTTGTCCGTGGAACGGCGTCTCGCCACGGAATTGCTGTGGAATAGACTACCAAAGACCGCCGCCAGGATGCCCGCGCTCGATGCGCTTGTGACTGCAACTCCTTCATGCCCAATACATTGCCAGCAGCGCGCCGGAAGTCAGCCTGTTCCTCAGGCTGGGCTTCGGCTATATTGGGCATCCAATGTTCACTCGAATGATTCCATCCACCGGCGAGTCGCTACCCGCGATCGGCATCGGCACATATCGGGGATTTGACGTTTCTTCATCCGGCACGCAATTCGCCGCGGTAGGCGACGTGCTCCGTACACTTTTCTCGCTCGCTGGTTCGGTCATTGACAGTTCTCCTATGTATGGCCATGCCGAGGGCGTGGTTGGTGAATTACTGACCGCGCAACACTCCTGCGAGAAAGCTTTCATCGCGACGAAAGTATGGACCGAAGGCCGCCGCGCCGGGATCGATCAGATGAACCGCTCGATGAAACTGCTGGGTTGCGGGCGAATCGACCTGATGCAGATTCACAATCTGGTGGATTGGCGAGCGCATCTGCCTACGCTTCGCGCATGGAAAGAAGAGGGGCGCATCCGCTATCTGGGCATCACCCATTATTCCGCGAGCGCGCACGGTGAATTGGAAAAGATCATGCGAACCGAGACGCTCGACTTTGTGCAGCTCAACTACTCGCTTGAGGAACGCCAGGCGGAAAAACGGCTGTTGCCCCTGGCGGCCGAACGCGGCATTGCGGTCCTCGTGAATCTTCCGTTCGGGCAGGGCGTTGCTCAAGACGTTACGCGGCAAGCCCGTCCCCGCATGGCTGCAGGCGGCGGGTTGCGAAACATGGTCGCAAGCGTTGCTGAAGTTTTCGCTCTCGCATAACTCGGTAACCTGCGTCATCCCCGGCACTGGAAATCCCGAACACATGGCGGAAAATTGCCGCGCGGGATTCGCTCCCCTGTTGGACGAAGAGTCTCGCCAAAAGCTGATCGCGTGGTGGGATTCCCAGTAAGACAGGCGTTCAGCCTGTCTGATTTAGCTGCGGGTATGCCTGGGTCTAAGCGCGACAGGCCGCCCTTCATAATTCAGGGTGAAAGCCTATCTCACGCGGGAATCTTCAATAACTTGCTCATTGTTCCGCCGAGGATCGCGATTCGATCCGCATCACTCAGGCCCGGCTGCGACAGGACGTCATCCACCGGCGTGTACGCCCACGGAAACGGATAGTCCGTCCCTAAACCGATTTGGCCTGCGCCGAGCACCGCAATCAGATGCCGTAACGCTTCCGGATTAAAAACGATCGTATCCACATAAATTTTCTTCAAATACTCTGAGGGCTTCTTCTGAATCTTTTTTGTGCACTGCTCGGGGAATACGCGGCATCCCTGATCGATCCGGCCGTCATAGCTCGGCAGGAAGCCGCCGCCGTGCGCGGCGCAGATTTTCAGGTTGGGAAATTTGTCGAGCGTTCCTTCCATAATCAAGTGAGAAAGACAAATCGTCGTTTCCAGCGGATTCCCGATCACGTTCGTCAGAACTCCATTGCCCTGGACGCGACTCTTAATGCCCGTGGCGTTCGGGCTGTCCTGCGGATGGATAAAAATCAACGCCTGCAATTCCTGCGCCTTGGCCCAGAACGGATCAAATTCCGGATCGGATAATTCCTTGCCCTGGCAGCTTCCCCCGATGGCCACGCCGCGCAGTCCGTATTTTTTTATGGCCACTTCGAGCTGTTGCGCCGCCATTTCCGGAAATTGCAGCGCCACAGATGCAAACGCGACGAAGCGGTCCGGATGCGCAGCGCACATCTCCGCGAGCTTTTGATTTTGCAGGTCGATCAGTTTGCCAGCGAGCTCCTGATCCGCGGAATACCAGAAGGAGTTGATGCTCACGGCCTGAACGTCGATGCCCATTTCGTCCATCATCCGAATGCGCGCGGGAGTGAGGCCCGCGTCGTCGTAACCACCGAGCGCGATTCCGGCGCCGAGGCGCCGCTCAATCCTGGTGCCCTTCAACAGTTCGGTCGCCTCCGGGACGCTGACGTGGCAGTGAATATCCACTGTTTTTACGCGGCGATTCCCCACCATCGCCGGCCTATGCTTGACGCCGCTTCCCACCTGCGCCGGACGTCCCGCGGCCATCGCCGCGCACACATCGCAGCCCACAAAGACCACACCAGCGGATGCGCCCACCACTCGTTTGATAAAATCCCTGCGATTCGGCATTCCTTCTCCTTTAGCTGCCCGCGCGACGGCCAATTTCTTCGGATTTCTCTGCCTCGTCCAGGTAAGGTTTTCGAAAACCTTAATACAGAGATCACAGAACGGAGCAAAGGGCCACAGAGTATTTCGCGAATCCCGGCGGAAGTCTATCGACACACGCGCGCTGTGTCGACACAAATTCGCGATGGCCTTCCCCGTCCGTTTGACTGGAACGCGGCCAAATTCACGATTACACTAGTGGAAGCGAAGAGCGTGCCAGCGCGCCCTCATCCATTCTCGTTCGGGAGGTATCGTCATGAGCTTGCCAATACGTCCACTGGGTTCGAGCGGATTGCATATCACCACGGTAGGATTTGGTTCGTGGGCCGTCGGCGGAGGCGGATGGTCATACGGATGGGGACCCCAGGACGATGCGGAGTCCATCGCCACGATGCGCCGTGCTCTGGATCTGGGCGTCAACTGGATTGACACGGCCGCGGTCTATGGACTCGGGCACTCCGAAGAAGTAGTCGGAAAAATGTTGCGCGAAATTCCCGCGTCACAGAAACCGCTTATCTTCACGAAATGCGGCCTGATCTGGGATCCCAAGAATCCCATGCAGGTGGCCAGGCGCGTCTTGAAACCCGAATCGATTCGCCAGGAATGCGAAGTCTCGCTTCGCCGGCTGGGCGTCGAGCGCATCGATCTCTATCAATTTCACTGGCCGGATGAGACCGGGACGCCGGTGGAAGATTCTTGGTCCACGATGGTGAAGCTGATCGAGGAGGGGAAAATACGCGCGGCAGGTGTATCAAATTTCAACGCCGATCTGCTGGAGCGCTGCGAGGCCATTCGGCACGTCGATTCGCTGCAACCGCCGTTCTCCATGATCAATCGCGCCGCCGCCGAAACACTTCTGCCGTGGTGCAAAAATCAAAACACCGGAGTGATTTGTTACAGCCCGATGCAATCCGGAATTCTCACCGACGGGTTTGGCCCAGCGCGAGTGGCAAAATTAGCGAGCGACGACTGGCGGCGCCGCGCGCCGGAGTTTCAGGAACCGAAGCTCAGCCACAACCTCGCGCTGCGCGATTCGCTGAAGCCAATCGCCTCGCGGCACGAAGCTTCCGTTTCGGCGGTCGCCATCGCCTGGACCCTTGCATGGCCCGGCGTGACCGGAGCAATCGTTGGCGCGCGCACACCGGTACAGGTGGATGGCTGGATCGCGGCGGCCAGTTTGCAACTCTCGCCGGAAGACCTTGGCGAAATTGCCGCGGCCATCGAAAAGACCGGCGCCGGCGTCGGTCCATCGATCCCTCCGAAGGCGGTGGCGTCAATGGGCGGGAGCGCCTAATAATTTCATCCGCCAAAAAATGAAACGGCGGCATCCCCATGGGGATGCCGCCGTTTTTGATCTGCTGTCTTTCCTCGTAACTAGAACGATAGGCTCAAAGACATCTGAATCTGCCGGGCGCTACCGATTGTGTGTACAACTTGCCCTAGTCCCGTAGGGCATTGGTACAAATCACTGCCCACAAACGGGCTGCCACCGTTGGCGGCGCACTCGGCCGCGGTCGGCACAGCACCGGTGCCCGCTACAGGAATCGGGTTAAAAGTAAGGTTTTGGTCAATGTTGTCGATGGGGATGTCAAAGCTGGGATGGTTTGTCAGGTTGAAAACGTCGAAGCTGTACTTCAGTGAGAATCGCTCCGTCAACGCCGTCACCTTTACGATCGAGATATCCGCGCGCTTCTGCCAGGACTGACGGAAGATATTGCGCTGTCCGCCACCAGGAATGAAGTTGGTTTCGTACGCGTCTCCGCTGGGAATCGCCGAGCACGGGATGTTTCCGTCCGCTTGCTGTGGATTGGAGACAGCCGTGCTATCGCAAGGATAGAGCAGCGGCACCGTGAAGCAAGATGCTTTGAGTGCCGGGAAATTGGGATTATTTCCGGTCGCTCCCGTCAGAGCATTCTGAGGATTGCATCCGGGTGCCAGCGGCACGATGGGATTGGTGATGCCATCGTTGATGCTGTAATAGATGCTTCCGACCGATCCGGAGTAATCGACTATGCTGTAGGGTTGCCCACTTTGGATGACAACGAGCCCTTGCACAGCCCAGCCATCCGCGATCTTGCCCTTCCACTCTGATGTCGGAAAGAACTTCGGAAGCTCATAGTGGTAGTCGATATTGATTACGTGTGTCCGGTCAAAGTCCGAGGGCGCATAGCCTCCCCGCAAGTTGTTCGGATCACTGCCGTTGTAAAAAAGACCGAGCGCACTCTGCTCATCGAAGGAGCGCGAGAAAGTATAGGACACGCCCGCCTGGAGCCCGTGGCTGAGCCGCTTTTCCACGTGCAACTGCAAGGCGTTGTAAGCCGATATTCCCTCGGCCGTGTAAGCCTCCGACTCGCCGGCATACCCAATGAAGGGGACACGCTCGTCGAGGTTTCCGCCTTCCGAGTTCAGCTGCATGGACTCGCCGGTGTGCCCGTTCACATCCTGCAAACCGAGCGGGCTGGAATCGAAGAAAATGGGATTGCTGGACTGCACGGTATAACCGTAAGTGTAGGATTGCGCGAACGGAGAAGCCGCTGGGTTCGCGCATTTCGCGGCTGTTCCGCAAAGCGGGTTACCCGGGGAGGCAATTCTCGACTGGTTGAACGGAAGCGGAATGATCTCATGCCGGCCGAGGGCGTTCACGTAGCCAATATCGATGGCCAGATCGTTGCGCGGTTGCCATTGAATATCCAGCGTCGAGTTCATCGTATAGGGAAGCTTGTTATTCCGGGCGTAAACACCCAAATAGAAAGGAATCGCTCCTCCCTGTAAGCACCTGGCACTCGGCAGTGCTGCCACGCAATTAGGATCATTGCTCATAGCAATAGTGGTCGGATCGCCGGAAGGCGGAGGCGCGAGCGTGTCACCCCACGGATTCTGAAGGGACGTGGTGCAGGGCGCAAACGTCCCCGGAAACAGCGGTGGACAGAGCTGCGTTCCGACAAAGGGCAACTGCTGGTTGATACCAAACGGACCGCCCGGAGTGATGCTCTGAGCAACTCCAGGCGAGAGGTAGGAGTAGAGTTCTCCGCGGTCGTAATACAAGCCCCAACCTGCGCGGACCACAATTTTGTCGTTGAACATTTTTGGAGTCCACGCAACGCCAACTCTGGGAGCAAAACCCCACTGCCGACCGGTAAGCGTTGAGTTACTCACGCCCGGCGTCCCGTGCGGGCTGTTTCCAGCGACAATCAAGCCACTTGACGTGATCGTATCGCTGACCGGGTCATAGGAATACTTCGACGGGTCGAAGTTCAGCAGGTTTCCGTTCTTTTCTGTCAGCCCACCCATCCAGTCAAACCGTAGCCCCGCGGTAATGGTCAAATTACTTCGGAATTGAAACTTATCCTGAAAGTACTCGCCAGTCTCTTTCGCGCGGAAATAACGATTGGGATTCCCGGATAGGAAATAAGTTCCCGAGTAAAGATAGTCGTTCGTGAGGTTCCCCTGGAGGAATTGGTTGATGCTCTTGGCATCAATGGTACCCAGCTGATTCCGCTGGTCACGGGTGTTGAGTTGCGTGTAGGCGAAACTGCCGCCAAACGTGATGGTGTGCCTTCCGAACGTCCAGATGGCATTGGCAGACGGATTGAAGCGATTCTGGAATACACCGGTAAACGCTCCCATCGATTCCGCACCGGCGCCAATATTCAAGAGAGGTTGATAGGAAGGAAAGTTGAAGCCCTGAGAGCCCATCGCTCCCGGCCAGTTTATGGTCATCCCCGGAAATACATTCGATCCAAAGGTGTTGATCGTGCAATCCGCGGCGGACGCGCCGGTCAAAGTCTGGCAGGCGGAAGCAAATTGCGTCGGAGTAAACGGCTGATCGAGTGTGCTGTAAGCTTTTTCACGGATAAACCCGAAGGTCTCGGTAATGCTCAGATTGGATTTAACGACCTGCGTATGGGTGAGAGAGATTACCTGACTGCCCGCGTCTAGCCTTTGAGCAAAGCCCGGAAGCGAGGAGTAGGCATAGGGCGCGGTCGTCGGGTCATGCTGATAATAGTATTTTGCGGAGAACGAATGCGACGAATTGGGGTTCCAATCCAAATCGGCTATACCCTGGTCAGCCAGGAATAACGCCGTCCCAGGCTCCTCGGCATTCTCCGGAAACGCTTCGATGAGCGCCGGGTTGGTGGTATTCAGTTCCAGTGCGTTTGGATTCGCCCATGGGACCAGGCACTTCTGTGGGCACCCATAGTTGAATAACGTGTATGCGATGGGATTGATATTTCCCGGGGCTGTGCCGATCGGGGCGTTTGGATCGACCGCCGAATCTCCAAAAAACGCGAAGGCGTTCGAAAGGTTATTTGCGTTAGCGATGTAGGCCAGACACGAGGGCGACCGAAACCCGGGTTTCGTGCTATTGGCAGCGATGCACGGATTGGCGGAGTTTGTGGGGTCCGCTGTGGCAAACAATCCATTCGGCATCGTAGGCCGGTAAATGCCGATTTCCTCATCGGAAGCATGGGTGTGCTGATAGCTCGCAAAAAAGAACAGTTTGTCCTTCTTGATCGGCAAGCCGATCGTCCCGCCCGCCGTGTAGCGGTGCAAAGAGGGATTCTTTTCGCTTTGTGGGATATTGGGATCGGCATTATAGAAATATGGATCCGCGTTGATCCAATTGGTTCCGCGATGCACATAAGCGCTGCCATGGATGTTGTTGGTGCCGGAAGCCGTGCTCATGTCAATGTGCGCGCCACTGGTCGAGCCTTGCTGGGCGTCATACATGGAGGTGTTTACGCGCAGTTCTTCGATCGATTCCTGAGGCGGCGAAGGAATCGATTCGCCGATCGCCAGATAGACCGAGGCGCTGCTCTGGATCGGAAGGGTGCTGAGCGCCGAAGAAGTGCTGACTCCGGTGGCGTTCACCACGCGAGACGACGATACGTTACTGGTGGTTTTACCATTGAAAAGGTTTCGCGCATCCACACCATTCAGCAAAAGGAATTGCTGGTGTCGCGTTGCCCGTTGGCCCACACCGGCGAGTTCCCAGACCTTCGTTCGGCTCCCGTCCCCGATTGAAGCTCCGCGTTGACACCGGGCGAAAGTACCGCCAACCCGGTGAAAGAACTCGTGGGCAGGGGTACCGCGTCAATCTGGAGTTTATCCATCACGTAACCGTTCGTGGTGTCGACCATATTTAGCAGGGGCGTCTCTTCCACGGTGATGGATTCGCTGACATTTCCGATTTTGAGTTCGGCGTTTACCGTTACGGTGCGGTTTGCCTGCACATTAATCGACGGGACATTTTGCGACTCAAAGCCTTGTTGCGTGAAGGACAGCGTGTAGGTTCCGATGGGGAGGTTGACGAAGCTGTAGGCTCCGGTCGCGCCCGTGGTCTGGGTGCGATTCAATTTCGTTTCATTGCCGACTAGTGTGACCGTGGCGCCCGAAATGATCGCGCCCGATTTATCAGTGACCGTGCCGGTGATTCCTCCGAGTGTCTGCTGGGCATGTGCATTCGGTATCAGTAGAAACGCCATTGCGAGTAATACGCCTGGAAGCAATGCGGAACGCCTGATGCGCATTTTCATTCTTCATCCCCTCTCAAAAGTCAAAGATCGAGAACTCCAAGACACGGTTCGAGGGTTTTGATATGAGATTTCCGTTCCCCCTTACTGCTACCACTCTCGGACCTCAATAATTTGGAAAAAACTTACGCTTTCCCCGAATAGATGGAAAGCCCAAAGTTTCAATCATCGGTATCAGATATTTGTATCTGTTTCCTTGTGATTCAGGGGGCCTGATGGAGAAGCCGTCGGCAATATTCCCATTGTGGGAATTGCCGAGAAAATTAATTTAAACGACCTCGGTTATTCTGAACTACTTCTTGCTTTCCTTGACTGGAGATTCGGGGCCGACAAGCGTTGCTGTTGGCGAAGCGTATCACAAAACGCGTTCTTTTCGAGACTGCCAAAAAAACCACAGCATACCCGCGAACAAATAAGCCAGATAGATGTAGGGGAGTTTGCCGTAAGGGCCTTCGGGCACCGGATACAAGTTTCCGACCATTGCCGAAAGCATAGCGACAAAGGCCAGCCATGGAATAATTTGCGCGCCGGGCCGATAAGCTCCGTGATCTCGCAAGTATTTCGGCAGCGCCGCGCACACCAACGCGTAGGTGACGATAAATCCGTACGTAGCGAGGGAGCCCATCCATCCGTAGACATCCAAGCCGCTTGACCCGCGGTAAGCCAGCACGGCTACGGGAAGAACGGCGGCGATGCCGGTTGCCAGGACAGCGAAGGTCGGAGTCTCGTTGCGCGCGTGCGTGGTGCGAAATGTATTGTGCGCGAGGCCTTTGTGAGCCATTAGCAGCAGCACGCGCGCGGCTGCCGTGATGCAGCCGAGGGTTCCCGCAAACAGGCTGACGGCCGCGCCGATGTCAATCAACACTCCGAGGGCCGGGATTCCCGCCACGTTCGCCAGCACGTGCATAGGCGCTTCACTCGTGCCCAGGTCCTGGCCCACGGCATGGAAACCCAGCACTTCCGAATACGCCGAGACGACAAAGAACAAACCCGCGATCACCGCGCTTTCAATCACCACGCGAGGAATCGTCCTCAGCGGGTTGCGAGCCTCTGCCCCTAACGTCGTGGCGCTCTCGAACCCCACGAAGCTGAAAAGCGCGAGGACCAGTCCGAGGCGCAGCCCGCCGCCGGTCATCTCCGTCAAATGAAGTTGGCTGGGATCGATGTGGAGGCCGTGCTGGAACAACACCAGCAGCACGACTACCAGAATCACCAGCAACGAAACTGCTTCGATCCACAGCATCAGGCGCGCGGAAATTTTCACGTCGCGCCAGGCAATCCATATCGACACTCCGGTGACGATCAGAGCCAGAACCGCGCCGGAAATGCCATGGCCGAACACATCGACCAGCAGCAAATTCGCGTAGTGATAAAAGCCGCCGATTATGCTCGAGCCGGTGGCGACGTAGGCCAGCAGAAGGCTCCAGGCAGCGACGGCGGCCAACCATCGCGGCAAAATCATCGACGCGTAGGTATAGAGCGATCCGGGGGAAGCCGAGAAACGCGCGAACCGGCTGATGCACCAGGCCACCAGCAGGATGGCCACCATTGCCAGAAGGTAAGCGAGCCAGGTGCCGTTACCGGCCAGCGCAGCTACTAGCGGAATAGTCGCAGCGGGAGTGGAAGTGGGCGCGATCGTCGAAACCGACTGCGCCAACGTTTCCATCGGCGAAAGCGCTTCACCGCGCAGGCCATATTCGACGACTTTTATTGGAGATGTTCCGATCGGTTGGACTGAAGAAGCGGAAGTGGACAGTTTGTCGGGCTCCGTGCGGCTGGGCATGCCGTACCATACTCGCTCGCCAAGGTCGACGCAACACGGACTGGAACGGGTGCCGCATTCTTGTGGTGGGTTTCAAGGGTACGGATTGTAGCGATCAAAGCTGATTTCTCACGTCGCTTGGCATCAATCGTTTCTCAATTCCCGCGCAAGTTCGATGATTACGGCTGGAGACAGAGCCATCTCTCCTCTTCTACAGCGCACTACATCGTGGGCATTTGTGAAATTCAGATCCACCCTTCACAAAAATCGTGAACGATGGGGAGACCGGATCCTAGACGCTACTGATGCCTCGATATTTCGCTGGAGGCGCACATTTGAAAAACAAATGGAATCCTCCTGTATCTATGATTCGATTCCCGACGAAGAAAACGATACGCTGTGGGTCCGGTGTTGCCGGTTGACGGAGCGGGGCGCTCCGGCCTATATTGGCGCACTTTTTGGAAAGGCGCGCATTGCTCGAACGAATCTTTCATCTGAAGGAAAATCACACCACAGTTCGCCGCGAACTGCTCGGCGGACTGACCACCTTCATGGCCATGGCCTATGTGGTGGTGGTGAACCCGCGCATCCTGGGCGAAGCGGGCATGCCGGTCGAAGGTGTGCTGTTCGCGACCTGCGTCTCCGCGGCGATCGCCACCCTGGTGATGGGCTTGTGGGCAAATTACCCGATTGCGCTGGCCCCTGGGATGTCGCTGAATGCGTACTTCACTTACTCGATTGTTCTGGGCCGCGGTGTGCCCTGGCAGACAGCGCTGGGCGTGGTGTTCTTGTCCGGTTCTCTGTTCCTGATTCTCACGCTCACCAACATTCGCGAGCACATCGTTAACGATATTCCTGATTGCCTGAAGCATGGAACCGCGGCCGGCATCGGGTTCTTCATCGCGTTTGTGGGGTTGCGCAATGCCAAAATTATTGTGTCCAATCCCGCCACCTTCGTGGGCCTCGGAAAATCTTCCGACCCGCAAGTGCGTCTCGCGGCGTTCGGGCTGGTTCTGATCGCGATCATGATGTCGCGAAGAATAGGCGGCGCGATTCTAATAGGCATCGTGGTGATCGCACTGGCGGGAATTCCGATTGGACTTACGATTGTGCCATCGCACGTATTTTCGTGGCCTCATCCGGGCGGCACATTTCTGAAATTGGATTTTCGCTCGGCCATGAAACTCGGCTTGGGCGATCTGGTGTTCGTCTTCTTCTTTGTGGATCTTTTTGACAACGTGGGCACGCTGGTGGGCGTGTGCGAGCAGGGCGGATTCATGCGCAACGGAAAATTCCCGCGGGCCAGTCGCGCGCTTCTGGCCGACGCCTTTGGCACGATGGCCGGTGCACTGACGGGAACTTCCACAGTCACGAGCTATATTGAGAGCGCCGCGGGAGTAGCGGCAGGCGCGCGAACCGGCCTGGGCAATGTTCTCATCGCCGGTCTGTTTGTTGTGGCTATTTTCTGCGCGCCGCTGGTTGCTGCCGTTCCGACTTACGCGACCGCTCCGGCACTGATCCTGGTGGGCGCGCTCATGTGCGCTTCGCTCGCGAAAATCGATTGGGACGACTTCACCGAAGCGTTTCCCGCATTTATCACCTCCGTAGCGACCCCGCTTACGTTCAGTATCGCCACCGGATTGAGCCTAGGTCTGCTTTCCTTTACCTTTATCAAGATCGGCACCGGGAAAATAAAGCAGATCAGCCCTCTCATTTGGGTACTGTCTGCATTGTTCTTGCTGCGTTTCGCATTCCTGGGCGCGGAGTAGGCGCTTTCTGCCGGATTGTCTCGCGGGCCGGCTTCGTCTCATGGATAGCCGCAGTTCACAACTGCTCGCCCGAATAGCGGACGGTCTCTACAAAATCCGCCGCGCGCAACGAAGCGATTTTGTAGATGGCGTTTCGTCGCGTGGTCCTTGCAACCGAACGGCCATTTTTGCGGCCACTGGATAACCCGGACCGGACACCACTCAAATGATGTCAGACGCGACAATTTGGGCGTACAATGCTCGCGGATTTCAAATCAAACAACACAAAAATCACAGAGCGCAGTCCACGCTGCACGCCTTGAAAGTTGTGACGAAGCGTTCGCGCTTTCCGGATCCTGGGAGGATTGGAATCATGACCACACTGTTTCGCGCGGATCACGTTGGCAGTTTTTTGCGGCCTGCCGAGTTGCTTCAGGCCAGAGAGAGCGCCACGTCCGATGAGCTGCGTAAGCTCGAAGATCAGCACATCCTGCGGGTGCTCGCAAAACAGAAAGAACTGGGATTCGGGATCGTTACCGACGGCGAACTGCGCCGAAGAAATTTCATGAGCGACCTGGTCGAGGCCGTGGAGGGCTTTGATGATGAGGCCATCATGAGGAGGCCGTGGAGAGCGGGAGAGGTCGCGGTCTCTGAAGTCAGCGCAGTCACCGGAATCGTCACCTCCAGGCTGCGCCAGGCGCATCCACTCACCGGGCACGAATTGCCATTTCTGAAAGCGAATAGTCCGCTGCCCATCAAAATGACGCTGCCCAGCGCTACACAATTTCCGGCCATTGCCTTTAAGTACGGGGTCACGGACAAAGTCTACAAAGACCATTCGGCGCTGCTGTGGGACATCGTGGAGATCATGAAACAGGATCTCAGCAAGCTTTCTTCGGACGGGGTGAAGTACATTCAGATCGATGCGCCCCGCTACAGCTATTACATGGATCCCAAGTGGCGGGCGTGGATCCAGAAGGAAATGAAAGTCGATCCGGACGCGGCGCTCGACGAAGCTGTGCGTGCCGACAATGCCTGTTTTCGGGCCGCGCGGAAAGACGGCGTGATTCTGGCCATTCATCTGTGCCGCGGCAACAACCGCAGCCACTGGTACGCGGAGGGCGGCTATGACGCGATCGCCGAAAAATTATTCGGCACGCTGGAGGCGGACCGCTTCCTGCTGGAGTATGACGACGAACGGTCCGGCACCTTTGAGCCTCTGCGGTTCGTACCCCAGGGAAAGACAGTCGTTCTCGGCCTGATCAGCTCCAAACTGCCACGCATGGAAGATCCTGGCGAACTGGCCAAGCGCGTTGAGGAAGCGTCGAAATACGTGCCTATGGAAAATCTGGCCCTCAGTCCGCAGTGCGGATTCGCCTCAACATCGGAGGGAAATCTGCTCACCGAGCAACAGCAATGGGACAAGCTAAAGCTGGTTGTTGATTCGGCCCGCCAGATCTGGGGCTAAGCGGCGGCAGATTTTGACTACCTGATATTTCGCAAGGGGCGCAGACTGGCTAAACCTTTCAACAGGTTGTAGCAGAGCGGTGCGCACAGCGACACGATCACCAGTGCCGCCAGCAATCCTGGCAATTCCTGCTCGGAGTAGCGCCAACCGGGCCATTCTTCGGGAATCAGCCGAAACTCGGAACGGGCCAGATCGCCTTTCACGGATGCGGAATGATCCATCAATTTGTCCGCGTCGCCGGACAATTCTGAGTTCACTTCCTGTTCGTAGGCGACCGATAAATTCTCCAGCGCGGGATCTCCATCGAGTATCTGGCGCAGCCAGAGCGCGGCATCTTCCCTGCTCTCAAATCCCGGCTTCGTTTCCAGCGCCTTTAATGCCTTGAGCTTGGCTTCGGCCGTTACTTTGTCTCCCCCGGGCGCGGGAACTGGTGTGACGCGCTCCTTTTCCTTCGCCGCGGATTTGCTCTCCGCGGATTCCGACGATTTACGTTTTCGCGATTTCCTGGAGGGCTCGGGCGCAGCCTGAACCGCAGGCGACGGAACTGGGCTGGCATCTCCCGAGGCTTGCATGGAATTGGGCGCCGTCTGGGCGTCAACGGGCGCAGCCGAATCGCCGCTAACGATCGGCGCGGTGGAGTTAGAAGCCGCAGCGGCGCTGCTGTGCGAGGAATGATGTGATTTTGACTTTGGTTGCTCGACGGGTGCGGGCACACTGCCCAGAGCCACCAGCAAGGCGTTGCGATAGACTTCCGGCACAACCGTTCGCGAGCTTTCCTTGGCTTTTGCCAGCTGCTCCGCCTGCCTGGTGAGAGCATCGGCGCTGGCCGCCAGTTGTACGCGCGTTTGGGCATCGGAAGAAAGAGATTGAAATAAGTGAAACGCGTCCAAATGCAGACCGAAAACAAGCGCTAGCGAAAGCACCACGGTAATCACGCGGGCTTGCACGGTAAAACGCTGGGAGGCCCGTTCCATTGCATGATCGAACCAGAGATTCAGGCCTTCGACGCGAGTTTCCGCGTGGCCGGCAATTTGCGCCACGGCCTTTTCAACCGCGATGGCCACTCCGCCTTCCCCTTCGTCTGTCTCCCTGAAAATTCTGTCAATCTGCGCCGACCCAGAGCTCATTTTGGGGCGCGTGCGGCTCCGTGTTTCTCCGGCGATCACGAGCATGGCGCGTTGGGCAGGGTCAGGCAGCGTTCCGCCGGCTGGGGCGGAGAGTTTTTCGAGCAGCGCAACGAGCTCGTCGAGTCGGATGGCCGAGGCAAGGCGCCATCGGCTCATCAAGCCACCGAGTACTGCTCCCAGAATCGCCCCACTCCGCCAAGGATGGTCACAAAGATTGAAGAACGGGACGTAGTTCGTGACCACGCCGGCATAAGCGCAAAAATCCAGGGCGAACAGGCGTTTGATGATATACAGGGCAGGCGGCCACAGCAGGAAACCAGTCACCGCGCCAATGAGCCAGGATTGCAGCGGGATACCGCTACCGGCCCAGCGCAGTTTTCCGGCCGCGTCAGGGGGCATAAAGGGCAGTTCGTCCGCCTGAAAGCCGAACCGCGAAAATACCGAGCCCGACACCAGGGGTTGGCGCAGAATCCTGCGCGCAATCACCCGGGCGTAGCGCCTGGCGTCCCGATCGTCACTGGCGGTTTCGAATAGGTCCGCAAGGCTCCGGCGCAGATTGGCTCCGCGCAAGCCCAAAAGGCTGATGACCAATTGGGTGCCTGCGGTGACCACCAGGCTCGCCAGCAGCATAACGGCGACGAAGGCAATCACGGTATCGAGGTGTTGGAAAGTCATAGTCGTGTTGGGATACCTCGGTCTTCGGCTGGTTCTTGAAGTCTAGAACAGGGCGAACGGGGGGGCACGACAAAAACCGCTACGGGTATCCTTTTGGTTAAGGACGAGGCCCTGCTCGCAACGGAAAGCGCCACGGAGCACGGAGCCCGCGCCATCTTGGTACTCGGCACGATTACAGTGTTTAGCTGCGAATCGCGTAGTATTGTCGTTGATCGATGCGCTGTTAAGGGAGTTGAGCGCAGCAGCGGGCCGTATCACGTACCGACATCTATGCCGGGAATGAAAGCTGCTATCGGTGACTCGCTTCGGCGAACCCTCTCACCAAGCGCGTCTGATTCGGCGCGCTTCCGGTGGTGGTGTATTTCGGCTTACTTTCCGCGATTGATTTCCTCCAGATTCAGGAAACGAAGACCGGAAGTTCGCGGGTTCGGTTCGAATGGGGCTTCCGCCCTCGTGCGTCAGTTGCGCGAGATCAATCTTCTGGCTCCAACCGCGATGTGCCACGTCCAAACCCGGCACGGGAGCGATAAAGGCCGCAGCTGGCACAACTACACCACGGTCTACGCGAGGCTCTTCGAGGGCCGCCGCGATCAGCCGCTACGCATCTTCGAACTCGGATTGGGAAGCAACAATCCGAACCTGCCCGCAACCATGGGCGGTACCGGCACGCCTGGAGGATCCCTTCGAGGATGGCGGGAATTGTTTTCACGGGCATTTGTTTTCGGAGCCGACTTCGACCGTGGCGTGTTGTTCCAAGAAAATCGGATCAAGACATTCTATTGCGATCAGCTGGATTCCGCCGCGATTCGCGCTCTCTGGGCGCAGTCGGACCTTCAGGGTGGCATGGACTTCATCATCGATGACGGCCTGCACACGTTCGAAGCGAATGTGTCATTCCTCGAAGGGTCGCTCAACCAGTTGCGCGCGGGCGGGATTTATATCGTCGAGGATATTGAGCAGGCATCGCTTGGCGACTGGCGCGAACGGCTGGAGACGGTGTACTCGAAACAATTTGCGAACCATGAGTTCGCACTCGCAGTGTTGCCGAATGCCCTGAACACGCGAAACGACAACAACCTGTTGATTGTCCGTCGGGGCGATAACTAATCCGAAGGGCGCGCCCTTCAGCCTGCTCTCCTGTTCCGGCTCTGCTGGAACCATCACACAAAAACTGCTAGCATGCGCCATCGGGCCGTAACGTGCGATCAGAATTGGCCTGGTCTGGGTGTAGTTGGATTCCCGCCTGAGTAGGAGAACTATGAAAACAGTCGCTCGCTGGACGCTGTGTTTTCTTTTCGCAGTTTTTTGCGTGTCCGCGCCTGTATCAGCCGCGACCTCCACGATTGGCGGAGTCGTGACGGACAGCTCCGGAAAACCCATTCGAGGGGCAATCGTCAGCGCCAAGTCCGGCATCAAGACGATCAGCCGCTTTTCGCAGGCAGACGGCAAGTATGAAATTGCGGTCACCGCGGGAACCTATGACGTGATGGTGGAAGCCTACGGATTTGCCGAGAAGAAGGCCTCGGTCGAGACGTCCAAGGCGGGACCGACGAATTTCAGTCTGGCTCCGGCAAACCTCAGCTTGGGACGCCTAACGGGCTCGGAATTAGAGAGCCTCTTGCCGGACACTGCGGAGACTCGGCTTCTCAGATCACATTGCATTGAATGCCATAGCTTGCCCACCATCATTCACCGGCGCGGCCAGTCCGCATCGGAATGGCGCGATTTCCTGCCGCAGATGACGCATGGCGCAACCGATGAGCCGTTTGCAAACGCCACTCCCCAGGAACTCGACGCGCTGAGCGCGGCACTTGAGAAATATTTTGGACCCGCTTCACCCTACTTCAACTTTGCAGCGGACGCGTCCGAACTGAAGGCCCATGTTAAGCACGTTGAGCCTTCCGACGAAGCTTTGCGGGCGACGCTGATTGAGTACGACGTGCCCACGAAAATCTCCCGCCCGCACAGTATTGAAATCGATTCGCGGACCAATGTCGCATGGTTTGGCGAGGAATCTTTTTACGGCAACAAAGCGGCGAAGTTCGATATGGAAGCGGAAACATTTCGGGAGTATCCGCTGCTGACCGAAAAGGCGCGGCCGCACACCGGAGCGGTGGGCAGCGACGGGCGGTATTGGGTTGCCCTGGCTCACGGTAATGACCCGGCAAAACTGGCGTCCGTCGATCCGGAAACCGGCGAGGTGAAACAATACTACTGGCCTGACAAAAAAGGTCCTCCCGCGCACACTTTAACGCTCGATCATGCCGGCAACGTGTGGTTTTCGGGCGGCATTTCGGGAGATCTCTGGAGCTTTGATGTGAAGAAGCAGCAGTTTTCTTCGCACCCCTATGCGGTTCCCGTGGCCTATCCGAAAGGCACGATGCAGGACTGGGGTGAAATTCCCGGGGAATCGCATCCCGCTCAGGGCAGGTCGTACGACGTCACGGTCGACAACGAGGGCATGGTCTGGTTCAGTGAAATCGCTGTCGGAACTCTGGTGAAATTGAATCCGGCCACCGGGGAAACGAAAGATATCCGGCCCGAAAACACGGTCAGCATTCGAGGCATCACCGTTGATCCGCAGGACAATCTTTGGTTCGGCGATTTCCTCGGCCACCGCTTTGGCAAATTGAGTGTAAAAACCGGAGTCGTGAAGTTTTACAAGCCCCCCACGCCGAACGCGACGGTCTACGGAGTTTCCTTCAACCAGGTTGACGGAAACATTTGGTTCGCGGATATGAGTGGGAACAACGTCACGCGATTCGACCCCAGAACCGAACAATTCACGGAGTATCCGATCCCGCAGCGGCCGGATCGCTCTTACGAGCGATTCATCGGGGCGGACGTCAAAGGCAGGGTCTGGTTTACGGAATATTTTGGGGATCGAATTGGTTTCGTGGACCCCAGCGGAGAAAGCACCGGTTCGCAGATTACCAAGCAGGCCGCAGCGAAGTAGGCACTCATTCCGGCGCCGCA
Source organism: uncultured Acidobacteriota bacterium (assembly GCA_963695945.1). GTDB lineage: Bacteria > Acidobacteriota > Terriglobia > Acidiferrales > UBA7541 > Palsa-360. The sequence goes on along the minus strand of CAVOIX010000045.1, from coordinate 39,507 downwards.
CGAGAGGGGTACCGGCATTCCGTCCATTCGATTGTGGAACGGGCTAACGCTCACGAAGGAGCACGCGATGAATCAATTTTTAAGGTCCAAAGTTTCTGAAGGTTTCTCGCGAAGGGATTTGCTTCTGGGTGCTTCGTCCAGCGTGGCTCTCTCGATCGCCGGGGTTGCGCTTCCAGCCTGGAGCGAATCGCCGCAAGCCGGAGGCGTATCTTCGACCGGAGCCGATCAGTCAGCGGCAAAGCGAACCCTCACGCCCGCAGATATGCCGAAGGCCTGGACGTCCGAAGAATTCCGCCGGCGTTGGCGGAACGTCCGCCAGGGCATGAAAGAAAACCATTTTGACTGCCTCATCGTGCCGCAGCACAGCAGCCAGGCGATGATTCACGACCGCCAGGACGGCGACGCCGACGTGCAATATCTGGCCGGCATTCCGGCCGGATGGGTGATCGTTCCCGCGGAAGGCAAGATCACCGCGATTTCCAACCGGGTTGGCTCGCTGCTCGCCGAGAAACGTCCCATCCCGGGCCTGGTGATGACCACGCTGTTGGCGGAAAACGCTCCTGACATCGAAGTGCGCTACGGGGACGAAGAGGGATTGTGGTCTCCGGCCATCATTGACTGCCTGAAGGAACAGACGCTGGACCAGTCACGGATCGGTGTCGGATCCATGGCAAACATTTTTCGCAACGCCGAAGGCTCGGTAACCTATACGACCTATGACCGCGTGCGAAAAGCATTTCCACGAGCTCAATTTGAATCGGCCGCGGACATTTTATGGCGGGTGAAACTGGTGCACAGTGCCGAGGAAATTGCCGTACTGGAGAAAGCCACGGAAGTGAGCGAAGCCGGAGTGCAGGCCATGATGGAAACAGCCCGCCCGGGCTCCATTCACCGTGATGTGTGGCTCAAAATGTATAGCGCGATGGTTCAGGCTTCCGGCGAACGCCCGTGGCGATTGAGCATCAGCACGCGGGGATCGGGTAATGCGAGCTTCGGCTTTCCGTTGGACGATGTGTTCGCGGCCGGTCAAATTCTCGGCCAGGAGTGCTCGGGATCAGTGCTCGGCTACGGCTCGCAGGTAAATCACTCCGTCTTGCTTGGCTCACCCGCGCCGGCGGATTGGGCCGGAGCCGGTCAATATTCTTTGGATCTCTTTCACGAACTCCTGGATCGCGTCGCGCCCGGAAAAAGCGTCAAGGAATTTTGCGATTTTTGTGGCGACAAGTTGAGAGCTCGTGGCGTTGCCAAGCCTGGCGGAGTGCTGATTCATTCCGGCGGTCTCGCTGATCTGCCGCGGTGCGGGCCCGGGCGCATGGAAGGCGGCGACGATCTGGTGTTTCAGGCCGGCATGGTCTTTGACCTGAAGCCGAGCGTGCCCGTAAAGCAAACTCGCACGCCTGCTGAATTCGGGGATTCGATTGTGGTGACGGAGAAGGGAGCGCGCAGACTTGGCAAGCGCAAAATGGAGCTAGTCACGCTCGGTGCGTAGCAACTGAACCTTCACGGCGCGGTCGCCGGGAAAGAATTCAGGAGAGCCGACCGCGGATCTCTACGCGACGATCGAATTCGATTCCGTAGCCGTGTGAGCCCGCAGCATCCAGAGACTCTCGCGAACGCCCGACGGATCCAGTCCGGCCGAACGGCATACGAATGGAAAATCGTCTTCATCCTGGAACAGGAAAAATTCGGCCTTGCTCTGATGGATCTTGGGACCGTTCATCCAATCCGAAATCGCGCTGTCAATAACCGCCAGCCAGATCTTTTCGTTGGCAATTCCTTGATTTTGGGTCGCAGCGTTGGCCACAATTCCCTCCGGCGCAGTTCTTCGGGATAGCCCATCACGTTCGCGCGTCGATCAAGTTGGCGCGTGCCGATATTCGCAGCGAAGACCGGCGGGCTCAATGGTGCGGACGAACTATTGTCACAAGTACTGGCGGTTCAGTACTGCCACGACACATTTCCGGCGGAATCCTGTGGGGCGCTTTGTCAAAGAGGTACAGCAATCGCAGCACTATAACATGCCTGTTTAGGTAGGCTTACGAGGGCCTGGAAATCTAAGGTACATCGCCGGAAACGCCCGGGGCAGCGCGTTTCACTCCACCTTCACCGTAAATTGGGTTACCACGACTTTGCCGGAGACGCGGAACTCCCCGAAAATATGGTGGATGCCCGAGGAAGGAAACGAGACGTTTGTGGCTTCTACGTCAGGACCGAATTTATCGGGAAGCAGAAGGTGCGAGGCATGAATGCTCTCGCCGAGCAGTTTGCCGGTGAGGGAAACGGGCAGCAGTCCGTGGATATGAAGAAAACTCATCAGATCGTCACGAATAATGCTGATGTGCATGGGAACGGCGAGGTATGGGGTCATCTCGGTCAAAGGCTTGCCGTCTTTTTCAACATGATAATCGAGCGTCACGGGCGAGCCCGCTTTGAGCGTGGTTGGCGAAGTCTTGAGCGTAACGTCGTAGCCGTCAAAATCATTTTGTAACGAAAAGTTTTCGCTCTTCGGCGCGCTCATCGCGCTCGGCGAACCGACGTTCACATAGAATTGGTCGGAAAATGCGTATCCTCGCTCCATGAAATCGGCAGAGACCAAATACGACCCGGGTTTTGGAAACGTGTAGCGTACCGGGAACACCGCGCTCTTCACCATTTCGGGAGCCACCGGTGCGAAATCTTCGACATGTATATGCGCGAACACTGAAAAATCCTGGCTGGCGATCACCACGTGAATGATTCTGTTGTGATCGAGAACCAGATCCTGAACTGGATTTCCCTGAAAATCACGCAGCGTGAACGTAAGCACAGCGGGAACACCCGGCGCGAGCACCGCCGGGTCGGTTGACATCCGGGCGGTGGCTCGCGCCGGCCGGATGAAATAGGCGAATTCCCGCGCATCCACGAAGTGATATCGTCCCAAGCCGATCCCCGTAGTACAGCCGGGCATGGCCAAATCCGCAGTGGCTTTTCCGTCACGCTCGGGAACGCTTTCGTGCCAGACGTTCATGATGTTGGCGTCTTCGCAGGACCGTTGAAATGAACTTTCTAAAAATCCGGAAGACGCCGCGGGAATCCCGCCCGTCAAATAGAGAACAATGGTGATCAGGATCATGGAAGGAATCCAGGCGCCGCGGCGGAAGAACGTCAATGGCGTGGCTGACATAGCGGCGGCGGGTCCAGAAACCATGAATCGGTCGAGCTGGGAGCTTTGGCGATAAAGAAGGATCGAGGTGACGATAATCAGAAGAGCGGCAAGAATATGAAGCACCTCAAATGAGCCGAACGTTCTGTCCTCCGAATGCGCATCGCTCTCGGCGATTTCTTGCGGATAATTCACGTTGAATGACGCGGTCGCATCGTAGGCGCCCGATCTCTGGGCGGTAACATTGACAATCCATTTCCCCGGGGGAGCCATAAGATTTTCGTTGAACACAAAACCGCCCGCGAATCGCTCTTCTACCGGCGCAACGATTGGCCCGATGCCCGCGGCTGGATTGGTGAGAGTCACCACTATGTTTTTTGCAGCCGCATCCGTTTTGGTCTGCGGATTTTCGACCGTCACCAGAAATCTACCGCTCTCGTAGGGCTGCTCGGTGAGCGAAAGCGCAACTCCCTGGCTTATCGTGGTCCGCGCAAAGCTGAAATGAGGCGCGAGCGGAGGCGTGGTGATGATCAGCAGCGATGTAACCGCAAGAATTGCGATGCCCATGAACATTTCCGCGGGCAGCGTAAAGCCAAGCCTGGAAAACACCCGCGCGATTTCTCTCATCCGCCTTTTTGACGGCGTCCGCTATTTGGGGCTCGCAATACAGCTGGTTGAAAAAGCGAAGGAGTAGAAGCAATGCGGCAAAGATGGAAAGTACTGCGAATCGTTTCCCCCAGTCGGTAGTCAGCACGTACGAGAAACTTTTCAGGTGCAGCCAGACAACGTAGACTCCAGTGACTCCCGCGACTCCGAATGCGACGCTCGCAATCCTGGAAAACGACGTGAGCGCCAATCCTGCCACCCTTGCGTCCCGCGATTTTTTGACCAGAGGCGAAAAAATCACAACCAGCGCGATGATGCCGCCGGTCCATGCGTCTTTGAAAAAAAGATGAATGAAGTTCATCGCCACGCCAAGAGCGGGAGCAAAGGAAGACGCCGCGGCATGGCTGATGCGCGCCCGCAGGAGATCGATCATGGCCAGCACGCCGAAGGACGCGTACTCGCCGGCCGAGATACGCCCGGCTAAGAAGATTTGTTTCTTTCGCAATGAAAGGATGATCAGCAGGAAACCCACGCCAATCATGCGATAAATGGTGGAGCGCGCCGAAGCGGTGGAAAGAAAAGGCCGCCAGGCGTTGGCGAAAATCGTTTCCTGAAGCGACGCAAGCTCATTCGTTTTGTAAATCAGGTAGGACAGCCCTCCGATCAGGGCCAGAACGCCGCCGAAAACAAATACGGCCTGGAATCTTCGAACGAAAGTAAGCTCATTCGAATTTATTTGCGGAAAATGCTTGCGCATCGGCCGCCAGATGAACGCCAGCGCGAGCAGAGCGCCGAAAATGAGGGCATCGCCAATCAGCTCAAGCGCCAGAGTAAGAGCCTCGGGCACGCTGGAACTATGGACCGTCTGGAATCCATTGCTGTCCGCAGCGGTACTCAAACCCGCGCTTCCTACTGAAAATACATACGCGCCTTTTGCAAAGTGGCCGTCGTCGGCCGAAATCACTTCCCACGATACGGTGTAGTTCCCTGTTCCGGCGTCTCGCAGGCCCACTTCATAGATCCGGGCATCCGCGGGGTCGGCTGCGGAATTGGCGAGATCGGCGCGCGAGCCATCCGGAGCGAGCACAACGATGCTGGAAACGCGAGGCTCGACGCGCTCGCTGAAATGAATTTGTACTAGGGCGGGAGTTTTCGCCAGAACGGACGATGCCGCCGGAACGTATCGCAGAGGCGTGGCGTGCGCGAAAGCAGATTCAGGCAATGCCGAAATGATGAGCAGGAAGCAGAGGAATCTCAGTATGGAATGAAATCTAGTGTGCATGGCATCAGTCGAATCTCACTGCGAGGCGCGCAGAGACATCTGTGCGGCGCAAAACCGCAACTATTCCTCTGGCCGCCCTATCCAGCCTTGTGCCTGCGGGCTGCCCAATATCCTCCGAAAAGTCCCAGAAGAACACCTGCGAGCAGCGCTGCGATGTATAATGCTCGTGTCTTACTTCCCGATCCCGCGATCGTCAGTGGAAATGATGCGGTTGCCAGGGCCGGCGGCGTGCGCCTGGAGTCGAAGAACGTGACTTTGAGCGTGTAATTGCCGCCTTCGGGAAACGTGTAGAAAAGGAATGTGTTCGGCATTTCCGTGATGAGGTCACCGTTGACCATCGGCTTTCCATTGTGCTCGATGTCCAGTCCCACGCTGGTCGGCGTCGTCAGAGGTTCTCGCGTATCGCTTTGCAGGAGGTTGAAGTCAAATTCGATCGGTTCGCCCGCGACCGGCGTCGAGCTTTGATCCGTGCCGATATCCACGATCATATTTCCGACAACTTTCTCCAGCCGTTCCCCGCCCAGTCCGTTGGCAAACACATGGCTCGCGATCGCAAATAGCGCCAAGCCGCAAAAACTGTACTTAATCCACCGCCAGCCTATCTTCTTTTCCATGCGACTCCCGCCACGGCGAGCCCCAAGAGGCCGGCCACGATTCCCGCGATGCCCAGACCTTGGGCGGTCGCCGCGTGCTGGCTTGCCGTCTGCGCGACCGCGGCAAGATTCTGCAAATTTTGATTTTGCTCGTAGGAAGAAAGCGCCGGTTCGGGAAAGCCCATTGTGTTTCGCGCCGCGGGACAGGCAAACGCGCCAATTTTGTTGGTCCTGGTAACGTTCTCCGAAATGTTCATCTGGGATTTATCCTCGGCGGTCTCTGAAACTTCACCCGTCACGCAGGTAAATGTGAGGTCAACAGCGCTCCCGCCGAGGGTTCCGAAGATTCGATAAGCGTAAGTGGTTTGCACGGTGGGAATGAAGTTGGCGGCGTACGCGCCCGGCGCCGCGTCCGAAGGATCGAAGGCCAGCGTTTCTTTTTTATCTCCGGCGGCAAGTTCCACCTTTAACGCTCGCTCGAGCCCTGTCACTGGCGTGCCCTTACCGGAGCCCACGGCGCTCGGCAACTGCGAAACGCGCAGATCCACCCCTGAAATACTATCAACGACAAAAGGTTCGTTCAGCGAGCCCACGGTCAGAACGTAATACTTGTCGCCAATCTTGAATGTGTCCCGTTCGTGCGCCAGGGCCGGACGCGCAGTGCTGAAGAACGCGATGGCCAGGGCAGCCACGCCGAGAACCGCAAATTGTTTTTTCATGGTGATTTGGAGCTTATGGGAGTGGTAACCAAAGTCAAGACCATTTTCCGATGGCAATCGGTGAAAGACGCCGCCGCAAACGTGGCACGCTGCGGAATGTTGCTCTCCGGTGGCGCGATTCATTCCCTGCCAACAGTTCCCCGGCCATCAATTTGGAATCGGACGGATTAACGTTGGCTCTTGAGCAATGGCCGTGACGGATAGGGTCTCCGCCTCCAGATGACGCCCTCCGAAAAGTGTGAAGCAGACGCGCATCAGCGCGAAACTGGCAACGGCGCCGATGGCCATGGGAATCACCGGCACGAGAAACAATCGTTGCAACGGCAAATGCCTTCCGATCAGCCAGCCTCCGATCATGGGGCCGGCAATCGCGCCAAACCGTCCGATTGAATTCGCCCAGCCTACGCCATTGGAGCGAATCGCCGTCGGATACAGCAGTCCGGAAACCGCATTCAGGCCGAGCTGATTTCCCAGGATACAGAAGCCTGCGAAGAAAACCGCGACCGCCAGCAATTTATGCGAAAGATTCGGCGTGCCGATCGCGGCGACGATCGGACAGCCAAGCAAGAACGAACCTCCGATCGCCGCGAGGCCTCGCTTATCGAGCAGCCTGCTGATGGTGATGCCTCCGGCGATGCCCCCGAAGTAAAACATGGCCGTTGTGAGTGCGGTCTGGCGAACCGACAAACCCGAATCCTGAAACAAAGTGGGCATCCAGCTGTTCAGGAAGAAATTCACCATGAGGTTCGCGAGAAAAATCATCCAGAGCAGCGGCGTCATCCACGCGCGGCCGTCCGCAAAGATCAGGCGAATGGAAAATCCGCTCCTCGGCTTTTCGTCAATCAGGAAATGTGTGTCCGGAGCGATCGATATTCCGGGCTGCAACTTCCTGGCGAATCTCGCCACCTGCTCCGTGGCATTTCTCAACACCAGAAATTTGATGGACTCGGGCAAGCAGAAAAACGCCAGCAGCGCGACGGCGATCGAGAACGCGCCTCCGAGGAAGAACAAACCCTGCCAGCCGTAGCTCGGAAGATAAGCGCTGACGGCGCCGGGAAGAATTCCTCCGACGGTTATGCCCATAAACATGAAGACGATCATGGTGGCCCGCGCGCGCTTGGGTGCAAATTCGGCGTTCAGAGCAATCGTATTTGGCGGCAAACCTCCCAACCCGATTCCAGAAACGAACCGCAAGGCAATCAATTGATGCAGAGTGTGGGATTCGACGATGACCAGTGACGAAATTCCATACAGCAGACAGCCGCCGATAATCGCTCCTCTTCGCCCGAAGCGATCCCCGAGATAACCAAAGATCGGCGCGCCAAACAGCATCCCCAAAAGGCTGGCACTGAACACCGGCCCCATCACCGCGCGATTCAAGTGCCACTGGCGAACGATGGAAGGAGCGGCATAGGCTGCCGAGGCCAGTGCGTACCCGTCAGAAAACATTACCAGGAAAGAAATGAAAATGATGCTCAGGCCAAAGAGGTTGAACCTCTGTTCATCAACCACGCGCGTGATGTTGAGTGTTGGTCGCGCTTCCATCAATTTTCTCCGGGCGCTTTGCGGCACGCTGGCCGCAACTACCGGGAGTGAGGCGGCCCTGAGCGGCTAGAATTCCCGGTGTCCTACGAATCGCCGGTCTCACACGCTCATTCGCTGCGAAATCCAAGCGTTCGGTAGACGCCCTTGCTCCCAACGCCGGCCCTCCGGCACCAATACTCCCAGGATCGGTCGAAGCCTTCCCCGGCTTTTGCCTGGCTGAGTCGCGAGTTTATCCGTTCAATCTCCTCCGGGGAAAGAAATGTAATTTTTCCCAGCGAGCTGGCCTTCATCTGTAACTCCGCATTCACTTCCAGATAGATCGCCGTATAGACAGCTTCGCGGATGGATTTGCCCACAACAGTAGCTCCATGCCCCCGCATCAGCACGCAATTCCCCGCGCCCATGGTCCGGGCCATATCCAGTCCCATGGCAATGCTGATGACCATCAAGTCCGTTTCACCAAAGGCAGTTTGCGCATCCCATACCGGAACTTCGCCTCCCAATGTGGCGCAACTGTGCACTACGGGACGGAGCTTCTCTCCGGTTAATCCGAAGGGGATGGGGCCATGACTGTGGCTGTGCACGACGCATTGAACGTCGGGCCGGGATTGATAAATCGCGGCATGAATAAATCGCTCAAGGTATGGCTTTCCAGAAACCGAACCGGTGGATTCCCCATCGAGCGTGAACTTCATGATGTCGCCCGGTTCCACTAATTCGGGAGATCGCGCCCGCGAAAGCAGAAATTGGGCGGGGTCTTCGAGGAGCCTCGCGCTGACGTGTCCAAATGCGTCAACGATGCCTTGGGATGCCAGAATGCGGTTGGCGGCGACAAGGTCCTCGATCAGAGGATCAAAATTGGGCATGATTTCCCTTTCCGGAAAAGAACCGTTTTAGCTTGCGGTGCGAGCATCAGAAAGTTCTGGGTGCGGACGAAGACCCTAGAGAATATGCCATGCCGCTGGAGAACTTCAAAAAAAGAATTTCCTCAGGGTTACCGGAGAGTTTTGGATGCGAATAGAACCAATCTCTAACGCGCTTTTCGGCCAGAAACCTTGCCCAGTCCGAATGGCGCCGAATTTGGCTCAGGCGGAAGCGCGGTTGGCGCGGCTGGCTTCGAAGCGGGCCAGTCCGCGATATTCCGATGCGAAGGTGACTGATTCTGCGGCGGCATCTCCTTCACTTCGATGTCTTGCGGATTCTCTTCCACGGCGTTGGAATTGTTGACCCAGAAGAGGGCCAGTTCCAGCCGGTTGTAAACGCCGATTTTGTCGAAGATGCTGGTGAGGTGGTGCTTGACGGTCTGAGGGCTCATACCCAGGGTTTCGGCGATGTCATTATTCGTTTTTCCAGACACAACTTCCGCGACGATCTGCTCTTCCCGGGGCGTCAAGCGCCAATTTCTGTTCGCCGCTTCCGGAACCGCGGCGCGAGTTTCCTTTGTAAATTCGTAGTCCGATTCCGAAAGGCCCTCGCGCTCGATCCAGTATTGCCCTGCCATCACGGTGGAAATGCTTTTGCGAAGGAGCTTGGTGGCCGTTTCCTTTAACACGATGCCGGACGCGCCGTAGCGGAGCGCTTCCACGACTTCCAATTTTCGGATTTCCGTCGCCAGAATCAAGATGCGGACCGGAAGCGACATCCGCTGGAACAATTTCAGGGCCTCCATGCCCGAGCACCGGGGCATTCGCAGGTCCATCAAGACAAGATTCGGCTTCAGTTCGCTGGCCATCGTCGCGGCCTCGGAGCCGTCACGCGCCTCGCCGACCACGCGAATCCTGGGATCTGTTTCGAGAAGCATGCGCAATCCCTCTCGAAAAACGGGGTGATCGTCAGCCACCAACACACGCACGTTCTGGCTCATATTATCCAAGGGCATCCTTCGGAAACGCGATTTCCAGGCACGCACCCTGCCCGGGCTTTGATTCGATTTCCAGATCTCCGCCGATCGTGGACACTCGCTCTCGAATGACGAACGGTCCCTGACTCTTGGCCTCTAGTTCCAGCATGCAGAGCCGCCCGGCAAAGCCAAATCCTCGGCCGTCGTCGTCAATTCGCAATTTCCAGCGGCCGTGGCTGGAAGTGAACCCGATCAGGACATTTCGCGCGCCACTATGTTTCTTTACGTTGATAAGCGCTTCCTGGATGATGCGCACAAGCTCAACCGCGATCGCCGGCGGCGGCGAATTCCGCCCGCTGTCGAATACAAACCGCACGGAAATCCCCGTTTCTGTCTCAAATTCCGCGGTCAGATTCGCCACGTATTCCACAAAACTCTTCCCGCCCAGATCGAGGGGCCTGCCCTGCTGGACGATTTGTCGCAGTTCAACGGCGCTCCTCTGGACCAGACGCTGCAGTTGCGCGAGCTCCTCCGACAATTCTGGTGACAACACGAGGTTGCCTGACCGCAATCGATCCAGTCTGTACTGCACGGTGAACAGGCTTTGGATCGCGCTGTCATGGAGTTCGCGGGAAACATCCGCGCGCACGCGTTGCGCCGCGCGCGCCGAGGACTCGATTCGCTGGGCTTCATCGGTTCGAGAGATTTGCCACAACAATCCGGCAGCAAACACAACAAAACCGGCCAGGGAGATGAAACTGGCGCCCGGCTGCACCGCACGCTGCAAATCGTCAGCCGGCTTCAAGGACACAACTAGAAGCAATTCACCAATCAGCAGCACCGCAAACGCGCCAGCGGTCCAGAGCACCTGGCTCGAGCCCCACCGCTGCGCGGCGGCAACCAGAACAAACAGGAAAAGCAAAAAAAGGGCGGCCTCGGAAGGATGAAAAAGCAAAGCCACCAGAACAACGGAAATTACGTCCAGGCGATGAAGCGTCAGCCGGAACCGTTCCGGCCATTGCCGATGCTTGCTGAGCAGCAGTAGGACGAACAGGCTGTAAACAGTAAAGGCGACTGCGGAAATCATCGCGTGATCCCGCAGCAGACTCGTGGAGCGAAAATCGAGGCAGGCCAAAATCAGGATGCCGACGGCTGCCCAAACGCGCCCAAATCCGAGCGAGCGCTCGGAAATAGGCCCGTACTTCGGGCTGCGCTTATGCCGGGTAACGGTGGATGGTGGGCTGGGTGCCGGGTCCATGCACGATTCCTGTCATTTTGGGCCGGCGAACACAGTCGTACGAAACGCAAAGAGCTCGCCCTCAGCGAATAAACCGCTGAGAAATAAGCCGACTGTGGCGCTCCCAAAGAACGCACACCTACACAGTATTTTTGTTCTTTAAAGGCGAGACCCCAGGACGTAGGCCTCAGTCGCGACCCCACACTAGAGTATGCGACTCCGCTATATTTACTCGGATTAAACTATAAGTCAACAGAAAACAGAAATGTGGGCAGCAAAGAGTTGAGGAAAAGTGCTCACGCATCGCCGCGCTTCGGGATTATCGCCATACTTTTCCGCACGTTACGTCCCACCGGTACTCGTAGTACTCGGAACGCTCGGGAGGGGTGCCTCCGGTGCCGGGCCATGCGCATAGCACCAAGGTGCCTGACGGGCTACCTACCTTCGTGCCATTGACGATTTTTCAACTTCCCGTAGGATGCGTGATTACCTGAAGGCGAGGAGTCATCATTCAGGACATGTGGAAGGTCTAGAGCGGTACCCTCGACTGCGACTTTACCGGCTCGGCGTTACGGAGAGATGAATGAAAAGTAAATTCTCATGAGCGGACGAAACGAGTCACGGCGATCGCAACGCTTCCCGATCAGGATGCCGCTTCGCTATCGAGTTCACGGCGAGGGCGAGTGGCGCCGCGGAAATACGGTGAACATCAGTTCGACGGGAGTGTTTTTTCGATGCCCCATCTCGGCAGACCGCGGGACACGTGTGGAGATTAATTTTCTCTTGCTGAGTTCCCGCGCGAAAGAGACGGGGCTCGAAGTGTCATGCCGGGGCGAAATTGTGCGCCTTGAGAACCAACAGGGAGAAGAGTGCCAGATCGCGCTGGCGGTGAAGATCAGCGATTACCGCCTCTTCCCTCTGGTACCCGGACATGTGGATGTGGCTGAACCGCAAGTGCCAGCAGCCGGAGAAACAGACTGACCGTTACAGCCCGGTGACGCGCGGATTGGCGATTTAGAAACGACGAGCAGCTTCATTCCTTCACGGGCACGTTTGCTGAAGGATTTTTTTTAAAAACATAACGGCACTGTAAGTCACAGGACGGAGGTGTATTCGCATGATGTTGCCAGTTTCATCCCCAGAGCGAGTCGGTGCAGAGAACTGGTATGCGATTTACACCCGCCACCAGCATGAGAAATCGGTGGCCGACAGTTTGTCCAGCAGCGGGATTGAAGTTTTTTTGCCGACCTACAGCGCAGAGCGACAATGGAAAGACCGCAAGAAACTGATCTCGTTGCCGCTGTTCCCATGCTACGTCTTTCTGCATGGCGGACTCGACCGCCGGATGAAAGTGCTCTCCACGCCGGGCGTCTGCTCGATCGTGGGATTTGGCGGCCTGCCGGTCGCAATTCAGGACAACGAAATTGAAGCGATTCGGGTGGCCGTCGCCAGCGGAATGCGCGCGGAACCCCATCCCTTCCTTCAGTGTGGCGACCGCGTCCGAGTGAAGGCCGGACCGCTCGCGGGTGTCGAAGGGATTCTAATCCGCAAGAAAAGTTCGTTTCGTCTGATTCTGTCCGCGGAATTGCTGCAGAAGTCGATTGCGGTCGAGGTGGACGCAACTCGCGTCGAACCGATCTCGCCCAGGGTTTCCGCGGTTCCACTTTTGTCTTCAACGCCACTGCCGGCGGCCCAGCCAGAAACTCGGGATCGCGCCTAGAGACTGCGAAAGTTGAGGAGCATTTGCCATGACGTTTAAGCTTTTGCGGGTTTGCGCGACGGCGTTTCTGATGGCGGCGTCCTTGAGCTCTGCCTGGGGCCAGGAAAAACCCTCCACCACGGTCGCTCAAACCGTCCAGAACGATTCGCCTGACGTTTCCGAGAACCACCATCCATCCACGGAGCCGACGCTCGCGCAGCGATTCCCTCGTTACCTTCTGCGCCCTAGCGATGTTCTTCAACTCACATTTCCAATTACGCCGGAATTTGACCAGACGATCAGCATTCAGCCGGATGGCTTTGTGAGCCTTCGTGGCGTCGGGGATCAGCACATCGCCGGAAAATCCCTTCCGGAATTGGCGGAAGCGCTTCACAAGGTGTACGGAACTTTCTTGAACGATCCAATCATCAATATCGAAATGAAAGATTTCGAAAGGCCTTACTTCACCGCGGGAGGCGAATTTGGGAAGCCTGGAAAGTACGAACTTCGCGGCGATACGACGGTCGCGGAAGCGGTGGCGATCGCCGGAGGATTCACGGACAAGGCCAAACACTCCGAAGTCCTGATCTTTCGACGCGTCCCGGGAGGTTGGGAGGCGGCGAAGAGGCTCGACGTGAAAATGATGATGAACAATGGCGACCTCGGTGAAGACATTCATCTGCGGCCCGGCGACATGATTTTTGTTCCCAAAAATAAATTGTCGAAAATCAGAGAGTTTATTCCCACCCCTTCAATGGGAATTCCAATTCCCTGATCGTTGCGTTTGTGGGGGAAGGAGATTCGATATGGAAGAAATGTCTGTTAACAAACGAAATGCCCGCCCGCCGCTGATGCAGCTGCGCGATCTGATTTCCGTCGGCCTGAGGCATCGCCGGCTGGTGACGATCACGTTTGTGGGATTGATGGCCGGCGTGCTGCTTTCGCTGTTGGTCCTGCCGCCGCGGTATAAAGCGAGCACCGAAATTCTGGTCAAGAAAGAGCGCGCGGATTTGGTGGTCACCACCGATCCTTCCGATACGCAGCAACAGGCGCCTGTCGCGGTTTCTGAAACCGATCTGAATTCCGAAATTGAATTGATGAAAAGCGAGGACCTGCTGGAAAAGGTGGTCACGGCTTGTGGATTGCAGAATCTTTCCCATCACTCCAAATGGTTTTCCTTCCCAACTTTCTCCAGTGGAGGAGATGAGTCTCACAAAATTACCGCTGCCGCGGCGCACGACCTCGGGAAATCCATGGACCTGGGAGTCCTACCCAAGACCAGCCTGATCTCCGTCAGCTACGAAGACACCGATCCGCAACGCGCCGCGCGGGTGCTCGACACGTTCGTCAATTCCTACATGGAAAAGCATCTCGCCGCGCACCGTCCCGCCGGGACGCTGGCATTCTTTCGGGAACAAACCAAGCAGTATGCCGAGAGCTTAAAACAGGCGGAAGAACGACTCAGCGAGTTCACCGCGTCACAGGGAACCGTTTCACCGTCGCAGCAAAAGAGTTCGGCGCTGCAAAAGCTCTCTGAATTTCAAGGAAATCTAAAAGAGACGCAAGCAGCCATTGCCGAAACCGAGCAGCGCATTCAAACCCTCAAGGCCCAGCAATCCAGCATACCCAGCCGGCTGACGACCCAGGTACGAGCTTCAGACAATCCGCAACTCATCGAACAGCTGAAGTCCACGCTGCTCAATTTGCAGCTGAAGCGCACGGAACTGGTGCAGAAATTCGATCCATCGTATCGCCTGGTGCAGGAAGTGGACACGCAAATCAAGCAAACCCAGGCCGCGATTGAATCGGCGGGCTCGTCCAAGCTGATGGACGAAACGACGGACAGCAACCCAACCTACCAGTGGGTGGATTCCGAGCTGACCAAGGCTCAATCAGAACTGTCGTCCGAACAAGCGCGTGCCGCGGCTCTATCGCAGAGCGTGGGTGCTTACGAAAAGCAAGCCAGTGAGCTGGACCAGCAGGAAGTGACGCAGGAAGGCCTGCTGCGGGACAAGAACGCGCAAGAAGCGAATTATTTGCTGTACATGCGGAAGCAGGAAGAGGCGCGGATTTCGGACGCCCTCGACGAAAGCCGGATCATCAACGTCGCGGTGGTCGAGCCTGTAGCTGTCCCGGAAGTGCCGGCGAGGTCCCGCTTGCTGGTGCTGCTACTGGGGATGGTGGCGGCAATCGTCGTGAGCCTGGGAGTCGCATTGGTGGCCGAGTATCTGGACCCATCATTACGGACCTCGGAAGACGTTAATGAATTTCTGGATTTGCCGGTGCTGGCTTCGGTTTCGGACCCTGGACGGTAAGGAGAGTCGATGTTTCTAGAATACTACGGACTTCGCGAACAACCTTTCGGCGTCACCCCGGATCCGCGATTCCTTTATTTCGGACCCACGCACCGCGAGGCGCTGGCTTCGCTGTTCTATGGAATCGAATCCGGCTGTGGATTTCTGACCTTGATTGCGCAGCCGGGAATGGGCAAGACCACGCTGCTCTTTCACCTGCTTGAAAAGCTGCGCAGTTCCGCACAGACCATATTTCTGTTTCAGACGCAGTGCGGCTCGCGCGAAATGTTCCGCCATTTGCTGAACGACCTGGGCATCGATTCCGGCGAACAGGACCTGGCGAGCATGCACGAATCGCTGAACGCGGTATTGCTCAGCAACGCCCGCAAAGGGCGGCGCGTGGTGCTGGTGATTGACGAAGCGCAGAACCTGAAAAACTCGGTCCTGGAAACAGTGCGCTTGCTCTCCGATTTTGAAACTCCGCAGGCCAAGCTTCTGCAAATCGTGCTGTCCGGCCAGCCGCAGCTTGCCGACAAGCTGGCTCATCCTGCGCTGACGCAATTGCGACAGCGCGTTTCCGTCATCAGCCGGCTGCACCCGTTTACGCGGGTGGAAACCATGGTTTATATCGAATACCGGCTCAGCAAAGCCGGGTATTCGGGCGCGCCGCTGTTCAGCTATGCCGCCGCCGACATGATAGCGGCCAACAGCAACGGGACCCCGCGAACCATCAACAATCTTTGCTTCAATGCCATGACGCTGGGATTTGCCAAGCGCCAGAGACAGATCGACGTTGCTACCGTGTGCGAAGTATTGGCCGATCTGGACCTCGACGGCCTGAGCACTCATCGCTCTGCTGCCCCGGTTGCCGACGAGACCCTGTCGTCCTTTGACGGAATTTCACCTTCGAACGACCTGAGCTACCAGGATTTCCACGATGCCGTGCGCGCCGCCTGGGGAAATGGCGCTCCGATCAAAATCGAAGACCGACCCGAGCAAGAAATTGCCGTCCGCAAAGCTCCGGAGCGCAGCACGCGCGCGGCCGACGAAATCTTTCAGATGCATTTGGATGCCGAAGAGGCGTCCGCGACGTCCCTGCAGTTAGACGAAGAATTGGCAGAAGAAGGGGAAGAAGAAGAGGAAGAGGACGACGCTAACTTCGTAAGCTCATTACGGGCGTCCGCCGCTTCGCCGCTACCCACGGGCAAGCAGGCCTCGCACGCCGAGGCGTACTTAGAAGATGAGATCGAACAGACCGACGAGCCATTCGAAACAAAAGAAATGCAAAATCAAGACAACACCGCGCCCAGGCCGGCTCAAGGCTCGCCGAATATCACGCTCATGCGCACGGGAATGGCCCTGCAAGCGGCATGGCGATCCTTGGCCCGTACTTTTCACGCGGCGTTCAAGAAAGCGTCCGCGTCCGGCGGAAAGCGCAGAACCATCCGCGGAGGCACTGCGGTGGCCATCGGATTTGGATTGGCGCTAAGCGGCGGAGCGTTCGCGCGGCATCGGCTTGAATCTCCGAAGCCACCGGCCGGAATTGTGGCCGTCGCCCCGGAACCGGACTCGGTCGAGCTGTCGCAGCCAACCGAAGTCCCTCCCGGGATACAGACTTCCGAGATGCCAGCGGCCAAGCCTGTTTACCGGTCCGCGGATGCGCAAGGCGGAAGCACGGTAACGCTCGAGGATGGTCAGACGATCGGCGACGTAAGCTTGCGTTACTTCGGACAATTCAGTCCCATGTTTATCAAGAAAATTCTGGATTTAAATCCAGAAATATCCGATCCGAATATGATCGCCGCGGGGACGCAAATTCGGGTGCCCGCCGTTTCCGCCGGCACCGATGTCAAAGCTGCTCAGGAAATTCCGAACCAGGCGAAGGAACTGCAATGAGCAAAATATTCGAGATGCTCCAGCAGGCCCAGCGGGACCAGGAGCTTCTCAAACAATCCGCTCCGCAATCCGCCATTCACAGCCGGAATATGGACGTGTTGCACCGCGCAGGCAAGGACCAGACGCTGTTTGAGCTTCCCTCGGCTCCGGACGTGGTCCCGCCCGAGCTTCCGCCGCTTCCCGCGGGAGTCTCGCGTGGTGAAACGTACAAACTTGTGCAGCACCTGTTCTTGACGCCGAATCCGATGTCTCCGCGCGCGGTTGTGTTTTGCGGTGTGGGGGAAGAATCCGGACGCGACTGGATCTGCGCGCAATCCGCCGAATTGCTGGCCCACTTCAGACCAAGCTCGATCTGCGTGGTGGATGCAAACGTAAATAATCCTACGCTGCACACTTATTTCGGGCTTTCCAACGCCCGCGGATTGTCGGCCGCCCTGGCCGAATCGGGGCCGGTGACGAATTTTACCCAGCAGATTGGCAAAGGGCGCCTGCGGCTTTTGAACGCCGGCGATCGATCAGCGGAATTGGGCGCGGGCGCCAGCGGTTCCGCCGCCCGGCTGGCGGCCCGGGTGCGTGAACTGCGCTCGCTTTTTGACTATGTGTTGGTGAACGCTCCCCCAGCGATGCACGAAACGGTGACTGGTTATCTCGGATCGCTTTCGGACGGAATTGTGCTGATTGTCGAGCCCGGCTTCACGCCGCGGGAAGCCACCCGCGCGAGTAAAGAAGAGATTGAAGCATCCGGCGGTCGGGTGCTCGGCGTTGTGCTGCACCGCCGCGCGCTCTCGCTTTCGGATCGAAACAATTCGCAGCTACCGGCGGCATCAGACGGCCCGGCGCGCTGATCGCTTTCGCAAAAACTCCATTCTAAAAATATGCCAACTCAAATAAAAGGTGAGGTGTCTACGTGGGTATGACACGTCGCTCGGCCCTGTTGATTCTATTCAAGCTGTTCGATTCGACGGTCCTGGTGTGCTCGTTTCTGATTGCGTCCATTCCAAGCCTGAACGGCATCAGCACGATTTCCATCGCCGAGTTTCTGGCGATGCGAACTTCGGTTCGTAATTTCGTGCTCTTCGTCGTCCTGGTGCTGATCTGGCACACAATCTTTTCGGCGCTTGGACTGTACGAATCCAAACGCCTGTGGGGCCAGCAGTCCGAGGCCATCGATGTCCTGGAAGCCACCGCGCTGGCAACCGGCGCGATCTTTCTGGTGGGGAGTTTCTTCATCCTCAGTATCTCCGACGCGAAATTCCTGATTCTGTTCTGGTCCGTCAGCACCGGGACGGTCCTCGTCAGCCGGCGCTTGATGCGATTCGTGCTCAAGGAATTTCGGAAGCGCGGACGCAACACGGTACAAGTTTTGATCGTGGGCACGAACCCCCGCGCAGTGATGTTTGCCCAAAAATTGGAATCGCAATCTGAATTCGGATGCCGCATCATGGGTTTCGTCGATAAAAAGTGGCCCGGCCTGGATGAGTTTCGAAAAACGGGATATCCGCTGGCTTGCGATTTCGAAACATTTGCTTCCTTTGTGCGCTCCAACGTCGTGGATGAAGTGGTGATCGCCGTGCCGCTGAGCTCCTGCTACGTCGAAGCCTCTCGAATTGTGGCGCTCTGCGAGGAACAAGGGATCGTCACGCGATGTCTCTCCAACCTGTTCGATCTCAAACTGGCGGGAGCGCGGATCGAACCGTTCGACTACGACTCGCTGATTACGTTTCGCGCCGGGGGGCTGCACGGTTGGGGGGTGATGCTTAAACGGTTCCTGGACATCGCAATTTCCCTGATTTGCCTGATCGTGCTGGCGCCGCTGTTTTTGATCACATCCTTGTTCATCAAGTTCTCTTCGAAGGGTTCGGTGTTATTCGTTCAGAAGAGAGTCGGCCTGAACAAGAGGCTGATCGGCGTATATAAATTTCGGACCATGGTTCAGGATGCGGAACAAAAACAGGCCGCGCTGGAGCACCTAAACGAAGTCAGCGGGCCGGTTTTCAAGATCAAGAACGATCCCCGCATTACTAAAATCGGAAAATTTCTTCGAAAGACCAGCATTGACGAGTTGCCTCAACTCATTAACGTGTTGAAAGGCGACATGAGCCTGGTCGGTCCCCGGCCGCTTCCGGTGCGCGATTACGAAGGGTTCAGCCAGGACTGGCAGCGCCGCCGCCTGAGCATTCGGCCCGGGATTACCTGCCTCTGGCAGATCAACGGGAGGAGTTCGGTCCAGTTCGACCGGTGGATGGAATTGGACATGGAATATATCGACCGTTGGTCCGTGTGGCTCGACATGCTCATTTTAATCCGAACGATTCCTGCCGTACTGAGAGGTTCCGGCGCCGCTTGAGAATCGCGCGGATTACCTTTGTAGCCATATCGGACACCCGTTACCCAGGCCAAACACACCTATGAATTCAAAATCACAATTGATGGGCCATTACAACATTACGATCGGGCCACTTCGCTGCCAGGGGCTCTCGCGCGATTTTCACGATTTTTGCGCCAGCTTGTTCGGAGCACTGGAGCAGCTCGAACTACGCTACTGCGTGCTGCGCGCCCCGGAAGTTAAAACCAACGCCACCCCCCTCGCGGTGGAGCTGACACTCTACTCAGACGATCGTTCCAGCTGGCCGTCCCTGATCCGATGCCTCGGACAATCCGGATTCTTGTTTCTCCAGCGCATTCCGTTGGCGGCCAACGATTTCAGGTATGACTTTGCGTCTTCCACCGACGGAGATGCGCGATTCTTCAGCATCGTGCTGCGTGAAAACTATCCATCGGGACAGTTGCTGGCCAGCGAAAGCGAAGTCTTCGCGCGCCGCAAACAGCGGAATGGCCGCTGGGTGCTGAGCGAACCCGACGAGTTTTCCTACTTACTGTCCAGAATCGGTCTGGAAGGAAGCGTCACCTCCGGCGAAGAAAATAGACTGAGTGAGCTCGCGGCAGCTCTGGGCCCGGCAGCGGTGGGAGATATTTTTGTAAGACTGTTTGGTCAAATTCCGCAGCGCGAAGTTGTCGCCGCCTGCGGCGATGGGGAGTGGAACGAAGCCATACAACTGGGCAAACACGTGCTGTTGCGATGCAGCTTCGGGCGTTCTCCCATCGACTGCGCCGTGTACCGGCTTTTAGAGTTTCGCAGCATGCTCTTGCAGTGGTTGCGCCCATGCGGTGTGCTAATTGTAATTTTAGGGCCGGATGGGGCGGGCAAAAGCACCACGACAGACAGGATTGCGCAGTTTTTCGCGCCTCTCTTCACCGGGCACCGGAACATGATGTGGCGGCCGCAGGTCCTGATGCCCAGCCCGCCCATCGATGTTCCCTCGTTTGACCCACCGCATAACAAACCGGCGCATGGCGTGCTTCGATCGGTGTTGAAGCTACTGGGCGTGGTTGCGGATTATTGCGTGTCTTATCCGACTCTGATTTGGTCCCTGATGTCACGCAGGAAATTAGTGACGATCGACCGCGACATCCACGACATCCTGGTAGATCACGTGAGGTACCGCTACGGCGGGCCGGTGTGGCTGAAGAAAATGATTGTCGCGCTGGCGCCGTTGCCGGATGCCATTTACCTGACTCTGGACGCGAGCGACGACGTAATTCTGTCGCGCAAGAACGAAGTCGCGCCCGCTGAACTTCGCCGGCAGCGCAGGGCTTATGCGGATATGGCCGCAACATTTCCGAATTCGAGCATAATTCGCACGGACCGAGGTGTTGAAGCTAGCACTTCCGCGATCGCGAGGGCTGTCTTGACATTTATGAGCCGTAGGAACGCGGGCCATCACTTTGAGGAAACGGAATCGAACGCGGGCACGCGAGAGAAATACGCGGCAGGACCACAAGCCGCTCACCAGAAAGCGCCCGCGGCCAGTGAATTTTCGTCGAGCACACTCTCTCTAGCCAGCATTTTGCGGAATCCGATCGCCTGGCTGCTCAAATGCTCGACCGCTTTGATGGACCATGGACTGATATCACTCTCGAATTTCCTTCTGGGCGTGGTGCTGGCGCGGTACCTGGGATCGGAACAGTACGGAGCCTACGCGCTGGCCTTCTCCACCTTTGTTTTACTTTCACTTGTGCACTCCGCCCTGGCGATGGAACCCATGTCGGTCTTCGCTCCGTCCATTTATCGCAAAGCGCCAAGGGAATACCTGGGAATGCTGCTGTGGCTGCAGATCGCCGGAAGCGCAATCATCGTGGCCTGCGCAATTTCCGGCGGAATGATTTTCCGCCTGCTCGGCGACCATAGTCACGTGGTGTCGGCGATGGAAGGCATCGCCCTGGCTTCCCCGTGCGTTTTGATTTTCCTGTTTGCGCGACGAGCGTTCTACCTGGAATTCAGGCCGGCGCAGGCATTGATCGGATCGGTGGTGTATTCCATCGTGCTGGCCGGCGGACTGGTGGCGGTCGCTAAAAGCCATTTGCTCTCGCCCTTTGCCACCTTTTTAGTTATGGGATTTGCCGCGCTGCTAACCAGTGTGCTCCTCTTGATTTCGCTGCGGCCGGCAGTCAGCAAGAAAGCGATTTCCAGCGTTCTGTCGGTGGGCGAGGTCTGCAAGCGGCACTGGGAATACGGACGCTGGGCCTTTGCCAGCGCGCTGTTCATTTGGATTCCCTGGAATGGCGTTTACTCCGTCGTGGCCCACTATGCAGGTTTGGGAGAATCAGGTGCTTTAAAGGCACTGCTGAATCTGGCCATGCCCATGTCTCAAACATACGTGGCATTTTCGTTGATCTTTATTTCACAGGCGGCCCGCGTGGGACACGACCACGGATGGGAATCGGTCAAACGATTGGCTTGGAGAATCGCCGGGCTTTACACCTTGGGCTCGAGCGTCTATTGGATCCTGGTCTGCGTCTTCCGCACGCAATTGATCAATCTCATGTATGCGGGCCACTATCAGGAGATCGCGCCGCTGGTGCCGTACGTCGCCGTGGCATCGATCCTGGCTGGCGCGTCGATGGGTCCCGCAATCGTAATTCGGGCCATGAGATCGCCCGCCAGCGTCACCGCCATTTATTTTGGCTCCAGTCTGCTTGCCGCGGTGGTTGGAATTCCAGCCTGTAAGGCATGGGGCATTCGCGGGGCGGTGCTCGGAATTATGATTTCCAGCATCGTGTCAGCGGTAACCGGTTTTCTGATGGTTCGCTCGGGCAAACTGCATGGTCGAATTGCCGCAGCAGAAACAGAACAACTCGCTCCCGAGTCCGTTTCGGTCGGCGGATAGCAGCAAACAAAAGCTCTGTCACGCACAATGTCAACTTTCGCTATCAATCGGGTTGTCGACCGGCGCCTCAACGCCAAGACCGTTTGCGGTTTTGCGGCCGCCGCCGTGGTGGGAGTGGCATTGGCGGCCTACCCGCTCACGGTCCTGGGAGCGATCGCCGTTGGCGCAATTGTGTATGCATTGTTTCGCTGGTGCCGGGCACAAATGGAATGGTGGCAGATGCTGGTGCTGATGGCCCTGACTCCCTCGCTGATTTTGAACTACGGGTTTGACAATTTTGCCGTAGGCGCGGGCGGCCTCAAATTTCCTCTGAGCGACGTCCTGATGTTTATGGCGATCCTCGTGATGCTCGGGAAATACGGTTGGAATTCCGTCCGTAATATCCTGTCCGATCCTGCCGTTGTGTGTCTGGGTTTGTTGCTGTTCATGTCCTTCTGTCATTTGCTGGCCAACATTCCGCGCTACGGTTTCTATTCCGTGCGGGACAGTTCGATGTTCTTTGAGTCGGTCATTCTAATCCTGGGAGTGATGTGGGCGCAGAATCCGAAGGACGTGGAATTCCTGAAGCTGTGGCTCTTCTACGTTTTGCTCATCAACCTTTTTTACAGCTACACATTTATCTGGGGCGAAAAAATCCAATATATGTCGCCGAAGTTCGGCGTGTTTCACCCGGTTCCGCTGGTCGGAAATTACCAGCAGAACGCGATGTGGCTGGCGCTGGGTTCGATTTACTTCCTGTGGATCGCGCCGCAGGTGGTTCGATGGCCCCGCTGGGTTCTGACGATTTTGGCAGCGGCGCAACTCGGGGGCCTGGGAATCCTGCAAGTTCGCGCCATGTACGTTGCCATCGGAGTGATTTTTGTGTTTCTGCTGTTCTTCGGTGAAACCAGGAAATCAGTCGGCTACGCAGCCACCATCGGATGGGGAGCCGGAGCGCTGCTTCTGCTGCTTCTGGTGGTCTCCACGCTTGGTATCCAGCTGGAAGGACGCATGGGTCCGGTGACGTTCTCCTTCATCGAAGAACAAGTCAAAACGGTTCTGGCAATCGGCGACTCCCGAACCCGAATGTCGCACGAAGAAGACCGGGCGGACTGGTATGGCGAAGTCTGGCAACGCATTACCTCCAGTCCCGCCAACATGGTGATCGGCGAGGGTTTTGGACAAGCCCTAATCAATTTTGTCAGTGAGGAAGGATTCCCGGTTCGCGAGCCGCATAATTCCTCGCTCACCGTGCTGGCCCGTCTGGGATTCGTAGGACTGTCGATCTGGGTTGTGTTCCTCGTAATGATCGTCACGCGATTCATCCGGTTTTTGCGAATGCGGGCGGCGCCGGAGAATACTCGCGGCACAATCCTCTGGCTGTTCTTTTGTTTCGTGCTGTATCTCATGACTTTCAGCGTGCAGCCGACGCTGGAATTTTCCCACGGTTCAATGCCCTTCTATTTCATGGTCGGCCTGGGCTTCGGAATCATGGGGCAGAAGCACTACGGTTTTGAAGCGCGGCCGTTGCGTGTACGCGTTCCACGCACCGTGAACGCCTGAAATTCCCTTTGCGACCAAACGACATGTCTAAAATTGCTATCGTGACCACCAGTTGGGATGACGGGCACCCCTGCGACCTGCGGCTGGCCGAAGCGCTCGCCAAAAACGGGTTGCCGGCAACGTTCTACGTCCCCATGTTCGGAGAGTGTGGCAAGCCCGTTCTCGATGCCGCGGTCCTGCGCACTTTTGTGAAGCAAGGATTTGAAATCGGCGCGCACACCGTCACGCATCAAGTGCTGCCAACGCTCGACAGCAACGGCCTGTTGCGAGAAATCGGCGGTTCCAAGCAGCTGATGGAAGACCAGCTTGGCGAGGAAGTACGGATGTTTTGTTATCCCTGCGGCCGCTATGACGGCCGGGTGATCGGAAGCGTCCGGCAATCGGGATTCGCCGGCGCGCGGACGACGCGCATGTTTTCGCATTCACTCGACTTCGAACGATTTGAAATGCCCACCAGTCTGCAGGCCTACCCGCACCCGCCGCTGAATTACCTAAAGAATCTTGGTAAGCGCAAGGACTTGCCCGGACTGGCACGCTACTTTTCGAAATATTCGAGGAGCAGAAGCTGGGTGGACATGGGCAAGGTGATGTTTGATGACGTGCTGCGCGAAGGCGGCATCTGGCACCTCTATGGGCACTCCTGGGAACTGGAAGAATTGGGACTGTGGGACCAGCTGCAGGAACTGTTCAGCTATGTGGCCGGGCGCCCCGGGGTGACGTATGCCACCAACTTCAAAACGCTGCAGCAGGCGACGGTGGCGCCATGAAGATCGTGGTCGTTCACAACACCTACCAGCAGCCTGGCGGCGAGGATATCGTTTTCCGCAATGAATGCGAGTTGCTGAAGAACGCCGGGCACGAAGTTGTGCAATACCAGCGAAGCAATGACGATGCTTCACAGTACGTATCCGTGCGCAAACTGATTTTGGCCAAGAACACGATCTGGTCCAGCGACACGCGTCAGGAATTTCGCGAACTGCTGGAACACGAACGGCCCGATGTCGTGCATGTTCACAACACGTTTGTGATGGTTTCTCCCGCGATTTATTGGGCGTGCCGCGCTGCGCGCATTCCGGTGGTGCAAACGCTGCACAATTACCGGCTGCTGTGCCCGGGCGCCACGTTCTTCCGGGATGGGAAAGTTTGTGAGGAGTGCCTGGACCACGGACTGCTGAGAAGCGTGCGCCACAGTTGTTATCAAGGCTCCGGTTCGGCAACCGCGGTGGTAGCGGCGATGCTTACGGTTCACCGTATTCTGGGCACATGGTCGCGAGTGATTGACTACTTCCTGGCGCCCACGGAATTTGCACGCCGCAAGTTCATCGAGGGCGGGTTGCCGGCGGAAAAAATCCTGGTGAAGCCGAATTTTGTCGACCCCGATCCCGGCGCAGGCACCGGTGAGCGCGGCTACGCTCTTTTCGCCGGGCGTCTTTCTCCGGAAAAAGGCGTGCGCACGGTTCTAGAAGCTTGGACGCGTATGAGCGCCAACATTCCGCTCCATATCGCGGGAGACGGTCCGTTGCGCGGAGAACTGGAAGCGTACGCGCAGCAGCAAGGGCTTTCCAACGTACGTTTTCTTGGCCGGTTGGCGTGGAAAGAAACCATGGGCGCGATGAAATCGGCGCGCTGCCTGATTTTTTCCAGCGAATGCTACGAAGGCGCTCTTCCGCTGACGGTGGTCGAGGCCTTCGCCTGCGGCACGCCGGTGATTGCTTCAAGGTTGGGCGCCATGCAGGACTTGATTACGGATGGCCATACCGGGCTGCATTTTACTCCCGGCGACGCTGACGATCTGGCCCGCAAAACAGAGTCCGCATGGATGCAACCTCAGCTTCTGGAGGCGATGAGGGTGCAGGCGCGGCGAACGTATGAATCGACCTACACAGCGGCGCGCAATTACGAAATTTTGATTGAAACTTACAAACGGGCCATTCACAGCCACGAGGCTGAGCGCAATCACCCGGTTACAGAGCCAGTCAACCCGGTGTGGGGCGTTACGCGACAGCCGCTGGAACTCACGACCTATGAAAAAAAACGATAAAACCGAATCTCATCTGCGCGCGCTGTCCCTCCTGGTGTTTTGTCCGGAGCGGTCGGACGAGCCGGTTCAGCACGTTGCGGGCCTGGACGCGCATGAGCGGGAAGAATTTTTCAAGCTGGCCGACGCGCATCACGTCATCGTTCGCGGATTCCAGCCCTTGCAGCAGCAGGCGTACTCGATTGACAACCAGGAACTGGTGCTGTTCACGCAGAACATGCTGGACCGTGAGCGAAACCGGATCGCCAAGGCCCTTACGTATCTGGAAAATGTCTGCACGCGGATCAAAGCCGCGGGATGCGACGTCACGGTAATCAAGACTCTCGATCATTGGCCCGATTTTGGCAGCGACCTGGACCTGCTCACCCTGGGCGATGAACGGCGCCTGGTGCAAGTCCTGAAGAACGAATTGCACGCGCGGCACTGCCTGCGCACACCGGGAGATTGCATTGCCCACAAGCGCAGTTTTGCCCTGCCGGGACTGCCGGAGCGCGTGGAGTTGCACATCAACAGGCTGGGGCCGGTGGGCGAACATGTTGCGCTGGTCAAACGATTCAGTTCCCGAAGCCGTGCGGCAAATTTCAACGGATACACATTTCAGATCGCGGCCCCGGAAGAAAAAGTGATCGCCGGAACGCTGCAGCGCATGTACCGCAATCTGTACGTCCGAATTTGCGATGTTTTCGACGCCGCTACGCTGATCGAGCGGCAGTCCATTGACTTCGGTGATTTGCGCGCCACCGCCGTAGAAGCCGGTATCTGGCCGGGTGTGGCCACGTTCCTGACACTCGCGGCCGATTATGCAAAGAAGTATCGCGGTGACCGCCTGGAAATGCCGGATTCGGTAATCGAATCCGCGCATTTCAGGGCCGATCGTACGACGGTCCGAGGCGGTTACTTCCGATTCCCCGCACTTCCTTATGGGTTAGGTCTCTACGGCCATCAACTGCGACACACAGCGCACTCCAGAGATATCCCAGCCGCGGCACGCTTGAGTCTGGTGCCACCGTTGGCGTCGATGGGCGCGCTAGCCTATGCGATCACGGGCAACAGCGGTCGAGTCTGGTAACAATTCTTAATTCCAACTTAGCGAGGATTACTTTGAGTTCTTCGACGATCTGCCGACCAATTCCAACATTCTCCATCTTCGAGCAGGCGGCTCGAAAGTGGCGGATGGCACGTCGCCTCTACCGCGCAGAGGGCGCGTTGCCTCTGTTCGTGGAAATCATGTGTCAATTGTGCAAGCCGGCGGTGTGGCTCTATGACTCCTGCCGCTGGATGTGGTTTCGAGCGCGCGGGTATAAATCCTTCACGGTCATGGGCCACACGATCGCCGTTTTTCCGCGCGATCCGGGAATTTCACGGGAGCTGGCGCTGTACAAGGTTCATGAGCCGCTGGCCACCAAGCTTATGCTGGACCTTTTGAAGCCAGGCATGAATACCGTCGATATCGGGGGGAACATCGGCTACTACGCCATGCTGGAAGCGCGCATGGTCGGCCCCACGGGCAAGGTCGTCGCCATCGAACCGATGCCGGACAATTCCGAACAGCTCTGCAATAACGTGGAAAATAACGGCTATAAGAATATCGACATCCACAAGATGGCGATTGGCGACCGCGACGGCACGGCTCTGATGTACATTTCGCCACGATCCAATTGGCATTCCCTGCATCCGCCTCTGGAGGCGAAGGGCGAGATGAAAGTTCCGGTCTCGACCCTCGATACCCTGTTGTCCACTTACGACCTGCCCACGGTGGATCTGGTGCGCATGGACCTGGAGGGTTACGAGATCGTGGTGATCGAGGGCATGAAGGGCACCCTGGAAAAATATGGTCCGCGATTGCTCATCGAGCTTCATCCCTTGCTGGTGGGAACGCAGGCGATGGAGACGTATCTGCGCACGCTCGAAGACCTGGGATACGGCATCGACTGGATGCTCGAGCAGGACCGCGACATGCCGTTTCGCTGGCAATTTCTAAAAATTGAACGACCGACGATGCGGGAATCGATGAACGATCCCCGTGTCTGGCAGGATCCCCGCGCATTGACGGTTCTGTTTTCCAAACGCAAACCCGAAAACGGTGAAGTGTTTGAGATCGCGGGCGAACAACGGCTGAAAGCCTCGGCTCTGGGCGCGATTTAGTCACAACATCCCGGCGCCGGCCGAAACATGGCCGGCTACTATTTACTCTTGAACGGGAAGCTTCTTTCGCAGGAAGTCGCCTCCGTGATTCTTGGATGGGCCATCCGTCTTAAATACAAAAATCAAATCTGAACGGAGGAAACAATGGAAGGGAAACGCATTCTCGTCACCGGCGCGGGAGGCTTCATCGGTCATCATCTCGTGCACCGATTGAAGTCCGAAGGCAATTGGGTCCGAGGAGTGGACATCAAAGTGCCCGAGTACGAATCTTCTTCAGCGGACGAATTTGAAGTCCTGGATCTGCGGAGATTCGACAATTGCCTGATCGCAACGCGCGGCATCGACCAGGTTTATAACCTGGCTGCGGATATGGGCGGCATCGGCTATATCACGGCATATCTTGCGCAGATTTCGATCAACAACACGTTGATCAATGCCCACATGCTGGAGGCCAGCCGCATTAACGATGTGAAGCGTTTCCTGTTTTCGTCCTCCGCGTGCGTGTACGCGCAGTACAAACAAAAGATCGCGGAAGTAGCCCCTCTGAAGGAAGAAGACGCGTTCCCCGCGGATCCCGAGCCCGGATACGGTTGGGAAAAACTGTGGGCCGAGGAACTGTGCCGCTATTTTGCCAAGGATTACAAAATGGAAACGCGAATCGTTCGTTTCCATAACGTCTACGGCCCACTGGGCACGTACGACGGCGGCAAAGAAAAATCTCCCGCGGCCATTTCCAGGAAAGTTGCGCTGGCGCACGACGGCGGCGAAATTGAAGTTTGGGGCGACGGCGAGCAGACACGCTCTTACATGTATATCGATGATTGCGTCGAAGGCCTGGTTCGGCTGATGGCCTCGGACTGCGGCGATGCCCTGAACCTGGGAACCGAGCAGCTCGTCTCCATCAACGAACTTGTTGATTTGGTCTGCTCGATCGCCGGAAAGAAACTGGGCAAGCGCCACGACATCAGCAAACCGCAAGGCGTGCGCGGAAGGAACAGCGATAATTCGCGCCTGCGGAACGAGCTGAAGTGGGAACCCTCGATCACTCTCGAACAAGGTCTGGCGGTGACCTATCGCTGGATTGAGTCCGAATTGCAGAAGCATGGACGAATTCATGCTGGCGATGAAATGAAGCACAATCGCGGCGCGAATCCCGTAATGGGCGACTGACGAAGGCGAAGCGCATATTCGCTTCAAAATCTAGACATACGCCGGACTGCGAGTCATCCCCGGCTCGCTAGCCGCGCGCACACAGCACGGAACGCTTCTGTCTACATCCCGTGGTTCAGGCCATCGCTCTCCGGAATGCCCTGGTCCACGGGATGGCGTGACCTCACCCTCTTAAAAACTTGGTTGCGGATGACCCGGAATTAGAAAGGACATGTGTACCCCATGGCACAGGGCAACCCCAGCATGCCTCGCGTCAATATTCTCGGAGTGGGCGTAAATGCGATTAACATGCCGCAGGCCGTCGACATTGTAACGAGCGCGGCGGCCCAAAACAAAAAGGGATACGTTTGCGTGACCGGTGTTCATGGGATCATGGAAGCGCAGAAGGATCCCGCTTTCCGGAAGATTCTCAATCGCTCCCTGCTCACGACGCCCGATGGAATGCCGACGGTTTGGGTCGGCCGATTGAACAGGCACGCGCAGATGCGCCGCGTCTATGGACCGGACTTCATGCTGAATGTTTGCGCCGCCTCGGTGGAAAAGGGCTACACGCACTTCCTTTACGGCGGGGTTGAAGGCGTGGCCGATCAGCTTAAAACGGAATTAGTGAAGAAATTTCCCGGCCTCCGGGTGGTGGGAACCTATACGCCGCCCTTCCGTCCGCTGAACAGTTCTGAAAAAGCGGACTTGCAATCACAAATCTCCAAACTGCGGCCGGACTTCTTCTGGGTGGGCCTCAGCACGCCGAAGCAGGAACGTTTCATGGCTGAGTATCTTCCAAAGCTCGACGCGAAAGTAATGGTCGGCGTCGGCGCCGCCTTTGATATGCACACTGGCCGCGCTCAGGACTCTCCGGACTGGGTTAAAAATGCGGGACTGCAATGGCTGCACCGGCTTTTACAGGAACCTTCCCGCTTGTGGAAACGCTATTTGATCAACAATCCCATTTTCATGTACAAGATGACGTCGCAACTCCTCGGCCTCACAAAATACGAGTCCCTGTAATCGGTGTGTAACACGGAACTGGTATATGTAGACTGAAGGAATCGGCCCAAGTGTTGAATCTCAATTTCCATTGCGCGTAACTTCTCACTAATTTCAGTTTGTCGTTGAGTTCGGGCGCCAGCTGCATCGTTTTCGCGGCAAACCCTGTGTGTGCAGTTTCACCTCCCTGCCGCGCAGAAGGTTCGTTGTCCGGCAACGGGCGGGCGCGGCCCAGAGTTCCGACCGACGGAATCGCGAGATGTGACACCGCAACAGACACGAGAGGATTAGAGATGAATCGAGCAAGCGTTCGTCGACGGTTGGGACTGTCTCTCGTACTCGCAGCTCTTGTTCTGGTGGGAAGCTACGCCCTGGTCCATGGCGACAGTGAAACGAATACCTCGGTTCTAAAGGCCATGGCCGGAACGGGATCTTCCGTCACATCTGGAGTGACCGGAACTTCAGAGACCCAGCAGTCCCGCACTCCCGAAAAAATAGCGTCTCAGAGGATGGCTCCAAAGCGTCGCGCTCGAAGGAGCGCTGCAACAGCTAAAGAACCGGCCGCCAGGCTGGTACCGGCTGACGCCGAGGTCTCGCGCCCGGACACATTTCCCAGCGCAGCAAATCGCGCGCCAGATCGCATTGGACCGAAAACCATTTCGGAAATATCGGCGCCGGCCAATGCCAGCGCCATTGAAAGCGAAGTCCCCGCCAGGCTGCGCGCCACTCCGGCGCCACAGGGAGGCTCAGGCACGCCTCCGAATCAGCCCACGTTAAATTCACCGAGCGATGGCTCGTCCTCGGTTTCCACTTCTCCGTCGCTCAGTGTGAACGTATCCGATCCGAATTCCAGCAACGTAACCGTGAATTTCTACGGCAAGGTGGTTCCACCCGCGTCCTCCGGCGCAAATTTCCAGATCATCGAGCTGCCCGACACGCAGTACTATTCCGCAAGCCTGGAAAACGGATCGCCGGCGATTTTTAATGCGCAAACTCAGTGGATCGTCAACAACGTTGCTTCCAACAACATCGCTTTCGCGACAGGATTGGGAGACGTCGTTCAAGACGGCAACAACAACGGAAATTATTCCGAGTGGGACAACGCCAATGCCGCCATTAGCCTGCTTGATAATCCCAACACCACAGGTCTCCCGCAAGGCGTCCCCTATAGTTTCGGCGTTGGCAATCATGACCAGGGGCCGACCGGCGATGGGTCGCCGGACGATACCGCGGCGTTCAATCAATATTTGGGTTCCGCGCGATACAGCGGCAAGTCCTACTACGGCGGACACTACGGGACGGACAACGACAATCACTACATGCTGTTCAGCGCCAGTGGCATGGATTTCATTCTCATCAACATGGCGTACATGGACCCCCAATATAACAGCACCGAACTGAATAGCGTCCTCGCCTGGGCCAACGGCCTGCTGCAGACCTATAGTTCGCGGCGTGGGATTGTGGTGAGCCATTACCTGCTCAACAATGGATTTAACGCGTCGTGGAGCGGCCAGGGACAGTCTACGTACAATGCCTTAAAAGGAAATCCCAACCTCTTCCTGATGCTCGCCGGACACTTGACTCCGCCCGAGGGCCAGCGGACCGATGTCTCGAATGGAAATCGCGTTTTCACATTCTTGTCGGACTACCAGGAATCCGGATTTGGCGGGGACGGCTGGCTAAGAATTCTGAATTTCTTGCCGGCCAGCAATCAGATTCACGTCCAAACCTATTCTCCCTATCTCAACCAGTACGAGAACACCTCCGCCGGGGACTTTACCGTCAACTACGATATGCAGGGCAGTGGCAACGGTTTCTCGCTGCTGGCCAGCGAGGCGGGCGTACTTTCCGGCACCTCATCGAGTTACACCTGGCCGAGTCTGACCTCAGGCTCGACCTATGAGTGGTATGTGACGGTCACGAATTCGACAGGAACATCGGTGGGCCCAATTTGGAGATTTACGACGTCCGGCAGTGCACCGATGAACGTATCTCCGACAACCCTGAGCTTTGGAAATCAGCAGGTGAATACGACCAGCGCTTCACAGCCTGTGACGCTGACCAACACCAGCGGTTCCGCTGTCACCATCTCCAGCATCGCCGCAAGCTCGCAGTACGCCCAAACGAACAACTGTCCCAGCAGTCCCGCAACCTTGGCGGCGAATGGAGCGTGCACGATTAACGTCGCGTTCACGCCGACGGCTAGCGGCGCTCAGTCCGGGACGCTTACCATTACGGACAGCGCCGTCGGAAGCCCGCAGAAAGTCAGCCTCACCGGGACCGGCACCACAGCCGTCAACCCGGTGGTAAGTCTGTCTGCCAGCAGCATGTCGTTCGGAAGCGCCGCAGTCTCGGTTGCTCAGGACGCCGGGAGCACAGGATCGGGTAGCACAACGCTCGCCGTAAAGTTTCCCAGCAACGTCACCAAGAACAATCTGATGGTGGTGGGCGTGAGCTCGTATGCCGGAAATGCATTTGCTTCCCCGGCCGTCACGGATACTTTGGGCAGCACCTGGACACTCGCGGTAACCAAGAATCCGGGAACGGCCGGCACTCCTTCCCTGGCGGGACTGTACTACGCGATTGTTCCATCAACCGGCGCAGACACCGTGACCGTCCATATGACGGGAACGAACAATTTGCATCTGCACATTTACGAAGTCGCGGGGTTAGTGACCTCTTCGGTTCTTGACCAGACGGGTTCGAATTTTCAATCCAGCGGAACGGCGGCGACCGTCTCCACTTCCGCGGCCACGACCTCGCTGAACGAATTTGTATTCGCGTACTTCGGCAGGGACAACGGATCGGGAACCTGGACAGTCGGTAACGGATATGGCAACGCGCTGGCAACCCCCAACACCGGCTCTGCGACAGACGCCTTTTCCGAGGATAAGACGGTCTCCACCAAAGGTACGCAGACGGCAACCGCGACTTCTTCCGCCTCCGACGCGCTGACCTCGCTGATTGCGACGTTCGTGGCCGGCACGGGAGGAACACAGATCGGCACGACGAGTGCGGCGCAGACGTTGACGCTAACGAACACTGGAAGCGCCTCGCTCAGCATTTCCAGCATAGCGGCCAGCGGGGATTTCGCCGAAACCGACAATTGTGGAACGTTTGTCGCGGCGGCCGGCAGCTGCACTATCAATGTTACGTTCACGCCCCTTGCGACCGGAACGCGCACCGGAACGATAACCTTTACCGACAATGCCGCCAACAGCCCGCAGTCGGTGAGCCTGACGGGTACCGGCACGCCAGCCGCGGGTCCGGTGGCCAATCTGTCATCGACCACCCTCGCTTTCGGAAATCAGGCGGTCAGCACGTCGAGCACTGCGCAACCGGTGACTCTGAACAACATCGGAAGCTCCGCACTCACCGTCAGCATCGCAGCAAGCGCTCAGTACTCGCAAACCAACGACTGCGGGTCGTCGGTTGCCGCCGGCGGGAGTTGCACGATCAACGTGACATTCTTACCCACCGCCACCGGCAGCCAGTCCGGCACAATTACCATTACGGACAATGCACCAGGAAGTCCGCATGTTGTGAACTTGACCGGAACCGGCACCCCCGCGCCGGCTCCTGTGGCGAGCCTGTCGCCGACCACCCTGAGCTTCGGCAACCAGACCGTGAATACATCCAGCGCAGCGCAGCCGGTCACCCTGACCAATACGGGCAACGCTTCGCTGAGCATCACCAGCATCGTGGCAAGCGCTCCATATTCGCAAACGAACACGTGTGGCGCTTCGGTCGCGGCTGGTGGCAATTGCACTATCAGCGTCACGTTCACGCCCACCGCCACCGGCAGCCAGCCCGGTACAATTACGATTATTGACAACGCTACCGGCAGTCCTCACACGGTGGGTCTGTCGGGAACAGGCACGGCCACGACGGCGCCAGCCGTGAGCTTGTCGCCGACCACCCTGAGCTTCGGCAACCAGACCGTGAACACATCCAGCGCCGCGCAGCCCGTTACCCTGACCAATACGGGTACCGCTTCGTTGAGCATCACCAGCATCGCGGCAAGCGCTCCATACTCGCAAACGAACACTTGCGGCGCTTCGGTCGCGGCCGGCGGGAATTGCACGATCAGCGTCACGTTCAAGCCTACCGCCACCGGCAGCCAGCCCGGTACGATTACGATTACTGACAACGCTACCGGCAGTCCTCACACGGTGGGTCTGTCGGGAATGGGCACGGCCACGACGGCGCCAGCCGTAAGCTTGTCGCCAACCACCTTGAGTTTCGGCAACCAGGTAGTGAACACATCCAGCACCGCGCAGCCCGTCACGCTGACCAATACGGGCACCGCTTCGTTGAGCATCACCAGCATCGCGGCAAGCGCTCCGTATTCGCAAACCAATACTTGCGGCACTTCGGTCGCGGCCGGCGGGAATTGCACGATCAGCGTCACGTTCAAGCCCACCGCCACCGGCAGCCAGCCCGGCACGATTACAATTACCGACAACGCCGCAGGCAGCCCGCACGTTGTGACTCTCACCGGCACCGGCACCACTTCGGGTACGACCACGGTAAGTCTGTCGCCCGCGAGCCTGACTTTTGCCCTGCAACAGGTCAGCACAACCAGCTCATCGAAAACAGTGACGCTAAAGAACACTGGTACCTCAACGCTAAGCCTGACGAGCATCGTGGCCGGCGGAGATTTCACGGAGACTAACAATTGCGGAACTTCGCTCAACGCAGGGCTCCAGTGCACCATTACCGTGAAATTTGTTCCCACGGCCGCGGGCACGCGTAGCGGAATGATAACCATCACCGATAATGCGACCGGAAGTCCGCAATCCGAGCTACTCTACTGGCAGTGCCGCTGATATTACGCTTTCGCCAACCACATTGAGCTTTGGAACTCAGACAGTTGGCACGACCAGCGCGCCTCAAGTCGCGACTCTAACCAACGCCGGCAGTATTTCGCTTAGCATCACGAAGATTGCTGCAGGCAGTCAATTCGCACAAACCAATACTTGCGGAACATCGCTCGCGGGGGGCGCAACCTGCACGATCAGCGTCACGTTCAAACCCACATCGAAGGGCGCTCACTCGACTTCGGTTACGATCACCGATAACGCTACCGGTAGCCTGAAGAAGGTGACCCTGACAGGCACCGGGCAATAGACAATCTTCCGGGCCGGAGACCATCGGTCCTCCGCTACGGCCACAAAGTTAAATCGTCTAATCACGCTTAGAACTAACTTTCGAGCCCAAAGGCGTATCGCCTTTGGGCTCTTTTTTTTCTTCGGAACTCTGTTGTTCCGGTGATCTGCGGGAATTTTGACCGGCTTAGATCCGTGTCGCGGGCTCTAGCGAGAAGTTGCTGGCCTTGTGGAAGGCTTCGTTGGTCCGGAGCCAGCAACCAGCAGAATAGGTTGTGCGCCAATTGGGACGCTGTCTCCGGAAATGGGCATCGTGCTACCGTCCAGGTTGCGGTATTGCAAATAGCTCGATGCCAGCCGAAATGGAACAGTTGAGCTCCCTGAAACGGAACTGTTCCAAACAACCTGCGCCGGCGCGCCCCCGCGCAGCGTAAAGCCGCACGTCCATGTGGAACCAGAATCCATGGCGCAACGAGCGGTCATAATCGCCCCGTTCAGCCAATTGTCTACCTCGCGGTACGCGCTCCCGGCGCGGCGAATTGTGCGGGTGTTGATGTCCCACAGCGTTCCATAGTCGGTGTCATTCCAGGCATACCAGTAGTTGCGCTGCACGCCTTTTGACCATTCCAAAATGTAGTGCCGCGCGACGAATGCCACGCGGTCGTCCTCGTTCAAAAGATGCTTTGCCGGGCCCCAGCTGGACTCGGTATCCCACAGCGGAATTCCGCCTATTCCCCGCTTGTTCATCACGTCTTGCACGGCGTCCACGATGTGATTCACGTCCTCGGGAACGGCCGGAATCGAATTGACATATCCGTGGAACGCAACACCGTCCACGTATTTGCCGCCGCCGGCTTCGAGGAATTTGTCCAGAAAGGCCGAAGTGTCTCCGCTGCCGCCCACGCCGGACGGAGTAAACACTTTCGCGGAAGGGTCGACGGACTTAATGATTGCATAGGCGTGCTGCGCCATAGTGACCAGAGCGGGAATATCGCCGCTCCAATACTCGTGCTGATTCGCTTCGTTCCACAGTTCCCAATACTTGATTCGGCCGGCGGAATGGGTAGCCAGCGCCCGCACGTAATCATCCCAATCCTGCAGGTCGAGGGGCGGATAGCAGCCTCCCGGATTGTAGTCACACTTGGCCGTCGGGTTGGACGAAGCCCAAGTCGGCGTTCCACCGAACGTATAGAGCACATCGACGTCGTGCGCCTTGGCCTGGATGAGCCAGCGGTCCAGCGCGGGCCAATCGTAATTGCCTCGCGAGGTTTCGATCATGCTCCAGTTGGTGAACGTATCCCACAGCCGAATGCCGGCGATGGGCATGGGAGGCCAGGGCGTGTCCTTGAAAATTCCCGATTGCACGGACATCGCAAAGATCGACGTGGAGGCGGCTTCAGGGTGAGCGCGATCCATCGATCGTGCAGCGCCCAACTGCAACCCCCGTCCGACGCGTGCAGCCGGCAAAAAATCGGCCACCGTTCCCGGATTCCGGGGGGCTCCCACGCTTACGAGACAGGCTGAAAAACAGGTAATGAATGTCAGCAGTATGCACGCCCGCCTGCGCAACGAACCTCCTCGCCCGCCAGCTTTACCGGTTGATTCCATTTCTTCACGTATACCACGGCTTTCCATTTTTTATCCCTTGGCGCTGGCCGCCTGTTTCCTGGAAGTAGAGAGCCAAGAATGCTCATTCCAGGGGCCACAAACCTCAAACGAAATTCCCTCTTTCTGAAGTTTCCGTCTTGCGGCTTTGAACCCACCTGAACCCCGATCTGTCCCGACAACGAACTTTAGTGATTGAGGACAGGGCGATTTCCCCTATCTCAACTTGCCCTCTTGGCCAGTAGGTACAGACGTCTTCCCGACGATAGCGTCGACTACGCGCGAACGAGCAGACATGAGGCATGAAAGCTGCCTCCAATCCTGCGTCGGGTCGGGGGACCCTTGATGAACTCGTTGCATTCCAAGCTCGGTTGTGCTGTCCATTCCGGCGGAACCAATGTTCTTAGTTTGATGCTCGTTTGTGTCTTGTCGTTCTACTGCGCGGGATGCGTCGGTCTCACCAATGCCAATCCCAAGGCTGGCTCATCGTCCGGCTCAACAGCGCCGACGATTTCCATCTCTGCTCCGGCGTCCGGCGCAATTGTTTCGGGCACCGTGATGATCACGACCGCCGTTTCCAGCGGCACGGCGAGCGTTCAGTTCAAGATTGACGGCACCAGTGTGAGTGCTGCGGTAACCAGCGCGCCCTTTGACTATTCGCTCGATACCACCAAACTATCCGACGGTAGCCACTCCCTTAGCGCAGTGGCAACGGATGCCGCCGGGCAAGCCGCGACCAGCGCAGCAGTCAAGCTTACCGTCAGCAACGCCGGAGCTCCGACCGTCGCGATCGTATCGCCGGTCGCGGGCGCCACGGTTTCAGGCACAGTCGCGGTTTCGACCACGACCTCAGCCAATACCACCCGCGTGCAATTCCAGGTGGACGGAACCAATTCAGCGCTGCCGCGACCAGCGCGCCGTTCAATTTTTCTCTGAATACCGCAACGCTCACCAACGGCAGCCACTCGCTCACCGCCGTCGCCAGTGATTCCGCAGGGCAGACCGCTACCAGCGCCGCCACAATGATTTTGACCGTCTCCAACGCCACCGCTCCCACAATTTCGATTACTTCTCCGGTTGGAGGGGCGACCGTCTTGGGTACGGTCACGGTTTCCACGCCAGCGTCTCTGCCAATACCGCTCGCGTGCAATTCATGCTGGACGGCAACAATACGGTACGGTTCCGCCGTGACCGCTGCGCCTTTCAGCCTGTCGTTGAATACCACGATGCTTTCCAACGGCAGCCATTCACTTACGGCCGTTGCCAGCAATCCGTCTGGGCAGGCAACTACCAGCGCTGCCGTGAATATCACCATAAACAATCCTGGTGCGCCGACAATTTCGATTACTTCTCCCATCACTGGCGCCACAGTTGCCGGAAGCATTACGATTTCGACCAAAGTTTCCACCAACACTATGCGCGTTCAATTCAGGGTCGATGGCACCAATTCAGGAGCCGCGCTGACCAGCGCTCCGTTCAGCACCTCTCTGAACACCGCAAGCCTGTCCAATGGCAACCATTCGTTGACCGCCGTTGCCAGCAACGCAGCCGGGCAGACTACCACCAGCGCCGCTATCAGTGTGACGATTAACAATCCTGGAGCGCCAACCATCTCCATCACATCGCCACTTACC
The DNA here is from genome assembly GCA_963695945.1 of uncultured Acidobacteriota bacterium. Lineage (GTDB taxonomy): Bacteria > Acidobacteriota > Terriglobia > Acidiferrales > UBA7541 > Palsa-360. The sequence continues at coordinate 1,200 of CAVOIX010000045.1, read as the reverse complement.
GGCGCCACGGTTTCCGGAAGCATTACGGTCTCGACCAGCGTGTCTGCGAATACCACCCGCGTACAATTCCGCGTGGACAGCGCCAATTCCGGCGCCGCGCTGACCAGTGCGCCGTTCAACATGTCTTTGAACACTTCGACTCTTTCCAATGGTAGCCACTCACTTTCCGCTACTGCCAGCAACGCAGGCGGGCAGACAACAACCAGCGCGACTGTCTTGATCACAGTGAACAATAATGCAGGCGACAAGACTCCTCCTGTGGTTGCCATCAGTTCACCGGCCTCGGGCGCAACGGTTTCCGGAACAGTCAGTGCCTCAGCTACGGCATCAGACAATGTGGGTGTCGCAAAAGTCGAATTCTATTTGGACAACGCTCTGCAGGCGACGGATGCGTCGACTCCCTACGCGTGGAGCTGGAACACGTCGTCATCGACGAACGCCGCTCACACCGTTATGGCCAAGGCGTACGACGCCGCGGGCAACACCGCCTCGGCATCGGTAACCGTTACGGTGAATAATAGTGGAAGTGGAAGCGGCGGCGGAGGAGGTTTGACGGCGTCCGGGCCGATCACCCTATCGGGACAAAGCGGCGTCACGGTTCAGAATCTACACATCACTAATCCCAACGGTGATTGCGTGACGATCACCAACGGCACGAACATCACGATTAAGCAGTCGGAAATTGGCCCGTGCGGCGGAAATGCAATTGTCATCACCGGCGGCCACTGGGACGCCCGGACGGACCCCGGCCGCGTCATCATCACCACGCCAGTGCAGGCGGGCCAGCTTGCCAGCAACCTGCACCCACCGGACGAAATCGCGTGCCTCCACCCGCGTCGCCTGAACCCACGGCACCTGGACAGGCCCACAGAAACCGGAACCACCGCAAGAGCGCCATCGAATACGACCGCTGCGTCGCCGGCGGCCCGCCCGCACGCCTGCAGATCCGCGAGGAACACCGTCACCGGGAACACCGGATCGCCTGCGGATCCGTCAGCCGGTACGGCTCGAACGGATCCCCCGTCGCCTCCACCGCACCTACCAGCAGCACCGTCAGGCCCGCCAGCCCCAGCGGCCCATCTTCTTCGATCATGACCCCGGACGCTCGAACCGACGCATGCAACCCGTCCCAAGGACCGGGGAACCCGCACCGCTAGTTCAGTTAACAGGGCGCATCCTGCACACCGCCGGACGGCTCGT